>CALRWM010000159.1:0-3079 GCA_943371875.1 Prosthecobacter debontii | reverse complement strand
GCAATAGGCGGTTGGATCAGCCAGCACGCACGCAAAGCGGTGCTCAATCTCTCACTGCCGCGCAAAAAACGCCCCTGGATGGACGCCATCTTCCACAAAATCGACTCCCTCGTCGCTCCTCTGACCTACTCTACTGCATGATCCGGGTTAAGCGGCAACGCGATGGCGGACACGGTGGAAATTTCTTTGAAAGTGTGGCGCGGTGAGGTGAGCAGTTGATAGGTTTTGGGTCGTCTCTTCTGAGCCCTGGGCTTCCTGCGTTCTGAACGCAGTGTGTTGCGCATACTGGCGATAGCTTCCAGCAGCCCACTGCTCCAGCAGGCCAGCTTGCGCGGTCGGTCATGACAGGCCGCGGCCTGTGGGTGCCACTGTCGCAGCAGATCCACCGCGCCTTTGAAGCTGATGCGCCGAACTGTGCTGATTGACGGCAGCACGCAGGATCAAGGCGCGGCTGGTATTGTAGGCGATGGCGGGTAAAAGACTTTGACTGGCCGTTAAACGGTCAGATGGAAGTAGCCGTGGATGTGGGGGTGGCCGCGGAAGTACCAGACGAAGTCGGGGCTTTCGATCTGCCAGGTGTCCCAGACTTTGTCGGCGCCGATGTCGTATTTGCCGCCGTAGCAGGAGATGAAGAGGCGCTGGACGAGGTTTTTGTCCTCGATGGTTTTCATGGTGGCGGCGACGTCGTCGGGGCGGAAGCAGACGAGCATGCGACGCATGGTTTCGAGGAGCTTGGCCTGCTGGTCTTGGCTGAGATCGGCTGAGCTGAGGCCGGGGAGGTCGGTCTTGCGTTTTTCGATGACTTTGGCGGGGCTTTCGGGGCGTGGTTCGCGGCCGACGAGGATTTTTTCCTGCTGCTTGCCATCGAGCGCCTGGACGAATTCATTGAAGACGAGGCCCTGATACCAGAAGGGGTTTCCTTCGTGGTCTTTGGTCTCGTTGAAGGCTTTGGCGAAGTTGCCGTAGAAGATGGGGCGGCCGCCAAAGCCGAGGCCCTGATCGGTGTGGGCATGGCAGCGGCGGGTGACGTGATGGCCGGTGTAGATGAACTCGAAGTCGGGATCGGCCGGGGTGCCGAAGAAGCCGACGGAAGGGGTGTTTTTGATTTTGCCCATCAGGTCCTTTTGTACCTGCCAATTCATTTTTTCGCGGTGGTCGGGATGATGGAGGGAGTCGAAGATCTGCCGGACGAGGTCCTGCTGATCTTTGGTGTAGAAGGTGTGGAGGCGCTGCTCGGGACAGATGTACCACCAGTTGCTGACGTAGCCGCGCTGGGGGTGATCGAGCGGGAGGACGATTTTTGAATGCTGCTCTTCGGTGAGGCTTTTGTCGAACTGGGTGGGGAGGGAGTCTTTGCCTGCTGCTGGTGTGGTCGCGGCCCGGAGGGATGGGAAGGCGGTGAAGGCGGCGGTGGCTCCGAGGGTGCGGAGGATCTCGCGGCGGCTGAGGAACTTCCTGTCGAAGGGAGCGAGGAGCGAATTCATGGGGGCAGTTTCTCAGAGAGGGCGGGAAAAGGCCAGCGGGAATTGTGCTGCGCGGTGTGGGATTGCTGGAACAGCAGAGCAACTGAACTCAAGGTGGCATGATGGTGGAACGGAGAGTCACAGCGGAAAGTTATTTGGGTGAAGCGTGACGCTATGGCCGTTCGTCCAGAACCGCCTGAAGGCGGAACTACAATACGTAAGCTGGGTTTGCGATGGCGTGGTGCGAAGAGGAGGGCGATTTTCGCCGGGCAACTGAACTCAAGGCGACTTGATTGCGGAGCGGATAGTCTGAGTGGAATTTATCCGTGATAGGCAGGAGGGCTCAGGATTGCACTTCGGCCATGTATTCGCGGACGGCGCGCAGGGTTTCGCCTGCGACATCGGCGCGGGCTTTGGCGAAGGGGGGGCGGAACCAGGGGAAGCTGCCGAGGAGGTCGGGGGTGACGAGGACCTGGCCGTCGGTGTCGGTGCCGGCTCCGATGCCGATGGTGCTGGATTTGACGAGGCCGGTGATCTGCGTGGCGACGGCGGGGACGATGCTTTCCAGGACGATGGCGATGGCTCCGGCTTGATCGATGGCTTGGGCGTCGGCGAGGAGTTGGTCGATGGATTCGGCGGTCTTACCTTTCTTTTTGTAGCCGCCTTCTTTTTTGACGCTCTGCGGGAGCATGCCGATGTGGCCGACGAAGGGAATGCCTGCGGCGATGATGGCGCGGATCTGCGGGAGCATGCTGACGCCGCCTTCGAGCTTTACGGAGGTGGCACCGCAGGCCATGAGACGGCGGGCATTGGCCACGGCCATCTCGGGGGTGAGGTAGCTGGCGAAGGGGAGGTCTGCAATGACAGGGGCGCGGGTGACGCCACGGCAGACGGCGGTGGTGTGGTGCACCATCATTTCCATGGTGACGCCGGTGGTGTCTGGCATGCCGAGGACGACCATGCCGAGGGAGTCGCCAACGAGGAGGAGGTCCACACCGGCGTCATCGAGCATGCGGGCGGTGGGGTAGTCGTAGGCGGTTAAGACGGCGAGTTTGGGGCCGGTGGCTTTGCGTTGAGGGAGCTGTGAAAGGGAGGTCAGCATGACTAGGCGATGACGTAGCGGGGGATCTTGTTTCGTTTGAGCAGGATGAAAGCGAGCAAGGGATAAAGCAAACCGAGCGCGATGCCGATGTAGCCGGAAGCGAGGGTGACGTTTCGCGTGGTCACGAGCATGGAGGGATTTTTTACCTGCTGCAGGGTGTGGGCAAGGGTGAAGGGCAGGGTGTAGGTGACGGTGAGCCAGGCGGTGAAGAGGGCGGCCACGATGCCATAGAGGGCGCAGGCGAGGGCGGCTTTGCGGGCAAGCGGGCTGAGGCGGAGGAGGCCGACACCGGAGCCGAACTGCACCAGGGCGAAAAGGAGGCCCGGGAAAAAGAGCGCACGCATGGTGGAGGCGTAGGTGGGATTTCCGCGCATCATGTCCGCCATGAACCCGGTCTGGCCTTCGAGCGGGGCAAAGCAGATGCTGGAGTTTTGGACCATGCTGACGAGGGTGAAGCTGCCGAAAAGGATGTATAAGCCGCCGATGACCTGAAAGATGGTGGTGGACTGTGAGG
>CALRWM010000158.1:0-3258 GCA_943371875.1 Prosthecobacter debontii | reverse complement strand
GCTCCGTTATCCGGAAATCAGTTTTGGAAATCGCTATATCGGACGCCAGCCGTGGCAGCGCCGTGCGGGGGACATTCACAGCAAGCACGCGGACGTCTGGGCTGGTGAATGACGCATGAATGGGAAGCGTGATGGAAAGGAGGCGCGGCGCGTTGTCTTGACCTGCAGCGCGGCATCCCGCAGCAATGCGGCGAAGCGATGATAAACGGCAGAAATGGGGGGCGTGTTTAAGTCTCCGCAAAAGATCACCCGCTGCCGGCACTCCGGGTGCCCGAGCCACTCAGGCCCGAGGAGAGCCTTCATCTGCGCGGCACGGTCGCGGCTTCTGAGCCCCAGATGGGTATTGAGGATCTGTACCTCCAGGTCCCCACAGCTTGCGGTGACCCACAGTGCGCCACGCGGCTCAAAGGCGAGCATGGCTTTCACGGCGGGCAGTTCACCGGCGTGGCGGAGCTTCAGCGGCCATTTGCTCAGGAAGGCATCCCCGTACATCTCCTCCTTCACGCGCAGAGCCGGATGAAAATGAAACCTCATTATCAACTCCTCCGCAATGAGCGCCGCCTGATCCAGGCGGCCGCTAGGCATGCGTGAGAGATCCAGCTCCTGAATGGCGACAATGTCGGGATCATGCACGGCGATGACTTCCGCGATCCGCGCATGGCTGAGCGCGCCATCCGTTCCCACGCAGCTATGCGCATTGCAGGTCATTACTCGCAGCCTCTGGGTCATGCCAGAAGATCGCGGCAATGACAGCGGACGGATGCGACAAAAAAGGCGTGCCGTCTTTGCAGACGCACGCCCTTGGAGAAGGTCTCCATTTTAAGCCGCCTGGAGGGTATGGATGGAACTGCGAGTGCGGAAGGTCTGGCGCAGCTTTTTCAAACCGAGTTCCATGCGGGTTTTCACGGTGCCCAGCGGTGTGTGCGTAGCCTCCGCCACTTCGCGCTGGCTCATGCCCTGCAGGAAGGCCAGCTCAATCACCTGCTTCTGCGCTTGTGGCAGCAGGGACAGATGCTCATTGAGCACGCGCCCCATGTCCGCCTGCTCGCAATCCGCGGCAGAGTCCTGCGTGAAGGTCTCTGTCTTCTGGATGGATGCCTCCATGCGGTCCTTGGCGCGGCAGTAGGCCATGGAGCGGCGCAGGTGGTCGATGGCGCGACGTTTGCCCAGAGTCATCAGCCAGGCCAGCGGGCGCCCTTTGGCTGCCGAGTAATGATCCACCTGGCGCCACAGTTCGAAGAAGCACTCCTGCAGGACGTCTTCTGCAGCGGCATCGTCATTGACGGTGCGCATGATGGCGCTCTTGAGCAGACGGCGGTAGCGCTGCATGAGAATTTCCAGCGCGCCGGCATCGCGCTGCTGGATGGCAGCCATGAGTTCTTCGTCCGGTGGCTGCTGGGTGTCGAGTTCGTTGTGGCAGGGCGACTCGGTGAAGGATGTGGTGGTGAATGTTTTCATGGTGAGATGAGATACGAAAGTTCATCCCCCCTCACAACCCGAGCCCACCCCGCCCATCTTGTCAGGTGATGCCTGATCCCTGAGCAAAACATCAGGGTGCTCCCAAATGACCACTGTCAGCCGTGTGCCATGAGTGGAAAGCTTGCTACAGCCGGGCAGTGATGCATGCTGAGGCTCACGCCGCAGCAGCACCTTTCATACGAGTGTTCATCGTCGAAGCGGGGGGCAGCCCCTGGATAAAGGGATACATCGTGGCATGTCCAAGGCTGGCGGCCATTTCATTCAGTGCTGGCGAAAGTTTGGCCCAGTCATTGAGCGTGCTCAGAAAGCTGACATCCGCGTGCGGAGTGTCAGCCACCACCTGCTCCGGCAGCAATGGTGTGAAAGGTATAGGCACGCTCTGACTCGTCGTCAGCAGCACTCTTTGATAAAAAACGGTCCCAGAAATAGTGCCCAAGTTCATGCCTGAAGTGTCCCACGAGGGTGCGGTAGGGCTCCCCCAGGTGGTGCCGCTGACGCTCGCGGTAGAGATCATCCGCCTCATTAAGATTGAGAGTGATAATTCCGGTCTTGTGTCCGGTCATCACACACAGCGCAGGAATGGGGGGGGGTGAGAAAATCAAAAGCCAGGCCGTCAGGTTGTCTCTTCCGGTCTGCAGGCGTGATGCCCAGGCGCGCGAGAGTAAAAATCGCCCGTCGTTTCGCCGTCTCCATCTTGTGCCACGCGTCCTGGTTTCCCGGCACGCTCAGATCCGGCACCATGTGGTTCAATGAGCAGGCCCTGCAGTATTCAGGCCCCGCCACGGGGACCAGCCAGTTGCACACGCCAAAATCGACTCCGTTGCGACACTGTGCATAGTTTTTCGTCACAGTCTTCATGGCATTGTCCACCAGCTCATACCCCACCATGCTGCCGCACTTCAAGCAGAGGGTGTTCTCAAAATGCAGCGTGTTGCCGCAGGTGCAGGTGAAGTGGATCATGGGGCTGAATGGGAGTGTTGTTCGGGTGCCAAGATCATCGAATCCGGGGCGGCCTTCGGCATTGCCTGGTCAGCCCCCTTTTGATGCAGCAGGCGAATCCTCCCGCGAAAACTGGATGTTATAAGTAACTTCCAAATGCCCCGTTTGAAGCATCAGCTTGTCAGTGACCGTCATTGAGAGGAGTGCTGCTCCCGCATGCGTCACTCACCGCAAGGCCCGCAGCACGCTGCTCGATTTCGACCTGGCTTCCCTGCCCGAGTCCGGGAGATGAAGCTCTGATGCGGTTCGGCAACAGGGTGTCTGCACTCATGCTTGGGCTTTGCCGGGTGTAATCTCCGAGGATTTGGACTGAGCCAAGGCTTGAATTTCTTCATGGCTAAAGATGCCTACGATGCGCATCTCCCGGTCCACCATTGCCAGATAACTGAGGCCATGCTCTTCCATCAGTCGTTGGGCGCTCGCACATTCTTCGTCCTCATAGCAGAAGACCACCTCGTCGCTCATGATCTGGCCCACCTTCCAGCTTTTCGGATCGTGCCCGCGCCCTCCCATTTCCCAGTCGGGATTTTTTTGGTTGATCATGCCCACCAGCTTGCGGTCCTGCGAAACCGGCCACTTGCTGGTGTCATGATCACGCATGCGGACGCCAGCCGTCAGCACGCTGTCGTCCGGATGCAGGGCCCCGGCGGCCTCATCTGTCAGTGATTTCAAGGATGGCGCCGGGACTTTGGGCGGATCGGGTATGTTTTGATCAGGCATCAGATGGGGAGGGGTGATTCTTTCCTTCATGCATGCCATCGACACCGAGCCACGGGCGGA
>CALRWM010000157.1:0-3916 GCA_943371875.1 Prosthecobacter debontii | reverse complement strand
CTGGGATATGCGTGCTGCAGGCGTGCTCTCTGCCTGCCGACACCTGGATCCGGCTCTTTGTGTGGATGGCCATCGGTCTTGTGATCTACTTCTTCTATGGCATCAAGCACAGCAAGCTGCGAAAGGAGTCCTGAATCCGGCGTGTTAGGCGGTTCGCCTACAAGGCAGATTTTGCATTGCGGTCTCGCAGTTGGCTGAAAACTCGGGAAGCTTGGAGGGGTTTACTGATTCACTGTCATGCCCCCAACTCCTGATGATTTCAAACATCGCCCAAGGGTGGATGATGAAGAGTCTGGGAGGAGTCCGGCAACCAAGAGAGTGGCTCCTACGCTCCCTCCTTTGAAGGAGCTGCCGAAAATTCAGCGCAGTGTCATGCGTGACGCTGCTGCGCCACCGGCAGACAGCTGGCGGCTGCGCTGGGACAAATGGGGCGGACGCTCGCTGGCTTTGAGCATTGTCGTTCATGTGCTGATCCTGAGCGTGGGAGCACTGATCGTGGTGCATCATGTCACCGACAGGCAGTTGGACTTCATTCCTGGTGGAGGCTCGCCTCAGGGGGCACAGGCGGACGAGGCGCTGCAGCACAAGATTCAGCAGAAGAAAAATCCGTGGCTCAAAAAGGCGATGCCTAATCGCAAACTGGCGGTGGCCAATAGCATCAAGGATGTGCTGGTGCTGTCGGAGCTTCCGGACATGCTCGATTTTTCGCCGACGTCCAAACCCATGGGCGGTGGGGCGGTCAGCGGAGGATTTGGCCTGGCGGGTGCGGCGGGAGGTGTTGGCACCGGGGTGGGGCTGGGGGTCAAGAACGGCATGGTGTTTGGCCCCTTGTTTGGCCTGACCATCAAAGCCAAAAAGCTGGCGGTGGTGCTCGACGTTTCTTCTTCGATGATGCCGCACCTGGAGCGTGTGGTCAACGAGGTGGACAAGGTGGCGAAAGGCAGCGTGGTGGTGCTGTATTTTGGCTGCGGTTTGGAGCCGCCTGCGAAGCCATTGGTGGGTACGAAAATATTTCGCACCTCAGCCGTCGAGTTTGAAAAATTCTGGCGTCTTGGCGGGGCCACTTTCATGGAGACGGCGCAGTACAAGATCAAAACCAAAGACCCGATCCCAAGCAAGGATCTGTTTCTCAAGCTGTCTCGCCGTCCGCAGACTTATTTCATCCACAATGTGGGGGTGGGATATACGTGGCTGGCGCTGCTGAGTGATGAGGTGCGCAATGCGGATGGGCTGTACTGGTTCTCCGATTTTCAGGACCGCGTGGACTTCAAGCAGGTGGCTGTGGTGCTCGAAAACTTGAAGCTCCGGAAGCAGCGGCTGTATATTCACTCGTCTGGCAAGGGGGAGTACTTTGACCTTGTCAAAAATCAGCTCGTGGTGCCCACGGAGGGTGATTCGTATATTGAGGAGTGAGGGGGGGATGCAGGCCGTCATCGCACCGGTACGAATCGCACGATGTTGCGGTGATAGACTTCGCACTCCTTCTTGTGCATCCAGATGCTGAACCAGAAGAGGAGCGCACCGAAGATGACGACGGAAAACACCAGTAGACGGCTTTTGGGTGAACGCGATGCGGCGAGGGCGGCGAAGCTGCACAAGGACATCGCATAGTAGGGCCAAGCCCAGTCTTTGCGTCGTTGAGTCTGCTCCTGAATCAGGGGGGCGAAATCGGGTGAGCGTGTGGCGAGGATGCGGGGCGTCGCTTTGTCGCGCTGATTAATGTATGGCCAGACGCTGGCGCAGGAGACGCCGATGATGGCCAGCGCGAGCATGCGGCACTTGGCCTCGCCGAACATGAAGGAGACGATCAGAAACGTCAGGCCGATGCCAAGTCCGTACAGGGGCAGGGGCTCCAGCAGGAGATGGAGGTACTCGGGGTCGCAGATGCTCTGCCAGAGGGTGGTGAGTTCGCGCCACATGGGGAGGAATGCTGAATGCTGATCGACTGGGGTGCAAGGTGGGGATGAGGCTGATTGGAGACTCGATGATTGACTAAGCTTCCTTTTTTAGTTATATTTCCATAATATTAATTAATTTCCATATGAAGACTGGTTTCCTTCTCTTGTTCCTGAGCGCTGGATCTTTGATTTCAGGCGCTGATCCCGCGCAGCCCGCGACGGCACCGTTGGCTGGCGCTCCGGCGGAAATCACGCGATTCTACCATGATGTGAATTTCGCCGCTTGCTTGTGCACTCCTAAGGAGCGCGTGCTGGTGAATCTCAGGCTCAAGGCTAACTCGACGGACAGGCTCTCTCCGCGTCTGCAAGCAGTGGCAGAGGCTGTTCAGAGAATTCGTGAGGCTTCGACGTTCATCGATCCGCAGATGGTGCATGATACGGGTCTATTCCAAAGCTCTGCTGAAGAACTCACTGAGATTGCCTCGATGCAGCGGATGGGAGATCGCATTCTGGTCGAGGTGAACACACGATCCGTCTCTCCGGAAACGAGGTCATGGTTGGTGGCTCAATTTGAAAATCCGGAGCAGAAGACTGCGGCTGCTGATGCTGCGGGCATGGCTGAGGTGCTGAAGCAAACGGCCCGCAAAGAGATTCATGTCTGGAATCAGGTGCATGGCCGCTGGGTGCGCGATGAGGCGGGTATAGTGCTGCTGAAGCTGGCGAAGTAAGAAAGAAGTCGAGATTCTTAGCTCGTTCAGGGAGGGATCGAAGGCATCCAGAGCGAGCTAAAGCTCACGAGTACTTTTAAAACAGGTCTGTCTGCCCGGTGACTGGTGGCATGAGGCCGAGTTTGCGGTAGGCGGCGGGCATGGCGACGCGGCCACGAGGGGTGCGTTTGAGGTAGCCTTGCATGACGAGGTAGGGCTCGTGGACGTCTTCGAGGGTGCTGGTGTCTTCACCCACGGCGACGGCGACGCTGCCCATGCCGACTGGGCCGCCGTCGAACTTGCCGATGATGGTTTCGAGGATGCGGGTGTCCATTTCGTCGAGGCCGGATTCGTCGATGTCGCGCATGGTGAGGGCCTGGCGGGCGACGTCTTCGGTGACGATGTTTTGCGCTTTGACCTGGGCGAAGTCACGCACCCAGCGGAGGAGGTGATTGGCGATACGTGGCGTGCCCCGGGAGCGGCGGGCGATCTCGTGCGCGCCTTCGGGCTCGATGGCGACGTTCATCAAACGTGCGGAGCGGATGAGGATGTGCTGGATCTCCTCGGCGGTGTAGTAGTCGAGGCGGTTCGGAATGCCGAAGCGAGAGCGCATCGGCGCGGTGAGCATGCCGGCGCGGGTGGTGGCACCGACGAGCGTGAAGGGCGGGAGATCGATGCGGATGGTGCGCGCTTTGGGCCCTTGATCGATGATGATGTCGAGGCGGTAGTCCTCGATGGCGGGATAGAGGTATTCCTCGATGCTGGGGTGCAGGCGGTGGATTTCGTCGATGAAGAGGACATCGCGCTCCTGCAGATTGGTGAGGATGCCGGCGAGGTCGCCTGCGCGATCAATCTGCGGGCCGCTGGTGGTGTGCAGCTTGGTGCCGATGGCGTTGGCGATGAGATTGGCGAGGGTGGTCTTGCCAAGTCCAGGCGGGCCGCAGAGGAGCACGTGATCCAGAGACTCACCGCGCATCTTGGCGGCCTCGACCATAACGAGGAGCTGTTCTTTGACCTTGGTCTGGCCGTGGAACTCGGAGAAATCCGCCGGGCGGAGGGCGAGATCAAAGGGAGAGTCGGGGTCATTGAGCGTGGGATTCACTGCTTACATAGGAGCGTGCGCGGCGCAGAGTGCAAGGTGTGGCGCGTGGCTTGTCTTTGAGATTTAACCCGGAGCATGCAATAGAGGCGGAGCGGAAGGCGCAAAAGGTTGAACCATCAGGGGATTGACGCATGTGGCACACTCACCGTCATGGTGAACCTGCCCATTGAATACTCTGACAAGCCGGTGACGCCCTTTGGCGGCATGGC
>CALRWM010000156.1:0-4142 GCA_943371875.1 Prosthecobacter debontii | reverse complement strand
AGACCGTCTTTGCCATGCCCTCAACCACTTCATGTCATCGGCCACTCAGACCGCCTCCATCTGCTCGATCCGGAAATGAGTTTTGCGATTTGCTATAACCTGCCGGTGATCGCTGATCTCGAACTGAGCTGAGCTACATCTGGGTGCGCAGGACGTTGCCGATGCATCCCAGCATCTCTTCACCCATGGGCCGCCGCTGCCAGTCTTCCAGCGTGATCTCTTTTGAAACGGCTCTGTCTTTGGCAAACACCCGATCGTGGACCCCGGCAAACTTCGCATCATGCACATTCAAATTGGCTTCGGCATTCAGACGCAGCGAGCGGTTGTCCAGATTGGTCGAACCCACGGATGACCAGCATCCATCCACCACCATGCTCGCTAGTTCTACATTGTTAAAGCCTGTTATTAACTTTAAAAAGTGCTGTACACCGGTGAGGGTCCAAGCAATAAGCTTGGGATGGAACCCTCGACCAACAAGCCAAGAGCCGCCTACACCAGTGATGTCAGCGATGCAGAATGGGACTTTTGCCGTCCCTATCTGGTGCTGATGAAAGAAGATGCGCCGCAGAGGGGTTATCCGCTGCGGGAGCTTTTCAACGAGCTGCGTTACATTGTGCGCTGCGGCTGCCAATGGCTCATGATGCCCCATGATGCCCCATGATCTGCCGCCCTGGCAGAACGTTTATCAGCAGGCGCAACGCTGGATGAAGGCGTGCTGCTTTGAGGCCATGGCTCATGATCTGCGCGAACTCTCACGTTTGGCCAAGGGACGCAAGGCACTGCCCACGGCGGCCATCATGGACGGACGCACACTGCAGTCCTCGCCGGAGAGCGGCGGCCGGGCCGGCTATGATGGCTGCAAGCGCCGCAAAGGCAGCAAGGTGCACATTGCGGTGGATACTCTCGGGCATCTGCTGGCGGTGAAAATGACGGCGGCAAACGAGCTGGAGCGTGCGCAGGTCGGCGAACTCGCTGAGCACATCCAGCAGGCCACCGGAGAGAATGTGCAACTGGCCTATGTGGACCAAGGCTACACTGGCGAAGAGCCTGCGCGGCAGGCGCAGGCACATGGGATCCGTCTGGAAGTGGTCAAACTCTCGGAGGCCAAGAAGGGCTTTGTGCTGCTGCCAAAGCGCTGGGTGGTGGAACGCAGTTTTGGCTGGGCGGCACGCTTCAAACGCCTCTCACGGGACTACGAACGTCTGGCTTCGACTCTCACCGGCATGCACTGGCTCGCCTTCGCAACCCTCATGCTCTCCTCTCTATTCGGCAAAAGTTAATAACAGGCTCTAGCCGCACGTGCTGCGGCATAGCGGGCCTTGAAGCCACGTTGCAGCAGGTCCATGCCCTGTACCAGATCGGGGATGTTTCTTGCCAGTGGTCCGACGGTGTCCAGATACTTCGGTGAAATGGGAACTACCCCCTGGATGGGCACGAGACCAAAGGTCGTTTTCAAGCCATACACGCCACAGCATGCGGCCGGGACACGAATGGAGCCTGCGGTGTCGGTGCCAAAGGCCACGTCCGCCATGTCGGTTTTGACCGCGACCGCCGAGCCGCTGGAGGCGCCACCGGGGATCACTTCATGTTTGCCATCGAAGCGGTTGCGAGGGGTGCCAAAATGGCTGTTTGTCTTTAACCACCAGCCGCAGGCGGCCGCGATCATCCAGCAGCGGATGATACTCGATGAAGGCATGCTGGCGCGCTTGTCTGGCGTGATGATCCTCCATTGAGCAGCCCATCATGAAAGCCGCCAGCAGCATTCCTGAAATCAAGGCGCGTGCGGTGATGCAGGAATGTTTTTTCATCCGATGTATGCATTGTTTGGGTGCTCAGGCAGGTTCAGAAGAGTCCATGACTTGAAACACCCACGCTGACGGTATCAAAGCAGCGATTAATGATGGTGGTGGCCGTAATGCTGGCCGCCGTAGATGTACTGGCCTCGATGATAGTAGCGGCCTGTGTAAGGGTGCCCATTGTAATTGAACCGGCCGGGTTCATAACGTCCGCCATAGTAGTAGCGGTTGTTGTGATGGTAGTAGGGCGAGTTATACCCACGAGGAAGTGTGCTGTAATAACCTGCGCCCACGCCGACACCGCCGACAGGATAGACCGGATAATCACAGGAGGACAGGAACAGCGTGAAGCCGAACAACAAGCAGATAATGGAGCGTGTTTTCATGATTCATTCAGAGGTTGGAATGTATAACGGAATCGTCTCTGACCTTCTTGACGGCTGCATCATTAGCAAACAAAGGCACGCCATGGTCGCGGGGTTCAGTTCTGCAAAATTTCAAGGCCGCAGCCCTCTCACGAAAAGAGATGACTGAGCCGGTTGGCCAGCTTGGAACTGCCCACGGTATGCAGCCCGCGCTTCACGGCTGTGACGCCATCATCTGCCAGATGGCTGGCACGGTCATAGGCGGGTTCGGCGAATTCAGAGAGACGGCTCTGGATATCCTCCAGCAACTGCAGCGCGCGATCCTTCGGCGTGGAGTGTGGCGCCATCAAATCCCGTGCGATGATGCCGGCCGCGCAGCCGAAGCCGAGAGTGGTCAAGGCGGCAGCGACGGGATGACGACGAATCAGACTTTCGATCTGGCTGAGAGGCTTGGGTGGGGCGGCCTGGGTGACAGGGACTTCTTCGTCGGTGGGTGGAATGACAGAGGGATCGATCATGGCAGCAGTGTTTCGGGTTTGGTGGGGTTGGAGCAAAGTTCAAAAGCTTTGACCACGCCGAGAGTCAGCAGAGCGGGACGCAGCAGGGTGAGCGTGACGGCGGTCACACTGGCCACGAGGAAGCGTGTGGGCAGCACATGAAGTACGAGTCCAAGGCCCACGGCTGCGGCCATGGCTTTCTCGGGTTCGTTTCGGACCATTGTGTCGGCATCATGCACGAGACGTTGCACAAACATTTCGGCGGGTTTGGGGGTGGGTTCGGTATTCATAAGGGGCAGTGGAGTCGTTGCGGAAAAATTCAGGGAGCATCCGACAGCCGGGCTTCTCAGTGGCTGCGTGAGGCACGAGTGCGTGCCGCTTTTTTGGCGCTGGCAGAGCGTTCGGCGGGTGTGCGCTGGCGTGCCACGGCACGGGACTGCTTTGCCTGCGCGGTCTTGGAGGCTGGTGTCCTGCTTTCGCGTTTCAAGGCGTCCAACGTCGCACGTGAGCGTTTGCGGGAGACGGGCTGGCCGCCGCCTTGTCTGGCCTTTTCCAAATCACGCCGGGCTTTTTCACGGGTCTTCCCGGATGCTTTGCCAGCTTTTGGAGGTGGCAGTTTGACGCCTGCGCGTCGTGCCTTGGACAGGCCGATGGCAATGGCTTGTTTGGTGGAGCGGACGCCATGCGCGCCCTTGCGAATCAATTCAATCTCCTCACGCACGAACTCGCCGGCCTGAGTCGAAGCCGATTTGCCTTCCCGCTGGTCGCGGCGTGCCAGGTCGATGGTGCGTTGATTGGGCATGCCACTGTTTCGTAAATCAACGCATGGGCGGACGGATGAATCATCAATGCTTGGATGCGGAATGGCGCAGGGAGAAATTGCCCCATCCACGTGAATGCAGCCAGCCGATAAGGACAGTGAAGGCCCCCCCCCAAGACCATGAAACTGCATCAAACTATTCTTGTTAATGTGATCGGACTGCTGACTCTGGCGAGCTGTGCGGGACGTCTGCCAAATACGTCCCCGGCGTACTACAATCCGAACTGCTACGCAAACATCTACGAACACCCGGGATTCCGTGGCGAGGTGGTGCAAGTTCAAGGCCCATCGTCCTACTCATCCCTCAAACACTTGAAGGGGCGTGACTGGGACAACACAATAGGCAGTGTGCAAACCGGACCGGGCTGCTGGCTTGTCCTCTGCAAAGACAAGGACTACCAAGATACCACCATCGTCATCGGCCCCAACACGACCACCTCCAACCTTGGAGATATGGATGATCAGGCGGAATCCATCAAGTTGTTCGACCGTCTGCCATAAGTGAAGCCTGCGCTGGCGTGGAACAGGGAGGACAGGGGCTCTCCCTGTCACGCTTTGGCGGTCCTCGCAGCTGCAAGAGCATGACTTCGACACCAGCGTGAAGTGCGTGAATGGCAGGCCGTGCAGGTGGAGAGGAACCGCATTGTGGTCAGGTTGGAGCCTA
>CALRWM010000155.1:0-4338 GCA_943371875.1 Prosthecobacter debontii | reverse complement strand
GAAGGCCGACTTCTTTGCCGACTGGATCGCACGAAGCGGCGCGGAGCTCGAAGACCGTCTTTGCCATGCCCTCAACCACTTCATGTCATCGGCCACTCAGACCGCCTCCATCTGCTCGATCCGGAAATGAGTTTTGCGATTTGCTATATTTAGGAACTGGCCCCTTGAAGCACGGGAAAAAGAAAATGCCGCTCTGGATTCTGCGAATCCGGAGCGGCATGAAATCCAGCCCATAGGGCCTGCGGTTACTTTTTCTTTTTGCCGCCGAGGAGGGTGAGAAGGAGCACCAGTGCGACAACTCCAATACCGATGAGAATCATGTTCATCATGCTCATACCTTCTTCTGGGGCAGGCACAGGTGCCGCTGCCTGAGGCTGGGCGTAGCCGGGCTGCTGAGGCTGCTGCGCATATCCTGGCTGCTGGGGCTGGCCATAGCCAGGCTGCTGAGGCTGACCATAGCCGGGCTGCTGAGGCTGACCATAGCCGGGCTGCTGGGGTTGCTGCGGATAACCTGGTTGTTGAGGCTGCTGCGGATATCCAGGCTGCTGAGGCTGGCCGACAGGAGGAACGGCACCCGGCTGGGCTGGGTAGCCATTGGGCTGCCCCGCAGGCATAGCTCCTGGCGCCGGAGCGGCACCTGGTGCAGCAGCAGGGGCGGGAGTGCCACCAGCGGCGGCGGCGAGTGCTGCGGCCACTTTGTCATCCATGCCAGGTTCGGCCGTGCCAGCGATGGCTGAGGAGCCGCCAACGGCACCGGCGGCGGCCGGCTGGGTCTGCCCCTGCGGGGTGTTCAGCTGCTGGGCAAAGTAGGCATGGCGGGCGCGGTAGTTGGTGAAGACGCCACGGTAGAATTCCTTGCTTTTGGCATCGGCGTTTCCTGCGGCGGCTTCGCCCTCCATGATGGCCTCACCCATCTTGGTGAGTTCGGCCTTGTCCTTGCCTGCCTTGGCATCCGCGCGAATCATGCGTTCGATGGCTTCGTTGGTCTTGGTGATGACGGCAAGGTCGAGACTGCTCAGAGCATCCTTGGCTTCGGCGATGGACTTGCCGAGGGTCTTCAAGCTCTCCAGATCGTACTTGTAAGGGGTGTACCATTTGCTGGTCTTGCGCTCCTGTTCGTAGGTGGAGACCCAGGCGTCCTTCTCTTTCTTGATGGCGTCCTTCATCCGTGTGAGGTCGGGCTCGATGAGCTTTTTGATGCCCTCCTCACGGATCCTCTGCAGGGCGGGCTGGTCCTGAATCATCTGCGCGATCTGCTTGTCGTACGATGTCAGAACGACAAGGATCTCTGCAGCGGCCTTGGGATAATAGACGGAGGCGGTGTTGCCGCTGGCGGGGTCGTTGAGTTTGTCGAATTCCTTGAGCGCGCCGGTGAAGTCCTTGGCCTGGATTTTCTCCAGCATCGCCGCACGGATTGAGAATGCCTTGATGTTGAGGCTTTCCGCCTTGGCCTCTTCACGGGTGAGCCACTTGCCTTCGAGCTTCACGCCGCCGGCGACGACCTTTTCTTTTTCCAGCTGAGCTTCAGAGATCATTTTTTCCACTTCCGCGGCTTCCTTGGTGCCGGGGTAGCGGTTGACGAAGGGACGCAGCCGGTCCTGAATGAGCTGCTCGTACTTTTCCGCCGACATGAGGTCAGGGGTGGGGACGGCCTTCCGAATTTCGATAATTTCCACTTCTTCAGGCTTTTGCTTGAGGATGCCCCCTTCCGCGATGTCGGTGCGTGGGATGTCTTTTTCATCCATGATCTTCGGAGTCAGGTGATACCGCATCCGGATCGAGGTGGGCGTCTCGGAGAGAATATTGCCTTCCAGCTTTTTGCCGTCTTTGAGGGTCACGACGTCGGCGTGCAAAAATCCGGCGCTGCTGGCAAGGGCAAAGACGACAGACTGGTAGCGGCTCAATTTCATGGGAATGCAGGGGTAGATAGGAGAAGGACTGGATTTGCAGGCGCGCGGCAATTTGCGCGGGTTACGAGAAATAACTCAAAACCACACCGCGAGTAAAGAACGAAGCTGATTTTCCTCTGTGCGGGGAAGAAATGGCCTAGCTGGAGCGGCGTTGGAGCACGATGCGCTTGAAGCGGGCACTGCCATCCTGGCTCACGCTCATGACTTCGGGGTCGTTGACGAAGACGTTGTGAATGAGGCGGCGGTAGTAGCTGTTCATCGGCGGCAGATCGGCGTTCTGGCCGGTGGCGCGCACGCGGTCGCCCAGCTCCTTGGCGCGGGCGACCATCTTGTCCTCACGCATGGAGCGGTAGAATTCCACGTCCACGCGGACGCGCGGGGCGTCTTTGATATGACGCTGAAGGACGCGGTTTACCAGGTACTGGATGTCTTCGAGCGTCTCACCCCGGCGGCCGATGAGGGCGTCCGAATCATCCGTGAGCACCTGCAACGTGGGGCCGTCCGGGCCGTTGTCCTCCTCGATCTGGACCACGAAGCCCAGATAGCCGAGCATCGTGTCAAGAATATGGCGTGAGTGTTCGAGGGGAGTCATTGGATCTCTAGCCTCCCAGACGTGGCGGTTTCGGGCCTTTTTTCTTTTCTGGGGTCGATCCTCCCGCATCCGGCCTCTGCGGTGGTTTTGGTTTTTGCGACACCTTTTCCAGCTTGGGCTCAGGCATGTAAAGCTTCATGACGCGGGTCTGGAAGATGCTGAAAATATTCTGCGTGGACCAGTATAAGGCCAGTGCGGCGGCGAAGTCATAGCTGATCCACAGGAAGAACAGGGGCATGAGCATGAAGATGCGCTGCTGCGTCTTGTCCACCGTCGCAGGCTGCGGGGTGAACTTCATCTGCGCCACCATGGTCAGGCCCATGATGATCGGCAGGGGGTTGATGGGGAAACCCATGAAATGCCCCTGGGTGTCTGCGGCGGCCAGATCCCGCACCCACCAGAAGGACTGGCCACGAAGCTCTGCGGCCACTTCCAGCACGCTGTAGAGACCGATGAAAATGGGGAACTGCAGAAACAACGGGAGACAGCCGCCCAGCGGATTCACACCGTAGTCCTTGTAGAGCTTCATCGTCTCCATCTGCTGCTGCTGCGGATTGTCCTTGTACTTCACCTGCAGCTCTTTCATCAGCGGACCCAGCAGACCCATGCGCTTCATGGTCATGGTGGATTTGGCATGGATCGGCCAGAGGCAGAGACGCACGAAAATTGTCAGAAGGATGACTGCCAGACCCCAGCTGCCGCTGATGTTGTGCATCCAGCGCATGACTTTGGAGAGGGCGATGCTGACGATCTTGAAGTAGCCATAAAACATGGCGTAGCTGCGCTGGTGGCCGATCTTGCTAAGGCGGTCGTACTCCTTCGGGCCGAGGTAGATCTGGTAATTTTCCGTGACTGAGGCACCCGGGGCGAGATCCACCACCGGAAGGCTCATGGAGGCATCGTAGGTGAAGTCTTCGATGTCCGCCTTGCCCACGCTGGCTGCATCAATCGGCTGCGCGAGTTTGCGACGGCCAGCCCAGAGCTTGGCGGGTGCATCCTTCTCCGCCATGCGGGTGATGATGTGGGTGTAAAAGCGGCTCATCACGCCTGCGTAGCGCAGTGCATTGTAAGAGTGGCGGTACTCCGCTGGCGCAGAGCTGAAGACGCCCTTGCCAAAGTATTTCGACAGCTCGTGGTCGGTGTCTCCGGCGTTGTTCCAGAAAAAGCCGTCATAGCGTCCTTCATCATGCTTCAGGGCGGTCGCAGCTCCGGCGTAGAGGTAGTATTCCTCGGAGCGATGCTGCGCGGTGCCGGTGTTTTTGAGGGTGATCTTGAGATCGATGAGATGCTCGTCTCCTTCCGGGCCTTCGGTCAGGGTGTACTTTTTAGTCACCATGATGCCTTCGGCGGTGGTGCCTTCAAAGGTGGCGCTCTTGTCGCTCTTTTCCGTGAGCTTGTAGGCCAGCGCATCCATGCCGGCTGCTTCACGACGCAGGGCACCGATGGCTTCGAGGCCGTATTTGTTCAGGGTCACCTGATCCGTGCCGGCCAGTGCGGCGCGGGCGATGCCGCCGCCTTTGGAGGTCAGCTCAAAGGTGACGGTGCCCACTTTGATGGAGTGAGTTTCCACCGGCACATCAGCAGCCACGGGTGCCGCAGGCGCTGCAGGTGTGGCGCTGGTGGCAGGGGTCGCGGCTGTCGGCGCTGCGGGTGTTTCCGCCGCTTTTTTCGCGGCTTGCTCCTGCTTGATGCGCGCCGCCTCGGCCTGCGCGAGCTTCTGATTTTCCTGCACGTAGTACAGGTTTACCCCCGCGAGGATGACGCAGAGCGTCACGATGATCCAACTTTTGCGGTCCATGAAATTTTTTAGCTTTGGGTG
Source organism: Prosthecobacter debontii (assembly GCA_943371875.1). Lineage (GTDB taxonomy): Bacteria > Verrucomicrobiota > Verrucomicrobiia > Verrucomicrobiales > Verrucomicrobiaceae > Prosthecobacter > Prosthecobacter debontii_C. Next base: position 17 of record CALRWM010000155.1, on the reverse strand, counting down.
AGAGAGGTTTTTTTGAA
>CALRWM010000154.1:0-4697 GCA_943371875.1 Prosthecobacter debontii | reverse complement strand
TTCGGTGCAGGGAGAGCGCAGGTCTTCTTCCAGCAAGGCACGGCCTGCCTCGTCCATCGCTGCGCCCTGGGCCAGCATGACTTCATCTTGATAGGCAGCGGTTTCCGCAGCGGGATCGATCTTGCTGAGCGTGAGACCTTCCACCTTGCCATGAAGTGTTTGGGCCAAATGTGCTGCAGGATCCGTGGTGCTGAGGTGAACTGAATGCCCGCGACGTGCGAGCATGACGGCGATGGCGGCGGCGACGGTGGTCTTGCCCACGCCGCCTTTGCCCATGGTCATGATGACGCCGTTGCCTTGCTGCTCCATGCTGGCCACGAGGTCTTCGAGACTTTCCATTTCGGGTGGCGTCCAGCCGCTCTCGTCCGCCTTCACGCACTTGCCTTGCACATCGCCGCTGAGCAGCACGCGCAGACCATTGATGCCAAGAATGTTGATGGGGCGCAGCGGCACGATGAAGCTCGGCATGGAACTGATGAACTCTCCTGCTGCATTCAAAGCGGACAAGCCACGCTGCTGCATGGCCTGTGCGGTTACATCATCCGGGCAGCCCGTTTCAAAGGTCCCGTTCACCACGAGGCATTGATTGCCCACGCCGATCTCACGCAGTTCCTTGGACGTGCGTTCCGCCTCACGCAACGCCGCGCCTTGCGGGCGGCTCACGAGTACAAGGGTGGTCGCAGTGGCATTCGCCAGGGTCTTGACCGTGGCCTCATAAATGACGCGCTGCTTCTCCAAACCGGCCAGTGGACCAAGGCAGGAGGTGCCACTGGTGTTCTTGTCGAGAAACTGATCCCACGCCTTCGCCAAACTCATCAGCCGCAGCGTGTGGCCGGTCGGTGCGGTGTCGAAGATGACGTGATCATAGTCTTTCGCGGCTTCGGGATTGCCGATCAGCCCCGAGAACTCATCAAAGGCCGCGATCTCCACCGTGCAGGAGCCGGAAAGCTGCTCCTCCATGCTGCGCAGCGCCGCCTCCGGCAGCAGGCCGCGCATCGGGCCTATCAACCGCTCGCGATAGGCCGCAGCCGCTTCGACGGGATTGATGTTCATTGCATCCAGACCCGGCGCACCCGCGATGGGCGTGGGCTGGTTCGTAAGTTTGGTTTCCAGCACCTCATCCAGGTTGGAAGCCGGGTCCGTGCTCACCAGCAGCACGCGTTTGCCTGCCTCGACGAGTTTCAGCGCCGTGGCGCAGGAGAGCGAGGTCTTGCCCACGCCGCCTTTGCCGGTGAAAAAGAGAAACCGCGTCGAGCTAGTCGCATCGGGCTGGTAGAGCGGCAGTTTCATGATGCCACCTCCTCTTTGCCAAGTGCGGCGCGGAACCAGGCGGGGCGCTCGTCTTTGGTCGGATAGCGGCCTTTGAGATGTACCTCGCCATCCCAGAAAATCACCGGCAGCGCCTCCGCCCCCTCCTTTTCCAGCAGGGCTTTCACCGCTGGATTCTGCACAAAGGCCATGGGCTGCTGTCCGAGATTGAAACGTTCGACCTTGATGTCATGCGTGCCGAGCTGTGAGAGCATCGCTGCGAAATTGACGAGATCAGGATCAATATCGGTGCCGCAGATGCCGGTGGAGCAGCACATGGGCGGGTCATAGACTTGGATGGTTTTCATGGTGTGTTTGGAGAAGAAGGCGCTCGGCTCCTGGTGGCGCTGCCATGGGGTAAAGATCCCACTTGCTGCAACCAAACTACTTGGCCATTACGCCAAGTAAATCATTGACCTTGTGCCAGACTTGTCTTTTACCGAGCCTATTTGAACCCGGCCTTGGACAATGGGGACGATCCTGTTTCCCCAAGATGCCACCCTTGGTGCCACCAACCTGAACGCTGATCTGGTTCAATCACCTGACCAGCAGGGTCTTATCACCTCCATTGCCGATGGTATTGGCCGTCGGGACGCACCCTGGGTGATGTCGCTGAGTTTGACTTCAACGGAGGCGCTGAAGCTGTGGCTGCTGTACTGAGGCAGTCCGAGTTTTCTGCTTTAGTTGGCTCTGAGTTTGATGGCCATGGTGGTGTGTCTCCTGATGTGGGGTGGTATACTTGGTGGGATGAAGAAGCCGCCACATGACCCGACAACAAAACACCCGGTCCCTCTTGCGAGAGTACCGGGCGGATGAAGTGGGATGCTGTGACGACGTGGTGCGGCTAGCAGTTGGTGCCAGCCTCCTGAATGCGGCCTTGAACCGGGACGTTCATCTGCGCGGCAGCGATGCTCCATCCCCGCGTGTTTTGCAGGGATGAGGTGAGCAGATCGTTGACCAATCGAATCGCATCATGGGACGGCGTAGCCGCCGACCTTCATGATACAACGTGCAGACGATGACTCTGGTTGATGTTGGGCGAATAATGGGTTCACCATGGCATGGTGGGTGGATGAAAATGGCCGAGGATAAAGCCCGACCTCTCAATTCTTTATAACGCGGATGGGTGGGGAATCGCACCTTGCGGCAGGGAAAGTCTCCATTGAGAGATTGTCACAACTTCCGATTAACCGGGAGTTGTTGCCCCGCAAAAGTGGCTAAGAAGTGGCCAAGGTAAATTTTAACCAAATTTCGCCCCCGCTCTGAAATCATCATTTTTCCTTCGCAAGTGCCGGAGACAGGACTCGAACTATGTTCCGACCCTTGTATTAACGCATAAATAGACGGTGCGTCACATTCACGTCACGCCGCTTTGATCAAGGCCAGCAGGCCTTTGGTGGGCATGTGGGCGCTCATGTTGCGGGACTCCCATATAATGATCTGGCTGTTGCGGCCGTCGGTCTTGATCAGGCTGATGGAGTGGGGGCGCGGCTCGCCTTCGTGATCGATGGTGATGCGAAGGTCGGTGTGACCGGCTTTGTTCATGTGGACCAGCTGCCGGCGGTTTGCATTGTCGAAGGCACCGGGTTTGAATTCCATTTGGGTCAGGCCCTGCAGAAATGCTTCGGCGTTGTCGTGTGGTGTGCTCATGCGACTTCACACACAGCATCATGAGCTCTAGGCATCCAGTGGAATAGACAGAATAGTTTCACGCGCGCTGCAGCTCGTAGGTTTCGCCGTTGATGCATGCAGCCTGGTCAGGCCAGAATTCAAATGTCACCCCGCTGGCGATGCCTCCTTTGCGCGGGGAAATAAGGCGCTGAATGGTGGCCTCGCTGTAAAGTTTGCTGGCGCGGATGAGCTGCTCGACTGCGGCCCTGGAGGCTTCACCGAGATCGGAGCGACCGCTCACGTCAGCCACCACGACGGGGATGGTGATGCCGCGCCAGGTGAGCTGGCCTCTACATCCAATGACGATGCCCTGGGCTGCCACACGGATGATGGGATTGACGACCATATAAGCGATGGTGGCCGCATCGACGTAGCGCGTGGCAAGGGGGCGGTTGCGCCAGCGGTAGGTCGTGGAGCTGTAGCAGTTGCCATGCTCATCGGTCTGCGGGTGCCCTGCTCCGTCATCGATCAGGACGTTGCGCCAGCTCTGATTGGGCCAGCCGGCATTGGCTAGGAGATCGAGGCCTCTGTTGTCCAGGCGATAGGCCCAGGGCTTGCCATTTTGCCCATTAGCTCCGTCCACATCGACGGCAGCTCTGGACGTCCAATACACGCGGCCAGCCGCTTCTTGCGTGATGGTGGTGCCAGCGATTGTCCAAGTCTTGAGATCCATGACACCGACGCGGTGTCAAACAAGCGCCTGGCGCTGCTGGAGAGAATTTCAGTTTCCGACAAAAAACTTTCTAACCAATGCTACCGCCCCTGATCCCGTCAAGATAGCTGGGCCGAACTCGGGCCTAAACCCTATAAAAATCAAAATCGAAGCCATGCCGATCACTCTCAATGCCACGCAGATCACTTTTGCGAGACACTGATCGTGGGCAATCCTGTCTGCACTACGGGCTTGGGCTATCTTGGCTTCACCCTCTAACTGGATTCGCAGATTCTCATTGATCTGGTCTGGCTTCCATCGTGGGAGAGGCGGTTTATTCGGTGCTGCGTTGTTACTCATAAAATGGACTTTGTAGTAGTTACACTAAAACTTTGGCGTTTAGCGGGCGGTCGGAAATGGGCTGTCAGGGAGTTGCTGGTGGACGTGGGTATATTGTTGGACTGCGGGCGCTCTCTGCATTCCTCTGCAGTCGCTATGGAGCTAACTGGCCATAAAATCGGCTGCTCGGCTGCCGTAGACGAGAGTCCCAGCGGCAGTTGCTGCGGAGGGGAATTTGACGAGTGGGGCCACTGGCTTCACGTCGCCCATCTGGCGCGTTTGGAGATCTCATGGCTGGATCTTCCCCTGCTTGATGCTGGGTTGCACCTGACCAGGACGACCAGATGGCCACGTTGGGAATGCTTGAAGATTTCATGGCTGGATTCTCTTCTGCTCGGCCGACAATCTCACGGCGCACAACACGCATAATGCGTGAGCAGTGCGCGCCAAGCGCACGGACCGCACAGAACGCACGCATGGCAAAAGGCTCTTCCAGGCGATCACCGTGCTTCTGACACCTGTGAAACGTTACAATTCGAAAGGGCTTCGAGGGCCTATCTTTCTTATGATCAATGAATTGAGTGTGTTTGTATGGGTGGCTGAAGCGTTTCATATTGGATAGATATTCATGATGAGAACACCACGCGGCGGCACGACGCATTCACCGGACGCGCTGAAGGGATTCATGTTGGATAGATACTCATGATGAGAACACCACGCGGCGGGG
>CALRWM010000153.1:0-4778 GCA_943371875.1 Prosthecobacter debontii | reverse complement strand
CTCCTCAGCGCCCCAAACACCGTTTTCACCCCCCACCTCGGTGCCTCCACCGAAGAAGCCCAGGAAAACGTCGGCATCGAAATCGCCGAAGTCATCAAGGCCCACCTCCTCCAGGGCACCGTCGTCAACGCGGTGAACATGCCCAACGTCGATCCCAAGGTGCTCGCCGAAATAGGTCCCTTCCTCAAGTTCGGTGAACTCCTTGGCCGTCTGGTCTCCCAGTTTGCCCCCGCCCGCGCCAACGTCGTCCGCATCAACTACAGCGGCAAAGTCGGCGGTGGCGACACCTCCCTCATCTCCCGCGCCGTGCTCAAAGGCTTCCTCGAGCGCGCCGTCGGTGCCGAGCAGGTGAACTACATCAACGCCAACGGCGTTGCTGAAAACCTCGGCCTCCGCTTCACCGAAAGCCGCCTGCCCGAAGCCAGCGAATTCGCCGACCTCATCGAAGTCATCGCCAAAAACGACACCGAGACCGCCAGCATCTCCGGCACCTTCTTTGGTAATGAGCCCCGCATCGTGAAGGTGAACACCCACCGCATCGAAGCCCGCCCTGAAGGCACGCTCCTCTTCATCGAGAACATCGACCGCCCCGGCATGATCGCCGCCTACAGCACCACGCTCGGCAAAAACAACGTCAACATCGCCGACATGAGCCTCAGCCGCGACAAGGAGTCCGGCAAAGCCTTCACCCTCCTCACCCTCGACACCACCCCGAGCGCCGAAGTCCTCGCCGAACTGGAAAAAATCCAGGGCATCAGCAAGGTCCACTGCGTGGCCGTGTAAGCGCCCCCCGGATCGTCCTCGTCCTCGTCCTCCTACTCGAACTCGTCCTCGATGCTGCGACACCGCATCGAGGACTGATGGGAGCATGAGCACATTCACAGAGCAGCGCCTCCCATATGGACTGCGGTCGCGCAGCGAGGAACGAGCGCAGCTACCGCTTTCGACGTGCTGATCATCTCACGCATACCACGGTTTATTCGAAGGCGGGAGCCGGTGACCTTCCGCCAGCCCGTCACCCCACGCGCACCACGAGACATTCGAAAACGGCAGCTTCACCCTTTCAGGGGCGCGCAGCCGCATGGATTGATTCGCTTCGCTCACCCTTCGGGCTCCTTTCAGTCGTCTGTTGCACCCTTCTTGGTCGATGGCAGATCCAGTCGATGGCGGAGCCATTCAAGCCTGTAGCGAGGGGTTGAGCGGAGCGACACCCCTCGTTCACCGGGACAGGTTACCTCTCGCTCCATGCATCGCGTAGCGATGCCAGCCCTTGAGTCGCCCAGGCACCGCCAACGCCTCAGCCCTCCGAAGGAGAGGGATCGTCCCGATCGCTCACGCCCACGCAACATCCAGCGGCTGCGAGCAACCCTCAAACCTGCCTCACATGGGCCGCCGGATCCGCCATATTTCGTTCCACCGAGGAAGAGCTCCGTCTCTTCATGCGTGCAGCTTTCAATCAATCACGTAGCTGTACAAGTCCCCATTCTCCAGATGGAATCTCAGGCGAATGGCAGCTCCCGCAGGCAGCGCCTCCGCACGCTTCCATCGGACCTGCAGCTTCACCCCATCCTGCTTCTCGATCACGCTGGACTCCTTGTCATAACCTTCCACCACATTCCCTGCGGCATCCAGCACCTCAACCATGAGCCTGCCGCCTTTGACATCCGCATTCACAAAGAGGGCCTTTCCCGCAGGGATGAACGCATGCGTTTCCACGGTCCCCTCCTTCGCTTTCGCCTGCAAGGAAGCCAGCCCATCCAGCCGCCATGCAGCCCGCGCTATCGACTGCGATTTCTCCGGTGCCAGTCCCCCATGCGGCGTGGTCGCGGCCGTGTAGTACATCCACATCTCATCGCCGGCGACGACCGGCGAGTTGCACAGCCCAAAGATGCTCCCCGCGTCATACGCATGCGGTCCCAGGGCAATCACCGGGCTGCGGTCAGAGCACCGGTGCCAGTGGCGGCCATCACGGCTGTGCACAAGCTGGACATCGAGGATGCCTGTGGCTGATCGCTTGTGTCCGTTCACCTCGTCATTGCCAAACAAAGCCGAAGGCGGCTCCACCCGGCGGAAAGGCGTGGCGAATCCCAGCCACTGCCCTCCATAGGCAAACGCCGACAGATTGTAGAACTCGGAATAGGTGCCGCCCTTGAGCTTCCGCGCGGCCTTGTTGTCCATCTCATCCGCCACCATGACAGGCTGCGGCTCCGACCAGTGTTCCATGTCCTTGCTCACCGACAAAAACACCTGCCGTATCCCGACCACCCGCGGATCGCCCTGGCGTTTGTGAAAGGCCAGGTACTCACCCGTCACCGGATCCTGTGACAGCGGGATGGTGTCGCAACCCAGCAAGATGGGCTCGGGGTCCACCGTCCAGCGCAGGCCGTCCGGTGAATGCGCCGCATAATACAGACGATGCGTCTTGTCCCGGTACCAGTCCACCAGTTCAAACTTGTCTTTGAGCCTCTGCAGTTTGGCCGCATCCTCCCCTTTGCTGGCATTGCCGACCGCCTTGTATCTCTTCTGCGGATCGGTCTCAAACTTGTCTTCAATGATGCTCGGACTGTGCAGATTCAGGTTCGTGACATTCGCCTTGCCTGCGATCTTGAGAATCGGCCGTTCCCAGTGAATGCCGTCCTTGGAAGTCGCATAGAGCACACTGCCCGGATCCGCATACCACATCCTGAACCCGCCCGTGGCCTCGTCGCGCAGCACCGTGCCATAGATGTTCACGCGCTTGTCCACAATGCCGCCCTCCTCAATCACCTCCCAGGGCATCTCAGCTTCCAGCACCGGCCGCTCCAGTTTCTTCGCCGGGTGCACCACTCGCGTGAGCCCGCGCTTGGCCAGGATCATTACATCATCCACAAACAGCTGCTTCTCCCCCTTCTTCAGCGCAGGCGCCGCCGGGCGCTCCAGCGGGGCCTTTTGCGCCAGCAGCAGCGCCGGGAATGCGATCGCGAAGCCAAGGCACGGCAGCAAGCTTTTGGCCTGTGAGAGCCGCCGCATGATGGATGATTTTCGCGAGTCGAGCGAGCTAGGTTGCTTCATCCCCCTATACACGTCGCTCTCAGCCTTAGATTGCAGGTAAAAGCAGATGACCATGCCTCATTCCTTCCGCCACCCGTGGTGGCAGCACGCTCGTCCTCACCCAGCTGCCAGTTCGCGCTCCCGCAGCCACCGCGCTCCTGCCTTCACTTCTTTCCATTCTGACCCTGCTCCACCTGCGGCACCCCGGACTGCCCCGGCAAAACCTGCGGCCCCGAAAGCTTCGGTGGCGTCGGCAGCACCGTGCCGTCTGGTGCACGATCCAGCACAAAACCGCTGAAGTCCGCAGGCAGCGGCAGCAGCCGGCCATCCGCCGCCAGCACCTTGCCCTCCGGCACCACCTTGGCGCTCACTTTCGTCATCCGGCCATCGCGAATCAAATACGCCTGCCCACCAATGGCAAACAGCCCCTCCCGCACAGTCGGGCTGATATCCTCCACGAAGTCCGTCGGCAAAACCACCAGCCGCCCCTCCGGCGTCAGCACCTGCCCCTCAGGCACCAGGATCGCATCCACCAAAGCCGCCCGCCCATTGCGAATCAGGTACGTATGACCTTGATAAAACACAACCCCATCAGGCACCACGTTGATCCCCAGCACCGTCGGTTTGACCTCCTTCGCCGGAGGGCTGCCCGTCTGAGCAGACACAGAACAACAACAAGCCAGCGTCGCCGCAAAAAAGAAGTAGGGGAGGGATTTCATAGTGAGCACACTCTAAAAGACGCCCTCTCCATCCGCCATGGGGTGTCCACCCCAAACCGATAGACACGAGCCGGCAAATCCAGGACGCGCGCTACACGCCCCGTTCACCAGCAGATCAGTCACCAAGCGTGCATGGCCTTGGGTTCGTGGCTTCGGAGCTTGTTCACCGATCCACGGATGTTCCCATGTGCCATCCTGGCAAACACCCTAGTTCCAATGATTTGTTCATTGTCGCGTGGTGAATCCACGTTAATCATAAAACCATGACGTCGATGAAATGGCTGGTGCTTCTTTGTCTCTTCGCTCTCACTCCGGTGTTCCCGGCCGGGGCCGTGGAACCCTTGACCATGGAGATCCATCTGGTGCAGGAACCGTCCAAGGCGCTTTCCGCTGATCGGGGACGCGCATTGCATGTGTCCGAATATCGGGCCAGCAAATTCAGGGTGGTTCCGGGCTTGTCGCAAAGGAATACGAACAGCGTTTCATTGGAGCTGGTCGGGGCCAAAAACTTCTTCCTCAGGCATCAGGAAGGCATAATCAAAGCTCACGAGAGGCCGAAAAAGATCAATCTGCTCTTTGAGGGCGATGCCAGTTGGAAGATCATCAAACTGGCTGAAAACCGGATACGCATTGAGTCCGTGAATTACCCGGGAGATTTCATCACCGTCCGCGAAGACGGCAATGTGGTGAAGTCCAGAAACCCGCCCCTGGAAAAGTCCACCTTTGTGGTGACGCCCAGATAGGCGGCCAAACGCGGCAAACTTTCTTCATCCATGTCCAGCATGAAAACTAAATAATAACAACTAGATGCCAGGCATTTAGTTGTTGCACCCGTTGCCATTACTCGCACATTCCGCCCCATGAACCCCGCCCAAACCTCTGATCCCCAGGCGCTCCCGCTCGAAGAGCAGCTCATCGGCGTGAATGCGAAAACCGGCCTCTATCCCGGCGCGCGTTCGTGGTCCGGCGGCAGATTCCGCATCCTCGGCAGGGGGCCGCTCGAATCCTACTGCTACCACGTCATGTCCC
>CALRWM010000152.1:0-4864 GCA_943371875.1 Prosthecobacter debontii | reverse complement strand
CGCCACAAGAAGGGCACACCACTTCGATTTGATTCTTAGGTGGCGTGGGAAGGATGCTGGTCTTCGTGCCGAAGAACCGTCCGAACACTCAGGTAGGAATTAAGATTGTTTAGGAGCGCCGCCGAAGGCAGGCTTGGTTTCTGCCTTTTTGCCGACCTGGGACTGACCCATGAAGGTGGCGCCTTCTTCGATGGCAAGGGTGCCTGCGGCGATGTCGCCGACGAGGATCGCGTTGCTCTTGAGTTCGCAGCGCTCAGCAACAGTGATGTTGCCTTCGACTTTGCCGAAAATGATGACGGAGCGGGTCTTGACCTCGCCCTTGATCAGCGCGTTTTCACCAACGGTCAGGCTGCCGTCGGAGATAACTTCGCCTTCGATCTTGCCGTCGATGATGAGGTCGTGGGAGAACTTGATGGAACCTTTGATTTCGACGTCGTTGGCGAGAACATTTTTACTGGTGGTCATGACGGGAGCTTGATGTGAGCGTTGGGGTTGTGCAGTGGGAGCGGATGCGGTGGAGAGAATCGGTGCGCGTTCGGCTGCAGGAGCCGGTGCGTGTGCCTCAGAACGCCTGTCTTCCTTGTGCCCTTCGGGTTGTCCAATGATTTGCCTTAACATGAGTTTTAAAATATAGCTGGTTATTAAGTTGAGTGTCAATCTTCGGCTTGCTTATTTTTTGTCAGTTTGGTGTAAAGGGGTTGCTGAGAAGGGTTGCGCCGGGGTGGTTTTGGGGCTGTATCGTATCATGATGGAAAATGTGTTCATCACAGCCGTGGAGACGGCCTGTGTTCTTGGCTTGCGGGCGGAGGAGTGCCTGGACGCGCTGCGTGAGCGGCGCGGTGGCCTTGCCCTGTCCTCATGCTTGCCAGGCACGGGCTTTGCTTCCCTCCCGGTGGGCGCATTTCCTTCACGCGAACTGGTGAAAGGCCGGCGCTATGGCTCAGCCAGCAATGCAGCCGTGAAAGTAGCCACCTCTGCAGTCCGCCGCGCAGGCTGGACTCCGGAGCAGACACGCGAATCCTGGCTGTACGGAGCCAGCAGTCGCGGCAACGCAGGTGAAATACTGGGAATGAATGCATGGCGCAGACCGCTACGCAAGTTCAGTGCCAGCAACACCATGCACTGTGAAATACCTGCCGCAGTCAGCATTGAGCTCGGAATACACGGTCCATGGCAGATGATTTCCAACGGCTGCTCCTCCGGTCTCGATGCCCTCGGCGTGGCCTGGATGGCCGTCGCCAGTGGCGTGGCCCCGCGTGCGCTCGTCGTCGCCGTGGATCTGCCCCTCATCGCCGCCCTGCTGCAAGACTTCCAAGACACCGGCCTCCTTTCCACCAACGGCGTCAACGATCCCTTCTCCCTCCAGACCAGCGGCTTCTTCCCAGCCGAAGCCGCCGTCGCCGTCACCCTGGAACGCGATGCCACAGGACTCTGCCGCCTCGAACACTACTCCGCCAACAGCGACGCCTACGACACCCTCATGATCCCCGATGACGGCGGCGGCATCGAATCCTGCGTACGCACCGCCCTGCAATCAGGTGCTCCTGAAAAAGTTGCCGCCATCTGCCCCCACGCCACCGGCACACTCAATCACGCCCGCGTCGAACCTCCCGCCCTGCTGCGTGCGCTGGATGGCAAAAAAGTCCCCCTGCTTCCCCTCAAACCCCAAACCGGCCACACCCTCGGAGCCAGCGGCCTGCTGGACGTGGCCCTCCTGGCCGCCTGCATGGCCGATCACTGGCTTCCCGCCACACTCCCCGGCATCACTCCACCCGCCTGCGGCCTGCCCTTGATCGAATCCCCCCTCCAGCTCTCGGCCGGAGACCGCGTGGTCAAACTGGCCTCCGGCATGGGCGGCCACAATGCTGCCGTTTCCCTCGGGGTCCTTTGAATCCGTGCTTGGCACCGGCGGTGGATTCGCGAAAGTCGCCCACCGCATGACCCGCCTGCCGCTCTCGATTTCCATCATCTCCCTTAATGAAGAGTCCAACCTGCGCCGCTGTCTCGCCAGCCTCGGAGATCTGGCTCAGGAAATCGTGATCGTCGATTCAGGTTCCACCGACCGCACCGCCGAAATCGCCGCCGAGTTCGGCGCGAAGTTTGTCCATCAGCCATGGCTGGGATACACCGCCCAAAAAAACCACTGCCTCACCCTGTGCTCCCAAGAATGGGTTCTGGCGCTCGATTGTGATGAGGAGCTGACGCCCGCGTTGCGTGAGTCGATCCAGCGCTTCTTTACCGATGGGGATGACCAGCGGTTTGATGGCGCGTGGATGTCGCGGTTGGTGTGGTTTATGGGACGATGGATTCATCATGGGGACTGGTATCCTGACCGCAAGGTGAGGCTGTTTCGGCGTGCGAAGAGCCAGTGGGCTGCGGATGGTGGCGGCCAGGTGCATGAACGGCTGGACGTGGAAGGCGCGTGCACCACGCTGAGTGGTGATCTGCTGCATTACTCGTTTAAAAACATTCAGCACTACTTGGTGAAGCATGTGCAGTATTCGACGGTCTTTTTGCAAACGCAGCAGAGCAAGGGGAAACGCTGGTCGCTGCTGCACACGTTGTTTCGTCCTTGGTGGCGGTTCACGCGGGCCTATGTGCTGAAGCTTGGATTTTTGGATGGCTTTCCTGGTTTGTGGATCGCGCTGGCGACGGCGTTCTTCACCTTTGACCGCTACAGCCGGATGTATGAGAACGAGGCGGAGGAGAGAACGAAGTAAAGGGATGAAACTGGCGCTGATCCATCCGCAAATCATCCGCGGTTCCGGCGTGGAGAACTTCCTCATCGAATTCGCCAAACGTCTCGCTTCCGCCGGCCATGAGCTGACCTACATCACCTCCCTGACCACCCCCGAAATCGGTGCCTCGCTGCCCGGCCGCTGGGAACTTCTCCCCCGCCTCCGTGGTTCCGCCACCCTTCGCATGTGGCACTTCAACCGCCTGGCTCCGCGTGCGGCCCAGACAGCCGGCGTGGACCTCAGCATCGGTTTTGGGCGCACCACGTTGCAGGGCGTGCACAGGAATGGTACTGGCTGTCATCGGCTCTATGGCAATCTCCTGCCGTTCTGGCAGCGCTACAGCGTGAGGCATCTTTATGAACTGCATCTGGAGCGTCGCCTCTATGTGGGAAAGGGGACGTCGAAGTTTGTCACCAGTTCCGCACGCGTAGCGGCGCAGTTGCAGGGTGTTTATGGCACCAATGGTGAAAGCTTCCGCATCCTGTCGCCACCGGTGGAAACCCAGCTCTTTCGGCCAGCGGAGAATCGCGCTAACACCCGCGAAATTTACTGCCGCAAGCTGCAAACGGACGCAACGAAACCCGTGCTGATGTTTGTCTCGCTCAGCCACCGTCGCCGCGGACTTGAGCCTTTGCTGGAGGCGATGACGCAGATTGACGCCACGCTCTGGATCGTGGGCAAGAGCCTGAGTCCCGTGATGAGTGACAGGATCAAGCGCCTGGGCATTTCCTCACGAATCCGCATCGTGCCGGTGACGAGCAACTTGGTGGAACTGTACCAGTCGGCAGACTGGTTTGTGCATCCCACGCAGTATGATGCCTTTTCAAACACCGTGCTGCAAAGCATGGCGTGTGGCCTGCCGGGCATCATCTCAGTCATGGATGGAGCCGTGGATCACGTGCGCAACGGCGAGAACGGCCTCATGCTCTACCACCCGCAGCAGGCTCAGGAACTCGCAGCCCGTATTCAGGAGGCGCTGGCATTTGATGCCACGGCCTGGCAGTCGCTTTCCACCGCTGCGCGCGAGACCGTGCTCCCGCTGACATGGGAACGGCACATGCAGGAGTGGACCGAGTTGTTCGGAGAATAAATTTGGTGCTCCTCTCGTGAACGGAGCACCGAGGGGCGTGACTACTTCTTCTTCAAGATGACGTCTCCGAGGCTGAACATGGGGCCGTAGATGGCGTAGATGAGGAAGCCGACCATGACGCCGAGAATCAACATCGTGAGCGGTTCGATCATCTTGTCGAGAGTGGCGGCGAGGTTGTCGAGATCCTCCTCATAGTCATCGGCGATTTCGGAAAGCATTTCGGTGCCGGAGCCGGTTTCAGAGGCGAGTTCGATGAGGCCGCAGAGATTGCGGGCATCGGGCCCGAGCCAGTGAGATTCCATGAGGAAGGCTTCGTGCAAAGTGCGGCCGACGGCGATGTGCTCGCGCAGGCGAACGAACAGCTCCTTGTAGTGGTAGTGCCAACTGGCCTGGGCTGTGATGTCGAGCGCGCTGCTGAGACGCACGTTCGATTCGGTGAGCATGGCCAGTGTACGGAAGCCGGTGGCTGCGGCCGATTTGCGCACCAGAACTCCGACGACGGGGATCTTGAGAAACAGATCCTGCATGGGGCGCAAAGAAGCGATTTTGCCCCAGTTGGAGAAAAAGAAGTACAGGCCGACGAAAGGCAGCGCGGCCATGTAAGGGCGGTGAAGAAAGAGATCGGACATAGCGATGAGCACTTTGGTGCCCATAGGAAGTTCAGTCTTGAACGAACTGAAGAGCTTGGCCATGGCAGGCACAAGCGTGAAGCTCATGACGATGACAACGCCCACGCCGAGAACGATAACCACGGCGGGATAGATGAGTCCGCCTTTGAGTTTCTTGATGACCTTGGAAGACTTTTTCTGTGAGACGGCGATTCGTTTGCAAACTTTGGAGAGCTGACCTGCCTCTTCACCTGCGAGGATGAGGGAGAGCATGTCAGCTGGAAACAGCTTGGGAAACTTCGATATGGCATCGCTGAATTTATCGCCCACAGAGATAGCATGGACGACCTCGGCGATCATGCCTTTGTAAGTGGAGGATTTGACGCGGTTGGTCTGGAGCAGCAGCGATTTGGTGAGCGAAATGTTGC
>CALRWM010000151.1:0-4949 GCA_943371875.1 Prosthecobacter debontii | reverse complement strand
CGTTCCCTTGGAGCAGCAGACCGAAAGCCCCTTCGAGGCACTGCACCCTGAGAAATTTGCCCGCGACCTCGCCGCCGGCGTCAACAAGCTCATGGCCGACCCCACCCTGCGCAACCGCATGGCCCAGGCCGGTCGTCAGCGCGCCGAAGACCATTTCAGCTGGAAGAGCATCGCACGGAAAACACTGGCATTGTATAAGACGCTGGCGGTGTAGGGGCATCGGCTCCGCAGCAGCACCCACGAGGCAGAAGTGAGAGAAAAGTGACAGGTGCCACCGGAGGCATGGAACGGTGGCATTGGCTTTCTGTGATCTTTTTTTGTTCTGAAAAAATGTAAGCTCGTAATTATTAGTCTGACGGTGCCTAATGCGCGTGAATTTTAGGAAATTAACCCGTTACGACGTCCCATGGTTTGTGTCTGGTGAGAGTGACTGGCCAATCTCCAAAATGCTCTCGAAAGCCCCAGCCTATAATGAAAAAAACACGCGACACATCGCTGAAGATCCGATTGGCGGGCATTGCGATTCTGGGGCTTTTGATCGTTCTGGCGATTACTGTTTACTCGAGCGGGCGGCAGGTGAAGCGTGACAGTGACTTGATCGCCCAGGATGCGGTGCCTGGCACCATCCACGCGCACTACATGCGCATGGCCATGTCTCGCAGCATCACTTGTGTTCTGGCGGCGGCGTCCGCACAAACCTCCGAGTTTCGGGACTTGAGCCTGAAAGTCGTGCATGAGGCCGACGCGGCCTTTGCCGAGGCGCTAAAGCAGTATGAGGCCAGCATCAGCAGCAATCCGGGAAAGAACCTGGCGCAGCTGGCGCTGGTGAAAAACGGCTACGCGGAATTCTACAAGAAGCGGCTTGCCTATGAGGTGCTGATCCTGGCCGGGGACCATGACGGGAGCGCCGCTTTCCTCGAGCGCGAGCTGGCTCCGGCTTACCTTCCTGTGTTCAAAACCGCCGAGGAACTGCTCAACTTCAATCATGGCAACAGCATCGCCTACGCGAATGCCATCCGTACCAGCGTTTATCAGCTGGACTGGGCTGTCTTGGTCGTGATGGTGCTGGTTTTTATCTGCGTGGTGGTGCTGCTTTTGAATTTCGCCATCCGTCGTCGGGAAGTGGCGGAACTGCAGGAAAATGAGGAGAAGTTCTCCAAGGCCTTCCAGGCCAATCCCAGCGGCATCGCCATCACGGAAATCGAGACCGGGCGCTACATCGAGGTGAACGAGAGCTTCTGCCAGATCATGGGCTTTGCACCTCATGAAGTGATTGGCCGTACTTCGCTGGAGCTGGGCATCTGGGAGAGCCGTGAGGAGCGCGACCGCATGTTCCGGCCGCTGTTCGAGGGCAACGTCCTGCGCGACATGGAAATGAATGCGCTGACCCGCGAGGGCACTCGCAAGGCGGTCAACGTCAATGCCGAAGTTATCGAACTGGACGGGCGGAAATGCGTCGTGTCCTTGATCCGAGACATCACGGAGCGCAAGGAACTGCTGCGCAAGCAGGTGCAGCTGGCGTCCATCGTCGAGTCCTCCGAGGATGCCATCATTGGCAAGACGCTGGAGGGCGTCATCACCAGCTGGAATCGCGGCGCAGAGAAGATCTTTGGCTACACGGCCGCAGAGGCGATTGGCCAGAAGCTGCTGATCCTGTTTCCCCCTGAGTGCCAGCATGAGGAGGCGGAAATTCTTGCCAAGATCGTACGTGGCGAGACGGTGCAGCATTTCGACACGGTTCGGGTCTGCAAGGACGGGCGGAGAATTTTTATTTCCGCCACCATCTCCCCGCTCAAGGACAGCCAGGGAAAGGTGATCGGCGCCTCCAAGATCGCGCGCGACATCACCGCGCAGAAGCAGGCGGGCGCAGCCCTGCGGGACAGTGAAGAGCGCATCCGAGTCCTAGGTGACAATCTCCCCAGCGGCATGATGTACCAGCTCGACATGGGCACAGATTGGACGGACCGGCGCTTCAGCTATGTGAGTGCCGGCGTGGAAAGGCTGCATGAAGTCACCGCCGAGGCAGTGCTGCAGGACGCGATGGCGATCTATGGGCAGGTGGTGGAGGCGGACCGGCCGATGGTGGCCGCACGTGAGGCCGAGGCGCTGGCCGGCATGAAGCCCTTCATGGCTGAAATGCGCATGCAGCTGCCTTCCGGGGCCATCCGTTGGAGCCTGTTCTCCTCCGCGCCACGCCACGCGGCCAACGGGCATGTGGTGTGGGATGGTATTGAGCTGGACATCACCTCACAGAAACGGGCGGACGAAGCGCTGCGGGAAAAGCAGTCCCAGCTTCTGCTGGCAATGGACATCGCGAAGCTCACCCACTGGGAGTTTGACGTGGTGAACAACATCGTCACTGCGGACGAGCATATTTTTCAAATGCTCGGCACCACCTCAGATCAGGAGGGCGGACTGTCCATGTCACCGGAGGAATACATCCGGAGATTCGTCCACCCTGAAGATGCTGGAATCGTCGCCACCGAAGTGGCCCTCGGAATCGCGGCCGAACATCCCGATTTCGCGCGGCAGTTTGAGCACCGCGTCATCCGCAGGGATGGCGCCGAGCGCGTGATGCTGGTGCGCTCCAGGATACTCATGGATGCCAGCGGCCGGACGGGCAAAATTCTTGGCACGAACCAGGACGTCACGGAGATGAAGCAGGCAGAGCTGCGCATCCGCCAGCTCAACCGTGTCTATGCGGTGCTCAGTGAGATCAACAAGACCATCGTTCTTGAAAAAGATCCGCAGGCGATGCTCCTGAAAGCCTGCCAGATCGCAGTGGAGAAGGGGGGCTTCCGCATGGCCTGGGTGGGAATGCATGACATCGCGGCACAAAAGTTGCAGCCGGTGGCCTCAGCCGGCCTGGTGGATGGGTATCTGGATCTGATAAACATTGATCTGAGTGACAACGCGCGGCGCAGCGGGCCCTCGGGCACATGCTTCCTCACTGGAGAGCACGTCACCTGCACAGATATGGAACACGATCCGCTGCTGGCACCGTGGCGTGATGCGGTGCTGAAGCGCGGCTACCGTTCGTGCGCCTGCTTTCCGATCAAAGTCGGAGGGAACGTCATCGGCAACTTTAATCTCTACTCGGGCATGGTCGGCTTCTTCAATGAGGAGGAAACGCTGCTGCTTGATGAGCTTGCCATGGACATCGGCTTCGCTCTGGAGGTGGGCGAAGGTGAGGCCAAACGCAGGCAGGCGGAGCAGGAGCTGCGCTGGCGTACGGCCTTCTTTGAAGCGCAGGTGCATTCGGCGATTGATGGTATCCTCGTCTTGGACAACGCGGGCAGGAAGCTGCTCCAGAACCGACGGATGAACGAGCTTTGGAAAATTCCGCCGCCCATTGCCGAAGATCCTGACGATACGCGGCAGCTTCAATACGTCCTGGAACAGGTAAAGGAGCCTGAAGTCTTTCTCCAAAAGATCACCCATCTCAATGCACATCCGTACGAATCCAGCACTGATGTCATTGAGCAGGTGGATGGCACCATCGTGGAGCGCCACTCCGCACCTGTGCGTGGCAGTGATGGCACCTACTACGGCCGTGTGTGGACCTTTCATGACCTCACCGAGCGCAGGAAGCTCGAGGCCCAGTTCCTCCGGGCACAGCGCATGGAGAGCATCGGCACGCTCGCCAGCGGGGTGGCTCATGATCTCAACAACATTCTCACCCCCATCATGATGTCCGTGGCCGTGCTGCGCCTGGGGTTGCCAGCGGAAAAACGTGACAGCCTGTGCGACACCATCGCGATGAGCGCCGCACGTGGGGCGCAGATCGTCAAGCAAGTGCTCGCCTTTGGACGTGGTCTGGAAGGCGAACGGCATCCATTGCAGGTGGACATGCTGATCACTGAGATGGAGCAGATGATCCGCAGCACCTTCCCCAAGGAAGTCGTCCTCGACTGCATCAAAGGTCCGGACTTGAGGCTCGTGCTCGGAGATGCCACTCAGATTCACCAGGTGCTGCTCAACCTCTGTGTGAATGCGCGTGACGCCATGCCGGATGGAGGAACGCTGCGGCTGAGCGCCACCAACCTCGACATTGATGCCAGCTACGCGAGCATGCTGTCCGAAATAGCGCCAGGCCCGCATGTGCTGCTGGAAGTGAGCGACACGGGCAGTGGCATCCCACCTGAAGTCCTGGAACGCATCTTTGATCCCTTCTTCACCACCAAGGAAATTGGCAAAGGCACCGGACTCGGCCTTTCCACGGTGCATGGCATCGTCAAGAGCCATGGCGGCCTGCTCAAGGTGGTGACCGCGCTTGGCAAAGGGACGACCTTCCAGATTTATCTGCCGGCCGCCCCGGATCAGGCGGCGATTACGGACATCTCTGCCTCTGCACCTGCTCCGACCGGCCACGGGGAATGCGTCCTGGTGGTGGACGACGAGGTGGCGATCGCCAATGCGGCGCGTGAGGTGCTGGAGGCAAACGGCTACCGCGTCCTGCTGGCCAATAATGCGACCGAAGCCCTTGTCTTGTACACCGAGCACTCGCAGGAGGTTGCCCTCATTTTGACGGACATCATGATGCCTGTCATGAATGGGGTGCTGTTTTTGCGCACGCTGCGGAAAATAAACCCCGATGTCCCGGTGATTGCCTCCACGGGGTTGTGCAATCAGGCCCAGCTCGACACCCTGAAATCGCTGGGGGTGGATACAGTCCTGCACAAACCGTATAATTCCAACACGCTTCTGCGCACGATCGACGGAGTGCTGCATGCGAAGGCGTGAGATGAAACAAACCGCGAGGAGAACGGGGCAGGGGCTGTCATTGTCCCGGCAGCTCTTTTCTATAGCAAATCGCAAAACTCATTTCCGGATCGAGCAGATGGAGGCGGTCTGAGTGGCCGATGACATGAAGTGGTTGAGGGCATGGCAAAGACGGTCTTCGAGCTCCGCGCCGCTTCGTGCGATCCAGTCGGCAAAGAAGTCGGCCT
>CALRWM010000150.1:0-5131 GCA_943371875.1 Prosthecobacter debontii | reverse complement strand
TGCTCCGCCGCGTCTCTGGGAGTGGGAATCGGCAGTCGCCCTGTGATCATTTCATACAGCAGCATGCCCAGCGCATAAATGTCGGTGCGTGCATCGATCGCCTTGGCGGCCACATGCTCGGGAGACAGGTAGGCGGCAGGTGCCCGCAGTTGCCCGGTGGGTGTTACTAGGGAGTGGTTCATGGCCTGGGCGATGCCAAAGTCTGTCACCTTCAGCACCGGCTGCCCTTGATCACCCCATCGGACGAGCAGGTTGGAAGGTTGCAGATCTCCATGCACCACGCCTTTCTGGTGGGCGTGATGGATGGCCTCACAAACCTGAATGAACAATCGAACGCGCGTCAGCAGCGAGAGCCTTTGATCGTCGCAAAACTGGGTGATGGGCGACCCGTGCAGCAGCTCCGTGACAATAAAGGGCCTGCCACCCGGGGTCATGCCACAAGCGTGCGGTCTGGCGATATCGGGGTGATCCAGCAGCGCCAGCGCATGTTTCTGGGCTTCATAGCGAATCAAAAAATCGTTGGCTGCTGCGGTGATGATCTTGATGGAAACGAACTCCGCCACACGCTGGTTTCGCTCGGCCATCCACATCGAGCTGAAGGTGCTGTCCTCAATGATTTGCAGCAGCCGGTAGGGGCCGATCATGTCCCCTGGCTTCTCTTCCAGGGGTCCATGGCCCGGCGATTTAGGCACACGGATCCCCCGGGTGCGGCGCTCCTGGTCGTCGTTGCCAAGGTGATTGCGCACATGGTCCCAGACCTCATTCCACAATGCCGTATCATTCCCACAAGCTGCAGTGAGAAAGACATGGCGCTCAATGTGGTTCGCACGTTCGAGCGCCTCAATTAAGAGCTGCTCTACGCGGGCAGGGTCGTGGCTCATGGGAAAACAAACATACTATTATTTCCATAAATAATATGTAAAATAAAAACTGTTAATATATCGAACTAATCTTGAGCGTTCAATAATTACCAAAACTGATCTCTTGAAAGCGGCTAGTGACGACAATCGACGAACGCTTGAGGACAAGCCTCCCTCCCTAGCGCCGGGCATGCGCCAGCCCAGCGCGGGTGGGGCTGGCTGTCTGCAGCCAGCCGCCGTCGGAGCCCATGATCCTCCAGCAAGAAACAACCCGCTCAACGGAAATGCGTTTTGCGAACCGCTGTATCGTCGAAGTAAGCGTGCTTGGGAGTCCAGCGATGGGCGCCCGTTGCACGCAGTCTTTCAACTTTGTGACAAGCAATGAAGGTAGCACGGCTGTTCGGAATCACGCCCCTAGGGAACCAGGTTACCAACCAGCAGAATAGCACCGGGATAAAACGCCGTTGCATCAAAGCGCTCTGGCTTGTCGATCTTGTTGCCGTTCTTCGCGAGGATCGTCGCCTTGTCTGGCTGCTTGGCATCGATCTCGATCTTCACGGTATGCACCTTGTCTTCGAGGTCGCTGCCGATGACGAGCGCGCTGAGGCGGTGGTAGGTGCAGTAGGCATCAAAGCGCGGAACGATCTTCGCAGGCTGATCATCCAGCGTCACGCTGACCTGCCCGCAGTCCGGACCGATGATGTCATAGATGGAGCAGCGCGTGCCTTTGAACTTGAAGCTGATCGTCTCACCCGGCTGCGAGCCTTTGTGCAGCGAAGTCATGCGATTAGCCCAGCGTTTGCCAAAATCATCCGTCTTCGGATCCAGCAGCGTGAAGCCCTTCGAGAGCGTCGCGGCGCTGATCGGCAGCAGTTTGGCCTGCTCGTAGTTCGTGGCGATGAAGGGTGCGCCCAGCACATGCGCGCCCGTCGTTTTCGACGCCGCCTTGATCGGCTCCTGCGAACGTACAATGGCCGCCAGGTACAACTCGTGACCGGTTTCCACGTGCGGATGCACGCTGTCCGGTGCGAAGACGAATTTGCCTTCCAGCGCTTTCTTCTCCTCGTCCGACTTCGGGAGCTTCGCCTTCCACACCAGCTTGCCTTCCTTCGCCAGCTTCGCCACTTCCATGCCCATGTGAATCGTCGGGATGCCGTAGAAATCAGCGATCCTCTCCATCGCACTCGCGGAGCGCTGGAATTTCCCTTCCAGCATCGCGGGCACAAGCGCCTCCGTCACCGTATAGACAAAGCAGATGTCGCACTCCGGCAGCGCCTTCCAGGTCTGGCGCACGATGCCTTCCATGCAGCGAAAGATCTGCTCCGGGGATGCACCGCCGTCATTCACCGCGAACTCCACGAACATCAGGTCCGGCTTGTGATCCAGCACATCCTGCTTCAAACGAAACACACCCAGGTCCGAGCCCGTGCCACCGATGGCCGCATTGATCTCGCTGAACTTCGCCTTGGGATACGTCTGCTGAAAATACGCCAGCGTCTTCGGCCTCCACCCGTTCTGCGCCGTAATCGATCCACCCAGATACCCAATCTTGATCTCCGCACCCGCCGTGTTCGCCTTCGCAAAGAAGTTTGGCAGTCCATTGCGCGGATGGCACTCCTGCGCAGGCGCCAGCGGGAACTCATCCGCGGCATGAAGAGTGGCGGTGGCAAAAAGCAGAAACAGGAAGTGGCGCAGCATAAGGACTCGGTTGAAAGGTTGAGCCGTCAGCATGCGAAGCAAATTTTCATGAACAACTTCGACTTTCGCTCCCCGCTCCAGCACGGCATCGCCATCCCCGCCCATCCGCTCGCCCTGACGGCACAGCGCAAGCTCGATGAACGGCGGCAGCGCGCACTGGCACGCTACTACATCGCCGCCGGAGTCGGCGGACTCGCCGTCGGCGTGCACACCACCCAGTTTGCCATTCGCGATCCGCAGATCGGTTTGTTCAAGCCGGTGCTGGAACTCGCGAAGGAAGAGCTGGATCGCGCGGCCAGACCCCTCGTACGCATCGGCGGCATCTGCGGAGCCACACCCCAAGCCGTCGGTGAGGCCGAGCTGCTGCGCGAGCTCGGCTACCACGCCGGACTCCTCAGTCTCGGCGCGCTGCCTGCGGCCACCGAGGATGAACGCATCGCACATTGCCGTGCCGTGGCGGAGGTGCTGCCCGTCGTCGGCTTCTATCTGCAACCCAGCGTCGGTGGCCGCGTGCTGCCCTACTCATTCTGGCGTCGCTTTGCCGAAATCGAAAACGTCGTCGCCATCAAGATGGCCCCGTTCAACCGTTATCAAACCCTCGACGTCGTCCGCGCCGTCATGGAAGCCGGGCGCGATGACATCGCCCTCTACACCGGCAACGACGACAACATCGTCGCCGACTTTCTCACCCCCTACCGCTTCGCCGGAAAAGAGCGCCGCATCGTCGGTGGCCTCCTCGGCCACTGGTCCGTCTGGACCCAGCGCGCCGTGCAGCTTCTAGAACAATGCCGCAACGCCGAAGCCACCTCCGACTTGCTGCGCCTCGGCATTGAAGTCACCGACAGCAACGCCGCCTTCTTCGACGCCGCCAACGCCTACCACGGCTGCATCGCCGGCCTCCACGAAGTCCTCCGCCGCCAAGGCCTCCTCGAAGGCCTCTGGTGCCTAGACGAACACGAATCCCTCAGCCCCGGCCAGCTTGAAGAAATTGATCGCGTCTATCGCGCCTACCCGCATTTGAATGATGATGCGTTTGTGGAAGCGCATCGGGATGCGTGGCTGAAGTGATGTGTTCTTTGGAAATAGTTATTTAGGTTGCTCAGAAACGGCAGGTGAAGGTAAAACGGCACCTGTGAACGCCGCAGAAAGCAAGTTATGAAGTGTCAGCAATGCAAAGTGCGAATCGAGCTTAGCCACCGTCCGGGTCAATTCCTGTGCATTGCTATTGCATCTGCAGTGGGTGCTGCCGTCGTAGGCATAGTATTCGTCACAACGACCGCCATGGTTGTTGAGTTAGTATTGGCGGTGGCCAGTCTTGCCTCACTTTGCGGAGTGTGGACTGAGATGATTGATGCCAGCGCACAGGTTTACTCCAAACTCCGAAAGCAGGGAGTTCAGTGCAATTCCTGCGAGCATATTAATCCGATACGTCCATGGTCACTATGACTTGACCCGTTTAAAGGTTAGTCATTGCTACGCAAATCTCATGAATGAACTTTTGCATCTCGTACTGATCCTGAGTGTTGTATTTCTCTCCGTATCCATTCTGGGCAGACTCGCATTGCACTGGAGCGCTCCTCGCAAAATTCGTCAAACTTTCGAAGGTAACGGCTTTTCAATCATCCGCATTCACCGCTCTAAAGCATGGCTCGACCTCGGTTCATTTTGGAAGGCGGCAACGAGCAAGGGATACGATGTTACGGTTCGAGCAAAAGATGGGCACGAGTCTGAACAGTTTTGTTTGGTCCGTCACATCCCCATAATTCGAATTGCGCGAAGCGTTGAAACTTGGCCCTCTGAATAAGAAGACGTCTGAGCCCCGCGAATATCTGCTCCGCCACGCACCATATCCGCTTGCCTTGGTTTTCGACCCAATCTATTTCAGACACACCATGATTCGCGCCATTGTTGTTCACCTTTCCACCAAGGATGTATCTCGAGGTCGAGCGTTTTACACGGCCCTTGGCTTCACCGTCAATGAGGGCATTAGCGGAGAGAAGCACGTCTGCATCATCATCAGCGAAACCATTCAGCTCATGCTTTCGGATGAGTCGGTTTTCGCCACGTTCTCACCTCGAGGCCACTGTGACACTTCCAAGTTCCTGGAGGTTCTGAACTGCCTCCATTGCTCCAGCCGGGCGGAAATTGACGATCTAGTTCGGAAAGCCGTGGCCTCCGGAGGCACGACTGTCGAAGAAGCGGAAGATCACGGCTTCATGTATCAGCACAGTTTCCTTGATCCCGATGGGCACGCATGGAATTTGTTTCACACGACGGAGACGCCCTGAATTGGTACATTTGCCCAACTTACAGCGCCATCCATGACTCAGAAAATACCCGTCCTGTTTCTCTTTCTGCCGTTGGTCTGCGTGATCCTTGGCGGATGGATATTGTTTCGCTCTGCGCGGGAACATATTGAAAGATTTTTCGTTTCATCATGGCCCACGACCTCAGGCCGCATCACTAACTCGTCGATGGATTCGGCCCGTGGAAACAGACGCGGGACGAGTTATGAAGTGAAGGCAATTTATGAATATTCGGCAGAAGGCCGCACCTTCACCGGAACCCGGATT
>CALRWM010000149.1:0-5268 GCA_943371875.1 Prosthecobacter debontii | reverse complement strand
GAAGGCCGACTTCTTTGCCGACTGGATCGCACGAAGCGGCGCGGAGCTCGAAGACCGTCTTTGCCATGCCCTCAACCACTTCATGTCATCGGCCACTCAGACCGCCTCCATCTGCTCGATCCGGAAATGAGTTTTGCGATTTGCTATATCAGACCGCCCGCACCGACTTCCTCAATCTCTGCGAGCGCGGCGTCCTCGACCCACGCAAGAAAGGCCGGTAAATGCTCTACATCGCCCCTGCCAACCTGTCCGAACGACTGCTGAAACTCGGAAAGGAAGCCGGGGGTGATCCTCCGCTGCGCCCCCGCCGAATCCGTCATCACTCTAAGAGCCTCCATCCCCGACACCTCCCAAGTTTATCATTCATCCTTTCCTGTTCTCATCCTATGGACGCCTCCTCTAAACAAGTCGTTCCCCAGCTCAAAAGCTGCCAAGCCCCGGGAAGTCCCATCATTCAACTCCACTCTGCTGTCGCTGCCAGTGAGCTGCTGGATGAGCATGGTTTGGGACGCAATGTGCTCGCCAAGCAAACCATGCTGAGTTACCTTCAAGGACAGAATCTATGATCAAAAGTCTGCATATTGAGTCCTTTAAATCCATCGAATTGGCCGAGCTTGAGCTTGGGCAGGTAAATGTGATCATCGGGGCGAACGGTAGTGGCAAAAGCAATTTGCTGGAGGGAATCGCGCTCCTGGCAGCAGCGGCAGGTGGCAAGGTGGATCAGTCGTTGCTGATGTGGCGTGGATGTCGGTCAGGCTCCTATTATCGTCCATTGTTTCAAGACTCGGCTCTGGATGCTAATGCTAGGCTTTCAGCGGAAGGTGCCAATGCGAGCTACCGGGTGGAACTCAGCAGCCCGAAGGAAGGAAAGCTGGGGGCCTGGCATTACCAGAAAGAGATGCTGCGTGAGGGTAAAAAAAGTATTGTAGACCGTCGCACGGCGAATGGTTCGGCAAGTCGTGATCCAGAGTCCGGGCTTGCAGCACTGAGGCTGGCGGAGATCGCTCCGTCAGCGCCGGTATCCATATTTTTGAAAAGTCTGGCGGCATTTTCGATCTATCAGCCGGACACCCCGTTTCTGCGTGGAGCGGTGGAAGACCGCAGCATTAGAGAGCCTCTTGGTCTTTCTGGTGGGCGATTGGCAGAGGCTGTGGATGAACTGACCGAGAAAAAAGAAACGGGGTCCCAATTGATGGCTGAGTTTAAACGAGCTCTGTCATGGTTCGGTGGATTTGGTGTGATGAAACTGAAGGGCGAGAAAGCTCCGGAACCTGCTCCACCTCCTATGCTGGCCTTTATGGACAAGTATTTTCGGAATGACACGGGACACTTTCGCCTTCTTGGCCCAGGAGACATTAACGAAGGCGCACTGTATTTGGCCTTTATCATGGTGCTGTGTCTGCATCCCAAGGCCCCGGCCTTCTTTGCAGTGGAGAATTGGGATCACGGCATGAATCCACGTCTTGTGAAGGTGTTGATGCAGAACATATGTACTCATCTGCTGGCAACCCAAGACAGACAGGTGTTGCTCACGACGCATAATCCGATGGCATTGGATGGGCTGCCTTTAAATGATGAGCGTGTGCGGCTGTTTACTGTGGATCGTACTTTTGCGGGGAAAACCGTGGTGAGCCGGGTGGTCATAGATGAAAAACTCCGTGCGCTGGCTGCGCGTGATGGTGCGACTCTGTCACGATTGTGGATCATGGGGCATCTGGGAGGGGTGCCCAATGTCTAAGTCAAAAGTTATTAAGATTGGACTGGTGGTCGAAGGCACGACGGACTTCAAAATCCTGGAGGCTGTGATTGGCTCGTTGCTGACTGGGCGGCAATTGATCATCACGGAGCTTCAACCTTTGCTTGATTCAACTTTCAATGCACAACCTGGGAGCACTGGTGTGGGATGGCCGGGTGTTTACCGCTGGTGCAAACAGGCCGTCGCTGACAACGATGGAAAGCTGTCCGGTCATGTCCTCTTTAGCAGGTATGACGTGTTGGTGGTCCAGATTGATGCTGATGTTGCACGAACAACTTACCAGAAAGGTCATATCCAGGATGCCTCGGGTGACCTGCCTTGCTCTGAAGTTTGCCCGCCGTGCTCTGCCACGACGAATAAGCTTCGATCTGTGATGCTGCGCTGGATGGGGGAAACAGAAACCCCTCATCATGTAGTGTTGTGTACTCCGGCTCAGGCATTGGAATCCTGGGTATTGGCGGCCTTGTTCCCTGAAGACGCTCTAGTGCAGAGCGGAGGACTCGAATGCCAGCGCAACCCCAAAGGACAGCTCAGAAATCGTCCGCGTGCTGAAAAGATTTCCACACCGGCAGACTATGAGGCAAAGGCCGTGGAAGTGGCGGTGGAGTGGAAGAACGTGTGTTCTATTTGCACAGAGGCTCAGCGCTTTAATGTGGATTTCACATCCGCCTTTTCAAGATTGCCATGAACCCACCCCAAGCCGCCTGCAATTACGCTGTGCTCCGCTTCCTGCCCTACCCGGAGACGGGGGAGTTTGTGAACGTGGGCGTGGTGGTGAACTGCCTGCAGCCATGCTGGTTTGACTTCATCATGGAGGAAAAGATGACCGCCCGCATGAAGGCGCTTTTTCCCGATCAGAACGAACACGCGTTCGCCGCCGCAGCCGCTGCCATGAAGCTGGAGATGCAGCGCGTGAAAGACATGATTCGCGATCCCAAGACCTGCCAGTTCGCCTTCCACGAAGCCGTGCGCCCCCGTGAATCCACCTTGCGTTTCGGCGAGGTGAGAACCCTCCTCTCCACAGACACGGAGAACCTCACCAAGGAACTCTTCAAGCGCTACGTCCGCATGGAAGCACGCCCGCAAAGCGCGCCGCAGTTGGTTGCGGCTTGATCGCCATGAAAGCGACTCTAGCAACCCTCCTCCTCGCCCTAGCCCTCCCCCTCGCCGCCGCCGAAGAGGCCGCCTCACCATCTGCGCCCGCCCCACTCTCCTCCCCCAGCGGCAAGCTCCACCTGCGCTTGGGCGATTCCACCCCGCTGCCGGGCGCGGTCGCGCCAGTCGGAGACGGGGAAGAGGAGGCCACGCAGACGCTGGTGCTGGAGGAGAAGGGCCGGCCGCACTTCGTCATCACCGCTCCGGCGGGCCGCTGCACGCCGCAGTGGAGCGACGATGAAAGCTACCTCGCGCTGGGCATCCAGACGGACCGGGCCAATTTTTCTCTCCTCATCCTGCGCCTGTCAGATCGGAAATCCATCACCTGCGACTTCACCCCGGTGGAGCAGGCGTGGAAGAAGCGCCTCGACAACGCCCGGCTCACCGACAAAGAAAGGCTCGCCGCCGCCATCGGCCCCTCGCAATTGAGCAGCGTCCGCTGCACCCCGGAGCAATGCACCGGCACCGTCATCTCCGGCACCGCGCAGTTCACCGGCGCGTTCTCATTTGCCATCGATCTCACCCGGCAGGAGTGGAGCACCACCGGCACCCTCGTCAAACCCCGGCTCACCGCTGCGGAGTGAAATTCAATGAGTGACCCCATTTCGGTGACGGCATGAAGGAGGGGGATCATCTTGATCCCCTGTTTGAAAGGAGCGGACGTGCGGAACGCCGCAGAGATCCCGGCCATGCCAGGAACACCTCAGGGCCCGGGCAGCACCCATGCGGCATACGGCATGTTCATGAAAAAAGCCGTGTTCACGGATGCGTGAACACGGCCCCGTTCGTGAACACATGCCGGGCCATTTGAAAAGGCAGCAGGCATGCGTGTGGGGTTCCAGCCATGGGAAGCACGGACACACACGGAATGGACACGTACAGTGGAGGCAAAGGCGTGCGGCAGCGTGCGCGGGCCGGTGTCCCCTGCCCTGCCGCCGGCGGTGTTGTTGCCTGACCCCTTTCGCTGCCAGCGGAGCCTGCGGGGCGGCGGGGCGGCGTAGGGTATCACCCCA
Organism: Prosthecobacter debontii; assembly: GCA_943371875.1. GTDB lineage: Bacteria > Verrucomicrobiota > Verrucomicrobiia > Verrucomicrobiales > Verrucomicrobiaceae > Prosthecobacter > Prosthecobacter debontii_C. Next base: position 1,344 of record CALRWM010000149.1, on the reverse strand, counting down.
TGGTGCAGAGGGCGCAGGCTTGTTAGCATCCGAGGGTAAGCAACGGGGATCTCCCTCCGCGCTGACCCTGAATCAGACTCTTCTGCCCCATGAACACACTCGTCCCCACTCTTGCCAGGAACAACGGATCACCGCAGCCCCAGACTCACGCCTTCAGCCCGGAGAGTCCGCAGGCGACGGACGAAGAACTCATGGCCGCCATCCAGCGGCGCGATGCCTCGGCTTTGAAAACTTTAGTCGAGCGCCACCGCCGCATGCTCAAGACCGCCATCCTGCACACGGTCACGGATGAGGCGGGCGCGGACGATGTTTTGCAGGAGTGCATGCTCACTCTGTGGCGTCAGTCGCACCATTACTGCCCTACCAAAGGCCGCCCGCTGGCCTGGCTGATGACGCTGAGCAAACGCCGCGCGATCGATCACGTGCGGCGCTCCATGGCCTACAGCCGCGCCGTCGGCCGCATGGAGACTGAGGTGCAGCAGAGCGAGTCCTACTCCCAGGGCTGCGCGGATGAATGCGTGCAGGCGGATCTGGGCCGCGTGCTGGGAGAGCACCTGACGCTGCTGCCCGTGGCGCAGAAAAAAGTCATCGAGCTGGCCTTCCTCCAGGGCATGAGCCAGCGCGAGGTGGCCCACACCATGCAGACGCCGCTGGGCACCGTGAAAACCCGCATGGAGCTGGGCTTGAAACGGCTGCGCCAGGTCTTCCGCACACGCAATGCCATCCACAGCCTGCAGGCGGCGTGATGGGTGGTGGCGGATGCCTGCCATCCGCCGCGCTCTCATTGAAGCCCCCTGCCCGCTGCCCCTCATCATCGGTGCGGCCCGCCCGCATCACCCTCATTTTCACCCAACCATACCCTGCATCTCCTACCATGAAACCTTACTTCCTACTGGCCCTTGCCCCTTTTCTCCTGATCGCGTGTGACGCACGCGTCAACACCTCAGCCCCCGGTCCGGACAAAGTGATCGAGAAAAACACCACCATCGTCACCCCGGCCGCCGAGAAGACGGTGGAAAAAACCACCGTCGTCACTCCCACCGCCGAGAAGACCACCACGACCACCACCGAAACCAAGAAATAAACCGCCACCCCCTATGAAAAAACACCCGCTCTTTTACAGCTGCCTTGCTGCCGCCGCCCTCATGACTCTCTCCAGCTGCGACACGATGGACGACGACGACGAGGACCGCCGTCCGCCGCCGCCCACGACCATCACCACCACCACGGAAGAGACGACGACCCGCAGATCGCCCCTGACCCTGGCCCCCGTGTCCACCACGACGGAGACCACCACCGTCCGCACGAACTAACCGCCGTTCGCCGCCTGGGCCGGGATGCCTC
>CALRWM010000148.1:0-5369 GCA_943371875.1 Prosthecobacter debontii | reverse complement strand
CATCGCCGCCACCAACGGCCATCTGCTCACCCTGCCCGGCGGGACTATTCTTGTGGATGCACCGGATGGAATAGGCGCATGGCTTAAGCGGCAAAAAGTGAAGGTGGATGTCCTCTTCCTCACGCATCAGCACTTTGATCACGTGCTGGATGCCGCTGCTGTGAAGGCGGAGCACGGCTGCAAGGTGTACTCCTTTGCCCCCTATTCACGCGAGCTGACGCTGGAGATTCTCTACGGTGCCGTGACGGGCAGTCCCTTCTCAGTCCCCCCGTTTGCGGTGGATGAGGTTCTCGAAGGACAAAGCCAGATCGAAGTCCTCGGCGAGACTTGGAATCTCTACCACGTCCCCGGTCATTCTCCGGACAGCCTCTGCTTCCACCTCCCATCCCAAAACCTGCTTTTCGGCGGTGATGTTCTCTTTCTGGACAGTGTCGGGCGCACAGATTTCCCCAACGGTTCCGGATCGCTGCTGCTCAGCGGCATCATTAAGAAGCTCTTCGTCCTGCCCGATGCCACCCGCGTCTACCCCGGCCACGGCGATGACACCACCATCGGCCGTGAGAAGCGCGAAAACCCTTACCTCACCTGATGTCACAATCATTCCATGACCTGACCTTTGACCAACTGCGCGAGGTGATCGTGGCCGCAGGTCTGCGTCCGGCGCATGCAGGCACGCTTTGGAACACCCTGCACTTCAAAGCGATGGCGGATCCCCTCTCCCGTGAGGATCTCCTCCCCCCCCTGCGCAAGTGGCTCACTCAGGTGCTCAGCGATGGCTCATGGACGCTCGACGTGCCACCCGCCTCTTTGGACACTCCGAGCAGCGATGGCTTGACGCACAAATTTCTCCTCCGCATGGCCGATGCGCAGGAGATCGAGACCGTCATCATGGGCTACCCCGGCCGCCACACCGCCTGCGTCAGCACCCAGGCAGGCTGCGCCATGGGCTGCGTGTTTTGCGCCACCGGCCAGATGGGTTTCGTGCGCCATCTGCGCCCCGGCGAAATCGTGGCCCAGGTGCTGCATGCGCAGCGCGCCGTGCGCGCCAAAGGTGAGAAGAAAGGCCTGCGCAATCTCGTTTTCATGGGCATGGGCGAGCCCCTGCACAACTACGATGCCGTGATGAACGCCCTCGACATCATCTGCGACACCCGGGGCCTGAACATCGGTCCCAGCAAAATCAGCGTTTCCACCGTCGGCGTGGTGCCCGGCATCCTGCGCATGGCGGCGGAAAACCGGCCCTACAATCTCGCCGTCAGCCTCCACGCCGCCACGGAGGAGGAGCGCGCCAAATTGATCCCCGCCAACCAGCGCTGGCCCCTGGCCGATCTCATCGCCGCCTGCCGCAGCTACAATGCGCAAACCGGACGCCGCATCTTCTTCGCCTGGACCTTGATCGAAGGTGTCAACGACACGCCCGAGCACGCACACCGCATCGCCGAACTGCTCAAGGGTCTGGACGCCCACATCAATCTCATCCCGCTCAATCGCACCGACGGCTACGCTGGCACCGAAAGCAGCGACAGTTCAGCCGACACCTTCCACCGCATCCTTCAGGAAGCCGGATTCCCCTGCACCATCCGCCAGCGTCGCGGCATCGATGTGGCCGCAGGCTGCGGCCAGCTCAAGGCGGAGAAAAATCGGCGTAAGGTGGCAGTTTGAGAATGGGGAGGCGAGGAATTTGGTTCACTCGGGTTTGCGTTTCCTCACATAGAAATAGGTGCAGGCCAAGGTCTTGCAATCCGCATACCTCACGGTGAACAACTGGCTGGATACCCTCTGGAACTTCCAGCCCGCATCCGTGATGCTCAGTTCATCAGAATTGTTTTTCGCCTCTTTCAGATTTTCCACCCGGTTCAAATTCTCAACAACCGTTTCGGATGTATCGGATGGCTGGCCGGATGTTTTGGTCCCGGCTTCATCTTTGCCAGCTGGAGGATCAAATTTTGCACGAATGGCGTGATGAAGTACCAACCGGTCGAGACCACCATCCCGATCCAGGTGGAAATCCCAGAGAAAACCCTTGTACAGATAATCGGCGCCAGATTGAGTAACGACCAAAGAAACGTAAGTGCCGCTGATCTTCGGCACAGGTCCCTGAAAGAACTGTTTAAATTCGCTGAATTTGAAAATCTCGCCGTTGAGGAAATAGAACCACTGGTCTTCCAAGCGAACCATCATCCAAGAATGATCCAGATGAAAGTCGCGAACGATCCAGAGCGTCAATCTTCCCAGGAGGAAGGAGGCCGCGTAAAGCGTGATGAAATAAGTTGCTATGCACAGCCTCTTCTCAACAAGCCTGTGGATTGCACTCGAGTAATCCTTCGCATCAAGGCTGCCCGGTCCATGCACGACAACAATCGCATCATCGAAAGTAGGCATGAATTGAGCCAGGCAAGGAATCGACCAGAGCATGAGCCACATCACATGAAGCAATATCGTCCATACCAAGCCGATGCAGATTTCCTCTGTGAAGGGGCGGATGCTGACAGGGTATTTGTTCACCCTATGCTGGCCGCTGCCAGACATCAGCGGCATGGGCAGTGCCGCGCGAGCAAAAGCTTTTCGAAACAGGATGCCAGGCAGGGCCAGCAGCAAAATGCATAGTGCAGGAAAGGCCAAATTCATGAGCCGGAGACGGCGGTGGGAGTTTGAAAAGGCGGAATTTGAGGCGCAGGATTGATGCTGACCACGCCTACCTCATAGTCGGCCCCCATCACTGAAATGGGCCTCGTTTTTGCCGAATCAAGACTCGTCAGGAGAAACCTGTGCAGCGTCAGATTGGCCTCTGGATCAGCAACGAGAACACTCACCGGAAAGTAATCATAGCCATTGTCCTCTTCTGCGATCTTCGCCAAGGCCTTGTCTTTTCCAAACCAAATTGTAAGTAGAAACTCTTTTAAAGACATAATGAGCAATATGCTGCATACACGCCTCTCTAATATCACTCAAACACCAATAAAACGTGACATTTTTGCCACGAAGACTTCGCTGAATTACTAAGGTCCTCACAGTCTCCTCCGCATTACAGAGTGCATTGATTGAGAGCGCCTCAAGGATGAACTTCCCGTGAACCCCACGTGAATTCATCTTCATAAATCGCGCGCCACTTGCCGTGATTGCGCATTGAAGCGTATCGTTGCGCCAGCCATGTCCAACCGCGTCTTTCTGCTGAACCTCCTCGCCTGCCTGTGGTGCTGCATCGTTCTGAACCTGCGCATTCACCTCGCCGGACATAACTACTACGCTTTCATGCTGTGGAATCTCTTCCTGGCAGCCATCCCGCTCGGCCTCAGCCTCGGCCTGCGACAGGTCAACCGCCTCGTGCTGGCAGTGCCGTTGCTCGCAGTCTGGCTGCTGTTCTTTCCCAATGCTCCCTATGTCCTCACTGACCTGATGCACCTCAACGAGCACAACGCCCACGTCCCCAAGTGGCTCGATCTCCTCATGCTGCTCTCCTTTGCCTTCGTCGCGCTCTGGTTCGGCTTTCAGTCCCTTCACATCGTTCAGCATTGGTTTGCGCGGAAGTTTTCCCACGCCACGGCATGGTGCGTTAGCGTCGGCTCACTCGGTCTGAGCGGCTTCGGCATTTACCTCGGCCGCTTTGACCGCTGGAACAGCTGGGACCTCCTGCGCCGGCCCGTCTCTCTTCTCAGCCGTATCTCCTCCTACATTTTCCATCCCATGGCACACTCTCACATCTGGGGCTTCACCCTCGGCTTTGGCACGTTGCTCATCTTCGCCTACCTCTTCTGGTTTTCCTCAGTGCCAAACGCTCCGGACAGTCGTAAGCTCGACTAGCCGTGCCCCATTACGATCCCAGCCGCGACCACCTGCTTCTCTTTGATGGCATCTGCCATCTCTGCGATGCCAGCGTGCGCTTCATCGTAAAGCGAGATCCTGGGGGCAAGATCAAATTCGCGCCCATTCAAAGCCCGCTTGGCAGCCAGCTCTATGCGCAGCACGGCCTCGATCCCGCTGCGCCCAACGCCATGCTTTTCATCACACCTCGCGGTGCCTTCAAAGCCAGCGACGCCGCCCTCGAAATCGCCCGCACTCTCGGTGGCGCATGGAAACTCGCGCTTTTTTTCAAACTCCTGCCACGTGCTCTGCGCGACGCCGCCTACTACATCATCGCCCGCAACCGCTACCGCTGGTTCGGCAAAGACGAGTCCTGCATGATGCCCACGCCAGAGCTGAAGGCGCGCATGCTCGAGTAGATAGGGGTAGGGACGGCGCGATGAACGCCGCCCCTCCCTCCGAACCGGACTGGCGGGTTTCCCGCATCCGGCTCTCCAGTCAGAACCCGGGTCTAAATCCATGGCTGTGCTCGGCGAACTCTCGCTCGAAGATCGGTTCAATGACCCTCTTCGTCGCGGTCTGCACGACGCGATCGGTGACCGTCGGTATGCCCAACGGCTTCTTTTGCTTCGCTCTCCCTTCGGGCAGCCTGCGGCTGGCTATCTCCACTTCGTTCCGGTTCGCTGCTGCCCGGTTTTGGAATGTAAACCCGTCTGACTGGCTTGGGCTGGTAGCTGCCTTGTTTGAGGTGCTCTTTGACGGCGAGCAGCCGCGTGCAGTCCACGCCGCAGGCCCCTGCGTTGGACTGCACCTGTTCCCATGCCAGTTGCAGCGAGTGTAACAGTGACGAAAGTTTGTGGCGTTTTGCGAAGGAGCTTCAGCGTGCTGGGAGTGAAAGGCCAAAAGAACTGCGTCAAGGCGCATGTGTTATCACCTTCCCGAACAGCTGCAAAGCGACACTGGCATACCACAGTGCTGGTGCGCAGACCACGATGCCTATGAGAGTGCGCAACCATCCGCGTAGGCCGAGGTGCTGGACGAAGCTGCAAACGACAGGGATCAGAACAGCGGCCATGCACAGAAACCCATACCGCACTTCCACCAGCCTCCAAAGACTGCCCGCCCAAAGCGTACGATCATCAGCATTGGCCAGAACCAACTGATACCGGTGTAGAAATAAAACTTTCTGTCGGACTGCCTGATGAGCACCCAGCGCCGCGACAGGCGCCAAAGCCCAGACGGCCATTTCGAGCCCCCTCGCAATGGCGATCTCCCATTTCATGCCAGAGCCCGCTTCAACGCATTCTTCGTGATGCGCTGCACGCGTTCATCCGGTCCATGTGGGCGGGAGAAGTGGCTCCAGGGGATCATGTGGCCGGGGGGATCACTGAGGCCCTGGCTCCAGAAGATGGTGGTGGCGTTGAAGACGATGTTTTTCTTCGGGCCCTCGAAGAGGGTGGCGGCGTATTTGCCGAGGCGCACGCCACTGGCCCAGACGTTTCCTTCGGCGACGACTTCGAGGCCGGTGCGGGCGGTGTCGGGATCGCCGTGGAATTCCCAGCCGACTA
>CALRWM010000147.1:0-5381 GCA_943371875.1 Prosthecobacter debontii | reverse complement strand
CACGTAGTCGATGCGGCTTGCGGGGGCCTTTTCCTGAATCGTTTTGGTGATGAGACGCTCCAGAGCGGCGGGGTCGCGCTCGCCGTTTTTCCAGGCGTCACGTGCGGCAATGAGCGCGGTGCGGAGTGCGGGGGCTTGCGCGCGTTCTTCGGGGGTCAGGTAACGATTGCGGCTGCTCATGGCGAGGCCGTCTGCTTCACGAACGGTCTCGATGCCATGCAGCACGACATTGAAATCGAGGTCGCGAACGAGGCGGCGGATGATGGCGAACTGCTGGTAGTCTTTTTTGCCAAATACGGCGTCGTCGCACTGAACGAGATTGAAGAGCTTGGCGACGATGGTGCAGACGCCTTCGAAATGGCCCGGGCGGCTGGCGCCACAGAGCAGCTTTGAGAGGCTGGTCTCGTAGAGGGCAATGCTGCGATCTGCGGGATAAAGATCCTCGGCCTTGGGCGCGAAGATCATGTCCGCGCCGTTGTCGCGGCAGAGGCTGAGGTCCTCGATCAGAGTGCGGGGGTATTTGCTGAAGTCTTCGCCGGGGCCAAACTGGAGGGGATTGACGAAGATGCTGACGGCGACATTGCCATTCTGGCCGGCGATCTCGCGTGCGGCACGGATGAGCGCGGCATGACCATCGTGCAAGGCGCCCATGGTGGGCACGAAGACGCAGCGCGTGCCTTTGTTGATGGTGCTCCAGGAACGAAGCTGGCGGATGTTGTTGATGACGTTCATGATTTCAAGTCTCTGGATTCAAATACGGCGTAGCCCAGGGTAAAGAGCGTAACGTTTACTGCGAAGATAACGGCGTAGCCACGCCAGATGAGGGGCCAGTCGATGTTTTCTGCGAGAATGCGCCCCCACACGGCCATGTGCTTGGTCACGAGCAGATGCTGGTAGTTGTCCATGAAGCCGCTGTTGCGCATTATGAAGTCCACCAGGATGTAGGTCAAAGCGCCGATGGTGGCGGCGGCGGGCTTGATGCGGAAGCAGGAGAGAAAAAACGCGATGGTGCTGACCGCCGTCATGCTGAGGCCGAGATAGAGAGAACTCAGTGCGTAGCGCTGCAAGCCAGGGCCCCAGTCGTAAAATGCGACGACGGAAACTTCGGGCACGATGGCGAAATAACCGCCGCCCCAGCCGCGCAGGATGAGGCCGAGGAGGAACGAAGTCCATGCGAAGAACTGCACCAGAAAGAACGCGTAGGCGCTGCAGGTGAGGTACTTGAGAAGCAGCAGGCGGAAGCGGCTGACGGGCCGTGCGAGCAGCAGCCGCATGTGACCATCCTCCCCTTCCTTGGCGACGATATCACCGGCAACGAGTGTGAGGAACAAGGCCCCGAGCAGGAAAATGGCGAAGCCCATGATGGTGCTGGCCACGGTGAGGGCAGAGAAGTAGTACTCGAAGCTCTGGCCTGAACCGACGATGGCTTTCTGGATCGGCCCCATGCCGAATTTTTTGATGAGCAGCAGAATGAGGAGCTCGAGCGCTATGAAGGCGCCGAAACCGATGTAGGTGCGCCGACGTGCGAAGAGCTTCAAGAGCTCGCCATACCACTGCTGGAAGAAGAGCGTCATGATTTGGAGGAGAGGCCCATGTAGAGGTCTTCGAGGGTGGGGCGATGCGACTGCCAGGTGTTGACCTGCACTTTCCCATTCACGAGTGCGGTGACGAGTTCATGGGGCTCCATGTTGAGCGGGACTTCGACGATGCCGTGTTTGTCCATGGTGGCACCGCAGCGGTCGAGGACTTCGCGGGCGAGGCCGATGTCGTTGGTGTCGAGCTGAAAGATGCGGCGGGATTTTTCCTGCGAGGGGACGGGGCCTTCGAAGACTTTTTTGCCGTCCTTGAGGATGACGCAGCGATCGCACATCTGCTCGACTTCACCGAGGAGGTGGGAATTGAGCATGATGGTCATGCCGTGGTGCTTGCGCAGGTGGAGGATGAGCTCGCGGAACTCGCGGATGCCTTCGGGGTCGAGGCCGTCGGTGGGTTCGTCGAGGAGGAGGATCTTGGGCTGGGGCAGCAGGGCCTGGGCAAGGGCGAGGCGCTGGCGCATGCCGTGGCTGTAGGTGGCGGTTTTTTGCTGGATGGCGCGGCCGAGATTGACCATCTGCACGACGCGTTTCACCTCGGCCTCATCCCACCAACCGGAGAGGGAGCAGAGGACGCGGAGGTTTTGCCAGCCGCTGAGATAATCGTAAAACACGGCGGCCTCATAGATGGCGCCGATCTGCTGGAGGGCTGCGCCGCGATTTTGCTGCACGCTGCGGCCGCCGATGCGGACCTCGCCGATGTCCGGGCGCACCATGCCGAGGGTGATGCCCATGATGGTGCTCTTGCCGGCGCCGTTGTGACCGAGGAGGCCGAGGATCTCGCCTTCGCGGACTTCGAAGCCGACGTCATCCAAAGCGAGCCGCCCGGTGGGCCAGCGCTTGGTGAGGTGTCTTACTTCGAGGAGTGCCATGGGGTGAGACAGTGGCGAGATGCCGCTGCGGATGCGAGTTTTTATAGCGATTTCCGAAATTGAATGCGCGGTGGAAAGCAGCTGGCAGGCTGGGGGAATGGGGGTGGAATGCGCTGGGGAACGAACTTGGAAGTTCGTCCTACACACTCCTCGCAGAAGAAGTCGCCAAATTCGCGTTTACACCGTGGCTGGCCGACTGCATTACTGCGGCCTGTCCAAGCCCCTCTTTTTGCCATGCAGTTTTATTTCCCCACGACCCTCAATCTCGGCCAAGAACACAGCGAAGGCTTTCACCAGGAACTGCTGCGTGGGCTTACCCACAAGCTGAACAACCTGCTGGCGGTGATCCAGGGCTTCAGCAGCCTGATTTTGATGACGGACGACCTGGATCCGGGTGTGAGCGAAAACATGCAGCACATCCGTGAGGCATCTCTGGGTGTGACCAATCTGAGCGAGCGCATCCGCTCCGCCGGTGGCTGTGCGAAGATCACGCCGCAGTCACTCGGTTTGAACGAATACCTTCCTGTCATTGAAGGCGCGGTGATGGAGCCGTTTCAAAAGGAGGGTGTGCAGCTTGAGGCGGATGTGCAGGCCGGCCTGCCGCCGATCCTGGTGGATCCGACGAAGTTCAAAGACATCCTGACCGAGCTGCTGAAAAACGCCGCTGAAGCCGCCGCCAAGGGTGGTGGCCGCTGTGCGCTGAAGATTTGCGGCCCGGGCACGATCACCCCGGCTGAACAGCGCCGGGTGGACATTCTGGTGAGCAACACCGGATCCCAGATCGCCCCGGAGAAGATTCAGGAGGTTTTCCGTCCGTTCCATGGTTCCAAGAACAGCAATCACCTCGGCCTGGGGCTGACGATTGCGGCGATGCTGAGCCATCAGATGAACATCCAACTGGGTGTGGCTTCTGAGAACAACACGACCACGTTTTGGCTGAGCTGCCCGATGGTCTAGACCGGTTCTCAAAAAGCCTGTCACATTGCCCGGCGGCGGGGCGGCCCCATTGGCTGCGTCGTGTGCTTGCCTGTTATTTTCAAAACCGGTCTAGGACCTCGGCTGAATGTTTTTTGAGTTTGGACGTTTAATTTAGATGCAACGGCGGCACGGCCTTCGTTGTCGTATTGAACATCACCTTTTGGAGGTCTCTCATGAAACGATCTGTTCTGTTCGCCGCCCTGCTGCTCAGCGTGCTTCCGGCCAGCGCCGCCCCGAAGAACTTCGGCACGATCACGACACGTGATGGCAGATCTTTCTACGAGTGCCGGGTGCTGCACATCTACCCGGACGGGGTGAGCTTCGCGCACAAGAATGGCGCGGCCAAAATTCCCTTCGCAGAGCTTCCGGAGGGTCTGAGGAGTGAATTCCGCTACGATCCGAAGGCGGAGGCTGAATATCAGAAGGAGCAGGCTGCGCTGCGCAAAGCTGAGCAGGAGCGACAGAAGCAGCAGGAGATCGCGATGCAGGAGCGACTGATGGAGGCGAAGATGGCCGAGGCGAGCTATCTGGCGACCGCCAGCCAGCTTGCGGCCACGTCTGCGGCGACGGCAGGCAGCCCATCCCCTTCGTGGGTGGGGACGCCGATCACGGGTCCGGCGGTGGGCGGTCCGGCCTACAGTGGGAGCAGCTACTCGCACTTTGGCTATCCGTATGGGTACTCGGGCAGTGGCTATTCATACGGCGGAAGCTATGGCTACCCCTATGGCGGGTACTCATATGGGAGCTACCCGTACTACGGCGGCTATTCGTATGGGGGATACCCAAGCTACGGAGGGTATTGCGGGGGCAGCTATGGGCCAACGATCAGCGGCCAATGGAATCTGGGGCATGGCATCCACGTTGGTGTGGGGCTGGGTTCCTTTGGCTTCGGTGGCATGCATCACCACCATTGAGTGATTGCTTCGGTTATATGAAGCATTAAAAGCTGGCAAAAGTGGCGTTTTGGAGTCAAATCCACAACTATTATGAAAACGTTCTCACTTCTGATTGTCACGCTTCAATTGGGATTCGCGATGTGTGCGAGTGCGGGAGAGCCAACCACGATCGAAACGGCTCAAGGGAAAACCTACGAACGGTGCAAGATCATGAAACGTGACCCTGACGGGGTGTCGTTTTCCCATAGCAAGGGGGTGGCGAAAGTGCTGTTTTCAGATCTGTCCGAACCGATGCGCAATGCGCTGGGGTATGACGCCTTCAAAGCCGATGCGTATGAGAAGGAGCAGGCCGAGGCACGCAAGGCGGCCATGCAGGCCAAACGCGAGCGCGAAACCAAGATGGCCGAGGCCATGATCGCCGCGCAGGCCAAGTATGCGGCGCAACAGCCGGTGGTGTACGTGCAGCAGCCGAATGGAGGCTACATGCAGAGCCTGGCACCGGTGCTGGGACTTGGGCAGATAGGAGCGTATTATGGTGGGGGCTATCATGGACATGGGATGTACCGGAATCGCGGCTGGAGTCCTACCGTCAGCTCGATCGGTGCGGGCAGTGGTGGCGTGTATGTACCGCAGGGGCATGGGACTAACTTCTATGGTTTCCCAAACGTGAGCTGGAGCCCGACGCTGGGGTACACGGACCTGAACAACCACATGCCGGTACTCTTTGACCAGCCGCATTCGGGTGTGGTTCCTGGTGTGGGGATTCCGGGTAGCACCACGATTTCCGGGCATCATCACTAGCGCGTTATAAATCTTATATCGCTCTGAACTGATGCCATCGTGCGGGCACAAAACCAATCCCCTCACCCCAGCCCTCTCCCCGAAGAAAAGGAATCAGTGTTGTACACTCGGGCACAAGGGTTACATTTTCTCCCAGGCACATAGGTAACACTTTCTTATGGCTGGAGCGGCTCATCCAAGCGCATGCAGCACCTTGCTTTTGTGAGCCTGCGCGGAGGGTGGCTTTCCGAGCGAGGCCTCAG
>CALRWM010000146.1:0-5512 GCA_943371875.1 Prosthecobacter debontii | reverse complement strand
CCAAAATCATGCTCAAACTCAGTGGCGAGATGCAGTCCATGGCATGGAGCCGGATCACCTGGACGGGCTACGGGCCGCTGCGCTACTTCACCAATGAAGGACGGGAATTGACTCCGGACAACGCCAGTCAGGAAGACCTTGCCTCCACGCTCGCTTTCGTGGCCTCGATTCAGGTGCCGCAAAAGCCGCTGGATGTTTACCTCCCCGCAGGCACCAGCGGCAGCGGAAAAGGCGCCGCAGAGTCCTACCTGCGACGGGTGAAAATCTGCATCGCCACGTCGGCTGATCCTTCTTTCGATTTCAATTCAGCATCCCCTCTGCGCATCAGTTCCGTCAACGCCCTCATTGCCAAAATGGGGGATTGAGCACTCATCCAGTCACACTCCACATACTGATCTATGAAACCTCTCCATCTAAAACAACGGCGGCATGGCTTCACCCTGATTGAAGTGTCTCTTTCCATGGTGATCCTCTCGATCATCTTGCTCATCTCAGTTCAGGTGCTTGGCCTGACTCAGCGTGCCTGGAAGCGCGGCGTGGCACGCGTCGAGCAGTTTCGTGAGGCTCGCATGGCTTTTGACAGCATCACCGAAAACCTCAGGCAGGCCATCTTGAACACCTATCAGGCCTATCAATACAACACCGGGGACAAGCCCACGATTCCCACATCGCAGAGTCAGTCTCCCACAAAATACATCCGCCAGTCGGAGCTCCAGTTCGTCACCGGTCAGGCTCAGACTCTGCTTCCCGGAGCGCAGGCATCGCAGCTTGTGACCCAGGCGATGTTTTTTCAGGCGCGTCTTGGTTTGAGTGACCGGGTGGGATACGAAGGTCTCAACCGGCTTCTGTGCGGGCGGGGTTACTTCATCATGTACACTGGCAATGATGCTTTCCGTCCTCAGCATGTGACCACCCAAAGCCTGCGTTTCAGGCTCTGGGAATACCGCCCTACAGCGGAGGAGAACACGGTTTATTCGGTCAAGCCGGGCGAGTGGTTCCTCAAGGCACCCGCCAGCGTCATCACCTCCAGTGAAACTCTCACCACGCCTGCGGACACCCGGCCCATCGCCGAAAACATCCTCGCCCTGATCATTTCTCCTCAGGTGACCGCCGATGACGCGGCTCTAAAAAAGACCACCCCATGGTGGATCGCGCCCAAATACGCCTATGACTCCACGCAGCTTCTCAATGCCACCACCGACAGCCCGCAGGGTACCCAGCATATGCTTCCTCCAAGAGTGGCGGTCACCCTGGTGGCCATTGATGAAGCCTCCGCCCGCAAACTGGCGCTGAAGTATCCAGACACCATGCCTCAGCTGATCCCCCCCGGTGCCTTCACCTTGGCAGACAACAAGCAGCAGGATCTCAAAAACTTGGCGAAAATGCTCCGTGCCGAGCAGCTCAACTACCAGGTTTTTTCAACAACCATCAGCATGCGTAATTCGAAATGGGGCCTCCTCCGATGAAAACATTATTTCCAGTTCAACATCCATCCTCCTGCTTGCGCAGGCTTTCTCATCCTGCCGGCTTCACCCTGGTGGAATTGGTCATCGTCATCGCCATCATGGTCATGCTGATTGCCGTCGCCACACCCTACACTCTGGGTGCCTTGCAGTCTGCCAATCTCACGTCTGCAGGGGACACCCTGATGCAAAAGCTCGCCATGGCCCAGCAGCGGGCTTTGACAGATAACCGCCCGGTCGGCCTGGATTTCTACTACTACACCGAAGATGAAATCAAAGGCTGCCATGCCATCCAGATGATTTCCTACAATCCTGCGACCAATCAGGCCACCGCACTCGAGCCCCCAGTTTACTGGAACAAGCAGAGTGTGGTTCTTGTGGAAGGCGCGCTCTCTCCCATGTTCAGCACCAATCAGACACCGGTCAGCACCGGGCAGGCCACACAGATTCCCTTTCAGACGCTCGGCGCGACCTTTTACCGTGTCATTTTTTATCCGAACGGATCCACCAGTCTGCGGGTGCCGCTGCGCACGGCATATCTCACTCTCATTTCAACCAAGAGCTACAAAGCGGATCTCTCAACTGCACCTCCCGATTACTACACCGTGCAGATTGACCCTGTCACGGGGCGCGGACATTCGTACCGCCCGTAATTAGCTTAAGAGCGAAGCGTTTGAAACCTTTCAGGTGCTATTGGATTAGGATGGAATTCCACAGCATCAAAATTAAGGGGCTTGCACTGAGAGTTAATGGTATGGCATGAACATTGCCGAAGCATCGCAACATCCTTTTTAGAGGTTCTTGGCTGCACTCGCTATGCCGTAGCATGGAGTGTTCACCCCATTGTGCTCGTGGAGCTGCAGCATCATGCTGGCAGTCAATATGATAAAAAAGCGTCTTTGTGGGTTGGTCCTTGGCGGTTTGGTGCTGATGGTTTTTGATGGCTGTTCTTCGCCGCAAGAAAGGCGGCTGAAACATGCGCGTGAGCATGCGTTCATCAGCTACTGGCCGGCGCAGGGCGAGGGGCTGCGGCTGGCGGTGAAGGACAACATCGACATGAAGGGAAGGGTGACTTCGGCGGGGTCGGAGTATGTGGCGAAGCACAGTGCACCAGCGGTGCGGGATGCTCCGTGTCTGGCGCTGGCACGGGAACGAAATGTGCTGATCGTGGGTAAAACCAATCTGACGGAGTTTGCGGTGACGGTGTCAGGCGAGAACCGCTATTTTGGCACGCCAAAAAGCCGGCTGGATGGCAAAGGTGATGTCATCCCTGGCGGTTCTTCGAGCGGTTCGGCAGTGGCCGTGGCCACGCATATGGCGGACGTGGCGTTTGGCTCGGATACGGGGGGCTCGATTCGTGTGCCGGCGGCCTGCAACGGTGTGTATGGACTGAAGACGACCTTTGGACTGGTTTCCACGAAGGGTGTGTTTCCGATCTCGCCGAAGCATCTGGACACGGTGGGGCCGCTGGCGCGAAACATCGGCGATCTGGCGCAGGGGATGGATTTGCTGCAGCGTGGGTTTGCAGGGAAGTACCGGGAGGCGGTGGCTGACAAACCGCTGGCGCGACACATCACGATCGGGCGGCTGTATTTGAGCGGGACTGATTCGGCGATTGATAAGGCGATTGATGCGGAGCTGATCGCGAGGCATTTCAAGATCGTGAGGCTGAGCAGGGACTTTGAGAAGAAATGGCGTGCTGCGGAGAAGGACGGCAAGGTGGTGGCGCTGGGGGATGCGTGGTACAACGACCAAAGGTATGCCAACCAGAAGGGCGTGAGTTTGCTGACGAAGCTGGTGATCGCCAAAGGGGAGCTGGACTATAAGTTTGGGTATAAAGAAGCGGTTAGGAGCAAGGCGGCCTGGCAGAGGGAACTGCGCAATGTTTTCAAGCACGTGGATTTCATCGCGGTGCCGACGCTGCAAGGGCTGCCGCCGAAAATGCCTTTCTGGGGATCTGATGTGGTGTTTGAACTGCGGGTGTTCGACATGCAGAACACGGTGGCGGTGAACTATGCGGGCAATCCTGCGCTGGCCATTCCGATTGCGATGCCGCCCCAGGGCAAGACGAAACCCGTGACCAGCCTGCAACTTGTTGGACCCCGGCTGAGCGAGGCTGCGCTCTTGAATGCGGGCCGACTGATTGAACGCCCCAACTAACCTTATGCACCTATCTTCCCTCTGCCGAACCACTGTTTATGCTGCAGCGATGCTGCTCACTTGTACGGTCAGCCATGCGCAAAGCGCGGCTGAGCTGATGAGGAGCGGCGATGTGCATGATGTCCAGTTTAAGGCGGCTGATGCGCTGCGGTACTATCTGCCGGCGGAGAAGCTGGAGCCTGCGAATGTGGCTTTGCTGGTGCGCATTGCGCGGCAGTACCGGCATCTGATGTCTGACGCGGGCACGGGGGCGGAGAAGCTCAAGATCGGTGCGGTGGCGCTGGACTATGGCAAGCGTGCGGCCAAGCTGGGGCCAAATGATTCGGATGCGCAGATCTCACCGGCGATCACTTACGGACGCATGCTGCCGTTTCAGGGGAACAAGGAGCAGGTGGCGGCGACACCGCTGATCAAAGCGGCGGCGGACCGGGCCATCGCCCTGAATCCGCGCAATGATGTGGCCTGGCATGTGCTGGGCAGATGGCATCAGGTGCTGGCCAATGTGGGCACGCTCAAACATCTGCTGGGTGGACTGATCTACGGCAAGCTGCCGACGACGACGAATGAGGAGGCGGTGAGGTGCTTTGAGCGTGCGATTGCGATCAATCCGCGGCGTCCACGGCATTTCATCGAGCTGGGGCGGACGTTTGCGCACATGGGGAAGACTGCGGAGGCGCGGAAGTATATTACAAGAGGGCTGACGATGCCTGATATGGAGAAGGATGATGAGGAGGTGAAGGCGCTGGGGAGGGAGGAGTTGGGGAAGCTTCCGTGAAGGGGTGAATAAGATATGTTATGCTGTTTTATAGCATGGCTCTGCTATAAATGATGACTGTCATTCCCCGGTAATAATAGGAGAGAAGGCAGGGGTAAGAGGCCATTGAATGCTGGCGAAGAAGAGTCGTCTTCCCCTCACCCCAGCCCTCTCCCCCAAGAGAAATATTCGTTTTCGTCGTCCATCAGGGGCGGGGAGAGGGAGAGCCGCTTTGGAACGTACTAAGCCTTGCCGGGGGCGGAGGTGGGGAGATCGGCGAGGGTGCCGTCGATGAAGGTGTGGTGCCAGAGCTGGGTGGCGACGACGGCGGCGAGGCCCATTTCGACGGAGAGGCGGGGAAGGGAGCCGGCGCGGAGTTCGCGGAAGGCTTTCCGCCAGTGGCGGACCTGGGCGATGTCGAAGTAGCCGGTGCGGCGCAGGGATTCTTCGCTGAGGAGTTCGCTGACGAATTTGGGCTCGGGGTCGATGTGGAAGCTGTCGAGGGGGGCGCGGAAGATGACTTTTTGCCTGCGGGCGATCTCTTTCGGGAGCCAGCGTTCGGCGACGAGGCGGAGGAGGTGTTTGTCGCGGAAGCCCTTGAGTTTCCACTGCGGGGCGAGCTTGGAGGTGAAGTCGAACACGTCTTCGTCGAGGAAGGGGTAGCGGACTTCGACGGAGGAGTGCATGGCCACGCGATCGCCTTTGGCCTGCAGCAGATGGCCGGCGAGGGTGACGCGTGCGCCGACCCAGAGGCTGCGATTGAGCGGGGTCCAGTGCTTGGCGCGGTCGAGATTCATGCCGAGGCTTTCCCAGGGACGTGCGGTGGCGAGGACTTCGCGCATGGGTTCGCCGTAGAAGCGGAGCTTGGAGATGGCAAGCACACCGTAGCTGTCGATCCAGGCATTGGGGCCGCCGACGGCGTCTTCCCACATCTTGCGGCTGGTGGCGGGATAGTGCGGGACTTTGTTGAGGCGGAGGAAGGCGCGGCGTGCGAGATCACTGAGGCGCAGGCCGGGGATGGCATCGAGAGTATTGAAGATCTTGGCGATCTTGTACCAGGGATAGCCTGCGAGCCATTCGTCTGCGCCTTCGCCGGTGAGGACGACTTTTTGTCCGCAGGTATGGACGCGCCGCG
>CALRWM010000145.1:0-5601 GCA_943371875.1 Prosthecobacter debontii | reverse complement strand
CAAGATACTCAAAAGCACCATTCGACGCACCCCACCTCACTCCGACGCCGCCCCAATAAAAATCGAATCCACTTTCCCCTCTTCCATCCCAAAGATCACCCCGCCCACCGTCGACCCCGCGATAAACGTTTTTCCCGCCTCGCTCTCATCACCCCTCAGCTTTCCATAAGCCTTCACCACCTCCTTTTCAGTACTCCCAATCTTGATCCCATGAGTCGTGCTCAGCTTGCACCGCTTCGTGGCCTTGATCATATAAACCGTCTGCACCCCGTCCTTCTTCTCAGCAGCCATCTGCAGCTCCACTCCCAGCTCCGGATAGTCCCACTGCTGGACATAAAGGCCCACCCCCTCCCAGTTTTCCATCTTACCCCGGGTCGTGGCCTTGCCATAAGCCTTCACCACCTCGCTCGCCTTCATCTCAAAGCGCAGCTTCCCCAGCAGCTCCATCTTCATCAGCTGAAAGCCAGCCTCCGTCTGCTCATCCGCCGTCGGCCGTTTCTCGGGCGCTTGTTCCGCACCCAAAACCAGCGAGGCTGTAACCACCGCGAGAATAAACAGACTCAGCATGACAGGAGATGATTTCATAATCTTCAGCGGGGCAGGGGATGCAGTGCGCTCCAAAAAATAGCATTGGCCTTCACGAATGCCGCCTCGTTTCACAAAAATGATCACTCTCAGCACGCATCACACAAATGCCATGATCACGAAACGCCCCCAGCCTCCCCCCAACTTGAAACCTTAAACTTGAAACTTTAAACCCTCTCCGTCCCTCACAGCGCCCGCTTCAAAAAAGTAAGCTCCTCCTCCAGCAGCAGCGCCCCCGGAATTTTCTCCGCCATCACAAACGCACGGTCCGCCTTGCCCACCAGAGACAGCAGCCCCGCAGCCACCGCACGCGGGCCGGGGGACAGGCTCTCGCCGCGGGGCAGGGAAGCCAGATGCTTCACCATCCCCTCACGATCTCCCATTCTGTAAGCGGACAGCGCCAGCAGCAGCGGCGGCGGGATCCGGTCCAGAGTCACACTCACCGCCGTCTTCGCCTCGGTCTCCGCCATCAGCGCCTTCACATCCACCGTCTCCATCTCCACCCCCAGCACCAGCCGCAGGTACACAAACCGGTCCGCAAACACCGCGCTGCTCGGGCTCATCACATGCAGCCGGCGGGACACCTCCAGCAGCGTCTCCGTGTCCTTCGCACGCATCGCCAGCTCCACACTCTTTTGCAGGTTCAGCAGCGCCGCCTCGCTCGCATTGTTCTCCGCAGACTTCACCCCCGCCGCCTTGTACGCCTGGCAGGCCACATCCGCAAAATTCAGCTTCTCCGCCAGCTGCGCCGCCACCTGCAGTGTCGCCACATTCCCTGCCTGCGCCGCATTGATCACCGTCCCCTGCAAAATGCGGCGGGACTCCCGCATGTCCGGCTGCACATGGCTCAGCACCTCCGCCATCGCCAGATCCAGCAGCGTCGCAGACACCGGCGGGTTCGGAATTTTGAGCACCACCTGCAGCTCCTCCCAGCGCTCCGCCTGAGACAGCGTCTGCACCAGGATCGGGTACAGCTCGCGCGACTGCGCCGCCAGCTCCCTCGGCACCAGCTTCAGCACCTGATCATTAAACTTCTCCCGCATCAGCCAGTAGGCTATGTCCTCCAGCCGGCCATTCTTCGTCTCCGTGAAGCGCCTCACCTCCGCCTCCGCCAGTTCCGCACGTCTTTCCGGCTGTACCCGCATCAGCGCAGACACCACCAGCAGCCGCGCCCCCATTGCCTGCAGCGGGTGCCTCTCCTCCATTTCCAGCAGTCGTTTCGCCTGCGGCAGCGTCAGCCCCTGGCCCCTCGCCAGTTGCAGGATCGCGTCCATCCCCGTCTGCGTGCTCAGCTCCGCCAGCTGCCAGAGCTGCTTCTGCGCCTGGTTTTGCACCTCTACAAAGTGGCTGCCCAGATCCGACACCGCCGCCTTCATCTGCGTCTCAGGCGTCGCATCAGACTTGCTCAGCACCACCGCACGTTGCTCGATCTCCGCAGCCTCCTTCGTGTGCCCCTCCGCGTTCAGAATGCTCGAAAGCAGCTCCAGCCCCGGCTGCTGCGTGCTCTGCTTCAGCGGCAGCTTCTCATAAACCTCACGCGCATCCTTCGTCTTCCCGCTGCTGATCAGCGCACGCCCCAGCGTCAGCTCCTCCTCCGCCGTCAGCGGCCGCTTCACCTTCAGCCTCTGCAGATACTGCGCCAGCCCGCCAGGGTCTGAGCCCGTCGCCTTCAGAAATGCCACCATCGCCAGCATCACCACCTCATCCTCCGGTGCTCGCTGGCGTGCCAGCGTCAGCGCTTGGTGCGCCTTCACCCAGTCCTTCGCCGCCGTCGCCTGCTGCGCCTCCTTCGCATTCCGCCGCGCCAGCACCCCGCGAAACGCTGTAGCCATCGGGTGCCATGCAAACAAGCACACAATCAGCAGCACAAACGCCCCGATCACCAGCATCGAAAACTTCCCGATCCGCTCTCTCGGCGGCATCTGGTCAGGGACTTTCTTCTGCGAATCGGAATCAAATTGGAAAGCCATGGTCTTGGGAGTTGCGTCGGGTCACATTACTCACCCGGCTGGTCATTTCTACGTTTACGTTCATCTTCTCCACCATCGCCACCACCGTAGCCAATCACTTGCACCGTGATGAACGAGGGCTGCTCTTGGCCCAGCGCCTGCTCCTGCTTGTCATCCTTAGGTGCCTGGCTGTTTGCCGCCGAAGTCCCCGCCGCCGCGCTCGAAGAAGCCGCCGCCAGCCCGCCCAGGCTCGGTGCAGCCACCGCTGGCGCCGCAGGCGTCCCCGCGCTCGTCCCACCCACCGAAATGTTCGCCGCATTCAGCACGATCGTTGCCGCGATGTTCAGATTCCCCGTCGCACGAATGCCCGCGTCACCCGCATCCACCGCCCCGATCGGCGCGATCAAGTCCACGTTCCCCGGACGAACCCCCGCCACCGTCGCCAGCACGCCGATACCACCACCCGTTGCCAGACCCGCAAGGTCCGTCGCCACATTCGCACTCTGCGGATCGATCAGCACTCGCGTCGGCGGCGCCGACTGCACCGTCTTCGAGGAAGACCCCGCCGCGATGTCTCCCGTGGATGACCAGATGGTGATATCACCCCCGCGCAGCGTGAAGATACGTGCGATCCCGATGTCCACATTCGTGTCGGCAAAGATGGAAATGCTGCCACCCGATTCGGTGATGATACCATGAGGTGCCTTCTCGTTGTCCTTCGTCGTCGTGGTCTGCTGCAGTTGCAGACCACCTTCCGGCGCCAGAATGCTGATGTCCCCGCCGCTCTTCGTGCGGATGTCGCGCGACTGGGTCTCGATACTGCCCGAACCTGTGCTTGGGAACAGATGGGAGATAGCCGCATAGCCGTCCGTGTAGCTTCCCACATTCGGGCTGTTCGGGTCATTGTGATCCCGGCCAGCGTCACGCAGAGCAAGGTAAAACACGGCCAGCGCCAGCTGCTTTTGCTGCTCCGCCGTCAGCGTCGGATCATTCAGGTCCACCGAGGGAACACCGAGGATTTCTGCCAGTTCGGTCAGGTAACGTGCTCCGACAGCGCTGCTCGAAAGGTAGCTGATGAAGCCGGTGAAGTCGGCATTGGTGCCACCCAGCCCGGCCGCTGCCAGTCCCATCCCAGCGGCCACGGTGATGTCCGCTCCGGCGAAAGGAAGATAGGGATTGCGTCCGTTGCCGATGCTCGTGATGCCCGCTCCGGTTCCATCGGATTTATTGGCTCCCGTGCCCAAATTGACATTTCTCCCTGCAAGCACCTCAAGACTGCCACCACCGCTGATTTGGATGTCTCCAGCCATGGCCTCCTGACCCACAACCATGGCGTTTCCGTCATCTGTGCTAAGTTTCCGGCTCAAGGTCTGATCATTGTAAGCGATGATGTCCCTGCCTGCAGCCACGATAGAGAGGCTCGATTCGCTGGTGTTCTGAATGTAGAATGATATGTCAGACACATCATTCCCTGCGATGATCCTCGCCGACTTGGCCGAATACAAAATAATGCCGGAAATGTCCCCTGTGTTTGCATAAATATAAATCGGCAGGGGGTCAGCCGCATGCAGTATGCCCGGTGCGTGAAGAGACTGTCTCGCTTGCAGCACCGCAGCTTTGCCCGTGGTGGATCCGGTCTCGGCAAAGACGTTGTCGATGAAGGAAAGGAAGCTGGTCTGGCTGGTATTCTCGCTGTTGGCGATGGTGCCAACATCAGGAAGCGAAGAATAGGCAAACGGATTGGCGTATCCAGGGATGGATGCAGGGTTGGCGTCAGATAGATTGATCGTTGCCCCCCCCCAGCTTACCACGGTTTGCCCTGGCACAATCGTGGTCGAAGAGCCGTTGGGCAGCAGGCCGTTGATAGATCCGGCTGCCAGCAGATTGATGGTGCCATTGGCAGATGGGAACAAAGTCAGGGAGCCCACCAGATTGATGTCTTTGGAAAATGACGTGGCTTCAAGTGTAGGTGGCAGCAGGGCGGAAGTCACACGGAATGCATCCACCTGGTCCTCGACCAGCCGGATCCAAGGCTGGTAATAGGATGCCTTTTGATTGTTATCGTTAAAAAGAAGGACATCGTTGAACCAGCGGTAGAGAAGTGGGGCCGCCGTCGTGAGGCCTGGATTGACTGACTCCCGAAGGGTGACCGTTCCTGCGACCGACGACACATCTACCGCCGTGTCTGCTGCATACGTGCTGAAGTAGGTTTTGTTCCAGAATCGATTGTTGAGTCCCTGCGGGAGTAGAAAGGGATTGGAGACCGGTCCCAGCAGGACATCCAGACGGGCGCTCACGTCAAATGACCCCTTGCCAATGAAAAGTGTGGTTGGCAGCCAGGTTCTGGAGTCTTGAACCTGCGGATTCGTCAGACTGCTGAGGTTGCCCAATGACAGCGTTCTCGTGGCGTTCGTCGTCACGCTGCTACCAGCCTGGATCACGCCTTGACCGCGCTCGACGTAATAGACGCCGCCGTCCACATTTCTACCGGCCAGAATGGTGACGTCGCCGCCTCCCAGTTCGATCAGCTTGGAAGCATCGGGTGCCACATTGAGCCCTGTGACCGGATCTTTTCCTGGCATGCGGGCATTGGTCGGGGACACGGCATCCACATTGGTCACATCCCTGCCGGCTTTCAGAGTCACATTGCCGCCGCCCAAGGCACCGACACCTTCAAAGAAATTGCTGAAATCGACCCACCATGTGGTGGATGCAGAAGGATCATTGATCAGCGATTGTCTGCCTCCGGTCGTGGTGCCTCCACGGCCAAAAAGTCCGGTTGAATCCACAAAGCCGCGGCGGTACAACCAGTTCACCGGCATCTGACGTTCCGAGTCTGCCACCAGCTCGTTGGATGAGTTCTGCGTGAGATGAATGATGTCATTTTGAGCGTTAACAAAGACATTGCCGCCTGCCATGGTGTAGCTCGCGGCATACCTCTGTTGCACCGAACCTAAGAGTCCCTGGGACGGTTGTTGTGAGCCTCCCACGACATTCGGCAGCGCGAAATCATTGTCGCTGAACACCTTCGTCGGGTTCGCGAGGCCCACTCCCGCCGTGTATATGG
>CALRWM010000144.1:0-5703 GCA_943371875.1 Prosthecobacter debontii | reverse complement strand
CCCAAGGGGATCAGATGATCGTCACCTGGACGCTGTTCTCAATGATGCCCATGGAGATGGCGTAGCGGGTGAGGCCGGCAGTGTCATGGATGTTGAGCTTGTCCATGAGGCTCTGGCGGTGCTTTTCGACGGTCTTGACGCTGATGCTCAGCTCATCGGCGGTTTCCTTGTTGGCCTTGCCTTCGGCGATGAGCTGAAGGACTTCCATCTCGCGTGTGCTGAGGGTGGGGACGGTCTTGCCGGGGAGTTCGCCCTGATCGCGGTCCTTTTGCTTTTGATGATTGCGGCGTTTGGCGATGATGGGGCTGAAGTAGGTCTTGCCCTGGTGGACGGCGCGAATGGCCTCAGGGAGGATATGGGCGGCGGTTTGCTTGATGAGATAACCTGAGGCACCGATGGCCATGACCATGGCGACGTAGGCGTCATCGCTGTGGGCGGAGAGAATGAGAACCCGGGTGCCGGGGAAGGCCTGAAGGATCTGGCGGGTGGCCTCCATGCCATTGAGCAGGGGCATGGCGATGTCCATGACGATGACGTCCGGGCGGATCTTGGTGACGAGCTCCACGGCCTGGCGGCCGTTTTCGGCTTCGGCGATGACTTTGATGTCAGGTTCCAGATTGAGCATGGCGCGGAGGCCTTCGCGGACGATCTGGTGGTCTTCGGCGAGCAGGACGTTGATGGAACTCATGGGCATTGCAGGGTAGCGGGTTGAACGGGCTTGAAGTAGTCGTGGCCTTGATGGATCTGGCGGATGGCGGTGGCAAGCGCGTGAGAGCCGCTCTGCTTGACCAAATACCCCGAGGCACCCAGCGCCCTGGCGTGCTGAACGTAGCTGTCTTCGTCATAAGAAGATAGCACCAGTATTTTGGTGGAGGCCGGGGTGGACTGGCGGATGCGAGTGATGGCGTCGAGGCCATTGAGCAGGGGCATGGAGAGATCCATGACGACGATGTCCGGGGCGAGCTTGTTGGCGAAGGCGACGGCCTGATGGCCGTTGGCGGCTTCACCGACCACCTGCATGTCGGTTTCCAATGCAAGGAGGGCGCGCAGACCTTCGCGGACGATGGTGTGATCATCCGCGAGAAGAATGGTGATGGGGTTCATGGACATTCCAAGGTGGTGGTGTTGCAGGACGGGTTCTTTGGGCTGTGTTTGTCGCTGTCGTCCTTGGATGGAATCTCGACGCGGATGGTGGTGCCTTTGCCAGGGGAAGACTCCACGCAGAAGGTGCCGCCTATCATCTCGATGCGCTCACGCATGCCGAGGAGGCCGAGGCGGTTGTTCTTCTTGGCGCTGCCTTTTCCTTCCACGGCAAAGCCGCAGCCGTTGTCGGTGATTTCCATGCAGATGCCGCCGTGGAAATTCTGGATGCGCAAGTCTGCCTGACTGGCCTGGGCATGGCGCGCTACATTGGTGAGGGCCTCTTGGGCAATGCGGTAGAGGACGGTGCGTGTGGTGCCATCTGCCTGCTCAATGCCGGCGAAGGACTGCAATGTGACGCGGATGCCGGTGTCCTGCATGTAACCGGTCATGAAGGACTGCAGCGCGGGGATGAGGCCGAGATCATCGAGGACGGAGGGGCGGAGCTCGCGTGCGAAGCGGTGCACGATGTCCACGGACTTTTCCACGAGTTCCTGAGTGCTGGCGATCTTGCCCTGCAACGTCTTGTTGCTGACGGTGGAGTCTGTCTTCAAGGCTGCGAGGCGGACATTGATGCCGGTGAGCGTCTGGGCGATGACGTCGTGGAGCTCGCGGCTGATTTTTTTGCGCTCCTCCTCCTGCGCGGAGAGGAGCTGGCGTGAGAGCTGGCGGAGCTCCTCCTGCAATTCGCGGGATTTTTTCAGCAGATCGCTGGAGGTCTGCTGGCTGATGCGAAGGGACTCCTCCATGGCCTTGCGCTGCGCGACTTCCTGCTTGAGCTCCTCCACGGAGGAGGCCAGCTCGTGGGTGCGAAGGCTGAGGGTCTGGACCATTTGATTGAGGTGGATGTTCGCCTCGCGCGCGCCGCGGTGTGTTTCCTCAAGGGGCGTGATGGCTTCGGCGAAAAACAGACCTGCGCGACCCATCAAACCATCGCTGGTGCTGGAGGAGTAAACGGGCAGCACGAGAGAGACGAGGGCGACCTCATGCATGCGTGCGAGATCCAATGTCTCCAGCCCGAGGGCGATGGCCTGGTGTCCGAGCTCATGGGCGGGCACCATGCTGGCCGAGGGGCCTTCCTTCAGGAAGTGCTGCAAAGCTGCGTGGTAGAGACGCGAAAGATCCGTGCGCTTATATTTCATGGGGAATGCCGAGCTCGTGGGCGAATTGGTTGATGGTTTTCACCGCCTCCTCCACCAGCCGCTGGGTGGTGGCGATTTCCTGGGCGATGCCCGCATTTCTGGTGGCCATCTGCTTTTTCAAGGTGAGCAGCCGCATGTGGATGCCGAGAAGGGACTGGCCGATTTCGTCATGGAGCTGCAGGCTCTTCTTTTTGCGCTCCACTTCGTCTGCGGACATGATCCTGTGCGCCATGTCCTTGAGCTGCTGCTCAAGCTGGCGGGATTCGAGGAGCAGCTGGCTGGAGATGCGCTCGCTGTCCTCCAGCGCGGTCTCGGCGGAAATGCGTTCGGTGATGCCCTGCTGGAGGTCACGATTGGAATGTGCGAGATCGAGGGTGCGCTGACCGAGGCGCTCCTGCAACTGCCGCAGTCCTGCATCGGCATCGAGTGCCGAGGGGTGCGTTTTTTCGATGGGAACGTTGGCTTCGGTGAAGAACGCCTCCGCACGCAGAGTCATCTCATCGCTAGTGCTGGGCGGGCAATCAGGCAGAATGAGGGCGTCCAGCGCCTGATGGTGAACCTTGGCGAGATCGAGCGTCTCCAGACCGGCATTCACCGCCTCGATGCCCAGTTCATGGGCTGGCAGGAGGCTCCTCTGGTGGCCTTGTTCCAAATGGGTGCGCAGTGCCGCCAGGTAGTGGGCGGACAATTGACTCAACAGGGATACACTCATGCTTGTTCTGGAAAGACAGCACGCAGGGCATCGAGGCTTGATCCCTGGCAGGAATGACTGTTGAACGTCAGGTATCGGCCAGCAGCGGCTGATAAACCATGGGGTGAAACCCTACCTGCCGAGATTCGTTCAACCTGCCTGCTTCTGCTCTGGCGCAGCGGTGGCCGGAGTGGTGATGACCTCGGGCGGGATGAGGACGGAGGCGCCGGTGTAGGCATTGATGGCGCGCTTGTGGGCGAGATCAGCCTCGGCGTCTTCGACTGATTTTTCGGCTTCCAGCGCCTCCTCCAGCAGCTGGCGTGCGGCCTCGACACTGAATTTGGGCGGTTGCTCGGTGAGGTGAAGGGAAGGGGGCGTGTGCATGAGTCGGATGGGGGTGGTTTTCCGGAGGCAGGATCGTGTGCGTGGTGCTCCGCCACCATGGGGTGAAACCCTGCTTTGCCTGAAGTCGTGCCTGCTGAATGATGGGGGCTCAGGACTTCTTCAGCAGATTCTTCCACCATGCGTCGTAGGCGGTCATCGGTGTGCCGAGTGGGGTGTTCTGGTAAAGCCATGTGAGGGGCTGGTAGAATGTGGTGGCCGCGCCGGGGACGGGGCCAGAGATGCGCTGGCTGGAATACAGGGCCATCACCGGGCCGTGGCTCAGCAGATAGACCGCCAGCAGCTGCAGAAGTGTGAAGAGGCAGCCGGTGGATCTGGAGCGTCGGGAGGTGGAGGAACTCATGGGGCAAGACTAGCGCATCTGCTGCAGCCGCCAATGGGGTGAACACTCCATGGTGAAGCGGCGGGGTGCAGTTCATGGTGTGGCATGCGAAGCGCGGGCGCATACGGACCCGACCACCAGACCGCGCAGCTGCGAATACAGTCCAGCCCTCAACCTATTAAAGCCCCAACCACCATGCCTCAAACCTCTGTCTTTTGTTTCGCCACCTCGCGCAGCCAGGCGGGATACATCGTTGATCAGCTCAAGGCTGCGAGATTCTCCAGCAACGTCATCTCCGCACTGCTGACGGAGCAGGGCTCTGCGCAGATGAAGCGGACCCATGTGCCTGAAGGAGCCGTGGCTGGGCTGGGCATCGGTGGGGCACTGGGCTGGATTGCAGGGATCGGTGTCCTGGCTGTTCCGGGCTTCGGCGAATTCATTGATGCGAGCCCCATTCTGGCTGCGATGGCGGGCACGGCGATCGGTGCCACCCTTGGCGGAGTATGTGGTGGATGGATCGGCAGGTGCATCCAGAAACGAGAAGACCGATATGATCAATATGACTCCGCCCTGCTTCAGGACGGCAGCATCCTGATCTCCGTGCATGCGGAGAACTCTGCCGAAATCACCCAGGCCGAAGTCATCTTTGCCCACGCAGGAGGGCAGGGCATCTGCACCCAGGGGGAGTTGGCTGATTCAGAGAATGATCGAGCCACGGAGATCATCGCCTATCCGACTGCGTCTGGATTGAGAAGTCCGGACCGGGGGTAGTCTGGAGACGTCCAGCATTCAGCCAGCAGCGCAGGGTTCACGCGGCAATGCGGGTTATACCCCATGGCGGGCGCTGGGCGCGCATCCTAATTTTTTGAAGCAGCCGAGGCAAGCGCTGCGCAGCCAACCAAGCACACCTGTGATCTGTTAACCACGTGATGACCCCAACCCCCATGATTGCACCCACGATATCAACCCCCGAGGCTCCTCCTGCCAGTGTGAATGTCCAGCTGGCCGACTATCTAGGCACACAGAAGGAGGTGATCATCAATGAATGGATGGTGCGGGTGCATGGGGACGCGACCATCCTCGCCAGCGAATACCTGAACAATGTGGCGCTGAAAAACCACCTGCCTGAAGTTTTTGAGAACCTGATGAAGACGCTGCGGTTTTACGGCAGCGAAGTGGTGGCCGAGAAGTCTCTCAAAGATGCGGAGGAGCACGGTGCCACGCGGATGCGGCAGGGGTATGAACTGCCTGAAATGCTGCGCGAGCTGATGCACCTGCGGGCCATATTGATCTACCACCTGCGTCATTTTGAAGGCCTGCATCCGGAGTTTGGTGCGACGTCCGCGCTGTTCATCTCCGCGACCATGCATCGTTTCATGGATGAGATGATGATTGATGCGACCGAGGAATACCTGTGGTCGCAGCTGAGCATGCAGGATCAGATTCACCAGGGGCGCATCAAATGGTAACTGCGGCCAGGGCAACGGCACGAACTCGTGAGCAACTGAGCGTGCTTGCGGCGCATCTGGGAGTGCAGCGTGATGCCATCCTGAAACGCTGGCGTGCAGCGACGGAGAACGTGGCGGAACTGCACATCGCCTCCTCGTTGACGCGTCTGCAGTTCAACGATCACATTCCCGGCGTGCTGGATTCATTTGCCCTGAGGCTGCGCGCATGGCCGGAGGTGGAAAGCCCGCAGGCGCAGCAGAATGAAAAGGACCAGGTGACTGAGCACGGGCTGCAGCGCTGGCAGCAGGGCTACCAGCTGCGCGAGCTGACGCAGGAGTGGGGCCACCTGCAAATGGCGGTGATGGAGGAGCTGGAAACGTATGGACCCGCGAACCCCCATTTGGAGCCTGCGGTTTTGCCGGCGGCACGGCGGGCATGGGCGCAACTGTGCTGGGACGGCATCAGCGACAGCGCGACGCAATACTGGCGGCTGCACCAAGCGGAGGCGAACGGGCATGTGCGTGAGCTGGAGCAGGCGCTGGCCACACTGAGTGATC
>CALRWM010000143.1:0-5805 GCA_943371875.1 Prosthecobacter debontii | reverse complement strand
GATCAGCGCCATGCCGCCAAAGGGCGTCACCGGCTTGTCAGAGTATTCAATGGGCAGGTTCACCATCACGGTGAGTGTGCCACATGCGTCAATCCCCTGATGGTTCAACCTTTTGCGCCTTCCGCTCCGCCTCTATTGCATGCTCCGGGGTAAAAGAGGGGCGTGGGTTTTACACCGCAGAGATTGGAAAGCCGCAGAGATGGGGCGTGGAGCGCGTGGGGGATTTGGAGTGCGGCTGCGCAACCCTGAAAGGGTGAAGCTGCCGCTTTCGAGCGTCTCGTGGCGCGCGTGGGGTGACTGGCTTGCGAAGAATCACCGGCTCCCGCCTTCGAACAACCCGTGGCATGCGTGAGCCGAGCAGCACGGCGAAAGCGGTAGCTGCGTTCGTGCCTCACCTCGCGACCGCAGTCCAAATGCGGGAGGTGTCTTTGGCGGATTCATCGTATCGAGGGAGATGAGCTGTGTGCAGTGAGCGGGCTCAAAGAGGCATGCTTTGTAGGATCAATCTCGCCTTCCGCGAAAATTTCTCCCAAGATGCGGGAATGTCAGACGTGATGCCCGCCGAACACACTCTCATGAGCGAACCGCACGACCTCTTTCTCGAAACCCTGCAGCGCTACGAGCGGCCCCTCATCCGCTATGCGCATGGTTACACGGGGGATTTGGAAGACGCGCGGGACATCGTGCAGGACGTGTTTTTAAAGCTGAGCCAGCACCTGGCCACTCTCGATCACGAGCGGCTGGCCCCCTGGCTCTTCACCGTCTGCCGCAATCGCGCCCTGGACCATCACCGCAAACATCAACGCCTCGTTGTTATGGAAACAGAAACACTTGATTTGGAAACCTCCGCTGATCCCGCGCCGAATGACGCGATGGAGCAGCGCGAGACCGCCACGGCGCTGCGTGAACTCATCGAAACGCTGCCGGTGCGGCAGCGCGAGGCGGTGCGGCTGAAGTTCATCGCCGGGCTGGACTACCAGCAGATCAGCGCCGCCATGCAGACGAGCATCGGCAACGTGGGCTACCTGATCCACCACGGCGTGGCCGCGCTGAAGACGAAGTGGAAAGACCATGACGCGCCGCCGGTGGTGAAACTGAAACACGCCATCGCTTAAAACCCCTTACTTATTTTTTGAGATCATGAAACCGGAACAAATCACCGCCTGGGCGCTGGATGAAGCCAGCGCCGAAGAACGCCAGCAGCTGGAGGCGGCGCTGCAAGAGAATCCGCAGGACAAAGAGAAGGCGGATGCCACGAAAGCTTTCTGCGACTTTCTGCTGAGCGAACTGCGGGATGACTCGCTGGCGCTGACGGACAAGCAGCGCGAGCGGCTGGTGGCGCAGGCCGCCAAGCCTCAGGCTGTGGAGCCATCGCCCCGAGTGCCGAGTGCAAGCGGGACGCTTGCGCAACCTCCTGCTACAAGTGGGAAGTCGGGCAAGACCACTCGGTGGAACATCGGCGTCATCGTCCGCCTCTCCCTGGCCGCATGCGCGGTGCTGGGGGGATTTTTGACGTGGCAGGTTTATTCCTCCAGGCGGAGCGAAGTGCGTGCCGTCGCGGCGGTGGCGGAGAAGCCGGGCATCAAGGTGCAGCTGGCGCCGAAGCCGGAGGCGAAGAAGAAGCCTGAGGCGCGGCTGCTGGCCGCGACGCCGGTGAAGCCTGTGATCGTGGCGGAGCAGCCTGCGGCGAAACCGCTTTCGCCAATGCCGAAATCCGCACCTGTGTCCGCAGTGAATGCGCTGGCTTTGAACAAGAATCAGAGTGCGATGAGCCCCGGCGATGTGGAGCGGCTGAAGCGGGTGCAGGATGAGAACGCGTATGGCCTGAGCTTTGGCGGCGGCCTCAAAATTCCCGGCACGGTCGGTCTGGTCGTGGCGGGGACGGGCGTGACTTCGCAGAAGGTGGAGCCGGCCGCAGCAGGGGCTGCGCCAATGCTCACGAATGGCAGTGTTCAGCTTGCCGGTGCCGATGCCAGCATGCCGGTGGATGCGGGCCGGTTGGCTGTGAATGGCGGCACCGCTTTGACGGTCGGGGCCTCGGCTGCTGGCCCGCTAGTGATGAAATTTGCTCAAACTGGCAGCGGCAGAATGGTGGCTAATGGGGCTGCCATTTTCATGCTGAGAGATGGGCCTTCATCTCGTCCGGGGCGATACACCCTTTTTAACTACGACACTGTCACCTTCAGAGGCATTATGATCGAGCCTTGGAGATCCGACTCCTGGCAGATGAAGTGGAATCTATCGGTGATTGATGCGCGCTCGCTGGAGTTGGATAATCTCCCCGCAGGGGCTTCGCTGGCGGATTATCAGCCGGGTGTGGACATGGGGGACCTGCGTCTTCCTCAAGGGAGCTACAACACTCGAGGTGGGGCCTGGCTGATGTTGACTGCTGCCAATGCAAGCACCGGCAGCATCACAGTTCAGGCTGGCGCGCCTCTCACGATGAATTCAATCCTGCAGAAGCAGCTCCGGCCTGTTTTTAACTCAATGTACTTTTCCGCTGGCGGAGACGACATCTACATTGCCCGACTCACTGGCTCAATGTTCAGGGGCTGGTCGGCGCCGGACTCTTTCGTGAATCCGAACTCGACGGGTCCGATTTCATTCGCCACGGCAGTGAATTCGCAGCTCCTCTCGGAGAATCCAACCGCATGTGGTGATGCCTCCCAGGTGAGTGACTTGCAGGCGGCGGTTTTCAACGTGACTGCGTTGAGCAAGTCCTCCAGCGATGCGAGCCTGGTGCTGGGCTCTGGTGGTGTGGTGGTGAATGGCGGTGTAATCAACTCCTCTGGCAAGCAGAAGCCTCTGGATCTGATGGGCGCGCCGGTGGTCACGACGAAGTCTGGGACGCGGGCCACGATGGAGGTGACACGTGAGTTTGTTTACGCGAGTCCGATCGAACTTCCGCGCAGGTCTTCCTTCAAATTTGACGGCCCATCGGCTGCTGCCTGGGCGGATGCGCCTTCCGCTGGCGATGCCAGTGCGGCGCAGCCCGGCAAGCTCCCCGCAGCGGGGACGATGATCGCCACTGGCAGCCCGGCTGCTGCTTCGCCTCCCGCTGCCTATGACAATAAGCCCGTGCAGCTGGTGTCGGCATCGCTTAATGGCAAAGCGCCGCCGATGCCGGCCTATGATCTAGCTGGGGCGAATTCACTGCTGGTGGGGAATGTGGTCGCTGCAACTCCCATGAGCGCAAGCGATGCAGCCACGCTGGATATCAATGGTGCAGCGGGCTACAGCGGCTACACGACGACCACTGGCGGTGTTACGACCTTTAGCGGATCTTTGACTCCGACACCTGCCAAGGCGGAGGCGGTGACGTTTGGAAACGCTGCACTATCCGCTCCGAGGGAGGGCGAGACGTTTGGTAGTACGGTTTCCGGATCAGGAGCCATCACCAAAGCTGGCGCTGGCGCGCTGGTCCTGACAGGCGCCAACACCTACACCGGCGGGAAGACGATCAATGGCGGCACGTTGAGTGTGTCCAATGGTGCGGCGATGCCGAGAGGCGACGCGTTTGCTCCGCTGATGGATGAACCAGCACCGATGAACCGCACTGCTGGCGCGTCGCTGAATGTCAGCGGTGGCATTGTGGCAGGCGCGAAGTCTGCTGATGCACCGGCTTCGCCTCCGGTTTTAGTCTTCGGCGGATCGGCAACGACGGTCCGCCAAGACGTCACGACCTTAACCACAAGCGGACCGGGCGTGCAGAAACCCCAGGCAGGGGCGGCGGGTGCCAATGTGAGCTCCACCACCGCCATGCCGCAGACGGGTGATGTGGCCAAGGTGCAATCGGGGCTGCTTCAGGCCAATGGTGCGTCTGAAACCGGCAACTACGATGCAGCCATCGCGCAATACCAGGATGTGCTGCGCACGGACCCTCACAATGCGGCGGCTCGTCGCGGCATGGAAACCGCTGAGAAAAAGCGGCAGGCATATTTCAAGACTGCTTATGACAGCCAGCGGTCCAAGATGCTGGCCCAGATAACAGAGACATGGGAAGAGAAGCTGCCGATGCTAGTTCAGTCGGGTCAGGTCGTGCTGGGCAAGGATGTGAAGAATGATGACTTCTATCTCGGAACGAATGCGATGCCTGAGGAGAGCAAGACCACACCGCAGATCCAGCCGGGCACGGGTGAGTCCTACACCCGCATCATCGAAAACGAACTCAAGGACGTGGCGCGTGAGCCTCTGTCCACGCTGTCGATTGATGTGGACACGGCGTCCTATGCGAACGTGCGGCGTTTCCTGAACCAGAACATGATCCCGCCGCCGGATGCGGTGCGCATTGAGGAGCTGGTGAATTATTTCCCCACCGCCGAAGAAGGCCCGGCGCATGATGCGAAGGAACCCTTCGGTGTGCGCGTGGAGCTGGCGCCCTGCCCATGGCAGCCGGTGCATAGGCTGGCACGCATCGCCATCAAAGGCCGTGAGATGGACAAGTACCGCAAGGCGAGCAATCTGGTCTTCCTGGTGGATGTGTCGGGCTCCATGAATGAGCCTGCCAAGCTGCCGCTGGTGCAGCAGTCTCTGCGCATGCTCACGGAGCAGCTCGGAGAAGGAGACCGCGTGACGATGGTGGTCTATGCCGGCAGCAGCGGCGTGGTGCTGCCACCGACGAGCGGGGAGAAAAAGGAGGAGATCCTGGGCGCGATCAACCGGCTGAGCGCGGGCGGCAGCACGCACGGCAGCGCGGGGATCAAGCTGGCGTATGAGCAGGCGGTGGCCGGATTCATCAAAGGCGGCGTGAACCGCGTGATCCTCTGCACGGACGGCGACTTCAATGTCGGCACGAGCTCGCCGGAGGAGCTGGAAAAACTCATCAAGCACAAGGCCAAGACGGGTGTGTTTCTCAGTGTGCTGGGCTTTGGCAGCGGCAATCTTAAGGATCGCACCATGGAAACCCTGGCCGATAAAGGCAACGGCAACTACGCCTACATCGACAGCCTCAGCGAAGCGCGCAAGGTGCTGGTGGAGCAGATGAGCGGCACGCTGGTGACCATCGCCAAAGACGTGAAAATCCAGGTGGAGTTCAATCCCGCCGCCGTGCGCAGCTACCGCCTCATCGGTTATGAAAACCGCCTGCTGGCCAAGGAAGACTTCAACGATGACACGAAGGACGCCGGTGAGATCGGCGCAGGCCACAGCGTGGTGGCCTTGTATGAGATCGTCCCTGCCAATCTGCCTCCCGGCGCGGAACCCCGCCCGCTGGTGGACAACTTGAAGTATCAGGCCCCCGCCATCTCATCCGCCCAGCTCGCCGAAGCCGCGAAGACCGGCGAGATGATGACGGTGAAACTGCGCTACAAGGAGCCTGAGAGCGATCTTAGCAAGCTCATCGAAGTACCCACCAAAGACGAGGGCAAGACACTCACCGCGAGCAGCGAGGAATACAAATTCAGCGCCGCCGTGGCGGGCTTTGGCCTGCTGCTGCGCGACTCCAGCTACAAAGGCTCGCTGAGCTGGGAAACCGTGCGCCGCCTGGCACTGGATGGCAAAGGCGCTGACAAGCAGGGCTATCGCGGCGAGTTCCTGCAGCTCATCGACAAAGCACGCGGGCTGAAGGAGACGCGGTAGGAATGGGGGACTGGCATTACGACAGGCACTCCTGCCTGTCGATCAGCGTTGCGCCAAAACCCATGGCCTGCAAGCCACCCTCACACACCGCCGCAGCAGTCTGACGCTTTCGTTATCCCCTTTCAAACTCGGTGACTGCCCGAGGAATGGCGGTGCCGCTGACCGACAGACAGGAGTGTCCGTCGTACTTCAGAAATCCGAACCCAATCATCACACCGCAGAGGTTGG
>CALRWM010000142.1:0-5991 GCA_943371875.1 Prosthecobacter debontii | reverse complement strand
ATCCGTCAGCGCATCGCCCGACAAGCCACCGCCACCCGACCACACGCGGCCATCGGGCAGCAGCATGGCGAGTGAGTGGTAATTTCGCGGCACGGACATGTCCGCCACCGCACGCCATTGCCCCGTCGTGGGATTCCAGATTTCCGGCGTGAACACCGTGCCCAGGTCGCTGAAGAACTGCCCGGAGGTGTTGCCACCCACCACCATCACTTCGCCGTTTGGCAGCATGACGGAGTTTGAAAAGGAGCGCGCATTCGCCATCGGCGCGGTGGGGGCCACCACGGGCGTGGTGCCATTGAGATCCACGGTGAAGGCTTTGTTCACCACCACCCCGTCATCAATGGCCGTCAGTCCACCAGCCACCACCACCTTGCCCGGCGCATACATGGCCCATGCGCCCTGCTTCGGATAATGCGTGCCGGGAATGCTGGCTCCTGCCGCAGTCATCGCACCGGTGCCTGCGGCGGTGATCCAGTTCAGCGCCTGATGCGGACCAAAGTGCGCCACACGGCCATCCGGTGCCACGAGGAAGAAGGGATGCCAGTTGGTTTCAATCGCGTTAGCGATGGGTGGATTTGCCACCGTTTGCCATGAGATGCCGCTCATGCGCCGCCAGCCGGAGCTGGCATTCCATTGCTCGATGGTGCCGTTGCCATTCGCGCCGCCGTTGCCGCCAGCGGTGAGCACCTCACCGTTGGGCAAAGCGATGCTCGTATTGTACCAGCGACCATCCGCCATCGTTTGTGCGGGCACCCATTCATTCGTGCGCCAGTCAAACAAGCTGGCCAGCGCCGTGGTGCCATTGATGCCGTTGCCGCCATTCACCAGCAGCCGGCCATCCTGCAGAAACGAAAGCCCGCCGCAGAACATGTCATGCCGCCCGTTGTTGATCTCGGTAAAGAGTCCCGTGGCCGGATCCCACACCGCTGCGTAAGTAAACTGCGGCCCGTCCGGAAAGGTCGTGCGTTGATTCGAGGCAAACGTCAGCAATCGGCCATCTGGCAGCATGGCGGCCGATGTAGGAATGTGCGGCGTCCAGGGGATGACGGCGCTCCAGTTTCCCTTGGTGACATATTCCGCCGGGGAAACAGCGCCGATGCTCATCACCACCGCCTCCGCAGCAGGCGCGAGCCGTGCGGCCTCGGCCATCAGCGCATCCGTCTCGGCATGGCTGACGCTATCTGCTTTTACGAGATTCCCGACACCCAGCAAAAGCAGGACACACAAACCCCTAAGGCAGGGCCTGATACGCCGCCCCCCCAGTTGAAAGCTTGCATTTTCGCGTTTCATATATGAGCAGATTTTCAAAGCTGTGAAGAAGCGACCATAAAGGCGCTGCACAATTCAGTTGATTGTAAGAGAGCTTCTGTTCTCCGAACTATTCACAGACCTTGATAGTTCACCCATCCGCGCTGCGAGCCCTTGCACTCCCACCGGCACTGTCTATTCTCGCCGCCCCTGTTCTTTCCCCCTTTTCGCCGTGGCCAAAAAGTCCTCCAAAAAATCCGCTGAAGAAGCCTTCTCCCCCATCCTGCCATCCGCCGCCCCTGTGGAGCACAAGCCGGTGGACACGCTCTATGGAGACTGGTTTCTCGATTACGCCAGCTACGTCATCCTTGAACGCGCCGTCCCCCACATCAACGACGGCCTGAAGCCGGTGCACCGCCGCATCCTGCACAGCATGGACGAGCTGGAAGACGGCCGGTACAACAAGGTGGCGAACGTGGTGGGTAACACGATGAAATACCACCCGCATGGCGACGCCTCCATTGGCGATGCCATGGTGCAGCTGGGCCAGAAGGACCTGCTCATCGACACCCAGGGGAACTGGGGCAACACCCTCACCGGCGACAACGCCGCTGCTCCCCGATACATCGAAGCGCGCCTGTCCAAATTTGCGCTGGATGTCGTCTTCAGCCCAAAGGTCACCGAATGGGCGGCCTCCTATGACGGCCGCAACAAGGAGCCCGTGACGCTTCCCGTGAAGTTCCCGCTGCTGCTCGCGCAGGGCGTGGAAGGCATCGCCGTGGGTCTTTCCTGCCGCATCCTGCCGCACAATTTCATTGAGCTGTGTGATGCCAGCATCGCCGCGCTGCGGGATGAGCCGGTGAACCTGCTGCCCGACTTCATCTCCGGCGGCATCATGGACGCCAGCGACTACAACGGCGGCATGCGCGGCGGCCGCATCCGCATTCGCGCCAAGATCGAGGAAGGCCCGAAGAAGAACATCCTCATCATCTCCGAGATCCCCTACGGCACCACCACCGGCGGGGTGATGGACAGCATCGTGGCGGCAAATGAGAAGGGCAAAATCAAGATCGCCCGCGTCGAGGACAACACCTCAGACAAGGTGGAAGTCGTCGTGCATCTCCCCGTCGGCACGGACACTGACCAGACCATCCAGGCGCTCTACGCCTTCACCGATTGCGAGATTTCACTCTCACCGAACGCCGTCGTCATCCAGGACGACAAGCCGCGCTTCATGAACGTGAACGACCTGCTCAGGGCCAGCGCGGAGAACACCAAAAAGATCCTCGGCGAAGAGCTGGGCATCCTGCTGGGCGAGCTCAACGAGAAGTGGCACTTCAGCTCGCTGGAAAAGATCTTCATCGAGAACCGCATCTACCGCCGCATCGAAGAAGCCGAAACCTGGGAGGCTGTGATGGAGGCCATCTGGAAGGGCCTCAAGCCCCACCTTCATATCCTCAAGCG
This sequence comes from Prosthecobacter debontii, assembly GCA_943371875.1. Taxonomy (GTDB): domain Bacteria; phylum Verrucomicrobiota; class Verrucomicrobiia; order Verrucomicrobiales; family Verrucomicrobiaceae; genus Prosthecobacter; species Prosthecobacter debontii_C. The sequence goes on along the minus strand of CALRWM010000142.1, from coordinate 3,279 downwards.
CGAAGTCACCAATGACGACGTGGCGCGCCTGACCGAGATCAAGATCAAGCGCATCTCCAAGTTCAACAGCTTCGAGGCCGACGAACACATCCGCGAGCTGGAGGAGGAGATCGATCAGGCCGAGAAGTTCCTCAAGGGCCTCACCAAGTACACCATCCGCCACTTTGAAGAGCTCAAAAAAACCTACGGCCCCGGCCGCGAGCGCAAGACAGTGGTGAGCGGCTTTGACCGTGTGGCTGCTGCGGAAGTCATCGTGCAGGGCGAGACGCTGTATCTCAATGCCAAGGAAGGCTTTGCCGGCACCAGCCTCAAGCGCGAAGGCGACCCGATCTGCAAGTGCTCCCCGCTGGACGATGTGCTCTTCTTCACCCGCGAGGGCAACATGACCGTGACCAAGGCTGCCGCGAAATTCTTTGTGGGCAAGAACCCGCTCTACGTCAATCTGTTCAAGAAGGACGAAAGCGCTGTCTATACCATGATCTACCGCGACGGCCGCCAGGGCGGCCTGCTGGCCAAGCGCTTCCGCATCGGCGGCGTCACCCGTGACAAGGAATACGTCCTCACCAAAGGCACGCCCGGCTCCAACGTCCTCTACTTCATCCGCCACGAGACCGAGGAAGACTCCAACGCCCAAAACGTCGTCGTCCACCTCAAGCCCGCCCTCTACCTGCGCAACCTCTCCATCAAATTCCCCTTCAACTCCATCGCCATCAAAGGCCGCGAATCCCAGGGGAACATCATCACAAAGCACGCCGTGGACCGCGTGGTGCGTGAGCCGAAGAGCGGGGAGAGTGCCGAGTGAGGTAAAGCTGCAGCACCAAGAAGCCATTTGGACTGCGGTCGCGCAGTGAGGAACATCCTGTCCTTCGTAGCTTTAGCGAAGAAGGAAACGTAGCTGCTGCTTTCCGTGGGCGGGATGAGTGCTCGTGTACCGTGGGTGCCCAGTTGTTTCCGGCCGAGCTTATGGAATTCGTGGCTTAGAGGCCACTTTCTGCTCGGGTTGCGGAAGACTGTTAGCGATACCAACCAGCCAGTCGCGAGTGCCGGCAGACCACTGGGTAAGTGACCTCCATGACTCAGGGCCTTCACACCACCACCAGACGCTTGCGGCAGGTGGTGGGAAGGCAAGGCCATAAAACTCGCCGTCAATGCCGCCAGGACACCCACAGAAGGCAGGAAAAGAGATCTGCTCAAGAGTCGAAAGACGCGCTGCAAACTCTGCTGTCTCAAGCTGCCGGTCGCGGACCTCGATGGTCGGCTGCGTATGAACCCCCTGCGCCAATCCGGTGAGTGGCTCAAAAAAACGTTGTGAGTCGGCCGCGTAGTCCCACGTCGTCTGACGAAGAAGGGTCTGGGCGCCACGCGCTCCACGCTCGCGCTTCTGGTAAATGAACCAGGAGCGATGCGCCGAGAACGAAGGAAAATGCCAAAGCTGCAGCCGCAAAAACCAACCGTCGAGACTCGATGCCTTTGGGGTCAAATCCGGATGCATGAGATATTGCCTCGCCGTGCGCTCAAGCTCACGGAATTCGCCATATCTGTTTTCGCTGTTGGATTTCATGGTGTGAGAGCAAAGACTAACAGACAAAAGCTGAGTTCGCGACGGCAGTGACCTGCGCCAACCCGAACCCCTCCCGTCAACCAAAAAGGATTAACCGGCGTGAGCTCCAGCGCTGTGTAAGGCCTTATGTTCATATCCAAATCTCCGAACCAATCGGAACATCCTGCTTCGTCATACCGACGAGCAAACAATAGTAGGAATAAACTGCCGGTGGCGGATTCACCCTCGGAATCTCCAGCAACGCCTGAACAATAATCTCATCGCCGTTCTGCTTGCGGAGCAAGACACTCTCCGAACTTGAGCCAAAAGAATCTGAGACCGGAATAGCCGGCATGAGAACGACACCGCGCCCCTCGATGAGAAATGTATCCTCAACTGTCAGCAACTTGGTTTTGGCTTTTTGATCCATGTGTGGAAGATGCCTAACAGCCCCATGCTCAGTGACCGCATCGGTCGGTGCAAGGAGAACTTCTTCCCATCATACTGGACTCCATGAGCGCATCGGTGCAGCGCGGTGCAAGGTGATCTTCGACGCAGCACGCATCGGACTGCTTTTGGAGTGCAGTCGCGCAACGAGGCACGAGTGGAGCTACCGCTTTCGACGGCGCGGCTGACTCACTCACGCTAGGGAACATCCGAACGCGGGGGGCCTGTGGTTCTTCGCAGGCCGATCAGCTCACGCATGCCACGAGACGCTCGAAAGCGGCAGCTTCGCGGCCGCAGTCCAAAAACGCTCGGCCTGGCTACGCATGATAGGGACTGACTTCTCCACCAGCAGCAGCCTGAGAAACTTCGCCAAATTCACCGGGGGATAGACGCGCACGCTGAGCGCTGCCCATCCCTGCAAGCCGGAGGCTTGCGTTACACGCGGTGTCGCCACCGGTGGTGACTTCAACTATTTCAACGATTTCAACGGGGGGTGGTTTCAACACGCCATCCGTCAGGGAGAAACTTCCCCAACTTCCACATCTTCTGCGGGGGGGTGTACGCGCAGGCGACCTGCCCTGACTCAGCAAGACATGGGTGTGACAGGTTGAAAAGGTTCTCCACTGGCGAGCCGACGGATGAGCAAGGTGGCGCAGTGGGCGTAAAGTGAGTAGCGGGGTGAATCATCAACCACATAGCGGATGACAGCTGGAAAGAAGGCCGTGCCCAGCTCGGCATTCGTTGCGGTGACGGCGCTTAGCACGGCGCCAAGGATCTGCTGTGGGTCAAGGGCTGTATGCGGCAGGGCGCTGACGGCGGGCAGTGCCATAAGAGAGGGTTCCGAAACCGGAACCGATGAGAATGAGACCTGAAGCAGGACATGACAAGGGCCTGTGATGTAGCTGACACCATGGAACTCACCGGACTGGGTAAAACTCGGCATGATTGTGAATGAAACTGCGTGTTGTCCAACTTGCAGGACAGACCTTACCAGATGCCTAAGCTGGCCAGCAAGCTTTGATCCTACAGGTTCGCAAGTCCACCTGACAAACCTTGTGCCCTTGAGGGCACAAGTCATATCAGTTTGCCAAGGTAGAATCCCGTGAGTGAGCGGTGTGTTAACACCACCCCCCGTTGAAATCGTTGAACCCGGATCATGCAGTAGAGTAGGTCAAAGGAGCGACGAGGGAGTCGATTTTGTGGAAGATGGCGTCCATCCAGGGGCGTTTTTTGCGCGGCAGTGAGAGATTGAGCACCGCTTTGCGTGCGTGCTGGCTGATCCAGCCGCCTAT
>CALRWM010000141.1:0-6077 GCA_943371875.1 Prosthecobacter debontii | reverse complement strand
TCAGCGCCATGCCGCCAAAGGGCGTCACCGGCTTGTCAGAGTATTCAATGGGCAGGTTCACCATCACGGTGAGTGTGCCACATGCGTCAATCCCCTGATGGTTCAACCTTTTGCGCCTTCCGCTCCGCCTCTATTGCATGCTCCGGGTTTAAAAAGCACCGCCAAAACCGCCGAAACTGCCAAAACTGAGGAAACCCGTTGTTATCCCTGATGGCGATCCGAGTTCGAGTGGGAGGACGAGGACAAATTAGCCATCGCGGCATTCCTTGACAGCGCAGCCCCTTACTTCTGATAAATCGGCAAAAAGTGATGATGCACGCTCAGGCTAAGTAACGCCAGTGACGTTGCATACACGGCTCCGGCGCTCTTCTCGTTTCCGTTGCGGGGATACCAGCTGCCGTCCTGACCTTGGGCGGCGATGAGGGTTTGCTCGGTCTTTTGGCGGGCAGTGGCGGCGTGGTCGCCGCCGCGCTGGTACATGCCCTGGGCGTAGTAGTAGCAGCCGTAGAAGAACCAGGGTTCGTTGATTTCGGGCGGGGACTTGAGCAGCCAGTTGGCGGAGCCGAGGACTTCGGCGGTTTCATACTGGCCGCAGACTTGGAGGGAGAGCAGTCCGGCGGCAGTGGTGGAGAAGGTCTGGCGCCCGCCATAGGGCTCGTAGCTGAAGGCGGCGGAGTCGCTCTTGGGATTGCCGTTGGAGTCGCGCTCCACGCGGTAGCTGCGCTTGATGTAGGCCACGGCGTTGTCGATGGCACCTTTGGGCACCTCAAACCCGGCGTCTTTGGCGGCACGCAGCGCCATGACCTGCCAGACGCTGACGGAGATGTCGCTGTCGCTGGAACTCGGCTCATAGCGCCAGCCGCCGCGATTGGCCTCGCTCTTCGGCACCTGCTGGGATCGGAGGATGAGTTGAATCGCTCCCTCCAGTTGTTTGTGCAGACGTTTGTCCGTGGCTTCATCGGGCGAGTGGCCGATCATTTCGGCCATCATGAGGGAGATGATGCCGTGGCCATACATGCGTGAGCGGTCGCTGCGCCCGAGATAGCCATTTTCATCGGGCTCCACACCTTCCACAATATAACGCAGGGCCTTGCCGCAGGCGATGCCTTCCGGGGTGGGATCATCCGGCATGTGCCCCACGGAGGCCAGTCCCATGAGGGCGAGCGAGGTCATCGCCGCGCTGTGGGAAGGCAGATCGCCGCGCTTGGGCTTGGCGTCGGATTTTTCATCCACGATGAAGCCTGCTGATTTCTGCTGCCTGATCAGCCAGCCCACGGCCTTGTCCACCGCAGCTTTGACCTGCGGGGAGATCAGTTCCGGTTTGGGCGATTGTGCGGCGGCAAGGGTGGTGGCCGAAGCAAGGATAAAAAGTGTTCGGAGGAGGCGCATCAGGGGACGAAAACAGTCCAATGCACTCTCAACGCGCGTTCATCCAAGGAATTTGCGGCTCATTCTGCAACTCCTTCCAATTGTTCCAGGCGAGCATGCCAAAGACCAGCAGGGTGAAAATGCCGCTGCCCACGCGAATTTTCGCGTTAATGTCCAGCAGGTGCAGGACGCCGTTTTGCAGGCCCAGCCAGAGATCGCTGGTCACCGACAAGAGAGCCAGGGCCACCGCACACGTGATGCTGATGAGCAGCACCTGCCGCTTCTTGCGCGGGCCGAGGTAAGCCTGGCAGAGGTGACCGCCATCCAGCGGCAGCACGGGCACCAGATTGAGCAGCGCCCAGAAAATGCTGACCACAGTGAAGGCGTCCATCATCTGATGCAGCCAGAGCCAGGGCGGCGGCCAGAGGGTCATGGACCAGCCGACGGCCAGACCGACAAGAATCTGCAGCCCCGGGCCTGCAGCGCTGACGAGGAAGTCTTCCTGCCGGGTGCGTGGCTTGCTGCCGATCGCCAAGCCACCGAAGGCATACAGCACGATGCCCACGCGGCGGTCACCGTAGTTTCGCATGGCCAGCGCATGGCCCAGTTCGTGAATCAGGATGGACAGCAGGACGGCGGCCACCCAGGCCAGCAGACCGCGAAACTGCTCGGGGGTATTGGCGCTCATGCCTCCGCCCATGAGTGCGGTGTTCAACCAGAAGATCCAGTGGATCTGGATTGGAAAGCCGAAGAGCGTGAATTGTAGCATGGGGAAAGAGGCGAAAGGGATGCTGTCTCACAAGGGACGGCCTTAATCCACCATTTGATTTGGCTCCGGTGCATGTAAAAGAGGAAACATCCCGCATCAGCCCTTCGTTACGCGTGTTCGATTTCACCATGAAAAGACTCCTGACCTGCCTCCTTTTTTCCTCCGCACTGCTGGCTGATGATGCCGCCGACTTGATCTCCCAATCCGGGGTCAAAGGGGGGATCGTGGTGCATGTGGGCTGTGGGGATGGGAAAGTGACGCAGGCGCTGCGGGCCAGTGATCGCTATCAGGTCCAGGGACTCACGCAAGATGCAGCGGCGCTGCCGGGGATTCGCGAGACGATCCATCAGGCGGGCAAATACGGCCCCTTGGCGGTGGATTCCTGGGATGGGAAGCATCTGCCCTACATTGAGAACTACGTGAACCTGCTGGTGATCGAAGATGCTGCTGCGGTGGACAAGGCGGAGATCGACCGCGTGCTGACGCCGCTGGGCGTGGCGATGGTTCGCAAGGCCAGCGGTTGGGAGAAGATCGTGAAGCCATGGCCCAAGGGCATGGATGAGTGGACGCACTTTGCGTATGACTCGAAGGGCAATCCCACCTCCAAAGATGTCCTCACTGGTCCGCCTTCACGCATGCAGTGGGTGGGGAATCCACGCTGGAGCCGCCACCATGACCGCATGTCATCTGTGAGCGCCGAGGTGAGCGCGGGCGGACGTCTCTATTACATCATGGATGAGGGCAGCCGAATCTCCATCCTGATGCCGGCCAAGTTTGCGCTGATCGCGCGCGATGCCTTCAATGGGACCATTCTTTGGAAAAAGTCGATCCCGCAGTGGAGCACGCATCTGTGGCCCCTGAAGTCCGGCCCCACGCAGTTGACGCGTCGGCTCGCGGCGATCGGTGACAAGGTCTATGTGACGCTGGGCATTTCAGATCCCATCACCTGCCTCGATGGAGCGACGGGCGAGATGATCCGTGAGTATCCGCAGACCAAGGGCGCGGAAGAGCTGCTGTATCGAAACGGCAACCTGTATGCCCTGGTGAACCCCGAAGCATGGCGTTTGAATGAAGAGTTTGCTGTGAAGCAGCAGAGCGATCAGAAACGCGTGGAGACGGAGTTCAACTGGGATGGCAAGACGCGCAACCTGATGGCGATCGACGCAGAGAGCGGCAAGACGCTTTGGAAAGTGGATGACAAGGTCGGGCCGATCACCCTCGCATTGGATGACAAGCGCATGGTCTATTACAATGGCGATGGCCTGACGAGCCGCGATGTGAAGACAGGAGCGGTGCTCTTTGCCGATGTGCCCGAGGCGCGCCGCAAGCTCTATGAGTTCAACTTCGCACCACGCATAGTGCTCAACAATGACGTGATCCTGTATGCCGGTGGCGATGGCCTCATGAAAGGCATCAACGCGGACACGGGCAAGGAGCTGTGGAGTTCATCGCATGAGAAGAGCGGCTACCGCAGCATGGAGGATGTCATCGTGGCGCAGGGGCTCGTCTGGAATGCGGGCACCACGCAAGGGAATCAGACGGGTGAGTACACCGGCCGCGATCCGCTGACAGGCGTGGTGAAAAAGCAATTCTTCCCCGATGTGCCGCAGGGCACCTACTGGTTTCACCACCGCTGCTACATGGCCAAGGCCACGGAGAAGTTCATCATGCCCTCCCGCACCGGCATCGAGTATGTGGACATGGAGAAGCAGCACTGGGACCTGAACCACTGGGTGCGCGGCGCTTGCCTCTATGGCGTGCTGCCTTGCAATGGCCTGACCTATGCAGGGCCGCACAATTGCGCCTGCTATCCTGAGGCGAAGCTGGACGGCATGGCCGCCATGGCCTCCGCGCCGCGTTATCCCATGCCGCCGCACACGGCGGACAGCGCACGTCTGACCAAGGGCCCCGCCTATGCTGAAGCCATTGCGGAGACTCCCGCTGACGCCAAGGACTGGCCCACCTACCGCTCCGACAATGCTCGCAGCGGCTATTCGAATCAGGATTTGAAGAAGGACCTCGGCATGGCCTGGGAAGTGAAGCTCACGCCACCGCTGAGCACCACGACGAGCGCGGCTGGCCTGACCTTCGTCTCTGAAGTGGACAAGCACACGCTGCATGCTTTTGATTCCGCCACGGGCAAGGAAGCCTGGCATTTCATCGCAGGTGGTCGCATGGATTCACCGCCGACTTACTGGCAGGGCAGGGTGTTCATCGGCGGGAATGACGGAAATGTGTACTGCCTTCGTGCCAAAGACGGCGCGCTGGTGTGGAAGTTTCAGGGGGCGCCGGTCATGCTGAGCCATGGCGCGTGGGAGATGATGGAGAGCGTCTGGCCGGTGCACGGCAGCGTGCTTGTTGAAAACGGGCTGGTGAGCTTTGTCTCCGGCCATTCCTGCTTCCTCGATGGCGGCCTGTGGTTCTACCGCGTGGATGCGAAGACCGGCGAGATGAAGGTGAAAATCAACTACGATGACCGTGATCCTGAAACCGGTGGTGATTTGAACGACCGCCACAAGACGCTGCAGATGCCGGTCGCTTTGAACGACATCCTGAGCAGCGACGGCAAGTGGACCTTCCTGCGCACGCAGAAAATTGGGGTCGATGGCAAGCGTGTGGAAGTGGGCCCTGTGAGCGGTGATTTCGACAAGCAGGGCGGCGCACACAAAGGCGAGGGTCAGCACCTCTTTGCGCCGATGGGATTCCTCGATGATTCCAACTTCCACCGCAGCTACTGGGTCTATGGCAAAAGCTTTGCCGGTGGTCACGGCGGCTACTTCCAGGCGGGCAAGTATGCCCCGGCAGGTCGCATCCTCGTGCACGATGACAAGAATGTGTACTCCTACGGCCGCGAGGCGCAGTACTACAAGTGGACGACCACGATGGAGTACACGCTCTTCGCCACACCCAAGGCACCACCGGAGCAAGCCTACGACACCGAGTCCGCCACCACCGAACGCAAGGGCAACAGCGTGGTGCTGGACAAGGATGGCAAACCGCTCGCCGTGCAGCCCAAGGGTGAAACGCAGGTGGGCCACGCAGAGACTTTGAAGGCCCAGGCTGAAGCCAAGAAGAAGGGCAAGGGCGGCAAGAAGGGTGAAGCCAAGGCTGCCGCAAAAGCCGGTGGTGCACCGATGCCCGGCAGTGTGCAGTTCCCGAATGTCCCGGCGCTGGATCCCACCAAAACGCCGATCACCGTCGAAGCCTGGGTGCTGCCGGACAAGCCCAGCGGCACCATCATCAACCACGGCGGACCTCGCCTCGGTGTGGGGCTCGACTTCCATGACAAAAAACCGCAGTTCCACATCCGCAGTGATTCCAAGGTTAGCAGCATCGTCTCCGCCGAGGCGCTGACGGACGGCTGGCATCACATCGCGGGTGTCCTTGCTGCTGATAAAAAGATGACGCTCTATATTGATGGCAAACTCGTTGCCGAAGGCATGGCGGGAGATCTGGTGGCCGGCAAACCGGCGAATCCGCTCATCGTGGGCAATGGCAATGGCGTCGCCGAAGAAAGTGCCGGTGGCTACAGCGGCCTGCTGGATCAGTTCGTCGTCTATCACAAGGCGCTGAGCGCCGCCGAGGTGCAGCAGCGTTTCGAGCAGCCGGAAGTGAAGCCGACGGATGCCGTGCTGGTCTGCAACTTCGACAATGGTGACTCCCGCGACAGCTCTGGCAATGAGGTGCATGGCGTGGGGGCCGGAGTGGAATCTGGCAAAGGCAAGGTAGGCGGCGCCCTTTGGTTCAAAGGCGGTGCCGATGCCAAAGGTGGCAAAGGCAGCGGCAGCTTTGTGAAACACACCTGGGACCGCTTTGTTCCCATCGTGGCCCGCAGCATGGCGCTGGCCGGCAAAACGGTGCTCGTCAGCGGTGCGCCAGACACGATCGACGAGGAATATGCTTTTGAACGTCTCGCCGCCAAGGACCCCGCGATCCTACA
>CALRWM010000140.1:0-6593 GCA_943371875.1 Prosthecobacter debontii | reverse complement strand
CAGGCCAAGCTCACGCCATTGCCTGTCGCAAAGCAGGCGCAGATCTTCTTTGTGCTCCTTCTTGGTTTTGGCTCCCTCGTCAGCCTCTTTCCCTTCCATAGCTGGGCTGCGCCGGCTTACGCCACAGCACCCACACCCGTGGCCATGCTTCACTCCGGCGTGCTGAAAAAATTCGGTCTCTACGGCCTCATCCGCATCGCCCTGCCGCTGCTGCCGCAAGGTGCTCATGTGGAATGGGTGCAGAACGCGCTGCTCTTGATGCTGCTCGGGAACATCCTCGTCATGGGCCTCGTCACCATTCATGCCAGCCGCCTTGATGACACCCTGGCCAACTCCAGCGTCATGCACATGGGCTACATCTTCCTCGGCATTGCAGCAGGAACCGAGATCGCTCTAAAAGGCGCGGTGATCCTCATGTTCGCTCATGGCATCTCCATCGCGCTGCTGTTCGGTCTTTGCGGCCGCATGCGCAATCAGCTTGGTACTTTGGAGTTCAACAAGCTCGGCGGCCTCGCCACCCATGCGCCGGCGTTCACGGTGTTGTTCGCCTTTGGCACCTTTGCATCCATCGGCCTCCCGGGGCTCACCAACTTCGCCGGTGAAGTGTTGATCTTCCTCGGCAACTTCACCGAGTTCAAAGCAGGCGTCCTGACTAATCTGCAATGGACCGTCATCCTGGCGCTCTGGGGCGTGGTGATGTCCGCAGTTTACATGCTGCGCGCCTACCGCAGCATCTTCCACGGCAGTCCTGCCACAGGCCTCTTCATGATCGATCCCGCGTTCTCTCAGCGTGTGCCCTTCATCATGCTCGCCACCACGCTGCTTGTCACCGGCTGCTGCCCTTGGCTGCTGCTCAACCTCATGAAATCCGCGCTGTAGTCCTGCCATGAGCGTTTTCACCATCGAAGCTGGCCTCGCCATTCTCGGACTCGTCCTCCTCTTGCTGGAGGCCTTCAAGCCCGACATCTCCCGTCGCACTCTCGGCCTCACCGCCATCGCTGGCGCCACCCTCGCGCTCGTGCTGTTGACCCTCGCGCCGCACGACTCTGCCAGCCTGCCCGGCTTCATCCAGCCCTGGCATCAGCTCGACAGCCTCGCCCTCTTCTACAAGGGCTTTGCGCTCGTCATCACCATCCTCGTGCTCTGGCTCACGCTGGAATGCGCCCCCTACCTCACCCGTTTCACCGTCGATGGCAAACTGGCCGAAATGTTCAGTCTGCCCCTCATCGTCTGCGCCGGCATGATGTGGATGGCCTCTGCCCGTGACCTCGTCACCGTCTTCGTTGCGCTCGAACTCGTCACCGTCTCCTTCTACGTCCTCGTCGCTTTTGCTCGCAAAAGCGCCTTCAGTCTTGAAGCCGGCGTCAAATACCTCATCCTCGGTGCTCTTTCCACCGGTGTCCTCGTCTATGGCATCGCCTGGATCTACGGTGCCACCGGCACAATGAGCTTCGATGGCATCGCCAAGGCCCTCGCCAATCCTGCCACCAGCAAAACCACCGCGCTCTTCGGTGCCGCCGTGCTGCTCTGCGGTCTCGGCTTCAAAGTCGCCGCCGCTCCTTTCCACATGTGGGTTCCGGATGTCTATCAGGGCGCGCCTACTCCTGTGACGGCCTTCCTGTCCGTCGGCTCCAAAGCCGCTGGCTTCGTCGTCCTCACCCGGGCGCTGGATGCTTTCATGGCCGAAGGCTCCATCATTGGCAGCGAGGTCCAGGCCTTCCTCCTCGTCATCGGTTCGCTCACCGCCCTGCTCGGCAGCCTGCCTGCGATGTTCCAGACCAGCGTCAAGCGCCTGCTCGCCTACTCCAGCATCTCCCACGCAGGCTACCTGCTCCTCGCACTCGCCTGCCGCGAAAGCGCCCGTTTCGATCTCTCCTCCGGTGGTGTCGTCGCCTTCTACCTCGCCACCTACCTGCCCATGACCGTCCTCGGCTTCCTGGGTCTCGGCCTCATGCGCGCCAACGGCCTTGGCGAAGACATCAAGGACTTCACCGGACTCGCCAAACGCAATCCGCTGCTCGCGTTGCTGATGACCATTTCCTTCGCCTCGCTCGCCGGTCTGCCTCTCACAGCCGGTTTCCTCGGCAAGCTCTTTGTCTTCCTCGGTCTCGCCGACCACGGCTACTGGGGTGCCATGAGCTGCGCCGTCATCGCCGCCGCCGCCGGTTTCTACTACTACTTCAAGACCATTCTCGCGATGTACACCACCGAAGGCACAGACGTCCCCGCGCTGACTTTCTCGGTTCCCGCCAAAGCCGTCGCCGGTGCCCTGGCCCTCGTCATCCTGATCCTCGGCGTCTATCCCAAGCCACTTCAGAGCGTTCTGACACCAGATCGCCCAGCTGTTGTGGCGAAGTGATTGACTTGGATGGGACACAGCGGTTAAAACCGCTGTATGAACCGTGGCGTTTGTCTGGCAATCCTCGCTTGTCTTCTTTCCATGCCGGCACATGCGCAGGAGCGCAAGCTTCCCGAGCTCTCCGCCAATCTCGATGCATTGCTGAATTTCGCAGATCTCTGGAAATGGAGTTCGTCAGACTTGGAAAAGAACTACGTGCTGAAACTCCAAGATCAGGAGAAGCAGCCGAAACCGCCGCAGTTTGAATGGGTGAGCAGTGCCAAGGACCGCGCACGCTTCTCCCGCCACATGTTCAGCAACGCGGAGACCAACCTGACCATGTTCGGCGGTTCCATCAAAGCAGAGGAAGCCATTCTGGAGTTTGTGAACGGCAGGGCAGCCCGTGCCACGATCTCCTTCTACAATCGCGGCGACTCGGGCGATATCACCACGGCGGAATTCGACCGCATTTTCAAACTGATCGGTCAAAACCTCGGCCAGGTGATGAAGGTCGCTCCCAAGCGTCAGATATTGTCCTCCAATGCCGCGCTTCCCGTCACCGGCTGGAACTGGACTTCACCCGGCGGCATCGCCCTGCTCGAATACAACGAGTACAACACACCCGGCAAAGTCACCAAGCCCGAGTTCCTGCGGCTGAAACTCGCCGCACCCAATCAGGCCGACTGGAGCATGGGCAAGATGGCCACCGGAGTGCAGCGCATGGAATTGCTTCAGCGTGTCAAAAAGACCGCCGAAGGGGATGTCTACATTTCCGCCGTGCCCATGGTGGATCAGGGGCAGAAAGGCTACTGCGTCGCCGCCAGCTGCCAGCGCCTCTTTGAATACATGCGCATTCCCTGTGACCAGCACGAGATGGCCAAACTCGTCAGCATCGATGCTCAGGGCGGCGCTGATATCACCACCATGCAGAAGAGCCTCGCCAAAATCGACGGCGCTTTCAATGTGACTTTCAAACCGCTGATCAATCCCGAACAGTATTACTCCAGAGGCAAGCGCCGTGTCTCAGAGAAGGAGTTCCTCTCCATCATCAAGGAATACACCGACAAAGGCGTGCCTTTGCTCTGGGGTTTGTTCCTTGGTCAGAAGCCTGAAGATCCACCGCTGCCGGGTGGTGGACAGGTCAGCGGAGGGCACATGCGCATGGTCATTGGTTACAACCTGGCCAAGAACCAGGTGCTCTTCACCGACTCCTGGGGCGCAGGCCACGAGCTGAAGCGCATGGCGCTGCTCGATGCCTACGACGTCACCCTCGGCCTCTACTCCATGGCCCCGCGCGGGTTCTGATCAGGGCGCACGTCCTTCTTCGACATCCATCATGTCAAAGAACGTAACCAAGTCTTCGCGATGAGCCAGGCCGGCCTCGGCCCGCTGCTTGATGAGCCCTTCACTGGCGGCATCGCGCCAGCCGCGCTTGTGCATGAAGCCGTTCCAGATTTCAATCTGCTCCGCCGTCGGCCGGTTGCCATTCAAGCAACACCATTCAAGAATTTCTTCATCAGTTCCACCAGCCAGCGTGCGCTCTGAGAGCTCACTGAAGTCCACTCCAAGAAACTTGCACACACGCTCGTCAAAGGTGCGGCTCCCCGTCAGGTAGCCCAAATGATAGCCGTCGGGCAGTTTGCCCTCCTTGGCGTTGAGCCGGATTTTATCAAGGATGCGGCCAAACACGGCGATGCCGCCGACCAGATCACGAGGAGAACGAATGGGAAATGCCATGCGCCTTTTTAACGAGGACGCATGGCAAAGTCAATTCACCGCCTTATTCCGCTTTCTTCTTCTTCCCTTTGCCTGCCGGTTTGGCAGCAGCAGCCACCTTTTCGCCGGGCTTCGGCAGGGTGGCCTTCACCTCTTCCCACGCAGGATTCAGCGTCGCTTCAGTCAGTGAGAAGTTACGGAAATCCACCGACTGGCCGCTCACAGTGAATCCCGGGCTGGCTTTCTCCGTCATGAAAAGATCATTGGCACCCCAGGCAACGAGGTCATCCACCTTGCCCAGCATCTTGTCTCCCACCATTTCCAGGCGGACCTTGTGCCAGCCTTCACCGAGCTCCGTCGGAAAACGGGCAAAGACGACCGCCTTGTCCGGCCCTTCATGATCGTTGTCATCACGCTGCACCGTCACCGTCTTCGGCGTGATGCTGATGCGCGCCATATGGTCCTTGACGGCATTGATCGAAAGACTCGTGCTCTTGGCCCCGGAAAACTTAAACTCATACTCAATGACAAAATCCTTCAGCTTGTTGGGCAGGCGCGTCACTGCACCATGCTTGTCTGCCGCCAGTTCAGAGCCGCGCAGCACACCGTCCACCGGCTCCCACTTGCCCTTGGCCGCCTTCCACGGAGCGCCTGCACCGTCGTTGAGCTTGTTTTCATAGATGACCTTGCCGGGGATGGCGAGCAGTGGCTTGTCCTCGCCACGTGCAGCAAAAGCGGCAAGAGCGAGCGTCAGGGTGAGCAGGGAGGTGTGTTTCATGGATGGATCGCTGAGAACGCAGGGCCGCCCGCCAAATTGCAGCAGACTTGAATTGTTTGGTTGGCCGTCATAGCCTCAGCACCATGAAAGGCACACTTGTCTCCGCAGTGATGATGTGGCTGTTGCTGGCAGGGTTTTCCGCCTCGGGCCAAGGGCCGCAGCACTTCCCCCAGGAACTGCCATCGAATCGAAACGCGGCAAAAGTGAATCAGCGCGCCACGCTCCAAGCGACCGTTTTCCCTGAGTTTGTCTTCACAGGAACATTTGAAGGTGCGATTGAATATTTGATGGTTGAGTCCAAAAAATACTCTCCCGACAAGATCTCAGTCGGAGGCTTTGTGCTGAGACAAGCCGATAATGCTGCTGCCGGGCGGATCAATGTACGCCTGCGAGGCCGCAACGCACTGGAACTCATCGACAACCTCTGTGCCTTGACCGGATACAACTGGACCTTGAAACCACACTGCATTCTCATCCATCGTCCGTAGCTGGACCCCAACCACGCCGAGCATGCGCCCAATCCTCCTTGCCTCCATCGTTCTCTTCTCCTGCATGCAAGCCGCCGAACCCAATGCCGCCGCCGAAGCCTGGCTCGCGAATACAAAGATCGCCCCGCCCATGCAAGTGCCAGCCTCCCTCGACGCATGGCAGAATCAGCGAGCACAAATCCGCGCGAAGTTAAACGAACTTCTCGGCGACCTCCCCCCACGCCCACCCACCTCCGCATTCCAAGTGCTCACCTGCGAAGACAAAGGCAGCTACACTCTGGAGACCCTCCAATTCGACAATGGCGCAGGCGAAATTGTAAAAGGCTATGTCTTTATCCCGAAGTCGGCCACGGCTCAGGCCAAAGCTCCGGCCATCCTCTACTGCCACTGGCATGGCGGGCAGTACGACATCGGCAAAAAGGAGCTCCTGCAAACGAACGCCACACCCGTCGCCGCAGGCCCCGCGCTGGCCGCTGCCGGTTACGTCGTCCTCGGCATCGACGCACCCTGCTTTGGCGAACGCAACGGCCAGGGCCCCGATGGCCCGCAGCAGAAAGGCGGCAACGGCGAGATGACCGCCGCCAAATTCCATCTCTGGGTCGGTCGCACCCTCTGGGGCATGATGATTCGCGATGATCTCACCGCGCTCGATTACCTCTGCTCACGCCCCGAGGTCGATGCGCAGCGCATCGGCGTCACCGGCATCAGCATGGGTTCCACCCGCAGCTGGTGGATCATGGCGCTCGATGACCGCCCCCGCGCCGCCGTGTGCGTCGGCTGCATGACACGCTACGAAGAACTCATCCGCGCCGGCATGCTCAAAGCCCACGGCATTTACTACTTCGTCCCCGGCATGCTCAAACACTTCGACACCGAAGCCGTCATCGCCCTCGGCGCACCACGCCCCATGCTCTTCATGACCGGCGATCAGGACAGCGGCTCACCCACCGACGGCGTGCGCCACATCGGCAAGATCGTGAGCCAGGTCTACGCACTCCATGGCCAGGATGCGCCATCACATTTCGACAACGAGATCTACCCGGGCGTCGGCCACGTGTATCTGCCCGAGATGTGGGAGAAGACGGTGAAATGGATGGACCGCTGGGTGAAGAACGGAAATCCAGTCAAGTAAATCAAAGCCACGCTCATGCGCATCTTGCGCCTTCTCTCGTCTTACCACGAACTCAAATCATCATGCAGCCTCTCCATCTCACGGGAGAAGGCCGCGCGTTCCGGCATGTCGGGCTCGCCGTAAGGCACGATTTCGATGACG
>CALRWM010000139.1:0-6902 GCA_943371875.1 Prosthecobacter debontii | reverse complement strand
GCGCGCATCCTTGGAACCGCTTCGCATCAAATACCCCCATCACCTGGAAGAGCTGAGCGACGTCAATTTTGGCATCGCCTGCTACACCCGGCTGCCCATGAAAAGCTCCGAAGTCCGCCGTTTCACCATCTGGTGGCTGCCCACTCTCGTGCTCAATCTCGATCACCTTGGAAGACCGCTCACCTTCATCGGCACCCATCCCATGCCGCCGATGGGCGGCCAGAGAGCGCATGAATGGCGCGATCAGTTGTCAGGCATCGCCACCCTCGTCTCAGACCTCCCCGGCGAAGTCATCGTGGCCGGCGATCTCAACGCAACCCCTTGGTGCGAAGACATGCGACTGCTGCGTGAAAAGGGCGGCCTGGACTTCCGCTCCGTCGATCCCGTCTGGCCACCCACCTGGGGCCTGAACCTCCCCATGATGATCCCCATCGACCACGTCCTCACCAAGCGCGGCCTGACCATCCAAAAGCGCACCCTCGGCCCTGAAACCGGCTCCGACCACCGCTCCGTGACGGTGGAGATTCTACGAAGTGAGCCCTAGCCCACGCATGCGCGAAGCGTCTTGGAGTGCGGCGGCAAGCCTCGGCGCGGCGCCGCTTTCGCAGGCAGGACGGCGGACTGAGAACACAAGAACATTCCACACCTCGCGAAGGCACCGTCGTTCGGCCACTTCAACAATCAAAAATCGATGGCTCGACAATCGTCAATCCCTCTGGCCGCAGAGCGTAGTGGCTGTGCGTGATTGACGATTGATGAACAAGGATTGTTGCGTTTCGAAGTTCGTCTCACGCCAGCACCGCCTTCACCGGACTGTGCTCCTCCACCCCCGTGAGCCGCTGATCCAGCCCTTGGAATTTGAAGCTGAACTTGCGGTGATCGATGCCCATCAGGTGCAGGATCGTGGCGTTGAGATCATTGATGTGCACCGGGTCTTTGGCCACGTTGTAGCTGAAGTCGTCTGTCTCGCCGTGCTCCACACCGCCTTTGATGCCACCACCTGCCATCCACATGGTAAAGCAGCGCGGATGGTGATCTCGCCCATAGTTGTCCTTGGTCAGCGTGCCCTGTGAATAGACCGTGCGTCCAAACTCCCCGCCCCACACCACAAGCGTGTCCTGCAGCAGCCCGCGTTGTTTCAAATCCATGATTAGCGCCGCACAAGCCCGCTCGGTGTCCTCCACCTGACCACGCAGCAGCTTGGGCAGATTGCTGTGCTGATCCCACCCGCGATGCAGAATCTGCACCACACGCGTGCCGCGCTCGATGAGCCGCCGTGCCATGATGGCGCTGTGCGTGAAACTTCCGCTGCGGTTCACATCGTCCCCATACATCTCCAGCGTCGCCTTGCTCTCCTTGCTCAGATCCGTCAGCTCCGGCACACTCGTCTGCATGCGGAAAGCCATCTCATACTGGGCGATACGCGTCTGGATCTCAGGATCCCCAATACGGGCGTGGTTGATGTTATTGAGTCTGTTCAGCGCGTCGAGCATCGTACGCCTGTCGCTGCCATCCACCCCCGGCGGATTCTTCACATACAGCACAGGATCCCCCTGCCCCCGCAGCGCCACGCCCGTGTACTTCGTGGGCAGAAACCCACTGCTCCACATCCGCGTAAACAATGCCTGCGCCTGGCTGGCCGCAGGAAATGTCGGCGTAAACACCACAAACGACGGCAGATCATTGCTCTCGCTGCCCAGACCATACCCCAGCCAGGAGCCAATGCTCGGCTTGCCCGGCACCTCGCTGCCCGTCATGACAAACGTGCAGGCAGGATCATGATTGATCGCGCTCGTATGCACGCTTTTGATCACCGCGATCTCATCCACAATCTTCGCCGTGTGCGGCAGCAGCTCGCTCACAAACCGCCCGCACTGCCCGTGTTGCGTGAATTTGAACATGCTCGGTGCCACCGGAAACCGCGCCTGACCGCTCGTCATCGTCGTGATGCGCTGCCCATTGCGGATGCTGTCCGGCAAATCCTTGTCAAAATGCTGCTGCAGCTGAGGCTTGTGATCCCACAGATCCAGCTGCGAAGGCGCCCCGTTCATGTGCAGATAGATCAGCCTCTTGGCCTTCGGCGCAAAATGCGGCAGCCCGGGCAGCGCCGGTTGCACGAGGCTGGAGGCCCCGCTCGCAAACTGCTCACCCATCATTCCAGCCAGCGCCACGCCGCCCAGGCGCAGGCCGGTCTGGCCAAAGAACTGACGCCGGGTCTGGCTGCGGTGATATTCAAGAAAAGGATCCATGATGGAGAAAGAACGCTTCGGAGTGGCACGGGCTTGCGGCGGACCAGAAAAGGAAGAATGGAAAATGCAGGAATGGCCGCTCTGGGCAGTTTGCGGAAAGCAAGGTAAAGAAGGCGGCGTTTTCACCCGCCTATGCTGCCCCGCCTTCTGCTATCGCTTGGTTTGATCTGCCCTATGCTTCTGCAAGCCGCTTCCGCACCGCCAAACGTCGTCTTTCTCCTCATTGATGATCTGCGCTTCAATGCACTCGGCTACATGGGCGACAAGATTGTGAAGACGCCGAACATCGACCGCCTGGCGCAGGAGGGCGTGCGGTTTAAAAACATGTTTGTCACCACCTCCATCTGCTCGGTCAGCCGCGCCACCTGCCTCACCGGCCAGTGGATGCGGCGGCACGGCATCGAGGACTTTGCCAAAGGCATCAGCGATGAAGCCTGGAAGGACACTTATCCGGCGCGCTTTCAGGCCGCAGGCTATTACACCGGCTTCATCGGCAAATACGGCGTGGGCAGCGCGCCGGTGACCAAGGCACGCGGCGCGAGCTTCGACTTCTGGCGCGGCGACCCCGGCCAGGCGGGCAAGTTTTTCATCGAACCCACCGACCCCACCCGCACGCACAAGACCGCCAAGATGGGCAACAACGCTCTGGAGTTCCTGACGACCGCGCCCAAAGACAGGCCGTTCTCGCTGAGCATCAGCTTCAATGCCGTCCATGCCCGCGACCACGAAAAGCGCGAGTATGAACCCGATGTGCGGGACGACGGCATGTATGACGGCATTGAGATCCCGCTGTCAAAACTCGCCACCGATGAAGCCTTCAAGCGCCTGCCCGAATTCGTGCAGAAAAGCGAAGGCCGCCGCCGCTGGGAGTGGCGCTTTGATGAACCGCAGAAGGCGCAGTCCATCCTGCACGACTACTACAGCCTCATCTCCGGCGTGGACCGCGAGATCGGGCGCATTTTGGCAACGCTGCAGCAACAGCACCTGACTGAAAACACCATCGTCATTTTCACCGGCGACAACGGCTACTCGCTCGCGGACCGCGGCATGGCGGACAAGTGGTATGCGTATGAGGAGGATCTGCGCGTGCCGCTGATCATCAAGGACCCGCGCCTGCCGAAGTCCCGCGCAGGAGCCACCGTCGACGCGATGGCGTTGAACGTGGATCTGGCCCCCACCATGCTCGATCTCGCGGGCATTCCCGTGCCTGCCGCCATGCAGGGCCGCAGCCTCAAGCCCCTGCTCGATGGCGAAACCCCCAAGGACTGGCGCACCGAATACTTCTACGAGCACCACAGCGTGAAAGACCGCATCCCGCCCAGTGAGGCCATGCGCACCCTGCACTGGAAATACATCCGCTGGATGGAGCCCAATCCACTCGTCGAAGAACTCTACAATCTGGATGCCGATCCCCTGGAGGAGCACAATCTCGCCGCCGATCCCGCACATGCGGACAAGCTCAACGAACTGCGCGGAAAGTGGGCGAAGTACCGTGAAACATTGAAGTAGCGTCCGTTCACCGAAACAGCTTCTTCTCCACCACCGGCCCGTTCACCACCACACGGCGCTTCGCAAAATCCAAAATCATAATCGCATCCGGCTTCGCCCCCTTGATGTGCTGCTGCCCGGACTGCACCGTCGGGTCCCCCTCCAGCACCACCTCCGAAGTAGAACTGCGAAAATGAATGCGCTGCGCGATGCCGAAAAAAGTCCCGTCCTTCGTGATCACCGTGATTTTGCTCCACTTGTCAGCACGCGCAAGACGCGGCCACATCTGCTTGTCCGCCTTCACATAAACAAGATCCGCCCCCTGCAGCAGCACAAAAGGAAATTCATTCACCGCCAGCTGCCGCCGCGTGTCATCGATGGACCCCAGCTTGTCATCCGAAGTGGATCCCGCCGCAATCGCCAGCAGCGAGGTCACCATACCCATCAGATCCCCCGCCCTGCCCGTCAGCCCCGAACTCGGTCTCTTGGCCTTCGGCGATCCCTTCGGCAGCTCCTCATCTCGAATAAAAAGACTGCGCGGGATGGCCTTGCCCCCCTGCACTTCCAGCATGGGTCCCGGGAGAGCAGCCCACTGCTTGAGATCCGGAAACGGCAGGTAGTCCAGCGGCTCCGAGGTCAGCGGGTTCGACACACTGTGCATGACTCTGTAGGCAAACGAGCCCACATGCATTTTGCAGGAGGTAAGTGAAAAAAGGCAGATGCTGAGCGCCGGCACCACGCGCCGAAAGCGTTTCCGAATCATCCTCCTAGGCTGCCGTTCCAGCGCACATGCGCAAGTCTGGAATGCCTCCATCCTGCAATTGCGCTGCGATTTGCCCGGCAAGATGCCCCGCAGCCCCATCGTTCTCATGCGCCCATGATCCGCCGCCTCTTTCTCTCCCTGCTTGCCCTGCCCTGCCTGCTCACCGCCGCAGACGCACCGCCAAACATCGTCATGATCATTTCAGACGACCAGTTGTACAGCGATTACAGCTTCATGGGCCACCCCGTCATCCAGACCCCAAATCTCGACCGCCTGTCAAAGGAAAGCCTCACCTTCACCCGCGGCTACGTGCCCTGCAGCCTCTGCTGCCCCAGCCTCGCCTCCATCATCACCGGCCTCTACCCGCACCAGCACAAGGTCACCAGCAACGATCCCCCCATCCCCGCCGGCATGAAACCAAGGGAGTTTCAGACCAGCCCGCAGTTTGACGCCGGTCGCGAAGTGATCAGCAAGCACCTCGAAGAAGCAGGCACCCTGCCCACCATGCTCAAGCAAAAAGGCTATCTCAGTCTGCAAACCGGCAAGTGGTGGCAGAAGAGCTACGAGCGCGGCGGCTTCACCCATGGCATGACCCACGGCGGCCGCCATGGAGATGCCGGCCTCGACATCGGCCGCAAGACCATGCAGCCCATCTATGATTTCATCAGCCAAGCGAAGCAGCAGCAAAAGCCCTTCTTCGTCTGGTACGCGCCCATGATGCCGCATGATCCCCACACCCCACCTCAGCGCCACTTCGACAAATACAAGGACAAGGCCCCCAGTGAAAAAGTGGCCAAATACTGGGCCATGGTGGATTGGTTTGATGAGACCTGCGGCGAACTCATCAAGCACATCGACGACAATGGCATGAAGGAAAACACCATCTTCGTCTACCTCAGCGACAACGGCTGGATCACCAACCCAAAAACCGGGCGCTACGCTGACAAGTCAAAGCAGAGCCAGTACGACGGCGGCCTGCGCACCCCCATCATGATCCGCTGGCCCGGCCACGTGCAGCCAAAAATGTCCGAAGACCTCGCGCAGTCCATCGACCTCGTCCCCACCCTCCTCAAGGCCGCCGGCATAGCGCCCTCCAAAACTTTCCCCGGCATCGACCTCCTCGACACCTCTGCCGTCACCACCCGCAAAACACTCTACGGCGAATGCTTCACCCACAACTTCGTCGATCTCAACGTACCCGCCGCCAGCCTGCGCTGGCGCTGGATCATCAACGGCTACGACAAGCTCATCGTCCCCGACAAAACCAACCAGCCCGATGACGTCATCGAACTCTACGATCTCAAAG
The DNA here is from genome assembly GCA_943371875.1 of Prosthecobacter debontii. Lineage (GTDB taxonomy): Bacteria > Verrucomicrobiota > Verrucomicrobiia > Verrucomicrobiales > Verrucomicrobiaceae > Prosthecobacter > Prosthecobacter debontii_C. The sequence continues at coordinate 1,096 of CALRWM010000139.1, read as the reverse complement.
CAGATCCCACCGAAGAAAAAAATCTCGCAGCCGAAAACGCAGACAAGGTGAAAGCCCTGAGCGCAAAGCTCGACGAATGGTGGAAGCCCATGAAGTAAACCCAGCGCGGCTTGACACCAAAACCCAGCGCTCAGCATCGACAGACCGGAGCCTTTGCAATACTTTAAGACGTGCCCACTCGTCTTTTCCCACAGACCCCGACTCCCCCCATCGAGTCCGACACCGAATTCCTGACCGCATTCAGAGATCACGAGTTCGACCAGCACTATCCCGAGCACATACGCGAACAGTCCGCCTGCCACTGGACCCCCATGGATGTCTGCCAGATGGCCGCGCAAATGCTCGTCGAGAAGCCCGGCACCCGCGTGCTGGACATCGGCTGCGGACCCGGAAAATTCTGCGCAGTCGGTGCCACCACCACCCTTGGCCACTTCACTGGCGTGGAGCAGCGCAGCCGGCTCGTCAAAGCCGCGCGCGAACTCCTGGAGCGCCTCCGCATCACTCGGGCTGAAATCGTTCACGGCAACATCACCACCATCTCCTTTGCCGCCTTCGATGCCTTCTACCTCTTCAACCCCTTCGAGGAAAACATCCTCCCCATGCTGCGCATCGACCACGATGTGGAAATGGAGTCACGACTCTACGACGACTACACACTTCACGTGCAGCAGCAGCTTGAGCTAAAACCCCTCGGCACACGCATCGTCACCTACTACGGCAGCTGCGCCGAAGTCCCCGAATGCTACACCTGCATGAAAACAGCCTACGACGGCACATTGAAGCTCTGGCTAAAAACACGCTCACACCTCGAAGACGCAGAAGATGATGCGTCACCCGACCCCTCTCGCTTCCCACATCTCATCTAGCGCATAGCAAATAGTGTTGCGTCCGAAAAACCCAAAGCGGCCAAAGCATCTCTCCCTCTCCCCGCCCCTGAGCTGCGACGAGGTATGTTCCGGGCACGTTGGTGACGCTTTCTCCCGGGCACATGGGTGACAGGGTTGCCGATGCCCTGGAACCAAACAGACGAGATGAAGGAACGGTTGAAGATGATCGGCGAGTATTTGAGCGGCGGCTATGGGCCAGCAGAGCTGGC
>CALRWM010000138.1:0-7255 GCA_943371875.1 Prosthecobacter debontii | reverse complement strand
CCCATCTCTTCATTCTCCGCATCCCCATGCCCCTTCGCATCCTCGCCGCGATCCTTCTCCTCACCTTCTTCACAACAACCGCCCCCGCCGCAGAGCCCACCTTCACATTCACCGTCCTCGAGATCCCGGACATCCAGCGTGGCGCCGGCCTCGCCATCGTCATGCGCACGCCCTCCGGCAAGACCTGGCTCTACGACACCGGCACCGCGCACCCTGAAAAACTCTCCTCCGACGGCTGGCTTGCCAACTTCAATGCCGGGCGCGATCTCATCGCCCCCCACCTCGCCAAAGCAGGCGTCACCGCCATCGACGGCTTCTTCATCAGCCACGCCCACTACGATCACTTCGGCGGCCTCCTGTGGCTCAAGGACCATTTCCGAATCCATCGCCTCATCGACTGCGGCTACCTCTTCCACAGCGACGCCGAAGCCGACTACCTCGGCACCAACAAAGGCGAGCTCGATCACTACACCCGCGTCCGCGAAGAATTCCGCGCCCGCCACGCCTACCTCAGCGCCACCGCCGGCGAGACCCTCGCGCTCGACCCCGACCTAAAGATCGAAGTCATCGCCCCGCCCAAGACCTATTTCACCGATCCCAAGATCACCACCCGCCCCAAGAACGACACACCCTCCCACTTCCTCGTCAACGCCAACTCCCTCGCCCTCCGCATTCAGTTTGGGGAAGTCGTCTTCCTCCTCCCCGGCGACATCCAGACCGAAGACATCGAAGCCAGTCTCATGCCCTTCATTGATAAATCAAAGCTCAAATGCCACATTCTGGTAGCCCCCGGACACGGCATCCATCCCATCCCCAAGGAATTCGGTGAAGCCACCCACCCCGAAGTCTCCATCGCCAGCGTCTTCCCACGTTACGCCAAAGGCATCCGCAGCACCAAAGACCTCCAGGCCCTCGGCACCAAAACCTACATCACCGGCCTCCACGGCAACGTCCAGATCACCACCAACGGCAAAACCTACCAAGTCACCACCCAGCGCGACGATACCACCAAGAAACCTGACTCCGTCACCAGGCCCACACCCGCTGCTGCGAAGTAAGCTCCCGGCAGGGAGCAGGGAAATTAGCCGGTGGTGAAGCGAGGCTTGCCGAGCGAGAACCACCGGATCACACGAGTCACACACCCAAGCTCAAGGGCGCATGCCGGAGGTATGCGAGAACCATACTTGGGCTCCTCGCTGGCGCTGGGTGGCTGAACATTTCTCGCATACCTTCGGCATGCATTTCAGAACGGGGATGTTTTCATCGTATCGTCCGGTGGTTCCCGCTGCACCGCTTCGCGGTTCCGCTCCACCACCGGCTAATCTCTCTGCTCCCTGCCGGGAGCCCATGCATCTCTGTGTCCTTGGCTCCGACCCCGTGTCGAAAACAAACCTCTGCTCAATCCCACCTTTCTCCCACGTACTCATCTCGCACCTCTTCTTCCCAAACACTTTCTCTCCCATGCGCCTCCTCACTCTCTCCTGCCTCCTCCTCACCGCGCTAAGCCTCACCTCACTCACCCCCGCCGCTGAAGCCCCCGCAAAACCCGCCGCAGCAGCAGCCACCCCACCCGCGCCCAAGCCCACCCCCACCGAGCGCATCGCCCTCTGGCCCGGCAAAGCCCCCGTTGGAGATGGCACCTTCGAAGCCAGCACGCACGAGCTGCAAGTCTTCCTCCCGCCCGCCGCCAAAGCCAGCGGCATGGCCATCGTCCTCTGCCCCGGTGGCGGCTACATCCGCCACGTCACCGACCGCGAAGGTTATCCCATCGCCGAATGGCTCAATGAAAAAGGCATCGCCTGCATCATCCTTGAGTACCGCCTGCCAAAGCTCCGCCACGCCGTGCCCCTCCTCGATGCCCAGCGCGCACTCCGCCTCACCCGCGCCAATGCCACGCGCTGGCACCTCAGTCCCCAGCGCATCGGCATCCTCGGCTTCTCCGCCGGCGGCCACGTCGCCTCCACCGCCACCACCCATTTCGATGCCGGCAAACCCGACGCCACCGATCCCGTCGAGCGCCTCAGCTCACGCCCCAGCTTCGCCTGGCTCATCTACCCCGTCGTCACCATGGGCCAGTACACCCACACCGGCTCCCGCAAAGAACTCCTCGGCGAAAACCCGCCCGCCGATCTCGTGCGCCTCTACTCCAACGAACTCCAGGTCACCGCAGACACCCCGCCCGTCTTCCTCGCCCACGCCATCGATGACAAGCCCGTCCCCATCGTAAACAGCCGCCAGTTCGTCGCTGCCATGAAATACCACAAACTCCCCGTCGAAATCCTCGAACTCCCCACCGGCGGCCACGGCCTCAACGGCTGCAAAGGCCCCCTCTGGGAGCAGTGGAAAGCCGCAGCGCTGGTGTGGTCTGCCAAGCAGGGCATCCTCCCCGTGACGCCAATTAACTAGGGAGCAGGGAGAGCCCCTGTTGCATAGCACCAAGGCAACTATTGACCGCAGCCTCACCCCAGCGCCGCGATCCCCTCCCGCATCGCTGTCAGCACCTTCTCCACCTCCGCAAAGGGATCATAATTCTTCCGCCCCATCGACAGCGTCTCGATCGGCACAAAGCCGCGATACCCGCCCGCGTGGATAATCCCCACCAGCTTCTTGAAGTCCGTCACCGGCGTCTTCATTGAACTGCCCAGCGTCTCCTTGATCTGCCAGTTCACCGCATGCGGAACCATCAGCGCGATGTCCGCGTACGGGTCCTCCGTGAAGTACTTCCCCGTGTCCACCAGCGCCCCGCACCACTCATGGCCCACGCGCTTCAGCAGGCTCGCGTGCTGCTCACCCGTGCTCAAAAAGTCACCATGATTCTGCACCGCCACCAGCACACCAAATTTCGCGCCATGGTCCGCGCACTCGTGCAGCGCCTCCGCCATCCACTTCTCCACCTCCTCGCGCGTGGCACCGCCCACCGCCGCCTGCCAGTCCTTCGCGTTCTTCTGCTGCGGCCCCGCAAACACCCGCACCACCGGCGCACCCAGCCGCGCCGCCACCTCGATCCACACCTTCGTCAGCGCCACACCCGCCGCCCGCACCGCCTTGTCCGCCGTCGCGAAATCATTCTTCACCCCCGTGCCGCTGATCACGATCCCACGCTCATGCACATAGCGCTTCATCCGGTTCACATAGCTGTCCGCCGGAGCCTGCGGATACCCCGGAAAAAAGTACCCCGTCAGGTCCACCGCCGGGATCCGCAACCGCTCGCAGAAATCCACCACACCAAAGAGATCGATCCCCCGCGACGCATCCGCCATGTTCTCATTCAGCAGCTCCAGAAACGAATACGCATTCAGCGCCGGTGTGAAAAACGGCGCTCCTTTGCCAGCACCCGCCTTCACCTCCGCCGCACCCACACCGGGCAGGGGAGCCGCCGCAGCCGCCAGCGGCAGCAGGGCAGCGCGTTTCAAAAACGAACGTCGGGAATCTGTGAGCATGGTATTCATAAAAAGGATGTAGCAGTCGATGGTATAAGTTTAAATCAGGGTTGAAAATTCACAGCGCAGGACACGGGACTCACTCAGCGCCCGGTGTCCCGCAGCGCCGCCACCTGCGGCCCGTGGCTGCGAAGCACCAGGCGCACATCATCCGCAAAGCACCCGCTGAACCGATACGCCCCCGCGCCAGCCTCAGGCCCCGGCCCCTGCGGGATCACCTTCAGCTCGATCACCAAAAAGTCCGTGTCCGCCGGCACCGTCATGCGTCCCGCCGTCTCATGCCACGTCCCCCGCGCCTCCTCCCCGTTCATCCGGTGGGAGCTCTTCGCCGTCTCCTGGTACAGGTGCTCCTTCCAGTTCCGCGGCAGGATCTCCGTCGTGCCCGTAAAGGCCCACACATTCGTCATGAACTGCATGCCCATCTCCTCCGCACCCGGCACCCACTGATACGACGCCGACCAGTCCACCACCGCCTGCCCGTCCGCGATCTCCTCGCGCCACGCCCGCAGGTCCACCACCTGGTACAAATTCCCGCTGCTCCGTTTCTCTGATCCAGGTGCAGCGGCAGTCACCGCCGAGTCCGCCCGCAGAAAGCGCAGCATCCGCCGTCCCTCCTTCGGCACCACACCCTGCTGCTTCGCCGTGCTCTCCGTGAAGTCACCGCTCCACAGCCCAAAGCGCACCGGCACCCCCTGCGCCGCAGGCGCCTCCTCCTCCTCAAAGCCCGCATCCGCCAGCGGCAGCGCCAGCACCCGCTCCGCCCGCGGCCCCACACGCGGCACCGCATAGGCAAACACCATCGATGCACTGAATAGCCCCAGCACCAGACCCGCCGCCGCCGCCATCAGCGGCCGCCACTGCAGCCAGCCCATCCGCGCACGCGCCCCCGACTCTTCATCAGCCGCCCCATCCTGCTGCGCCAGCGCATGCAGCCCATCCTCCACATCCTGATGCACAAACCACAGCCGCCGCGCCTCCGCATCTGTGCGCAGCATCTCCTGCAGTTCCGCATGCTCCTCCGCTGTCAGCCTGTCATCACTGTGCGCCGCAAACAAAAAGTGCAGCCGGTTCGTGTCCATGTTCATGCCAGTTCCTCCTGAAGTTTTCGCTGCACACACTCCGCCAGCACACGGCGCAGATGGTTCAGCTTGTTGTACAGCGTCTGCGGCGCCCGCTGCATCTCCGCCGCCAGCGCACCGATCCCGCCACTGCTGCCGCCGCCATTCAGATACGCCGCACGCACGAGCCGCTGCTCCGCCTCGCCCAGCCGGCCAAAGCAGCCCTCCAGCGCAGAGATGCGCTGCTCCCGTGTCGGCAGATCTTCCAGCCGCTCCGCAGACAGCGTCTCCAGCAGATCATCATCAAAGTGCAGCGGCGACCGCGCCGCCAGCCGCAGAAAATTCTTCGCCTCATAGAAGCAGATCGTGCTCGCCCACGCCGTGAAATCCGTGCCCTGCTCAAACGCGCCAAACTTCTGCCACATCAGCACGCTGGCCCGCTGCAGCACATCCTCCGCATCCTGCCTCCGGCCCAGCAGCCCGCGCAGATACCCCAGCAGCCGCCCATGCGCCCCCGTCAGTGCAGCCACAAACTCCGCATGCCTCTCATGCGGCGTCTCCGGAGTCAGTGAATCGTTCATTCACCATGGTATGTCCGCCCCCGAAACATTTACCGAAAAAATGTACACCCCTATTTCAAAAAACACCCACCGCCCAAAGTTGCCCTGTTCCTGTGGAACAGGGGAGCCCTTGTTGCGCAGCAACAAGGCTATCCCCTCACCACAGCATCGGCGTCTTTCCCTGTGGCAGCCGAAAATCACGCAGCTCCTCCAGCGCCACCTTGCCCGCGCAGAAGTCCCAGCCCAGCCCCAGCGCCGCGATCTGGCTCGGCGTGATGTTCGCCCCCCGCAGCTCTTCCGTGCGGTCCACATCAAAGCACCCCGCACGCACATACGCCGCCGCATCCCCCGGCGAGAAACCCGCCTGCAGCCACTGGCGCGCGGCGACTTCCGTACCTTCGATTGCGGCGGCCATTTCTGCTAGATCACGGGGACTCGGGCTCATGCCGCACCCTATGGCACAGATTGGAAGACTGTTCAAACAAACAGTGATTTAAAAATCACTCCCCAGCACCCGCCAGCGCCCATTTATATAGAGCGCCCGGCCTCGTTTGTCCACGGCCTCGCCGTCATTCTGCTGAGCTCCGATACCTCGCCGACGAATCCTGAAAGCAGCGTTTACATTCATAGGCGAAATCCGGCCTGCGTCTATGCGGCAGCGTTCATTCTCCCCGCGCTCAGGCAACTAGTGATGGAAACGCCGCACCGGCAGACGTTAAAGGGAGCATCTTCGGCCTCGCCATGCCGAATCGCACATCGGACTTTCTCCATGCCCCAGCCTCACCACGCCAAGCCTGTCGCCCGTTTTTTCCATCCCATGATCCGTCTCACCTCCCTCCTTTTCGGCGCGCTGTTCGTCACCTCGCTCCTGCAGGGTGAGGACGCCACCCTCGTCACCGCGCAATCCTGGCCGCTCGATGCCGTGGATGCCACCATTCAGCTCCACGGTGGCAGGCCCAAAGTGGTCCCCGGTGCGCATGGCAAATCACTCGTGCTCGGTGGCAAAACCGTCATCGAACTCAAGGACACCGCCGCGCTCAATGGCGAAAACGGCTTCACCTTCTCCGTGTGGCTGAATCCGCACGCCTTGGATGCCGGCCAGCAAATCATTGCCGCCAAAAACCGCTACTCACTCAAAGAGCGCCAGTGGAGCCTCGCGGTCGAGGAGGGCGGCATCCTGCGCGCTTACCTTCAGCAGGACAAGTGGCGGCTCATCACCGCCAAGCCCCTGCTGCAGGCCGGACACTGGCACCACGTGGCCCTCACCGTCTCCGCCACCCAGGCCGTGCTGTATCTCAATGGCCAGCCCGTCGGCGAGACACCGCTCAGCAAACCTCTGCCCGCCACGCAGGCCCCCATCACCCTCGGTGGCGTGCGGGATGGCGACCGCCTCACCCAGCAGCTTCACGGCGCGGTGGATGACGCACGCTGCATCTCCCGCGTCCTCACTGCCGCAGAGATCGCCAAAACCTACCAGCCCGTCACCGCCACGCAGGAAGTTCCCAAGCCCATCGCCCCTTCCGAGACCCCTTTGTGGGATGTCACCGCCAGGCTGCCCAAGGCCGCCGAGGCACCCGTGCTGGACGGCGTGGTATTTCATGTCATCCAGCCGCATGCCCCCGAAAAAGACGGCTGCATCTGGCTCCACGGCGTCGGCCTCGGCTGGCACAAAGGCAGGCTGTATGCCTCCTTCGGTCACAACAAAGGCGAAGAAAACACCCCCGGCGAGCAGGCACGCGGGCGCATCAGCAGCGATGGCGGTCAGACTTGGGCAGACACCTTCACCATCGGCGCAGGCGAGTCAGACGACCACGCCGTCAGCCATGGCGTTTTCCTCTCTCACGACGGCATCCTCTGGGCCTTTCACGGCTCCTTCTACGGCCACCACCTTACCGACATCGACAGCAGCAAAGTCCACACCCGCGCCTACCGGCTCAATGAAACCACTGGCAAGTGGGAAAGCCAGGGCACCGTCATTCAGGGCGGCTTCTGGCCCCTGCAGGAGCCGGTGAAAATGACCGACGGCAACTGGATCATGTCCGGCATCAGTGTCGGTCACGGCCACCACGCCGCCGTCGCCATCAGCCATGGCGCAGATTTCACCCAGTGGGATCTCGTCGTCATCCCCGCCGCCGAAGGGCTCAACATGTGGGGCGAATCCACCGTCATTGTCGATGGCGCAAACATCACCAACATC
>CALRWM010000137.1:0-7311 GCA_943371875.1 Prosthecobacter debontii | reverse complement strand
AAGGCTCCGGCCACACCATCGCCACCGGTGTTGATCAACTCGTCGGCACCCCCGGCTACATCAGCCCGGAGCAGATCGAAAACGGCAGCTCGCATGTCGATACCCGCTCAGACGTCTATGCCCTCGGAGGCGTCTTCTTCGAACTCGTCTGCGGCCGCGCTCTCATCACCCCTTCGGACATCGCTTCAAAGCCCATCCACGTGCTGCTGCGCGATCTCGCGGAGAAAGACCCCCCCAAGCCCTCCACCATCGAGCCCTCCGCGCAGGGTGACCTCGACTGGATCGCCCTCAAGGCCCTCGAGCGTGACCCCAACCGCCGCTACGGCAGCGCCGACGATCTCGCCGACGACATCACGCGCTACCTCAGCTACGAGCCCATCACCGCGCGTCCGCCCAGCAGAGGTTACCTCATTGCGCGGTTCGTTCGCCGTCATCGTGTCGGCGTCGCCGCCGCCATCGCCATCTCCCTCGCCGTCCTCATCGGCGGCATCACCAGCACCGCAATGTACTTCAAAGCGGAGCGCAATCGCGTCGAAGCCGAGCTCGGTCGCGAAAACCTCAAAAAATCCTTCAGCCGCTCCGACGAGCAGATGGCCCGCCAGTTCTCCGAGCGCGGTCAGTACAATGACGCCGTCGCCTATCTCACGCGCTCCTTGCGCACCGATCCCGCCAACGAACTTTCCTCCACCAATCTCCTCTCGCTCCTGGCAAACGTTCACCTCATTCGTCCAGACACCGCCCCGCTGACGCTGCCCGAAGGAACCGTGGAAGCCGCCAAGGTGGCCGTCAGTCGTGAGGCAAACAAAGTCATCGCAGCCTCCTTCCTCAAGCCCAAGGCCACCCCCGGTCAGGTGGCCGTGCGCGCACCCCGCCGTGAAATCATCTCCATCTGGGACATGAAAACCGGCGAGCGCACCGATCATCCCGTCCCGCCCGGCGTGGAAGTCACCTGCCTAGATGTCACCCCCGACGGCCAGCAGGTCGTTGTCGCGCGCGAAGATGGCAATGTCGAGCTCTGGACCCTCAAAGACGGCAAGCGCCGCACCCTCCAGCCACGCCTGCCCAGCCTTGTCACCTGCATCGCTTTCTCTGGCAACGGCACCAAGCTCCTCGCCGGCAGCGAAGTCGATGCCGCCGACATGGGCAACATCCACCTCTGGGATCTCCGCCAGCCGCAGGACCCCGCCGTCGTCATGAAGCAAAAAGGCGCCGTCGGCGAGATCGCCGTGGACAACGACGGCGTCTTCGCCGCCTCCATCTTCAGCGGCAGCCTCATCGACCCCGCCGGCCCGGACGGCGCCGCCACCACCTGGGACCTCCGCCTCGGCAAGGCCGTCGGCGATCCCATCGAGGTGGACAAAGGACTCCTCCATGTCGCCATCGAGCCCGTGCAGGAGTTGGTCGCGCTCGGCATGAGCAAAGGCGAAGTCTTTGTCGGCAGCTTCCGCAATGCGGGCGAGGTGTTGCCAGCTCTGGTGCATCCATCCTCCGTGACTTCCCTCGCCTTCAGCGCCGATGGCCTGTCCGTCGTCGTCGGCGACGGCGGCGGTTACGTCCACGTCTGGAATCTCAGCAACGGCCAGCTCCGTTTCCCCATCCGCAAGCATGACGGAGAAATCATCAAGGCCATGCCCGCCACGGACACCAGTCTCATCACCACCGTCTCAAGACATGGTGACGTCAGCGTGTTCGACATTCAAACCGGAGCCCTCCTCTCCTCCCACATCGATCACGCCGTCAAGGACGCCAAATTCACTCGCGACGGCTCCCTGCTCGTGATGGCTCCCGGGGGCAATCCCTTCGTTCAGGCTTGGGACGTTCATGAGCGCATGTCCGGGCGCAAATTCGTCGATGTCCTCGACAAAAATCTCATCACCCGCATCAAAGGCCCGGACAATTCGCCCGAGCAGCTCCGCTACTCCGAAGCCGGCGGCGCCAACCGCAAAAAGACCATGTACGCCGCTGCAGATCCAGACGGCACCGTCTTCATCTACGATGCCAAAACGCTCAAGCCCCTCGGCAAGCCCTTCCATCATCCGCCGGCCGTCGGTGCCGTCACGCTCAGCCAGGATGAAAAACTCCTCATCACCTCCGGCCGCGATCGCGCCGTCCGCGTCTGGGACATCGCCACTCGCCAAAACATCGTCACCATGCAGCACCATTCGTATGTGCCGGTGATCGCCCTCAGTCCCGATGATCAGCGTCTCGTCACCGTCACGGATGAAGGCGAACTCCGCGTCTGGGAGCTCCGCACCGGAGACTGCCTCACCCCCGGCATCCGCGACACCCCCCGCAGCAGCGACGACGAAGAAGGCATCGTCGTCGCCCGCGTCTCAGATGACGGCAGCAGCGTCCTCTTCCGCGTCGCCGGCCACGGCTTCTTCAGCGCCGCCATGCCCCCCAAAGGCACCACCTTGCCCGAGTGGTTCCTCAAGCTCGCCGAAGGCCTCGCCCGCCTCCACCTGAATCCAGCAGGCAACATGGAGGAAATCTCGCTGGAAGACTACGAAGCCGCCGTCGCCGCCATTCCCAAAACGCCCGCCAAGGGCGAAGAAACCGCCGTCACCTGGGCCCGCTGGCTCCTCGCCAACGCCTCCACCCGCCCCCTCTCCCCCTTCGAGCGCCAGTCCTTCGACGACTACCTCGCCTCCCTCAAACAGCAAGGCTCCCCCGCCGCCGCCCGCGAACTAATCCGCTTCCGCCCCAAAGACCGCGACGCCGCCGAACGCGCCAAACTCCTCGTCCCCGCCCTGCCGAAGTAGATCGCGCGAATCAAGCGTCCAAGGCGACGGGGTTTCGCTTCGCGGCTTCGCAGCCCGACCCCGTTCATCAGCACCAAAGGTGCGTCCTGTCGCATGGCAATGCCCTGGACCCATGCGCCGCAACGGGTCCCGAAACTGATCATTCGCTCATCCTCCTCCCGCCCACCCAGCGTGAAGTGGTCCGCACTCTCCGAGTGCGGTTTCTGGAGGCGCACACCTCCTCCCCGACCCCCGCAAACCCAGCCCACGTATTGCAGTCCCGCCTTCAGCCAGTTCCGGACGAACGTCCACAAACCACCCTTCCGCCCCGTTCTTCCGTAGGAAGTCAGTCGCAAAAGCGCAAAACAGATCCTCAAAAAACGATTCCCATCTTTTTGCCCCTCTTTGCGGCCACCTCAGCCACCCACCATCACCACCAACCCAGCGCCCATCGTGCAGTCCCGCCTATAGGCGGTTCCGGACAAACAGAATCCTTTTTTGCGTCTTTTTGCGCCTCTTTGCGGCCGCCTCATTCCCACCTCAGCCACCCATCATCACCGCCCACCCATCGTACGTATTGTAGTCCCGCCTTCAGGCGGTTCCGGACGAACGTCCACCAACCGTCCTTTGGCGGCTCAGTCATTCATCCTTCATCCTTCTTAATTCTTAATTCTTAATTTCCCCCTACCCCGCTACCACCGCCGCCCGCGCATTCTCCTCCGCGCCCGTCTTCTGCAGGTAGTAATCATAATCCCCCGCATACGCCGTCACCTTCCCATCCACGATGTGCAGCACCTTCGTCCCGAGCGACCGGATGAAATGCACGTCATGGCTGATGAACACCAGCGTCCCCTCAAACTTCTGCAGCGCCAAAATTAGCCCCTCGATCGCCCAGATGTCCAAGTGCGTCGTCGGCTCGTCCATCAGCAGCAGGTTCGGCGGATCCACCAGAAACTTCACCAGGTTCACCCGGCTCTTCTCACCACCGCTCAGCACCCGGCACTTCTTGTGCACGTCCTCACGCTTGAACAGGAACGATCCCAGAATGCTCCGCGCCTCATCCTCACGCAGCTCCGGCGCCACACGCTTCAGCTCCTCCAGCACACTGCAGTCCGGGTCCAGCGTATCCGCTCTGTGCTGAGAAAAATACCCCAGCTTCACATTCGTCCCCAGCTTGCGCTCACCCTTCTGAAACGGCACTTCGCCCGCCAGAATCTTGATCAGCGTTGACTTGCCCGAACCGTTCGGCCCCACCAGCACCGTCCGCTCCCCACGCTCCACTTCCAGATCCAGCCCCGTGTACACCTGCTTCGTCCCGTACGCCTGATGAATGTCCGTCAGCGCGATCAGCCGCTGCCCACTGCGCTGCGGCTGCGGGAAATTAAAGCGGAAGCCCTTCCGCAGCGGCCGCGGCTTGTCCAGCTTCTCCATCTTCGCCAGCTGCTTCTCACGGCTCTGCGCCTGGGACGCCTTGGATGCCACCGACCGGAACCGATCAATAAAGTCCTGAATCTGCTCGATCTCCTTCTGCTGATTCTTGTACGACTGCATGGCACGCTCGTAGTTCTCCTCGCGCTGCTTCAGGTAGTCGCTGTAGTTCCCCTGGTAGGACTGGAGCTTGCTCTCCTCGATCTCATACACCTGCTGCACCAGCTCATCCATGAAGTCACGGTCATGCGAGATGATCAGCAGCGCCCCCGGGTAGTTTTTCAGGTAATTCCGGAACCACATCAGCGACAGCAGGTCCAGATGGTTCGTCGGCTCATCCAGCAGCAGCAGATCCGGCTCCATCACCAGCAGCCGCGTCATATGCGCACGCATCACCCAGCCACCGCTGAACTCCCGCGCCGGACGTGCGAAATCCTCCTCCTTGTAGCCCAGTCCCTTCAGAATGCGCTTCGCCTTCGCCTCCGTCTGCGGGTCCTGCAGCGCATCATGCTTCGCATGCGCCTCAAAGTATTCCGGGCTGGAAACATCACCCACAGCCTCAAAATCACGCAAAATCTTCTCCAGCGCCTCAATCTCCCCCGCCTTGCCCGTCGCCACTTCCAGCACCGTCTCATTGCCCACCGGCTCACTCTCCTGCGGCAGGAATCCCACCGTCGTCCACTCATCACGAATCACCTCACCCGCATCCGGCACATCCGTCTTCAGGATCAGCGAGAACAACGTCGATTTTCCCGCCCCATTCGGCCCCACCAGCGCCACGCGCTCTCCATAGTTGATGGTCATGGATGCCGCGCTGAACAGCGTGCGGGCATTGAAAGTCTTGGTGACGTCGCGAATGGTAAGCATGGGGGCAGATCAGCTACCTCACCCCACGCCACTTGCAAGGCCAAGCATGCCGGAGGCCGCCTCCAGATCCGTACTGGGAGCGCCGATTTTTAATCGGCTCTGGCCTGCCGCGCCGCCACACCCGCCGCCTCCGGCCTGGCGCTGAGCTTGCAGCCCGTAGGATGGGTGTGGCGACAGCCCGCCCGTCTCTGAGCGCCATCTCAAACACCCCGCAGCCTCGAACAAACACGCCCCCTGGATCGAGAACTACCTGCCCCCTTTTTCTCACAACCCTCCCAGCAAAGCCCAGCGCGGCGTGGTTCGCACTCTCCGAGTGCGGCTCCGGTCCGCGCAGGTAGGGGTGGGTCCTCCAACCGCCGCCGAACGTCCCCACGCCCCCTTTTGGAAATCACTTTCGGAATTCCGCCGGATTGCCCGCAGGTCCGTACTGGGAGCGCCGATTTTTAATCGGCTCACGCCTGCTGCCCTGCCACACCAAACACCACCGCTCCCCTCACTCCACTCCTCATCACATCAGCCCCAAAGGGGCCGCGTATTTGCGACCAAGGTCAGCCAGCCTGTCCTCCGAAGCTCACAGAGCGAAGGAGGAAGCCTCAGCGAGGCGCCCCTGCCTGGGTCGACCAGCAGCTCACCGGGAGCAAACCCAGCACCCCGCAGCATCCATCGCCCACCAGCAGCGTCTTCAGCCCGCTCCGCAACGGATGCCCCAACACTCTCCAAACCCACAAAAACCGCCCTTTAGAGGAGAGTGCTTCTTCAGATATCTGATGCTATTCCAGAGTGGCAGAATGCCTCCGCCATCGCCTGCAGGCAGCTCATAGACGCGGATGCGCCCTTGGCGATCGCGGCGCGCTTCAGCATCGACGATCCATTTTCCGAGGGCCTGCTGATAGGGAGGGCGAGGTGTGGGTGCGCTCATGCACCAGCCTGGGTGTCAAACAAACAGAAGATGGTTCTGGAAGGTGTCGAATTCTCAATTTCCGAAGAACCGCTTTTTAAGCTCAGATACCCCACCCACCACCCCAAATACGTTCAGGATTTCTATACTGCGTTCTGGAATTATGATTAAAGTGAACGCGATCAAGGCAAAGCAAACCACTTTGGCTAGACTCTGGTAAAGAACGATTTTTTGAGGGCTCAGCGCTTGGGCGATCTTGGCCTCCCCATCATACTTTATCTGTAGTTTTGCGTTGCTTTGGTCTGGTGTCCTACGGCGACGAGGACGTTGTCGGGGCGGCGGCTTGTTAGTCATAAAGATGTCATTTCAAGTAGTTACACTGAACCAATGGCGATTAGCTAAAATGGGCTGTCGGGGAGTTGCTGGGGACGTGGGTATATTGTTGGACTGCGGGCGCTCTCTGCATTCCTCTGCAGTCGCTATGGAGCTAACTGGCCATAAAATCGGCTGCTCGGCTGCCGTAGACGAGAGTCCCAGCGGCTGTTGCTGCGGAGGGGAATTTGGCGGGTGGGGCCACTGGCTTCACGTCGCCCATCTGGCGCGTTTGGAGATCTCATGGCTGGATCTTCCCCTGCTTGATGCTGGGCTGCACCTGACCAGGACGACCAGATGTCCCCGTTTGGAATGTTTGAAGATTTCATGGCTGGATTCTCTTCTGCTCGGCCGGCAATCTCACGGCGCACAACACCCATATCACGCGAGCGCTGCGCGCCGAACGCACGGACCGCACAGAACGCACGCACCGCAAAAGGCCCTTCCAGGTGTTTACCGTGCTTCCGACACCTATGAAGCGTTACAATTCGAAAGGGCTTCGCGGGACTATCATTCTTATAATCAATGAATTGAGTGTGTTTGTATGGGTGGCTGAAGCGTTTCATATTGGATAGATATTCATGATGAGAACACCACGCGGCGGCACGACGCATTCACCGGACGCGCGCTGAAGGGATTCATGTTGGATAGATACTCATGATGAGAACACCACGCGGCGGGGAGGGCGACCCTCCCAGCGGCAGTTGCTGCGGCCTGATTTTGGATGGCCCAGTCGGCTGGTTCACGTTGCATGATGTGCATGATGTTGATGCCCGCTGGTTGCTTCGAGCGCATGAGGCGCAATAAACGCACGCTGCGCAAAGAGACCGCCGCGCCCAGTGGGACGGGTGCGCACGGCAGCGAGCGTTACATTTTTGTGGTTCATGCTGTGAAGCATGCTGCCCCACCCTCTTGAAGGGCACACCGCGCCAGATCAGCCAGTTAAGCCAGTTACGACGGGTTTCGGTTCGAGCTTGATTTTCGGCGCTGTTCAATACTGTTCAA
>CALRWM010000136.1:0-7510 GCA_943371875.1 Prosthecobacter debontii | reverse complement strand
GACTTCCTTGATGCCACCGACGGCGCTGGCGACGACGGCGGTTTCACAGGCCATGGCTTCGAGGTTGATGATACCGAAGGGCTCATAGATGGACGGGCAGCAGAAGACGTCGGCGTGGGAGTACATGACGATCTTTTCCTGAAGGGGCAGCATGGATTGCACCCAGATAACGCCGGGACGCACTTTGCTGGCCTCGGCGACGGCGGCCTCCATCTCCTCTTTGATTTCGATGGTGTCGGGCGCGCCGGCGCAGAGGACGACCTGGAAGCCGGGATCGAGGTGCTGAATGGCGCGGACCAGATGGACGATCCCCTTCTGCCGGGCGATGCGGCCGACGAAGAGGACGTAGGGCTTGTCGGGATCGACGCCGTACTTGCGCAGCACGTCGGGGGATTCGGTGCGGCGGTATTCAGCAAGGTCGATGCCGTTGTAAATGACGTGGATCTTGTTGGGATCGAGATCGAAGTGCTGGAGCAGATCAGCCTTGGTGCCTTCGGAAACGGCGATGATGGCATCCGCCATTTTCAGGGTGGTGCTTTCCAGCCAGACGGTGAAGTCGTAGCCGTGGCCGAGCTGCTCACGCTTCCAGGGGCGCAGAGGCTCCAGCGAATGAACGGTGAGGACCATGGGGACGCCGTAGTTGAGCTTGGCGAGGATGCCGCCGAAGTGCGCATACCAAGTGTGGAGATGGACGAGGCTGGCGTCGATGCCGTGGGTGTTGAAGTCGAGGCAGCGCTGCAGGGCGCCGAAAACGGACTTCAAATTGAGCGGGCTGTCCCAGCCGGTGGTGTCGAGGCCGAAGCCCTCCACATGCAGATTGCCCTCATGGCTGGACTGATCGCCAAAGCAGCGGACGTCGATCTCCATGAGCTTGGCGAGCTCGCGCGTGAGATACTCGACGTGGACGCCGGCGCCGCCGTAGATGTGAGGGGGGAATTCGTTGGTGAGGAAGAGTGCTTTCATGGAGGTGCGGGCGGGATGGCGCCTGGTGGTGGCGGGCGAGTGGTGGGAAAGGCGTTCTCAGGGTCATTTACCCTGCGATTTGAACCACTCTTCGATAGCGGGGATGTCGAAGAGTCGGAAACGTTTTTTGACGCGCTGCTCCAGGGCAAGCTGCGCATGCTTGGCCACATCGAGGGAGGGGTCTTCCTTGATGGACTTGATGAGCTGGGCGTTGGTTTCGGGCAGCGGACTGCCGAGAAGGAGGAAGCAGACACGCACGCGCACCTCCCATGAAAGCTTGTAGCCAGCCAGCAGCTTGAGCAGGGCGGCGGGAGTGACATCGGCCTCATCGCGAATGCTGCTGTCTTTGAAGAGTTCGGCCACGGGGAGCCGGTAGCCAGGGTCTTCGCGCTGGAGGAGCTGGATGGCCCGGATGGCACGCAGGTACTCGGCCTGCGCGGCGTCATGCAGATGGGGGAGCTGCGGATCCCGCATGTACTCCACAAGGACCTCAATGGGGCGGCGCATGCCGGTGGCGATGGCTTCGTCCGCGTACTGCGTGAGGCGGTTGCGCTCCTTGAGCTGAATGAACTCCTCCTGGGTGGGTGTGACCTGGGGTTTCATGTCAGCCATGCGCGGGGTGCCGGCTTGATTGGTCACGGGGGCATCGGGGGCAGGGGCGAGTTCCGGAATCTTCAGCGTGGCTGAGATGCTTTCGAGGGATTCCCGGGTCTTCTGCTGCATGAGCAACTGCTCGCGACGCATGCCGTCCACCTGCTTCTCAAGTGCTGCGATCTGTTCGGCGGATTTGGCGAGTTCTTCCCGGAGCTTGGTGTCCGATGGAGCAGGCGCTGGGCTGGACACTGAAGCGGGAGTGGGAGCTGCGATTGCAACAGCAGCGGAAAGCCGGGGTTCGATCTTCTCGAGATAGAACCACCTGCCGACAAACAGGATCACCAGGCCGATCAGGATGGAGGTGCTGAGCGAGATGACCAGATGGCGGCAGGTCAGGTGCGAACGGCGGTGATTGGGCAAATTGCCTTCCTTGGGAAGGCCGGAAGTGGATGTTGCCTTGGCCGCAGCGTCTGCCGTTGCCGGGCTGCAGCGGGCAAAGAGTAAAGCGGCTTCCGCGTCGTCTTCGGCGTCGGTGGCAGGGGATGAGGTGGGGGGAAGCGGATCGGACATGAAGAATGATGCGTCAGTGACGTTACGCGATGAAGGTTGCCAGAATCAACAAACAAGGCCAGCCTTTGTCCGTCAATACATGTCATGGCAACAGATTCCACCCGGACGCCCAGCGTGTCCACCCTCACTCCTTCGACCACGCCCCTCCTTGAGCAGCCGGAAACGCTGCGGCGGGCGGTGCTCTGGGGGTTGCCTGCGGTGCTGGTGCTGCTGTTTCTCATCTGGCCGTACCAGCAGTGGGACTATGACAGTCGTGAGAGCATCCTGATCGGCTGGGGCCGCTGGGTGAGCAAGCGTGCGGACTGGCAGTTCTGCCTGCTGGTGCCGCTGCTGGTGGGCTGGCTGGTGTGGCTGAGGCGTGAAGAGCTGTGCCGCCTGCCCTTGAAGGGCACATGGCGGGGGCTGCTGTCCCTTGGTGTGGGGCTGTTCTTTTACTGGATCGGCTTCAAGGCCAACACGGGCTACCCGGGCTTTCTGGCCGTGCAGTTTGTGCTTTCAGGCTTCATTCTGCTGGTGGCTGGAACGGCGTGGATGCGCACGCTTTTCTTTGCGTGGCTGTTTTTACTTTTCACCTGGCCGATGCAGCCGCTGGAGGATTCCCTGGCCTCTCCGCTGCGCCCGCAGACGGCGGCGATGGCTGCAGCGGTGCTGAACGCGGTGGGAGTGCCGGCGGTGAATGAGGGCTCGGCGCTGCAGTCCGCGCCGGATGCTGAGCACGGGCTGCAGATCGGGGATATCTTCAGCCTGGATGTGGATGCGAAGTGCAGCGGGATCAATTCGCTCTTTGCGCTGATGATGATCTCGGCGCTGCTGGGCTACCTGGCGCTGAAGCGGCCGCGCTCCCGCTTTGTTTTATTTGCCTGCGCAGTGCCGCTGGCGGTGGCGGGCAATGTGGTGCGGCTGCTGCTGCTGGTGGCGGGGACGAAGCAGTTCGGCGCTGATTTTGCGGTGGGCAGGCACATGGGGGACCATCAAGAAATGTCGCCCTACCACACGTTTGCGGGCTTTGCGGTTTTTGGCATCGCGCTGGCGGGCATGTTTGCGCTGTGCTGGCTGCTGGAAGGACGTGAGATGAAGGCCAATTTCAAGCGTCATGGCAAACCGCTGGCGGCGGGTGAGCTCTGCGCGATTCCTGAGCCGCGCCGTATGCTGGCTCAGTTTCTGGCGGCCATCGGGCTGCCGCTGCTGGTGCTGGGCATTTGCGCGTGCACGGACATCAGCTTTCATGTGGCGGCACCGGGGGTGAAGCTCAGGCCGGATGACTCGCGACTGCCCTACCTGCCGCTGTCTCTGGGCGACTACCAGGGTCGTGAGTTTGACATGACGGCCGATGAGAAAAACCTGCTGGATGAAGGTGTGCGGCTGGCGCGCAATGTGTATGCGTCCGCCACAGGCAGGCAGATCATGGCCACCGTGATCCTGAGCGGATTTGAAAAACGCAGCCTGCACCGCCCGGAAGTGTGTCTGCCGAACCAGGGCTGGACGGTGACTGACCGCACGCAAATCCCGCTGCAGATGAAGGATGGCCGTGAAATCACCATCATGATGATGCGCATCTTCCGCGATGCGGAGCCCCAGCCGGGGGTGAAGGTCCGCACGCGGGCCATCAATTTCTACTGGTACATCGGCTCAGACGGCACCTCCTGCGCCGACCACTACGAGCACGTCTTCCTCTCGTACTACGATGCGGTGTTCCGCAACATCCAGCACCGGTGGTCGATGGCCTCCATCTATGTGCCGCTGCCGGAGCAGCATGTGGGGCAGGAGGACCCGATGCAGGAACTCGGTGCCGTGGAGGATGCACGCGCATTTCTGTCAAAGCTGGCACCCACCTTCATGCTGACGAAAGAGGAGTGGCTCAAGACCGCGCATGCACCTGAGGAAGCGCATTGAGGGCAGGTCAAACAGGGTCAGTACTAGAGCCTTGCCCCTTAATGCCCCCCTTCCCTACCGGCTCAAATCTTCCTGGGTCAGCACCTTGAAGCCGGACGCGGTCAGCACTTCAGCGCCCACTTCTGGGGAGTCCAGGTGGAGCACAAAAACGGGATGCTGGGCAGGACGAACAAACAGCGCGTAGGTGAAGTCGATGTTGATCTCGGCGGAGAGCAGAGCCGAAAGCGCGTGAGGCAGGGAATGCTCCGTCTCACGCAGTTCGACGACCGTGACGGGAAAGACCACATGCGGGATGCCTTTTTCAATGAAGAGCATCTCCGTGGTTTCAGGATCGCTGGGGATGAGGCGCACGAGGGCGAGCTCGGTGGTGTCCTGCAGGGAGAGGCCCAGCACCTCAATGCGGTGCTCGGTGAGCAGCTTCACCAAGGACATGAGCGCACCGACGCGATTGTGCAGGAACACGGAGAGCTGCCGCACAGGGGTGCCAGCCGGTGTGCTGGTTTCGGATTGGGTCTTGGGTTTGGAGGTGATCATGGGTGGCTAGCCTGCAGGGCCGGTGGCGGAGCGGCGCTCGTCGAACAAGGTCACCCTCAGAGGGATGCTTGCCAGGGTTTCGTCCTGATGCTGAACCAGCCAGCGATAGAGGCCCTGGCGCTCAAACTTCAAACGCTGCAGAGTGTAAACGATGTTGCGTGAGACGAACGGGATGAAGGACGCGGGGAATGTCACATCCAGCTGCGCAGGCATGGGTGGCAGGCATTCCTTGCCGTCGGGGTCAACGCAGCGAATCACGAATTCATGCATGCCGGCGTCTTCCGCCTGAAAGACCGCCCGCACGGCGATGGAGCACTGCGGATGGACCACGGGAAAGGTCTGCGCGCAGAGCGTGTCAAACGCACCCTGGATGCAGAGCTTGCCCTGGTAGTCGGCGGCAAAGTCACAAACGATCGCGAGCTGAATGTTCATACGTGTATGGGGGCGGCGACTAGCGGCCAAAGAGCCTTTTGAAAAAGCCGCCGATACCTTTGGCCGGTGGCGGAGGTGGCGGCGCCTGTGCCGGCTTGGCATTCTGCACCTCCGAGGATTTTCCGCCACCGCTGGAGGACTCCTCCACCATGGTGGCCTTGGGAACTTCCTTCATGGCCAGCAGCATGGGATCGTCCGCCGGGGCTTTTTCAAAGACATTGGTGAAGACCTCGTTCACAATAGGTGCGGCCTTTTTACCACCGCTGATGTCCTCACCGGGTTCACCTTCATAAACGACGGCGAAGGCAAACATGGGCTTGCCCGCAGGCAGGAAGCCGGTGAACCAGGCGAGGTTTTGATCTTTGCTGATGCGCCACTGGGCGGTGCCGGTCTTGCCCGCGATCTCAGCCTGCTTGATGGCCGCAGCATGCCCGGTGCCACCGCCGCCATTGACCACGGCCACCATGCCGCTGATCACCGTCTGCCGCTGATCGGGATTGAGGTCGATGCGCCGGCGGTCCTTGGGTTCGTAGGCCATCACCACACGATCACTCAGGTCTTGGACTTGCAGCACAAGACGCGGCTGGGGGATGCGCGCTCCGTCTCCGAGACCGGCCATGCACTGGCAGACCTGGAGCGGCGTGGCCAAGACCATGCCCTGACCGATGGCGACGTTTGCCAAGTCCCCTGGCAGCATCTTGTGACCGCGATGCTGGAGGAGGTAGCTGTTGGTGGGCACGAAGCCTTCTCCTTCGGCCTTGAGTGGAATGCCGGTGCGCTCGCCAAACCCGAGGCGCAGAGCCATGTTGGTGATGTAATCAGCACCCGACTCAAGCGCGGCACGGTAGAACCAGGTGTTGCAGGAGCGTTTGATGGCGGTGACCACGTTCATGGAGCCCTCGCCTTCTTTGTTCCAGTTTTTGAACACGCGGTCGCCGATCTCCAGAGCATTGGGGCAGTCAAACTGCGTTTTGGCGTCCACCTTGCCGCTGTCGAGCGCGCCCAAGGCGGTAACGATCTTGAAGGTGGATGCCGGAGGATATTCACCGCGGAAGGAGCGCGGGTAGAGCGGCAGATGCGGATCTTTCGTCAGTTCATCGTAGCGCTTCTGGCGGATGCCGGGCACGAATTCATTGAGGTCGAAGCCGGGATTGGAGGCCATGGCGAGGACGTCTCCATTGGTGACATCCATGATGACCATGGCACCTCCCGTGGTGTGTTTTTTGAGGGCGTTTTCAGCGTACTTTTGAAAGTTGTAGTCAATGGAGAGAACCACATTGTTCCCCGGCGTGGGCGCGCGACGAACATCCTCGGAGAGACGCTTGCCATCTGGACTGAAGAGGACGTTCACGATGCCCGGCTGGCCTTTGAGGTCGGAGTCGAAGGCGGTCTCGATGCCTTCGCGGCCTTCCATTTCTTCAAACACGGGATCGCCATCGACAATGGGCCCGGTGGGCAGAGGTCGTGTCTTGCCGGTGTAGCCGATGATGTGGCAGGCGGTGGCTCCCTGCGGGTAATGCCGCAGATAGGCCGACTGGATGACGAGACTGCCGCCCAGCAGGTGCTTGAGTTTCGCCTCCATGTCCGGGGTGATTTCCACATTCAGGCCTTCTTCCACGGAAAAGACCAGAGGCAGCCAGCGGCGGTGCTTGTAGTGCAGCAGCACACGTTCGTCCGAGAGGGACCAGGTCTTGCCCAGCGCCGCGTTCACCTTGTCGATGGTGGAGCGCGCAAAGGTGGTGATCTGCGCATCGCTGGCACCATCCATGTAGGGCATGACCAGCGCCAGGTAGTTGGCGGTGCGGTTTTGAGCAAAGGGGATGCCGTGACGATCCACGATCTGGCCACGTGGGGCGGGCACGCTCAGGGTCATGGCACGCGCTTCTTTCTGCGTGGCCCATGAGGCATTGAGATCCTGCTTTTCAGGCACGGCGGGCTTCACCTTTTTCGCTTCATCTTCAACAGACTCGACCGGCTGCGCCTTCAGCACCACCTGGGCCTGCACCTGCGGACCGAACACGGCCAGCATCCCAAAACCCACCGCCAGAAACCGGCTGAGCAGGGACGACGAGGTCAGATCATACGAAAAAAGCATGGGAATAAAAAACAAGCGCCGGAAGTGCTAACGAGTGGCCGGGCCTGAAGGGAACATGCGGCTACGCACGCACGGCGTCAAGCCAGAGGTCAGGCGCTGGCGATTTCCCCTGAATGGGAGAAATACTCTGTGCTGGCAATTACTGGATCGGCCGCAGGCTTGTGAACGACAGGACACCAAGCGCTTCTTCTGTTCCATGAGCAGGCGCACGCAGTCATTCGTGAGGCTCAGCTCCTTTCGCGCACCGGCGATGGTCTGCACGGTCAAGCCGGGTCATGGTTTTTGTCATCGAATCGCAGGCACAAAAAATCCCGCATCTCTTACGAGATGCGGGATGATGTTTAATCTGGCAACGTCCTACTTTCGCATAGCCTTTCGCCATACTATCATCGGCGCAACAGCGTTTCACTTCCGTGTTCGGAATGGGAA
>CALRWM010000135.1:0-7581 GCA_943371875.1 Prosthecobacter debontii | reverse complement strand
TCATAGGCGCGGTTGGAGCCTCCCTGCGGCAGGTCCAGCGTGGCCAGTTGCTCCCGGATGCCGGTCTGATCGACAAAGCGCTTGATGAGCGCCATGCCGCCAAAGGGCGTCACCGGCTTGTCAGAGTATTCAATGGGCAGGTTCACCATCACGGTGAGTGTGCCACATGCGTCAATCCCCTGATGGTTCAACCTTTTGCGCCTTCCGCTCCGCCTCTATTGCATGCTCCGGGTTAAATCGCCGCCTGAGATAGGATCCCTCAATTCGTCTTAAGAAGCTAAGATAGACCTGAGACAGATCTGAATGTCTACTTAGGCGCTAAACTCAGATATTTGAGTTAGCCTCTGTGCGTGGACAAACAAGAGGATGACGCCCCAATACCAGAATCTCTGAGTGACACGCCCGAAGCCGAATGTGTGCGGCAGCTGTTCGGGCGCAGACACTGGATGAAACTGGGTGTTTGGGGTGCCTTGGGCACGATTGGAGGAGGTATGGGCTACTACATGGCGCCTCCTGCAATCGTGCCATTGTATTTCAATGGCGTTTATGCCTTCGCGCATGAAAGCCACCCTGCGGTGGTTCATCAGCTGGTGGCCGCCGCGAATGAACTGGTGGGCAAACCCTACAAGTGGGGTGGGGGTCACAAAGTTCTGTTTGATAACGGCTTCGACTGCTCAGGCTCCGTCTCTCATGTGCTCTATCGTGCCAAGCTGCTGGACAAGCCGCTCAACTCCGCCGCCTTTGCTCGTTACGCCTGGTCTGGACCTGGGAATTACGTCACGCTTTTCGTCAAACCCAAGCAGCACGTTTTCATGCAGATCTGCGGCCTTCGTTTTGACACCTCGGGCACGCTGACCGGGGAAGGGCCCCGCTGGCGTGCCTCCAGCCGTTCCTACGACGGCTTTTATGCGCGTCATCCTGCGTGGCTCTGAAACAACGCCTTTCAACGCACGAGATGCAGGGGGAACTGGGCTTGTGATCCATGCCATACGCATGGAAGCTCGACCATGAACACCCCTCTGTTGATGCTTAGTCTTCTTCTTGGTTCGGGCCTGATGGCCTGCAATAAAAAAGCGGCGCCCGCCCAGGCGGACATGGATGCTGAAACCCGGCAGAAAGCCATCGAAGTCAGGGCCGCCGCCGACAAAAAGACGGCGGCCATCAATGAGGCTGCCATCCTCCAAAAGGCAGAGGCCAAAGAAGCGCTCACACCTAACCCAGTGAAGTAGGGGACGGTGCCTGAAGCCGCATCATTCGCGCATGATCAAAGATAGGAGTCATGCTGATTGACAGCGCCGCTGCTCTGCGGGCAAAATGGGTGCCGTATGAAGTCATCCACCCGGGCCATTTTGTTCGTCTTTCAACGCTTGCAAGCCTGGATGCTGCAAGCAGTGGCACTGGTGCTGCTGGCATCGTGCGCAGTGCCTGCGGGTAACGGCGGGCTTTCAGATGCCGCCACTCCCAATGTGCAGGGCATCTATCAGGGATCCTACACCTACGGCGGTGCCTACCAGAAGCTGGCCGGGCAGACGGTCTCCTTTGAGATCTCCCTCAAGCAGGGGCGCGGCTCCAGCAAGATCACTGGAGTGATCAAGGAAGCCTACACCGGCTCTGGCGTTCTGAAGGATGGCTATGTCTGGTCGAACGTCAGCGGCACCTGCGTGAGTGAGAGCGGCTATCTCCATCTGAAATTCCGCAAAACCTACCGCCACTCCAAGGAGCCGCCGGTGCTCTATCAGGGCTCGCTCCCGCCGGGCTCTGCCCTGCTCTCCGGCACTTGGTATTTGCAGGATAAGACGAGTGACAGCGGCATGTTTCAAATCAGCAACATGCAGGTGCAATGACCGCCGCACGCACGCTTGTCTGGCTCGCAGCCTTCAGTCTGATGGGCCCGGTCCTGCGGGCGCAGACCGCTGCCGATGCGCAGCAGCCTGCCATCGTGGTCAGCGGCTTTGAGCCCTTTGGAGGTCGTGACCGCAATGCCTCCTGGACTCTGGCTCGAGAAATCGCCAAGGCCTTCCCTCGCGAAGTCCGCGCCTTGCAGATACCCGTCGTCTGGGGCGCACCGCTGACCGCCATCCACAACACCCAACCGCTGCCGCAGGTGTGGATCGCTTTTGGTGAAGGCACCGCGGAGTTTCAGATCGAAATCCTCGCGCACAATCAGCGAGGAAGTTATCCGGACAACCTGCAGGCCAAACCTGCCACACCGGACATCGTCAGCGCTGCGGCACCTGTGCTCAAACAGCAGGCGCAGGTGAAGGATCTCGCCTCCGCATTGACCCAGGCAGGATTTCCCACCCGTGTGTCTCAGAGCGCCGGACGTTACCTGTGCGAGGAGATGCTTTACTCGCTCCTCTACGCCCAGCAGCAGCATCCTGAGGCGCTGCGTCTGGTGCTGTTCATTCATGTCCCAACGCTAGAGCACTCCCTTCCTGTTTCACCAGTGAAAGAGGGCGCACCTGCTGCACGCAAGCAGGTGGACGCCGATCTGCTGCAGGCCTTTGGCAGGCAGCTCTTCGCCTCTCTGCGCACGCTCGGCATGCTGCCGCTGAAGCAATAGGTGGGGTTCGGTGGACGCAAGCGCCGAGTGCCTCGATCTCGGCTCAGTGGTGATGACCACCGCTCAGGCCTGCGCGTTCAGGAACGCCAATGCGGTGGAGCGCTGTGGATGCTCTGCGAGTTCCTTGCGCAGCACCTGAAGCTTCTCCAGCAGTTCCTCGCCCAGCCGCTCCCGCAGCTGTGCCAGATGCACGGCGTCCAACTCCTGCTGGCGCACGGCCTTCTGCCAGGGTGCGGTGAAGATTAAATGGATCGAATTCTGCAAGTAGCCGCCACACAGCGCCTCCCACTCGCCACCGTCCAGCCAGATGCCGCCAGTGTGAGAGCGCTCCACGCGAAACGACTGCCCATGACCCACGCGATAGCGCGTCATCACCGTGCCCGACTCGGGACACAGTTTGACCGCACCATCAAATTCGCTCACCGGCACGGCCTCAGCTGCCGGGCTTTCCTCGGCCACCTCCGTCGCAGGCAGCTTGCTGCGCCAGCGCCAGTAATTCTCCGCCGGGATCCAATGCCCGCCAGTTTCGGGGCAGCGGAATGCGGTCAGACCGGGTTCCAGTTCGACGCGTTCCAGACGTTTGTGATGGGCAAGGGGACTTAGCATGACGAACGCGATCATGCGCCGCACCCACTCCGTCGCCATGACATTTCCCCGCCATTTATGGAAGCAGCAGGTGGGGCTCCGCATGCACCACCTCGACAAAACGCACACGCTGCGCATCCTCCTCACACATGGCCGCCCGTGGAAAATCCGTCGCCTTCGCCCGCATCCGTGCGGAGGTGATTCGTTTGGTCGCCCTGATCCCTGCGGGCCAGTTCACCACCTATGGCAGCATCGCCATTCATATGAACGTGATCGCGCGGCATGTGGCCACGGTGCTCAGCCATCTCACGCCCGAGGAATCCGCCGCGCTGCCCTGGCACCGCGTGGTGGCAGCCAATGCGCGCATCAGCCCAAACATGCCTCCCGAATCGTCACGCAAACAACGCCGCCTTCTCAAAGCCGAAGGCCTGCGCATCGACAAAGAAGGTTTTATCCAGGATGCCGATGATCATTTTCACAACGTGGGTGTTCGGCGGGACATCCGCTGGAGTGAAGGGTGACTTCAGCCTGCCTAGACGTTCGAAATAGTGCGGACTGTCCGCTCGGCATCACTGCCCGTAAACATCGATCCACTGCAGACCGCTTTTCGAACCGGGCGGCGTGAAGTAGCGGCGGCCGAGGTAGGTGCCTTTCACCTCACGCATCGAGCCACCCCCAGGATGGCTGGCGCGAGTGAGCACAGGCTTGCCGTTATAGGTGCCGTTTGCATCAGGCACGGAGACGCAGGAGGCAGACAGCAGCATGCTAAGACCAAGGACAATGGAGGCGGGGTTGGGGCGCTTCATAAACAGCAATCAACCTTTGTGTCGGGATGATGCAACCTGAACATCGCACTACGATATTCTTTCCCCGGTTTTGTAATGAGATGCTCCCAGCCTCCGGGCTTGCCTTCCGCCATGCGCTCCGCTTTGATTCAGCCACCGCCACTGGCCATGCACCGACCTCTCTTCCACTTTCCCCGGCTGGCTGCGATGGCCGCTGCACTTTCCATTCCATCCGTGGCAGCGCTGGCCGGTGCGCCCAACACTCTCACGCCGCAGGAGCAAGCATCGGGTTGGAAGCTGCTGTTTGATGGCCGCAGCACGGCGGGCTGGCACACGTATGGGAAGCAATCCGTCACGGCCGGATCGTGGAAGATCAATGACGGCTGCCTCGTCCTGCCAGCGGGCAATGGCCGCCCGAATGGCACGGGCGGCGATCTCGTGACGAATGCGATGTTCACGAACTTCGAGTTTGAGTTCGAGTGGCGCGTGGGCCCCGTGGGCAATAGCGGCGTGGAATACCTCTTCACCGAAGGTGAAAAACGCACGGCCAACTTTTATCCGGGCGACACCGGCGACAGCCCGGTGGGTTTTGAATACCAGGTGCTGGATGATGCCCCGCACGCGAACAACGCAGCGAACCGGCTCTCCGCCTCCATCTACTCGCTGGTCACGCCTACAGGCAAAACGCTGCGCCCCGTGGGCGAGTTCAATCAGGGCCGCATCGTGGTGGAAGGCAATCACGTGGAGCACTGGCTCAATGGCCGCAAAGTGGCGGAGTGCGAGCTGGGCAGCGCGGAGCTGCAGCGCATCATCGCCAGCAGCAAGTACAAGTACTACCCCGGCGTGGGCGTGAAGCGCGCCACCGCCATCGCCTTGCAGGATCACGGCGCGGAGGTGGCTTATCGCAATCTCAAGCTCCGCGTGCTGGCCACCCCTGCGAGTCGTGCTCCGGTCGCAGCCGCGCCACCGCCGCCGCCCTCCACCCCTGCGGCAGCAGCATCACCCATGACGGCCCGCAAGATCCCCATGCAGGCCGCCGACTGGCGCGTCTGGTGCTGGTCCAAAGCCGACAACCGCTGGACCGAGCACCCGCTGGACAAGATGACCGTGCAGATCCAGGACGGCGTGCTCAGCGCCAGCAACACCACCCACAGCAACTGGCCCCGCGCCATCCTCGTTTATCGCGGCACGCTGCTGGACGGCGACTTCATCGTCTCCGCCGACTACCGCGGTCAGCTCGAATCCTTCGACCTCCAGTCCGCCGACGGTGGCAACCAGCGCCTCTCCTGCCTGAACCCGCCGCAGGACAACCAATGGCACACCGTCCTCCTCGGCCGCAAGCAGGGCCAGTACGTGGCCCGCATCGAAGAAGCCCCCGCCCAAGTGCAGAACGGCAAAGCCTCCGCTGGTATGAAAGGCTACTTCTGCTTCAAGCTCCGGCCTGGGGAGACCCTGGAGGTGAGGGGGCTGGTGGTGCAGGTGAAGTAGGACGGGCCATAAAGGCTCCGAGTTAATTTACGGCCCTATGCGTTAGCGACCGTCGAAAACAGCGATGTCAATCAAACGACACGTCCAAATCTACCTCGTTCGCGGTAAACCGGGCAGTGGCAGCAAATCCCACGCCTTTGACTTGTGCTGTAGGCTCCGTCATAGAAGCCACCTCCACTTGGCCTTCGGTGATTTTAAAAGTGGTGTTGCCATTCTCTGATTTGACCAGCCAGTTGTACACTTGGCCGCGTTTGAGCGTGAGTTCCTTTGTCTGGAGCTTATCTTCCAATTCAATCGACATAAAGTAGCGGCCTCTTTCTTGTGGTTTTGCCTTCACCACAAATTGACCCGTCCTGTCACTCGGCGGAATCAAGGCGATCTTGCCCAGGTGCCAAACCACTTCTCCATTAAGCCTCCCGGTATCATACTTTTTTGCCCCATGAATATGGATGCGACTGCTTTTTGTGACTTTCAGTTCATCGAATACGCCAGGGGTCTTGGGATCAATTTTCCGATTAATTGCTGTGCCACAAAACGGAAGCACTTTGATTTCAGAAGCCGTTGGCTTGGGGGTGGGCTTCGCGTTCTGTGCTTGGACGCTTGATGATAGAAGGGTCAGAACAATGGCAACAGTGGATAAGACGAAGTTGACGTTTTTCATGGCGCTTGAGAGAACGATTTAAGTTTGTGTTTATTGCAGCTTACGAAGATGGAGCGTCAGTTCTTCAAAATGAGCGTATCCATGGTGCCGCCCCATGGAAGGATCAACTGCCGCAAAGTCGCCATCATGGGATGCTCCTTGATGCTCGGAAATCGCGCGGGCGGAATGAAGGTGACGGAGGAGCCGATGGGAGTCGGCTCGGAGAGGTCGAGGGTGATTGTCTCGGGGTTCAGGCCGAGCCTGCCCCGGATGCCGGTGATGGAGGCGACGGGGATGGAAACCTCCCGCCCGTGCCGCCGGACGCGCAGGGCGCCGTTTTCATAGACCACCGAGTCTGTAGCAGGAGATACCAGTTTCTGGTAGATGAGGTAGTACACCAAGCAAACGATCAGCTGGATGGTGGCTGCGATGCAAATCACCTTGAGCGGTGCCGGGCGTGGTATGAGCAGGCTGAGAAAGACGCCGGCATTCAGGGCGATCATGAACGCGGGGACGACCCGCCGCTGCATCACTGTCTGGAAGGAGGAGTGCAATTGAGTCATGGCGGGGAAAGGATCGGTCTGGATTTGCTTGGGGCGGGAACTGCAGCCTGGGTCTGCTCACTTCTTGAGATTCAAAAAGCGCAGGACGACCGTCACAGGCTGCATCCGCCAGTTCTCGGTGATGAACTGCTTTCCCAGCTTCTTGGCGGAACCCTGCACGGACAGGAGGCTCCAAGTCTTTTGATCGTTGCTGGCGGAGATGTTGTAGCCGATGGACGCCGGATCTCCGGTCGGAGTGTGTGCACTGGCGCTGAAGCGCGCATCCATACGAAAGGTCGCCGTGTCGAATCTCATGGCAAGCCCGCCACTGTACCACCCATGCGCCAGGCTGACTTCAGCAAGCTGATTGCTGGATAGTGAGTCCAGAGCCGCATCGGTCGGAGCGAGCTTTGTCAGCTTGGAAGTTTCGATGGCGAAAAATTCCGTAGCTGGCGCGTCGGCGAGAGACAAGCCAGAAAAGCCAAGTGCCATCCAAAGAATCAGGGCAAGCAATGGAGGTGGCTGCATGGCCGCTCATTAAAACTGAAATCCTCCACCGAAGCAATTTCTAAGCGATTCCGAAAGGAGCTCAGAGAATGCTAGGCAGGCCGCTGCCAGCAGGTGAAGATGGCTTCCTGATGACTGCCCATGGCTGCCATGAAGACTTGGTTATTGAAGCCGGGGAGCTCCTACATTCGAGCCAGCAGTTCAACATCTCCCGTCGCACCTTGGGGAATACAGCAGCCGGTGGTTCCAGGACCAATGAGCAACCAGAAGCAGTCTGGGGCAAAGGGCCCGTCGCTGTTGGTGAGGATGTTGACCCTTTCGAGTTATAGCGATTTCCAAAACTGATTTCCGGATAACGGAGCAAAAAGTGCTGTACAAAACGGGCGGCAGTGCTTTGAGGATGGTTGTTGAGAGCGCAAGAACTCAGACCTGATGTGGACAACGCCACGCTGGAGCAACTCCAGGCGGCGA
>CALRWM010000134.1:0-7827 GCA_943371875.1 Prosthecobacter debontii | reverse complement strand
AGGACACGGAGACAGCCTTGCCACTGTACACACTCTCCCAAGGTTACATCACTTGTTACCGTGCTCCGCGCCCTTGAATGGCAGATCAGCCTCGTTGTGAGGTGATCTGCCATATAAAGAACGAACACCGCTGCCACGCACGGGATGGAGTGTTGGTCACTCCATCGCTGGCGTCGCACCCGCAGGTATTTCACGGCGGATGTTTCGGTGTTTATGGCACACCTCCCGGGGAAGCCGTTTCGTGATGTCAAAAATGGGCAATGATTTCCCGCACTCCTCGTCTGAACGTAGGAATATTGCGTATTCGATGGCTGCTTCAGTTGACATTCGGAAGGAGGGTGCAAACCTGTCTGCAGGTCTTGCTCTTGCGTCTCTAAACGACTCCTCCGGGAGTCAGCTTGGCTGGCCTTGCCCCGGTGTCCGTTAGCGCGGATGCCGGGGTTTTTCGTACTGTGGGGAAGCGGTCAAAGGACCGCGGGTTCAATCAATGAGTATGGAAAATGGGTGTGTGGTTCGTTTCGCGGCCAAAAAAAAGCCCTGCTGCCTTGGAGTGGGCGAGCAGGGCTTCCTTGGGAAACTGGCCTTCGGGGGCCTAATGGGGTGTCAAAGCACCCTGCTCGCTATATCTCTTTGTTGGGAGACTCCAATCTTGTGCTGGATAGGCGGCCATAAAGCCATGATCCAATATCGCACACATGATCGCTCCCCGACGCTCGGTCAGCGCGGATGAGTTAAGATGTGTCTGGTTGGTTTTCATGGCTTGTTGTGAAGGTAACGGATGATGACACAGCCGTATTAGGCCGTCAACACGATAATCTATATTTTTCTTATTCGGTCGAGCTCCAGATGTGTTTTCACACCTAAAACTCCAACACGTCACTGAAAGGCCTTCTCCATCGCCTCCACATTCGCTTTCATCACGGTCATGAAATCACCGCTGGCAGGCACATTGCCACAGGGATCAAAGACAACACTCTGGAGACCCAGTGCTGCAAGCTTGCCAACGTTCTCCTTGCTTGGCTCGCCTTCCCAGATCATCCACCGTGCGCGATGACCGGCAAGGACGCCATTGAGGTCGCTGAGCGCTGTGGCATCCAGCACGGTGTCGGGCTCCCAAAGGACTGATTTCACATTCAATGCATATCGGCGTGCCAGATAGTGGTAGACCGGATGCGATGCCACCAGCGGATACTGCACAAGGCGACGGCTGAGAGTGCTCATGCGGCCATCGAGAGCCTCCAGTTCGTCCTTCAGGGCCTCTGTGTTCTTGCTGATGGAGTCTTTGGCTGCGGGCACCAGTTTCGCCAGTGCATCACCCACCGCCTGCGCCTGCAAGGAGGCCTGCTTGAAATCGATCCATGTAGTGAATGCGGTGCCATTGTGGCTGTGCTCTCCGCCCGGGCCGTGGCTGTGAGTGGTGGCATCACGCACTTCAATGTAATTGTTGGCAAAGGCGGCGGAAGTATCCACAACCTTCGACTCTGGCAGCGTGATTTTGTCAGCCCACTTGGAGTAGCCAGCACCGTTCATGAGAATCAGGTCGGCATTTTGAAGTGATGTGATGGCGGCCTCATCCGGCTGCCAGAAAGCAGGGTCTTCGTCTTTCGGTGCCAGGAAGCGCACCTCGACAGCATCTCCCGCGAGGCGTTGTGCAAAATACTGCAGCGGGTAGTTCGCCACCAGCACCTGCGGTTTGCCGGACTTGGCGGCAGGCTGAGCCGCCGGGCTGTCAGCAGCTTTTTCCGCCGAGGGTTTGCAACCCGCCATGACAATGGCGAGGCAGGAGAAGAGAAGGGTGCGCTTTTTCATAAAGGGTTATGGCATCTGGTAGGGCATGGGAAGTCAATCGCAAACTGACAATTCAGGCACTGAGACGGAACTCACCACGCTGGAGCAAGTCGTTCAACGCCTTACGATACGGAGCTGGCATGGGGGTGGATTCAAGTTCAGCGACAGGGATCACCCGATGCGTATCAGGCCATTCCCCTGTTTGCACATGCGGTTCATGCACCCAGAGCGTGACCTTGTAGCGCGTGATGCCATACTGCATGCGCAGCAGCACGGGCGGAGGTGAATCTTCATGCGTGGGATGGAGCGCAGGCAGCTTCCACAGACCGGTGCGGCGTTTGCCGGTCTCAAGCTCCAGCAGCACCCCTTCGCGGGTGCGCAAGAAAACGACACGCTCAGTGACGGCGGTGATCTGCTGCCGCGCGTTCTTCACAGGCAGTGCTTCCGGATCAGTCGCACGGCAGTGGGCGCGCACTGGGCAGAGATCACAGGCAGGCTTGGTCGGCGTGCAGTGGGTTTGCCCGAGCTCCATCAGCGCCGAGTTCAAGGCACGCGGATCATCCGTCGCTTGCACCAGGGCTTTCGAGCGTTCCCACAGCAGCTTCGTGCCGGCAGTGGAATCCACCGGCGTGGCATCATTGTAGATGCGTGAGAGCACCCGCGCGATGTTGCCATCGACGATGGGTTCCGCGAGGCCAAAGGCAAAACTGGCCACCGCACCGGCCGTGTACGGACCCACACCTGGAAGCGCGAGAATGACCGCATGCTCACTTGGAAACACCCCGGCATGCTGCGTCATCACCTCCTGGGCAAGCCGCTGCAAATTGCGCGCCCGCCGATAGTAGCCGAGCCCCTCCCAGGTTTTGAGCACCTCCTCCTCACGCGCCGCCGCCAGCGTCTTGAAATCAGGAAACCGCTCCAGCCAGCGGGCGTAAAAACCACGGTCCAGCACCGTCGCGATCTGCGTCTGCTGCAGCATCACTTCAGCGACGAGAATCGCATAGGGTTCACGCGTGCGACGCCAGGGATAATCACGCGCATTGTGTCCAAACCAGTTCACCAATTCCATGGCGATAGCTTGGGGATCCGGCCTGGCAGTTCGAGAGGGCATCGTGTCCTACTTATGAACGATCCGGCGCATTTTTCATGAGTCTTTCGCCACTCCTGTGATTAAAATCGCGCCCATGCCAGCCCTGACAAGTTACACCCACGCACTCACCTCCACTCAAGCGGCGAAGCTGCGCACCCTGCTGGAGGAACGCGGCTTTGAGTTTCAAACCAAACCCTACTGCCTCTACGCCGCCGCCAAATCGAAGGTGAACGTTTGCGTCTATGAGAAAGGCCCCAAGATCGTCGTGCAGGGAAAAGACACCGAAGATTTCATCACGAACCTGCTCGAACCCGAGGTGCTGGGAGAGGCAAAACTCGGCTACGAAGAAGTACACAACCCCGAGATGTTTCAGCCTCACATCGGCGTGGATGAAAGCGGCAAGGGCGACTTCTTCGGCCCGCTGGTCATTGCAGGTGTTTATGTCGATGGCGAGGTCACACACCGCCTCCGTGACGCCGGTGCCGTGGATAGCAAACGCATCAGCAGTGACGCGCGCATCTATAAAATTGCCGCCGACATCCGCGCCATCCCCGGCCTCGCCTGGGAGGTGATCGCGATTCACCCCGGACGGTACAACGAGCTCTACACCAAATTTGGCAACCTGAACCGACTGCTGGCCTGGGGGCATGCCCGGATCATCGAAAACCTGCTGGAGCGCGTCCCCGGCTGCCAGAGGGCCATTTCGGATCAGTTCGCCAATCCCGCCGTCCTGCAGCGCGCCATGCAGACCCGTGGCCGGGAAATCGAACTCGTCCAGCGCACCAAGGCAGAAAGCGACCCCGCTGTGGCCGCTGCCTCCATTCTGGCACGCGAGGCTTTTGTGGGCTGGCTGAAGTCTCAGGGCCAGAAGCTGGGCGTGGAGCTCCCCAAAGGAGTTTCAGATGGTGTGAAAAAAACGGCTGCCACGCTCGTTGAAGAGCATGGCAGCGACATTTTGCCAACTCTGTGCAAAATGCACTTCAGGACTTCTTCTGAGGTTTTATCGCGGATAGTTTCGGATCACCCCAAATAAACCTACTGATTCAATCGTAGGTAGGGATGATAATTCGACACAGAAATTAGTTGCACCCTGTTAATCGTCTCGCTAGTCACTTTGTTATGACCACGATCACCAAAAAAGATTTGGTTGCGGAACTCAGTAACGCAACGGGAATCAAACATGCCGACACACTGGCCATGGTGGAGGCCTTTATGGAATTGGTTTCGAAGAATCTAGCTGACGGGAACGAAGTGACGCTGCGCACTTTCGGCACCTTTGACCTTCGTGTGGCGCGCGGCAAAATCGGCCGCAACCCAAAGCAGCCGAATTCTGAGGTGATGATCCCTGATCGCTGTGTCGTGCGTTTCAAGCCAAGCAAGGAGCTCAAGTCCCGTGTCGCCGCGCTGTCCGTGCAAAAAGTGCACGACGGCGTGGCCCTGAACGGCACACAGCTTAATGGCAGTCAGGTTTAGCCTAGGCTGACCCGCTCAGCCCACGTGTTTGCCAAAGGATGGCAATCGTGTGCAACGTCAGGTGATTTGGTGCGTACTTTCCGCCCACCATGTTGCCTCGTATTCTCTCCACGTTCGCCGCTTTCGCCCTCCTGCTGAACACCGCCTCCGCTGCCCCGCAGTGGATCTGGCTGTCCAAGGATGGCAACAAAGACCCACAGGTCACCTTCCGCTATCGCTTTGAAGTGCCGGCCAAGGTACAATCTGCCACGCTGGAACTCACCTGTGACAACGGCGCAGACGCTTTGCTGAATGGTCAAAAGGTCCTCACCAATCCCGACTGGCAGGAAGCCACGAAGGTGGACGTCAGCAAGAATCTCAAGCTCGGAGCGCAAAACGAAATCATCGTCAACGGCCGCAACAAAGGCGGCGTGGCAGCGCTCATCGCTCGCCTCACCCTCAAGCTGCCAAACAACGAAAAGCCCATCGTCGTGGAAACCACGAACAAATGGGAGGCCACCAAGACCGGCACGGAATCCTGGCAGCCCGCTCTCGTCATCAATGAGTATGGCCAAGGCCCCTGGGGACTCGCGCTGGATGGCAAGCCGGGTGGCGGCAGAAACAGCGGCCCGGCAGAAAGCATCGCTGCATCTGAGATCACCGTGCCCAAAGGCTTCAAAGTGGAAAAACTCTACAATGTGCCCAAAGACCAGGAAGGCTCCTGGGTGGCTCTCACCGTCGATCCGAAAGGCCGCCTGATCGCCTGCGACCAGTATGGCAGCATCTACCGCATGAGCGTGCCGACCATTGGCAAAACCGAGAACCTCAAGCCGGAAAAACTCGCCATCGAATTGGGCAAGGCCCATGGCCTCCTCGCCGCATTCGACAGTCTCTACGTCATGGTCAACGAAGACGGCAAGAACAACGGCCTCTACCGTCTGCAGGATACCAACGGCGACGATCAATACGACAAGACCACCAAACTGCACACCATGGCCGGCGGCGGTGAGCACGGCCTGCACAGCATGACCGTCAGCCCGGATGGCAAACGCATCTTCTTCAACTGCGGCAACCATACCAAACTCCCCGAAGGCCTCACGGACAGCCGCCCTGCCAAGATCTGGAGCGAAGACCACATCCTCCCGCGCATGTGGGACGCGAACGGCCACGCACGCGGCATCCTCGCACCCGGCGGCTACATTTGCAGCATGAACCCCGATGGCAGTGGTCTGGAGCTCTTCTGCTACGGCTTCCGCAATGAGTTCGACATCTGCTTCAACGATCAGGGCGAACTCTTCACCTACGACGCCGACATGGAGTGGGACATCGGCAGTCCGTGGTATCGCCCCACCCGTGTGAACCATTGCGTTAGCGGTGCGGATTACGGCTGGCGCAGCGGCAGTGGCAAATGGCCGAATTATTACCCTGACTCGCTGCCAACCACGCTCGACATCGGCCCCGGCAGCCCCACGGGCGTCGTCGCTGGCACAGGTGCTAAATTCCCTGCCAAATACCAGCACGCCATATTCATCAACGACTGGACCTACGGCACCATGTGGGCCATCAACCTGGAAGCCAAAGGCGCCAGCTACGCAGCCACCAAGGAGGAATTCGTCTTTGGCAAACCGCTCCCTCTCACCGACGTCGTCATCCATCCGCAGGACGGTGCCATGTACTTCGCCGTCGGCGGTCGCAAGACCCAGTCCGGCGTCTATCGCGTGACCTACGTGGGCAATGAATCCACCGCCCCCGTCAAAGCGCAGCCTCTCGGTGAGGACTTCAAACTGCGTGCCTCTCTCGAAGCCTACCACACCGGCAAGGTCGATGCAGCCAAGGCTCTCCAAGAAGCCTGGAGCAAGCTCAGCCACGACGACCGCAACGTGCGCTACGCCGCCCGCGTCGCGATTGAAAAACTCCCCGTCGCGCTCTGGCAGGAAAAAGTTTTCAGTGAAACACAGCCCGTCGCCTTGATCGAAGGCATCATCGCCCTCGCGCGTGTCACCGGGGCCAAAGCCAATTCCGAAGGTGGCAGGCCCGTTGCCAAGCCCACAGGCACCTCCTCGGAGCCCATCGGCTACGTCTCGCCTGACAACGTCGAACTCGAAGGCCGCATGCTCCTTGCCCTGGGCAAACTGGTCGGGGCCAAGCTCTCGCTGGACCAGCAGTTCGCCGCCCTACGTGCCTTGGAGCTCATCCTGATCCGCCTCGGCAAACCGGAAGCAGACATCTGCGCACAGATTTCCACGGCACTCGATCTCGTCTATCCCACTGAAAATGCCTTCCTGAACCGCGAGCTCTGCCAGATCCTCGTCGCCATCGATTCCCCCACCGTCGTCTCCAAGACCCTCGCCCTGATGGCCACCGCCAAAGACGACTTCCAGGAAGTCGCCACCGATGCCGTTTTGAGCCGCAACGAAGGCTACGCCAACGCCGCCCGCGCCGCCGCTGGCAGCCGCCCAAATGCCCAGCAGATCAGCTACATGTTTGCACTTCGCAACGCCACCGCAGGCTGGAACCCTGAGCATCGCAAAACCTTCTTCTCCTGGTTCCCCCGCGCCCGCACCTGGAAGGGCGGCAACAGCTTCAAAGGCTTCATCGAAAACATCCGCAAAGACGCCCTCTCCACCTTTGTGCCGAAGGAAGAACTCGCCGCACTCGACTCCCTCAGCAACAAGGTCGAAGCCAGCACCTCCATCCCCAACTACGTCGCTCCGAAAGGCCCCGGCAAAAACTGGACGGTCGATGAAGTCGTTGCACTCACCGCCGGCGGACTCAAAGGCCGCAACTTCACCAATGGCGAGAACATGTACCGCAGCATCATGTGCGCCACCTGCCACCGCTTCAACGGCGACGGCGGCAGCATCGGCCCGGACCTCACCGGCGTCGGCAACCGCTACACCATGCGCGATCTCATGGAAAACATCGTGGATCCCAGCAAGGTCATCTCCGACCAGTACGACAGCCACGAAATCACCAAGAAGGACGGCAGCATCATCATCGGCCGCATCATCGTCGAAGAGAACGGCAAGGTTTTCATCATGACCAATCCCTTCGCCCCCAATGACCACATGGCCATCAACGAAAGCGACATCGCCAAGAAGGGCACCCGCAAAGTCAGCATGATGCCCCCCAGCCTCATCAACTCCCTCAATCAGGACGAACTCCTCGACCTCATCGCCTACCTCTCCAGCGGTGGCAATGCGAAGGACAAGGCGTTTCAGAAGTAATCACGCTAAAACTCAGCGAAAGTTTCTTGGGGCGACGGGACACCGTCGCCCCCTTTTATGCAGTACCGCAAAGAGACCACGATTCTGCGCAACAATTTCATCATCGAGGCAGGTTCGTGCCTTGAACCCGGATCATGCAGTAGAGTAGGTCAAAGGAGCGACGAGGGAGTCGATTTTGTGGAAGATGGCGTCCATCCAGGGGCGTTTTTTGCGCGGCAGTGAGAGATTGAGCACCGCTTTGCGTGCGTGCTGGCTGATCCAGCCGCCTAT
>CALRWM010000133.1:0-9074 GCA_943371875.1 Prosthecobacter debontii | reverse complement strand
TCTCTCTGAAGACGAGGCGCCGCACACGCTGGAAATCATGCCGCAGGAAGGGCAGATGCGCACGGTGACCACGCGCTGGCTGATTGATGCCTCCGGCAAAGCCACAGTGCTGTCGAAGAAGCTCGGGCTACTCCGCTCCTTGGAGAGCGAGCACCCGACCTCCTCCATCTGGTGCCGCTTTCGGAATGTGAACGGACTCGACAGCTACCAGAGCCGCAAGATGCATCCGGCGCTGATGAAAAACGTCAGCCAGCTCCGCACCACGGCCACGAATCATCTCATGGGGCATGGCTGGTGGTGCTGGATCATCCCGCTGTCGGATGGCAGCTTCAGCGCCGGTGTCACCTGGGACAGGCGTTTTTTCACGCTGCCGGAGGGGCCATCTCTTGTGGCCCGCCTGCAGGCGCATTTGATGACGCACCCGATTGGCCGGCTCATGTTTGAAAACGCGGTGCCGGATGCCGATGACACCTTTTACTACAAGAACCTCGCGTACCGCTCCGAGCGCATCGCAGGAAACCGCTGGGTGATGGTCGGTGACGCGGCCGGGTTCATGGACCCGCTGTACAGTCATGGGCTCGACTACTGCGGCCATACCGTGTCTGCGGCGGTGGATCTGGTGCAGAAGAATCTGGCGGGTGAAAACACGCAGGCGATCACCGACTACCTGAACACGGCCTACCCGCGCAGCTACCGCCTGTGGTTCAACTCGCTCTACAAGGACAAGTACTCGTACATGGGCGACGCGGAGCTGATCAATGCGACCTTTCTGCTGGACCTCTCCGCGTATTTCCTCGGCCCGGTGCGGGGGGTGTATGACAACCCGGATGATGAATGGATTCACATGCCGTACGAAGGGAAAGCGGGGGCGTTTTTTGCCGGCTTCATGGCCTTCTACAACCGGCGCTTCGTGCACATCGGGCAGGAGCGCCGTCGCAAGGGCATCTACGGACGCGCCAACACTGGGCACGTCTGGATGCCGTTCATGAGCCTGTCGCCAGACCACACCGCCGCTCGTTTGCTGTGGGCGGGGATCAAGGTCTGGATCAAGGCGGAGATCACCACCTGGCTGGCCCCGACTCCGGCCACCGCGCCGGTGATGATGGCGGAGAAGCCGGTGGAGGCATAAAGCAGTCCTCTCTCTCCGCGAGAGGTACACAACGCTCTCGCAAGGCCATGGCTGCTGCGTGATGCGGCAGCGTTGTGCTCATCTCGCGGGAGCGAGATGGCTACTGTGGCTCCGCCACGAAAAACATCCCTGCAAAGGTGTTGGGGGTGAACTTGGCGTCCGGTTTGGGATCCACGAGCATGTTGGAGATGTCGCCGTCGAGGTAGAGGGCGTCTTCACAGCCGAGGTGCTGGAAGAAGCGGGTGAACTGGTGAAACGTGACGCGTCCTTTTACGGCGTCTTCGCGGTCGCTCATCACAAAGAGGATCTGGCCGTCTTTTTTGCGCACGCCCACGGCATTGCGCAGGCGTTTGTTGGGGGAGTTCACCTGGAAGGCGGGATGGATCACGCCTTGGCGCAGCATCAGCGGGCCGGACTGCGTGGCGAGGCGCGGCTTGAGTCCGCTTTTGGCAAATTCCGCGGCTTCCATCACGCCCGGGCCGGTCTGGTCGTCGAGGTAGAAGATGCCGTTGGGTTTGAGGAAGAAGTTGCCTTCGCCCGGGAGCAGATTCAGCGGCACCAGTTCCTTGCCGGCGCAGATGGTCAGCCCGCAGGGTTTTGGGCCGCGCTCGTAAATGCCGGCGTTGGTGGCGAAGATGATCTGCTTGTTGCGCGCGGCGAGTTGCCGGCGCAGGCCGTTGAAATCTCCCAGCGGCTGGCCGTTGTCACCCAGCCAGGCGAGCTGAAGACGCGGCCAGTCGGCCTTGTCCACGCGGTAGAGGTGATAGCGCCCGCCTTCGTAATCCACCGTCTCCGCGCCGTGCAGATGGGAGGTGATCGTGGCACAGCCGAAAAGGGTGAGGAGCCAGCGGGGAAAGGTCATGCCACAGGATGCTGAATTCAGGCCATTGCACAACCATCTTGAACCCGGGGCGTATTGCCCCATGATGACCCTCACATGTCCAGCAGTCTAGGCACCCTTTTCCACATCAGCACCTGGGGCGAATCCCATGGCATAGGCGTCGGCGTCGTCATTGACGGCTGCCCGCCACGCATCCCCCTGACCGTGGAGGACATCCAGGCGGAGCTCGACCGCCGCCGGCCCGGCCAGAGCAAGATCGTCACGCCACGCAAAGAGGACGACAAGGCGGAGATTCTCTCCGGCGTGCTGGATGGCCTCACGCTCGGCACGCCCATCGGCATTCTAGTGCGCAACACGGATCAGCGGCCTTCGGCCTACACTGAGATGCAGCAGGCCTATCGCCCCAGCCACGCAGATTACACCTATGACGCCAAGTATGGCATCCGCGCCGTGTCCGGCGGTGGCCGTTCCAGCGCACGTGAGACGATCGGCCGCGTGGCTGCCGGTGCCATTGCGCGCAAGGTGCTGCAGCATTCGCTCAGCGGTTACGAATGCCTCGCCTACGTGAAGACGGTGCAGCACATCGAGGCGAAAGTGCCTGTGGGGGCGGAACTCAATTCGGCGGTGATCGAATCCAACATCGTCCGCACCTGCGATCCCGTCGCGGCGGAGCAGATGATCGAGCTGATTGAGAAAATCCGCAGTGAAGGCAACAGCGTGGGCGGTGTGATCGAGTGCGTCGTGCGCGGCGTGCCGACGGGACTTGGCGAACCGGTGTTCGACAAGCTGGAGGCGGATCTGGCCAAGGCGATGATGAGCCTGCCTGCGACCAAGGGATTTGAAATCGGCAGCGGCTTTGGCGGCACGACGATGACGGGCCTGGAGCACAACGACGAGTTTTACATGGACGGTGACAAGGTGCGCACCCGCACCAACCGCAGCGGCGGCATCCAGGGCGGCATCAGCAACGGGGAGGAGATCGTCTTCCGCGTAGCCTTCAAGCCTACGGCCACCGTGCTGCGCGAGCAGAAGACCGTGACCAACACCGGCGAGGACACGACGCTCTCCGCACGTGGCCGCCACGATGCCTGCGTGCTGCCACGCGCCGTGCCGATGGTGGAGGCCATGGTGCATCTGGTGCTGGCCGATCATTTCCTGCGCCAGCGCGCGATGAGGGGGTGATGGGATGAGGTGGCTTGCCTGGCTCTTCACCGGCACGACGTGTCTGGCAGGCTATGGCGGGCCGTTGCCACAGATTAAGGTCGGAACCGGCGGGCGAGAACTGGTGATCCAGAGTGCACCGAGGCTCCCCGAAAATGAAGCTTCTCAGGCGTTTCTGGTCGGCACGGTCACGGAGGTGGCTGCGGAGGAAGACCGCCAGCCGCAGCAGACCCGGCTCTCGGAGTCCTGCACGCTGCAGGTGGATTCGGCCTATGGGTATCTGGAGCAGGTCGTCGGGATTCAAACGGTGTTGCTTCAGGCCAGCTACGAGCAGTCACCCTATGTGCCTATTGATGAAGATTGGGGCAAGCTGTGGCATTGCAAGAAGGGGCAGAGGCTGGTCGTGATTCTTCACCGAAGTGAGGAGGGGGCGTGTTTTGACGTGGAGGAGCTGATGGTTCTCAATGAACGCACGGCTTCGCTGCCGGAGATCCTGCGCCGGACTGCGCTGCTGCCGGAGGAATTCACGGATGAAGATCTGGAGGTGCTCAGGGTGGCTTCGCCCTCTTTGCATCGGCGGGTTTTCGCCGAGAGCGCCGGAGAGCGTGCGATTCGTGCCGAAGGGGCCAGGCGGAGGCGTGATGTGATGATGGCAGCCGCAGGCATTTCCGCGCTGATCGGTCTGGGTGCCTGGGGCTTTCGCAAGCGGCGGAAGTGATTAGCGCGAAGTGTTCATGAGCTGGCGGAGTCACCCTTCTGCGCATTGTTTATCCGCGACCCATCCTTCCGCCTCCCGCAAAGCGATAGACAACCCCGGGCCTGCGCGTTAAACCTCGCCCGACCATTACAACCATCCTTCATGAAACTGCACCTCGCTCTCGCCGCCTTGTTCGCCTCCCTTTCCTTCGCCAGCGCGGATGAAAAAGAAATCTTCAACAGCAAGGACCTCACCGGCTGGGAAGGCAACAAAGACCTCTGGAGCGTTCAGGACGGCACCATCACCGGCAAAACCCCGGCTGACCCCGCCAATCCGGCCAAGAGCATCCTCAAGCACAACACCTTCCTGGTCTGGAAAGCCGGCACCGTGAGCGACTTCGTGCTGACGTTTCAATACCGCATCGAAAAGGGCAATTCCGGCGTGCAGTACCGCAGCAAGGAACTCAATGCCGGAGAAAATGGCCCCATCATCAGCGGCTACCAGGCCGACTTCGAAGCGGGCAAGACCTACAGCGGCATCCTCTACGAAGAGCGCGGCCGCGGCATCCTGGCCAAGCGCGGTGAAAAGACCGTGATCAAGCCCGCCGCTGACGGTGGCAAGAAGGCCGTGGTGGAAGTGGCCGGCAGCGTGGGAGACAGCGCCGCCATCCAGGCCAGCATCAAATCCGAAGACTGGAACGAGTACCGCATCGTGGCTAAGGGCAACCATGTGCAGCATTTCATCAACGGCCAGCAGACCATCGACGTGACCGACGAAGACACCGCCAACGCGCCGAAGGAAGGCCTCCTGGCCCTGCAGATCCACGCCGGCCCGCCGATGGTCGTGCAGTTCAAGAACTTCAAGCTCGTCGAAACGAAGTAGTCGTGCTTTGTTAGCCCCATCATGCCCCGCCTGCTTTTCGCCACGCTTCTCCTGCTCACCAGCGGCCTTGTCACCAAGGCCGCTGCAGACACCGAATACCTCATCGTCAGCGGTGGGCCTGCGGCACGTGGGTTTGAGGATTTGCGCCGGCCCGGAGAGCAGCACGACCGCTGGTGGGGCAACTTCGTCCGCACAGCCCGCGTGCGCATGCAGGAGATCCACAACACCGTCCCTGCGAACACCCGCATCACCTGGCTGGTGTACCGGGACGCCTACGTGCGCCGCGCCGCCGCCGAGCGCCAGCCGCTGACGCAGAATGTGGAGTCCGTGACCAAGGCCTACCCGTACATCAACCTCGTCTGGTTTCGCAGCACACAGGAACTCATCAACTACATCAACAACGGCCAGTCCGGACGCGGCGGATTGAAGATCTCCGGCTTCGAGTACTTCGGCCACTCGAACAAGTTCAGCTTCATGTTTGACTACAGCTCGGACGTGTACGCCACCTCCACCGCGTGGCTGCATGAGAATGATCTGCACAAGATCAGCCGCTGGGCCTTCAGTGGTAAAGCCTACTGCCAGAGCTGGGGCTGCCACACCGCCGAGAGCTTCAGCAAAGCCTGGAAACGCGCCACCGGCACCAAAATGGTGGGAGCCCAGGGCAAGACCGACTACTCC
The DNA here is from genome assembly GCA_943371875.1 of Prosthecobacter debontii. GTDB lineage: Bacteria > Verrucomicrobiota > Verrucomicrobiia > Verrucomicrobiales > Verrucomicrobiaceae > Prosthecobacter > Prosthecobacter debontii_C. The sequence goes on along the minus strand of CALRWM010000133.1, from coordinate 3,686 downwards.
GACATGCACCTGCGCGACTGGCACGTGGGCCTCTCCAGCGGCGCACGCTGGGTGCGGTAAGCGCGCAGGACCAACGCATCAGAGGGCAAGACCCACGCTTTGGCACCTCAGGAATGGCAGGGAACCGCTGCGCGGGTGCGTGATTTAACGAAGGTGGCAAGAGTCGCCTCGACTGGATGATCACCAAGCGAACTTCCAAGTTCGGTGATGGGCTCTGGCTGGGCTCTGAGGGAACGAACTTGGAAGTTCGGTCTAGCCTACTTCACACCCCACACAAAGGTCACCGGCTTGTCGATGTCCGGGTGCACGCTGTGGTGCACGGGGCAGCCGAGGGCGGTGGCTTCGAGGAGCTTGCGGTCGGGGTGGTCTTCCGGCAGCGGGATCTGGATGGTGATGGGCAGGCCCACGATGCGGCGCGGGCTGTCCGCGCTCATGTGCTTTTCCACGCTGACCTTCATGCCCACGATGTCGTAGCCCTTCTGCTGCGCCTTGATGCCGATGACCGTGGCCATGCAGGTGGCCAGTGCTGTGGCCACGAGATCAGTGGGGCTGAAGGACTCGCCTTTGCCGTGGTTGTCCACCGGCGCATCGGTGATGAATTGATTCTGCGAAGGGCCATGCGTGGACCGGCAGCGCAGGCCGCCTTCGTATTCGACGCTGATAGAGACGGCCATGGCGGGTGGACGGTAAAAAATTACTGCGCGGTGAGGATGCCGTTCATGATGGCGACGTGTCCTGGGAAGGTGCAGAAGTAAGGATACTCACCAGCGGCAGGCACGGAGAACTCGATGGTCTCGCTGCTGCCGGGCTGAAGCAGCTTGGTGTGGGCGAGGATGTCCGGGGAGTCTGGGATGTAGCCTTTGTCCACCAGCGTCATGGCGCCCATGGCGATGCCCATCATTTTGTCCTTCGTGCCGAGCTTGCCGATCACAATGTTGTGCGGCTGGGGCAGGGTGGGGTGGGTGTTGGTGAAGGTGAGCTTGATCTTCTGGCCGGCCTTGGCGCTGATGGTCTTGGTGTCATAGGCCAGCGGGTTGGCGGCGTCCGGCTTGATGGTGATTTCGAGCACGGGCAGGTCCGCAGCGGCGGCTGCAGGAGCCGGGGCGGCGGCGGTGCCAGCAGCAGGGGCAGGAGCAGCGGCAGCCGGAGCAGCAGCCTCGGCTTTCGCCTTAGGACGCAGGGAGCCCAGACCATCAAAGATAAAAGCCAGCACCCAAAGCAGGACAGCGCCGCCGAGGGCACAGCCGATGACCACATTGATAAGAGACCAGATGGAGGAGGATTTTTCCGAAGTAGAGGAGGGCGCGGACATGGGCTAGTGGGTGGGGATTGAGCGCCCATCAGAGCACAGCAGCGCCCGAAAGCAACCACCGTGTGCCTTACGGCTTCGCGCCAGCCGTCACCTCGGCCATCGCCCGCCCGATCTGGGGTGAAATCAGGTCCAGCAGGTCATTGTGATGCCCGCCGGGAACGGCGTGAAAGGTCACCACCTGCGGGTGGGCCGCCGCCAGCTCCGCCCCCATGCGCACGGGGATCACCTCATCCTCTGCGCCGTGGAAAATCACGAATCGCGCCCCGGCACGGGAGGCCACGTGGCCCAGCGTTTTGCGGTTGTTAAAGCGGTGCTGGTTCAGGTAGCACAGCGGCCAGCCGAGCACGATGCGGCCCATGTCCGTCATCGTGGTGAAGGGGGACATCAGCACCCCGCGCCGGATGTCCAGGTCATCCGCGGCCATCAGGGCCGCCGCAGAGCCCAGGGAATGGCCCAGCACGGCCAGGCGTGGCAGCAGCTCGGCCTGGGAGGTGTGCAGGTGCCTGGCCAGCGCCTCCACGGCCGCCTTGCCGCTCTCCCGAATCCGCGCAGGGTTCGGGGTGCCCTCGCATTCGCCATAGCTAGGGTAATCGACGAGCAGGTAGGCAAAGCGGTCATCCCATGCGCCGGTGTCATACAGCCAGTCGAGCGCCAGCGAGCCATTTCCGGCAAAGCAGAGCCAGAGCGTCTGCGGCAGGCCGCTGGCAGGTCTGCGCGCCGGGATGTAGAAGGCCGTCTGGTGGCCCTGAGACGTCTCAAAAAGCACGCGCTCGCCTTTGTCGGCCTGCAGCATGGATTCATATTCCGCCCGGTAAGGATTCGGGTGGTAGATCAGGCTGGACTGGCAGCCGAGCAGAAAGATCACCGGTGTGAAGATGAGGATGGCGCCGAGGCGCAGCAGGCGTTTCCAGAGGGGCATGGGGGATTCAGTCAGGGGAATACGTTTTTGACTTCAGCTTTCCGTTCTCGAAACCCAAAAAGATGCCTTCACAGTTCGGTTCCGCTGAATGTTCAGGGTGCATAAAAAAGGTCAGGCCCTTCTCATCTTCAATGATGATCTGCGGCTTCTGCCGGGGTCCTCCTTCCGGGTAAAGCTGCGTCTGCAGGGCCATGATCTCCTCCCGCGTCATGCCCAGCCGGATGCCTTCGTAAAAGGCTTTGTAGCTGCGGTAGCGGGCGTCCATCCACTCCGGATGCATGGCATACAGCACCAGCCCGGCCGGGGCCAGCGTCACGAGGGCGATGAGCACCAGCAGCACCTTCAGGCCCCAGCTGCGCACCCGGAACACGGTGATCAGCATGATCACCGTGGCCACGGCACCAAGAACAGCCAGAATAACGATGGGATGGGTGGAGGAACTCATGCGCCGGGCATGCTGAGTGATGCCGCCGGGAAAGGCGATCAAAAAAATAGTCCCTCCTCTTCCCTCCTCCGCCCTGTTTGTGTACCACCGGAACAAGATCGCATGCCGATGTACTCATAAACCATGCACCCTTCCGAATCCGCCTCCACGTTTGAAGCTGCTCTCACCACCGCCGGCACGACAGTGCAGCAGCTGGATGCTGCCGCAGCCTTGACGCAGATGGAGGCCTTCTACCGCGATGTGCGTGCGGAGAAATGCATCATGGACGAAGAAGGCGACACCCTGCACTGCCAGTGGGGCGTGAACGAGCAGGGCGCGGAAAAGACCTTCCAGCTCGAGATTGCCCGCCATTTCATCGAACCCGGGGATGAGGATGAAGACGGCATGAGCCAGCTCTCACTGACCCTGACCTATGCGCCTGCCCCGGCTCTGCTGGCCCTGGAGCCCGGCACCTTCCAGTGCAGCCAGCCCGCTGAGCTGCCGGAATTTGAAAAATCCATCCGCGCCAGCCAGCCCTTCCAAGCCCTCGCGAAGCTCAAGCCGCAGCAGGCAGCGCTGGCGTGGTGGCCGACGTGACACGCAGGGTCGCCCCCATGCGACGCAGATAGCCCCACCCGAAAAGGGACCGGGAATCGTATCTTTGATGGGGCGCGCAACGCGCACAAAACACCCCCCCCCCTTCAAGCCATGAAAACCATTCTTGCACTCATCGACTTTTCCGATGTCACCCCTCAAATCCTCGAGCAAGCGGAAGAACACGTGAAGGCCTTCGGGGGTGATGTGATTCTCATCCACGTCGTGCCGCCAGAACCGCTGGTGGTGGATTTTGAGCCACCCGCCGTCCCGCCGGACGTGTTCAAATCACGGCAGAAGCAGTTGTTCCTCATGCGCGACACCTTGATCGATCACGGGGTGAAGGCCACGGCGCAGGTGTTCGGCGGCCTGCTGCTGGAGACCGTGCTGGACCAGATCGCAAGCATCGCCCCGGACATCATCCTCATGGGTTCCCA
>CALRWM010000132.1:0-9494 GCA_943371875.1 Prosthecobacter debontii | reverse complement strand
GACGTTCACCGTGGATCGTGCTAGACGCGTACTAAATGAGATTCTAGGCGTCACAGGGCAGGGCATCGACAAGGAAAGCGTGTCGGCCTTTGCGAAGCGCTGGCTTGCCACGAAACTAAGCACACGGGCAAAAGGCACGTCCAAGACCTACGGCCCCATGATTCAGGGCTTTCTGACTGCTCTTGGTAAAAAGGCAGACATGCCGCTTTCCGCCATCACACCGGCGGACGTGGAAAAGCACCGGGATGCTCTTACAAAGGCGGGGCGCAAGCCTTCGACGATTCGCCAGCATTTGAAGGTCATCGGTTCGATGTTCGCAGGGGCTCATCGTCAGGGCATGATTCAGTCAAACCCGGTTAAATCCGTGGAGGTTGACGATGTGAAACAGGAGACACGTGAACCTTTCACGCAAAAGGAACTTGCGCTCCTACTTCAAGAGGCCAGAGACGACTGGAAAACTGCCATCCTATTAGGCGCGTTTGCTGGCCTGCGCATCGGTGACGTGATGGCGCTCCGCTGGGATTCCATTGATCTTGCAGAGGGCACCGTCACATTCACGCCCCAAAAGACCTCTCGCATGGGTCGCACGCTTAAACTGCCGTTGCATCCGTCCTTGGTCGAACATTTGATGAACATCGCTGGCGACGATGCGCACGGATTTCTTTGTCCGTCACTCGCAGGCCGGAGCACAGGGGGCAAGACGGGCATTTCTCGTCAGTTCCTTGCTCTGATGACAAAGGCCGGCGTGGACAATCTGCCACGCTCAACGGCACGTGGAAAAGGCCGCACTCAGAGTGCCAAAAGCTTTCACAGTCTGCGTCACTACTTCAACACCGCGCTGCTGTCCGCTGGCGTCGATGAAAAATTGCGTATGGCTCTATCTGCTCACACCAGCGCTCAAGTGAACCGCAAATACTCACATGCCGCCGCTGCCTCGCTTCGCGATGCAGTCGCCAAACTTCCTGCGCCATGAAGCCAGCAAAACGAACACATGGGAAAGACCTGCATCTTTTGAATCCTTCGATTGAACAAATGTCCCCTGAAGAGCGCATCGCCAAGTCGTGGGGTTTGAAAGTGTGGGAATATAATCTTTGGCGGATCATGGAACACTTGGAGTCTGCGATGAAACGCCAGGACGACTATGCATGGGTGTGGAAAGCCTATGGTATGCAATTCGTATCCCAGGAGGAATTGGAAACACTCTGGTTGGCGAAGCAACGAGAACACGCTGCCGAACTGGCCCAATTCATAAAGGAAGAACTGTTGCGACGGAATTATCAAGTGCTGCGCATAGCCGCCGAAGGCTGGGAGAATTTACACGGCGGCAAGCCGTTCAAAAATCATGCGGGCAAATTGATCAATAAAAACTGCGTTTATCGGGCGTGGATTGCCCTCGTTATTCGTGAAACTTATCTTCCCTCGTTGGATGAAATACTCATAGAATTAGCCAGTCAAAATCCTCCGGTAAAAATGGCAAAGAGCCGACTGAGCAAGGTGATGGATGAACTCGAATTGAAAGAGAGCTTCCGAGACACTCGCTCCGCAGAGAACCGAATCAAAAAGGCGAAGTGACGGCATGTTGTCATTTGAGCAATTGATTCGATAACATATTCGAGGGAGTGGCATGGCCTGATTAGACGTGGGTCGTTATGACAAATCTCTCACCCGACAAGACACCCATCCACTTCATTGACGACCTCATCCAAATGCCAGCCAAAACGCTGCAGTATCGCGGCGTGAAGTTTTCTCGCTCGTCACTCCACCGGCTTGGAAAGTCGGGCGAAATCAAGACCGCTGCCATCCGATTCACTGGCAGCTCACAGCGCCGCCGCGTCATACTGCGCGAATCACTTGATGCATTCATTGATCGCCAGATTTCCGAATCCATCACCTGATCCTCGAAAACCATATCCGATTTCCCACGATGCAAATGAAGCTGCTGAGCGAATTGCTTCCTCGCGTGCCATGCAGTTCCAAATACTCCGGCAAGCAGCGGACGTGGCTTTGATGACCGACGATCTGTCCAAAATCGTGTTTGCTCGTGCCCTTGCCCGGCGCGCGTATCGCACCATCCAGGAGAATCTTTACGTCGGTGTCGGTGTGGTGCATGTGCTCGGCATCACCGCCGCCCTCCTTGGCTGGATCGGACCGATCCAGGTCGCGATGATTCACCTCGGCCCAGACGTGCTCGTCTTCCTCAATTCCGTCAAACTGCTGCGCGTCCGTATCGCCGTTTGAAGCACATACCACCTTGCAGGAATGCTGAAATACTGAAATGCGCATTCATGATGCGCCAAGCTGAGCGTGGCCTATCGTACGCTGTCGGGGTTTGTGATGCATCGCCTCGGGCATGTGCCAAAAGAAAGCGATATCTTTGAGTTCGATGGATTTCAGTTCGAGATCATCGACATGGATCGTCACCGCATCGACAAGGTTTTGATTCGTCCAGTCATCCCAGCTATCACACCCGGGCCTTAGATGTGACTATGGCGTAGGCGCGCGAGACGAAGTTCCAGTTCACCAGATTCCACCACGCCTCCACGTATTGTTTGCGGTCGTGCCGGTACCTCAAGTAATAGGAATGCTCCCAGAGATCGAGGCACAGGATGAACCGACCCTGCTGCTCCGGATTCACGAAATCCTTCATCATCGGATTGTCCTCGTTCTTGGTCGTCGTGACGACAAGCTTGCCATCTGGGCGATAAACCAAAAACACCCAGCCTGAGCCTTCGTGCTTCAGGGCGGCATCAGTAAAAGCAGTTTTAAAATCGTTGATGCTGCGAAAGTCACGAATGATTGCTTCCGCGACCTGCCCCTCCGGGCCCGAGGGGCCTTTGCCGGGCGGCGAAAGGAAACGCCAAAAGGCAGTGTGATTGACATGCGCTCCCCCATAAAGACGGATTTCCTGCTGTTTTTCCTCCGATAGTGTTTCGGGCGGCCCGCCCATGCGCACCACTTTTCTGCGGGGATCCGAAGGTACGATCAGACTGCGAATTTGGGGTAGCAGGGCCGAGACATTGCCCACTTTCAAATTGATGGTTTGCAGGGCAGCGATCAGGTTGTCGAGACTGTCCGCGTGATGCCTGCCGTAATGCAACCTCAAAGTTTCCGCATCGATATAGGGCTCCAGGGCGTCAAAATCAAAGCGCAGCGGTTCTTGGTGCAGCGGCGTTCGTGCCATCTTGCCGAGGGGCTTTTTGCTTTTGCGAACAAGCAGGCTGACCATGGGACTCTTGGGGTTTATTTGAACTTTTGAAAGTGTTGCAACTACAAGTGGCCGGAAGAATAGCTGTGACCATTCATCCGCCGCCGATGGCTTTGTAAAGCAGCACCTGCATCTGGAACTGACGCTTCATCACATCGACAAGCTCTAAGCGCCCATCCAGCGTGGTTTGCTGGGCGTTGAGGACATCGAGGTAGGTCGCGCGGCGTGTGTTGAAGAGGCTGCTTGAAGTAGCCACACTCTTTTCGAGCATTGCAACCTGATGGCGCACCACATCTTGAAGTTCATCAAAAAGGCGGATTTTTACCTGCTGGTTGTGAACTTCAACGTAAGCGTTAACGATCGACTGCTGGTAGGCCGCCAGGGCTTCCAGTTCAGCCGCACTGGCTGCCTGGAACTCGGCTTTGATGGCGGCACGGTTGATCAGCGGTGCAACCAGACCGCCTGCAACTGAGTAGGCGGCCGAGTGACTGTTGAACAGCAGATCGCCGCGAAAGGCCTGAAGGCCCAGCGCGCCTGTGATGTTCAGGCTGGGGAGGAAGGCTGCGCGGGCGGCTTTGACGTCGGCTTTGGCAGCGGTGACCTCAAGCTCTGCCTGACGAACATCCGGCCTTTGGGTGAGCAAGCTAGCGGGTACGTTTCGAGACAGGCGTGGGGCGCTGAGTTGAGTGAGCGAGGTTTGCGTCCGGGTGATGCTGTGGGCAGGGTCGCCTAGAAGAAGACGCATTGCAGCTTCATGGTCATTGATCTCCAGCTGTGCTTCGATTTTCATGGCGCGCAGTTTAAACAGACGTGCTTCGAATTGCTCGATGGCGAGTGAGTTGGCAATTCCCGCTGCTTTCTGTGCCTCCACAGCACCGAGGGCATCTTGCTGAATTTTGATATTATCGTCGAGGATGGGAATCGTGGAGTCGAGCGCCAGCAGATCGTAATAGTGCGTGGTGAGATCGCTGAGAAGGCTTACAAGCACGAAACGCCGGCCCGCTTCACTGCCCAGCACGCGGGAGATGGCGGCACCACGCTGGCTGCGCAGCTTGCCCCAGATATCGACTTCCCAGGCGGCCTGCAGCCCAACGTTGAAGTCAGGAAGATCCTGCGGGATGATCTGATCTTTGTAAATCGGCGTGGTGCGATTGCCGGCATTGTCCATCGTGTAGTAGCCAAACTTTCGCAGCCCTGCTCCGGTGCCGACACTCACATTAGGGGCAAGTGCACCGCGTGCGGCGGTGACTTTTGCCCGTGCAGCCTGCACACGTTGGTAAGCAATCTTGAGGTCGTTGTTGCCCGCAATAGCGTCTCCGACAAGACGTTGGAGATTGGAATCGGTGAAATGTTTGCGCCAGAGAGTGGTTTGCGCAGCGATTTCCTCAGTTGTGAGGACGGTTTTCGGCGCATCAATGGGCTTGGGGAGGATACTCAGGCTGCCGCAGCCGGAGAGAAGAAGCGCGGTTAGTAGAGTGGCGACGAGTTTTTTCATGCGGGAGAAAAATCAGACAGTTTCAGTCAGGGGCAGCTCGTCTTTGCGGTGGGCAAATTTCTCCGCGAGCGTGGCAAAGATGACGTAGAGCCCGGGGGTGATGATAACACCAAAGATGGTGCCGAAGATCATGCCGCCCATGGCGGTGGTTCCGATGGTGCGATTGCCGACTGCACCGACGCCACTTGCGAGAACAAGCGGTATAAGGCCTGCGACGAAAGCGAGCGAGGTCATCAGAATGGGACGCAGTCGTAACCGTGCGCTTTCGACGGCGGCTTCCAGTGGGGTTTTGCCCTCGCGGTGGCGTATGGCGGCGAATTCCACGATGAGAATGGCGTTCTTTCCGAGAAGGCCGATGAGCATGATCATGGCGACTTGGGCGTAGATGTTGTTTTCCAGTCCCATCCAAAGAAGGAAAAGGAAGGCCCCGACGAGGCCGGTCGGCAGGGAGAGGATGACGGGTAGCGGCAACAAAAAGCTCTCGTATTGCGCGGCAAGGAGCAGATAGACGAAGACGAGGCAGATAATGAAAATGTAGGTGGCCTCGTTACCCGCTAGGACCTGATCGCGGGTGATTCCGGCCCAGTCGATGTCATACCCTTTGGGGAGTTTCTCTCTTGCCGTTTCCTGGATGGCGCGGATGGCATCACCACTGCTGTAGCCTTTGGCCTGCTCGCCATTCAGTTCGGCGGAAGGAAACATGTTGTAGCGGGTGATCTGATCGACGCCATAGACTTTCTCCAGCGTGATGAAACTGGACATTGGCACCATTTGACCCGCATCGTTCTTGACGGTGAGCTTCAGGAGATCCTCAGGCCGTGCTCGATACTGCGGAAGTGCCTGCACCATGATGCGATACATTTGGCCGTAACGAATGAAGTTGGAGGCGTATTCGCTGCCCAGGAGCGTCTGCAGCTCTCCCATGGCGCGGCTGACGGTGATGCCTTTCTGCGCAGCTTTGTCCATGTCCACATGCAGGAGGTATTGGGGGAAGCTGGCATCAAAGATGGTGAAGACACTGCCAATCTCCGGGCGCTGTTTCAGGTCTCCCATGAACTGTTTTAATACGCCTTCCATGCGCTTGAGATCGCCACTCCCGGTCATGTCGAGCAGGCGCAGTTCGTAACCGCTGGCGTTTCCGTAGCCAGGCACAGCGGGCGGAGGAAAGATCTCGATGCGGGCGTCCTTGAGGTGAGCGGTCTTTTTTTCCACATCCTCGATCACTTCTTCCAGACTGGCGGTGCGCTGGTTCCAGGGGACGAGATTCACGAGACAGGTGCCATAGGTGGCTCCGGTCCCGTCAGAAAGGATGTTGGTGCCGGATAGGCTGGAAACAGACTTGATGGCGGATATGCCCTGACAGCTTCTGACGATCTCATTGATTACGTCTTTCGTTCGTTCGAGCGTTGCTCCCGAAGGGGTGGTGACACTGACGTAAAACGTGCCCTGATCCTCGTTTGGAATGAAGCCGGCGGGCAGCTTTCCACCTATGAAAACCGTGCCCCAACAGAAACCGATGAGCATTAGCCAGGTGATGACGCGACGACCTGCGATGGCACGGATCATGGTGGCATAGCGTCCGGCAAGCCGTTCGTAGGTGTTGTTAAAGACACTAAAGAACCATGCCAGCGGGCCTTTGCGGCAATGCTTCTCCCCTTCGCCATGTCGCTGCTGCTGATGATGCGTATTTTTCAAGAGCAGCGCACAAAGCGCAGGCGTGAGCGTGAGAGCCACAAAGCCAGAGAGTCCGATGGCGATGGCGATGGTGAGAGAGAAGTTTCGATAAAGGATACCACTGGGACCAGACATGAAAGCGACCGGCAGGAACACCGCGCCCATCACAAGTGTGATGGCGATCAATGCACCGCTGATCTCATGCATCGCCTTTTCCGTGGCTTTGCGAGGACTGATGCCACTACCCTCCATCTTGGCATGCACTGCCTCAACAACGACGATGGCAGCATCCACCACGATGCCGATGGCGAGCACCAGCGCGAAGAGCGTCACCAGATTCAGCGAAAAGCCGAGCATCTGCATGAAGACAAAGGTGCCCACGAGCGAGACCGGCACTGCAATAATGGGGACCAGCGTGCTTCGCCAGTCCTGCAGAAAGATGAAGGTCACGATCGAGACAAGGATGAATGCTTCGATCAACGTGCGGAAGACCTCATGTAGCGAGGCTTCCAAAAAGCGAGACACATCATAGCTGACCTCGTAATTCATGCCTTCGAGAAAGGTGGATTCTTTCAACTTCTCCAACCGCTGTTTCACTGCGGCGATCACCTCATTCGCGTTGGAGCCGGGAAGCTGCTTCAGCATCACGGCGGCGGCAGGCCTGCCATTCAGCTTTGCTTCCACATCAAAGTAAGTCGTGCCGAACTCGATGTCCGCCACGTCTTTGATGCGTAAAATCTGCCCCTCTGGCGTGGCCCGCAGAGGGATGTTTCGGTACTCCTCTTCTGTGCGTAATTTACCCGTGTAGCGCACGACGTATTGCAGCTGAGGAGAGCCTTTGTCCGAACTTTCACCGAGCTTCCCAGGAGCGGCCTCAACGTTTTGCTCCCCCAATGTGTTGATTACATCTTCAGCAGAGACACCCAGGGCCAGCATTTTGTCCGGTTTTAACCAGACACGCATGGCATACTCCTTTGCCCCAAGAATGTCGGCAAAACCCACGCCTTTGATGCGCTTCAACTCGGCGAGGATGTTGAGGTCGGCGAAGTTGTAGAGGAATTTTTCGTCAACATCGTCTTTGGTGCTGAAGATGTTCAAATACATCAGCATCGCATTTTCTTCCTTGGCGATTTTGACGCCATTGCGGACCACCTCGGCGGGCAGTTCGCCCATCACGGTCGCTACGCGGTTCTGCACATTCACAGCGGCCACATCAGGATTGGTTCCTACTTCGAAGATGATCTGAACCACGCCAACTCCGTCATTCCCCACATCGGTGGACATGTACTTCATGCCCGGCACGCCGTTGATGCTGCGCTCCAGTTTCACCATGGCGGCCTTCGTCAGTGTCTCTGCATTAGCACCGGTGTATTCCACCGTCACGTTCACCTCGGGTGGAGCAATGCTGGGAAACTGAGAGATGGGCAGCTGCGTCAAAGCCAGCAACCCCAGCAGCACGAGGAGGATGGACATCACAATCGAGAGAACGGGACGATGAATGAACTTAGATGTCATGAACGATTTGGTTTTGGGTCAAGGGATCTCGTGCGGCGCTCTCCAGCCCATGAGCCGGGCGAAATGCAAACAACAGCGGCCAGATTCACAACGGCATCGACTCTTGCCAGACACGCTCTTCAGGAACGATGACTTCACCCTCGCGAACGCGTTGAATGCCCTCAAAAATGATCTTGTCCTTAATGTCGAGACCCGCCCCAATCACAAAATGATTCGGCAGCCGCAGGACAGGTTCCACGGTGCAGAGTTCCACCTTGTTGTTCTTTCCCAGTCGATACACACAGAGTTTGTGCTGCACTTCGAAGGTGCATTTCTGCGGGATCACCATGACTTGATGCATCCTGTTGTGGATCGTCACCTTGCCGCTCGCACCCTGCCGCAGCAGGTGCTCTGGATTCGGAAAGCGCCCCCGGAAGGCGATTGTCCCGGTGGTTTTGTCGATGGTGGCATCACTGGTCTGAATGCGGCCCGTGTGGGCATATTTTCGCCCATCCGCGAGCTCCAGTGAGAGGCCACCTTCGACGGTCAGATCCTGGCGGGAGCTGAGTTCGAGGTATTCGGCTTCACTCACATTGAAATAGACATTCACCTCCGCGTCGTTGCAGAGCGTGGTGAGAACATCACCCTCTGCAACCATGCTGCCCACCTTCTTCGGCAAGCGGTTGATCATACCGTCAAACGGCGCACGCACCTCTGCATAAGAGATGCGTCTTTCAGCAGTGACAACCTCGGCATGCGCCTCATCAACCTTTGCTGAGGCTGCGTCCATCTGCGCTTGAGCAAGGTCAAACTCGGTCTGAGAGACGATCTTTTTTTCCAGCAGAGTTTTGCTGTTCGACAACCCGATCTGCGTGATCTTGGCCTCAGCCTGGGCACTCTTGAACTTGGCAGTGGCGCTCAACAGCTCGACTTGAAACGCCTGATTGCTGATGCCGAAAAGAAGCTGACCTTTTGTCACACGCTGCCCTTCATCGACTTCCAGCTTCTCAATGAAGCCTCCCACTCGTGAACAAAGCTCAATGTGGCTGGCAGTTTGAATATCCGCAACAAACTGGCGATCCGCCGACACATCCATGATAATGGGCGAAATGACCGGGTAAGCTAGAGGCGCAGCCGCTTCCTCCGCAGCCACCGCATGCTTCCCTATGCATGAAGCCATCCCCCCGGCCATCAGCAGGACTGCCAGAGCGGCACGCAAAATGGAGATTCGTTTTTGGAAGTGGAGCAGGGTTTTCAGGGAGCAAAGCATGTGTTCTATCACGGGCAGGAACATCTCACGACCTTCGCAGTCGTCATGTCAGCACATAGCTCAGCAAGTTGTTCGCCACCTTTGCCAGTCCTCTGTCAGGCGGAAGTGGCGTGTGATGTAAGGCGGCGCCCTACACGGAGGCGGGCTTCGCTCCCTGCTGCTCCCACCAACGGATTGCTTCTCGCAGGAGTTCGTGATGGCCTGCTAGGCCCAGCTTTTCCCGCACGCGTGTGCAATACACCTGCACCGTTTTGATGCTGATGTTCAGCGACTCTGCGATCCGCCTCGTGTCCTCCCCCTGACCGAGCATGCGAAAAACCTCCATCTCACGATCACTTAGCTGGCTGATTTCCGAT
>CALRWM010000131.1:0-9534 GCA_943371875.1 Prosthecobacter debontii | reverse complement strand
CAGGCTGGCGCCGTGCATCTGCGCGACCGCATTGATTGATTCGCTGCGCTCACCCTGCGGGCTCCTTTCAGTCGTCTGACTCACTTCGTTCGGCTCGCTCTGCTCACCCTGCGGCTGTCTGCGGCTGTCTGCCTCCGCTGCGTGTCGGTTCCAAAACGCTGCCGCGCGGCACAAGAGGCCGACCGTCTAAACTCGCGAAACTCCGCCTTCCCCTTCATGCCCTGCCTTGTTTATCCTATTGCAAATTCACGAAGGCCCCGTCCACCCCCAGCTCCTGCACGCTTCGCCGGGAGCGCAGCTCCCACACACAGCTTGCGAAGACCTCGTAACCTCGCTGCTGGAGAGCCTTCACGAGCCAGCGCGTCAGCACCAATTGGTTGATCATGCAGCACTGCCAGGGCTGCTGCTTCCACAGCACCACCATCGCGGGGAGCAGCCCAAATCGAGCGAGACGCACGTCCGGCCTCAACTGCCGCATCCTTCGCAAAACGCCGCTCCGGTGCGAAGCAAAGACCACCTTCTCCAAGGGCAGATGCGGTGCCAGGTGCTCGACCACGCGCAGGAGATCTGCCTCGGTGTAATTACCCTTCAAATGAGCGACGAGGCGCATGTGTGGTCCGAGTTCCGCCAGGCACTCGCGCAGCTCGGACTTCGTATTCCACCCATGATGCGCGCATTGGAATCCGCCGTGTGGAGCACGGACTATATCCAGCTCCACAAAGTCTGCTTGATGCCGCACGGCGAGGCGCACCCCGGCAGGGGTGTTTTGCATTCCGTGTCTCATGCCTCCCCGGTGCGCGATGGTTTTCATGGGTCATTGTGAAGCACGGACGGCACTGGATCAAAGCGCCAAAGGTGCGGCCTATCGCAGCCCAGGGCAACGCCCTGGGAATGCAGTAAGAAAAGCCGGAAGCCCTGAAAGGGCGGCCAAACTCCTAGGCCATTCGCTTCATCCCATGCTCAATCCCACACATACCGTTCATCAAACTGGATTTTGTGTTTGGCGAGAAACTCCCGGTACTCCTCCTGAAACGACTTCACGCGGTGGTGCTCCTCCTGATCGCGAATGTAGTTCGCCACCTTCGGCACATTGGATTCACTTACCGAGAACGCCCCGTATCCCGCCTGCCACGCAAAGCCGGCCCGCGCCGGTCCCTGCGTCTTGATCCATTTGGAGGACGATTTCTTCAAGTCCTCCACCACCTGGGCCAGGGTGACCGTGCGGCCCATGTTGAAAAGCAGATGCACATGGTCGGCCACGGAGTTGATGAGCACCGCCGGGGAATTCAGATTCGCCAGCACCGTGGCCACGTACGCATGCAGGTCCGTACGCACCGATGCGGAGAGACAGGGGGCCCGTTCCTTCGTAGAGAAAATTAGGTGCACGTAGATGTTGGCGAGCGATTGCGGCATGGGCGATGGCGATGCGCGTTGAGGTGGAGCGGGAATTCTAGGAGTTAGGCCGCCCCTTCAGGGCTCCCGCATAGAACCGGGAAAACGAGGCTGGCAAACCCAGGGCGTTGCCCTGGGCTGCGATAGGCCGCACACGTTGGTGCTGGGGATGCAGCATGAGGAGGCGGCAACGGGGAGTACTCTGTGCTGGTCTATTGATCAGGAAGCCAACGCGTTACACACATGTTTCCAAAAAATGACTGGCATGAATGGCACTCAGTTAAGAGCATTTATCGTGAGTTTGGCGACCAGGGAGCCAAGCCACGCGACAGCGTCTTGGAGTGCGTGCGGCAAGCCTTGGCGCGACGCCGCTTTCGCAAGCCGGACGGTAATCGCAGACCAGCGGAACGCGCTACACCCCCGCGAAAGCGGTGTCGTCGATGCAGGCTTGCGCCGTGCATCTCTGTCACCGCACTCCAAGACGCTGTCGCGTTCGCGTCAGTGCCTCACCAAAACACTGCCTAAGGGACTATGAAAACGAACGACGGCCAGCCTTAACTGAGTGCCATTCATGCCTGGCATCTATCACCCAGATCTCAGTCCTGCTTGAATGTGTCACCCATAAACTCGAACTCGCGGTGGCTTTTGGAGAAAACCAACATGCCGGGGGAAGCCCCAAATTGGAATTTGAACTGGACGGTGTTTCCATCCTTGGAGATTTCGTAGTCGCGCTTGCCGCCCACAGGGCCGCTGGCATCAATGAGGACGAGCTTGAAGTCGCTGGTGAACTCGACCTTGCGCCAGCGCTGCTTCGGAGTCTTGGCGCTCCAGTTGGTGCCAGGAAGCATCCCGATCAACGGCTGGAGTCCAGATGTCCTGGGGAGTTCCGAGGTCTGGGCCGTGGTTGTGACTCCCAGGGATTTTAACTCGCGATCCAAAGCCACTGCGTCTTCCAGCTTTTGGAGAGAGATGGCCCGGCTCTTGAGCTGTTGCAGCTCGCGAATGTATTTGTCGATGATGGGCTTTGCAGAGGCGGCCATGGCTGCGTTGTATCGCGCTCGTGCGTTGGTCAATTCGGTAGGTTCGGCGGCGTGCGCGGCGGTGACGCGAACGAGGATGAGGAGCGCGATGATGTGTTTTAGGTTCATGGGTGGTCCTGGCTAAAGAGAGCGACTGGAGCCGGTTAACGAATGGCGAGGTTTGCCAGCAGTATGATAGCCGGCGGTTGTGGCGGAAAAGTGCGGGAAGAGGCACTGATGGATGTCGTTTTACCCTCTCATGCCATGGGCGGGCAATGAAAATCTGGCTTATGGTAGCCTAAGGATGTTCATTTGGGAGCTTTAGGCGTTAGGCCGCCCCTTCAGGGCTCCGGAATAGCACCGGGAAACCGAGGTTGGCAAAATCTGGGCGTTTCCCTGGGCAGCGATAGGCCGCACATTTGGTTCTTCAAGCGGCGGCGAGTGTGCTCGTCCACCTCAGGCCCGAGAAAGGTGTGCGAAGATTTGCCTCGACCGAGTTCCATTCATTGCAGGCGTTTTAGCTATGGAGGGTGTCATTTCTCCGACGGTTTGGCCAACTCGATCTGGAGCTCTTTCTCCTTGATGAGATGATAAAGCAGATGGGCTCGGGATGCCAGGGCTGATGACGGGGGGATAGGTTCGCCGCGCTTCTGCCTATAGTCTGCCAAGATCGCCCGCACTTCTTCGGTTTTTCCCTGGCTCAGGAGCTTGTCGCATTTTCTGATAAACTCGTCGAGACGCGCACTTTGTGCTCCTCTAGACGCAAACATTTCCAAGACTCGATACGCGAAGATGATCCCTGGAATGGCAAAGATGGCGAGAATCACTCTGAAGCGTCGCGAATGCGGAAGCGTCGGAAGGATAACCAGCAGTGTCAGGGCGAGGAAGAAGAGAGCGATGACAATTTCCATGTGCTTGTTCTGCTTGGGCGCTTGTTCCTATCGAATCAGAAAGGCTTTCGCGGATCAATCAAAAACGCCTTCTCCCTTTCAGGAGAAGGCGTCGGATCAATTCAAAGGAATCGTTCGGCTCGCAGCTACTTACGCCACGATCGGATGCAGGTTGGTCTTGCACCATTCGCCGTTCTGCATGGTCACGCCATCGGGGTCATCGACGGCGACGTGGGCTTCGTCTTCGCAGATGATCCAACCGGAGTAATTGCGGGAGACGAGCCACTCGGTGATCTTGTGGAAGTCGAGCTTGCCGGTGCCCATTTGCGCCCAAGGCTCGGCGCCGTTGCCGGAGAAGTCCTTGTAGTGAATGTGGTTCACCAGGTGCTGCCACTTGTTGAGGGTGGCGATGACGTCCATGCCGCCGCGGATGATGTGGCCTACGTCTGGGGTCCAGCCGGTGACTTTGGGGTCGAGGCTGCTGAGGACGACATCATAGTCTTCCTGGGTGCGGACGAGGGAGGCGGGCGGGGAGTTCGGGTGGTAGGAGCACTTGAGGCCGAGATCAGCGGCGCGCTTGGAGACGGCGTTGACGTTCTTGGCGATGTTGAGGCGGCGGCTCTGCAGGTTGTCTTTGCGGCCGCTTGGGAGCGTGACCGTGCCGAGCATGGAGCCGGGGAAGTGCTTGAGGAAGTTGAGGGTGAAGTCGGCGGCTTCCTTTTCGTTCGGCGCTTCGGTTTCACCGTCCCAGGCGCAGACGAGGGCGAGGCCGGCGAGCTGCACGTTGTACTTCTGCAGCACGTCCTTGAGCTTGATGGGGTCGATGAAGTCACCGAGCCAGTACTTGGAGCAGCCGAGGGCGCTCTGCGAGATCTCCAGCACCATCGGCTCGATGCCGGTGAAGCCTGCTTCTGAGGCGACCTTGATCATGTGGTCGAGCTTGTTGTCGTAGCCTTTGCCGGTGCCCTGCATGAACCAGGTGTAGACTTCGGAACCGAATTGGATTTTGCCCATGGTGTGAGTGTGGTTGTGGGTTTGCTGTGGAGAAATCACGACGGTCAGTGCGACCGGTGGAGCGGCATTGGAGCGAACGAGCGTGAACTGTAAAGCGGCAAAATGCGGTGGCTGCCTACGGCTTCTCCGGTGGCGGTGGCAGTCCAGCGGGAATGGTGGGCTTGTCGCGGTCGCGGATGTCATGGGCGATCTCGGCGATGACGTTGGTGCTTTCGCGGCGCTTGGTTTTGGTGAGCTTGAGCGGGATGCGCAGGCTGCCGCGTGCGAGGCCGCTGCGGCGGCTGACGACTACCTCGGCGTCCAGGACGATGTCGTGCTGCTTTTCGGCATCGAGGCTGACGTAGGGGCCTAGGAGCAGGCTGGCGCGGGTGGAGCCGGGGGTTTGGGTGGGCTGGAATTCGGCCCGGCCGGCAAAGCCACGGGGTTCCATGACGGCATTGAAGCCGTCCGCACTGCTGAGTCGCATGCTTTTGATTTCAAACCACTGCTGATCCCCGGGCTGACCAAAAGCGTGCAGGCGCATCTGGTAGGGGCCCACTTCGGACACTAGTGCCCCGCCAACGACCATGGCGCTGAGGGCCACGCCGGATTCCGTGGCCTTGGGGATGAACTCCACCCTGAAGGCGCTGCCGCCTGTCGTGGGTGCCGGGGCGCTTGACTGGTAGTCGTAATGCGTGGTGAAGACGTGGACGCAGGAGGGCAGCCAGGCGAGGGCAAGCAAGGAGAGCAGGGGACGCATACGGGCCAAAATGCAGGGGCGGGAGGCGGGAAGCGAGCCTGAAATGGGGCGGCGGAAACTTCGGAATATGAAAACAATCAGTGGCATTGACAATATCTGTGATATTTAATATAATTACAATAATATGCCGGTTTCTCGCATTCTCGCCATCCTTGCTGCTCTCGCCCTGCCTTTCGGCTCGGTGCAGGCGCTGACTTGGGACGAGACGATCAATGGGGAACTGTCTGACGATGGCAATTCGCCGACTCTCATTGGCACCTTGGATGCAGGCGTTAATATGTTTTCCGGCACCATGGGTTCGTTGGGGGGCACCGGGCCGTTGGATGCGGACGTCTGGAACTTCACCATCGCCGCCGGCTATTACCTGACGGGGATCAATCTGGTGGATTATTCCGCCCAGAGCGGCAGCCTGACCAACGAATCGTTCATGGCGATCGCCAATGGAGGTACAATCGACTTCAATGATCCTTCGCTCCACCTGAGCAACACCCTGTGGGGCTACGGCGAGGATGGCTTTGGGAACACCTACGTCGACCTTCTGGCGCTGCTGGATGCGGGGCCGCTCTATAGCGGCATCGGCTTTGATGGGCCGCTGCCTTCGGGAAACTACACGTTCTGGATCCAGGAGGGGTCCGACCAGGTCAGCTACGGCATTGAGTTTGTGACCGCACCTGTGCCGGTGCCGGAGCCGGGCAGCCTGCTGCTGCTGGGGGTGGCGGGGTTGTGGTCTTTGCGTCGCCGTCGTCGGCGGTGAATGGTTTGCAAAGCGGCGTGGTCGCAGCTAAGGCGGGCGGCACATGATTCGGAATCTCTTGTTCGACTGGTCCGGGACGCTGGTGGATGACCTGCCCGGTGTGGTGGGTGCTGTGAATGGCATGCTGCGTGCCGCCGGTGCTGCGGAAATGACGCGGGAGGAGTTCAAGGGGCGCTTTCGCCTGCCGTACACCGAGTTCTTCGCGGAGGTGCTGCCCGGCCTGGCGGTGGAGCGCCTGCAGGAGCTCTACCTGGAGCATTTCACCCATGCGCATGCCGACATCGAGATCCTGCCTCATGCGCGGGAGTTCATCCAGTTTGCCGCCGCCACGGGCAGGCGTCTGGTGGTGCTGAGCAGTGCGCCGCTGCCGCACGTGATGGCCCAGGCGGAGGCGCTGGGCGTGCGGGATGCCTTTGAGGTCATGCGCTGCGGCGTCATCGACAAACGCACGGAAATCCACTCGCTGCTGGCGGAGCTGGACATGGCAGCCGCCGAGACCGCCTTCATCGGCGACATGCGGCATGACATTGATGCCGGCCACGCCGCGGGGGTGGTGACCATCGCCACCTGCACGGGGTATGAGAGCGCCGAGACGCTCATGACCGCCGCGCCGGACATGCTGGTGCCGGATCTCTCACGCCTGCCTGCCCTGCTGGGGACTTTGACCGGCAGCGATGGCGCGTACCCGGTGTCCACCGTGGGAGCGCTCATTTTGAATTCGAAAGGGGAGATGCTGCTCATCCGCACGCACAAGTGGAGCCACCGCTGGGGCATCCCCGGGGGCAAGATCAAACGTGGTGAGTCATGCGAGGCGGCACTGGTGCGCGAGATCCTGGAAGAAACGGCGCTCACGTTACAAGACATCGAATTCGTCATGGTGCAGGACTGCATCGAGCCCGTGGAGTTTCAGCGTTCCGCGCACTTTCTGCTGCTGAACTACATCGCACGCTGTGCGGAAGCGGAGCCGCAGGTGGTGCTGAACGAGGAGGCGCAGGCGTTTCAGTGGCTGCCGCTGGCCGAGGCGCTGCAGATGGACCTGAACATTCCCACCCGCATCCTGCTGGACGAGTGCCTGCGGAAGGGGCTGCTGGGTGGAGTGACGAAAGAAGCGCCCAAGCCACCAACACCTGCGGGGACTTCCGCATTGTCAGATCCCAAGCCCCGGCTAAAAACTCCCAATCTCATGCTTCCCCCTGACGAAATCCGCATTTCTGCCCTGCAACTGACCACGCACATCGGTGTTCCCGAAGCGGAGCGGGCTGAGGCCCAGGTGCTGGTGGCAGACGTCACCCTGCGCATCCGCAGGCGGTTCGAGGCGATGAACGATGACATCACCGCCACGATCGACTACGCCGCCGTCGCCGCGCGGCTGCAGGCCCTGGCGGCGGAGCGGCCCCGCAGGCTGATCGAAACCCTCGCGGCCGAGATGGCGGCCTGCGTGCTGGAGGAGTTTCAAGCCATTGGGGTGACCCTTGAATTGCGCAAACGCATCCTGCCGGACACGGATCATGTGGCCGTGCGTCTGATGCGTGGAGAGTGAACGAAATGGCAGGGGCGGCGTCCAAGACCCCCGATCCTGCCTAACTATGAAATCTCTGCGCCTCATCCTTGCCGCTCTGCTTGCCTCCACGTTGCTCAGCTCCTGTAGTTTTGAGCATGCCGACTCACGTCAGCCCACGGTTTCCCAACAGGATGCCAATGATGTGAGCTGGGGAATGCAGCCGCGCAAAGCACGGGGGAACCCGAAGATGCGCTACCAATACAATGCCCGGGCCGAGCAGACCGCCACGCCCGTGAGCTTGGATCCGGCACCAGCTACGGCTGACAGGGGCTAGTCGCCGGGGCTGGTAAGAATGGTAAAATTCACAACCGCTGGGCTCGGCGTGAACAGCGCCAGCACATCCTGCATGGCATGGGCCATGTGGAATGGCACTGCGTGCCTGGAGACTGAACGAAAGGTAGGGGGGCAGCGTCTAAGACTTCGATCTTGCCAGCTAGAGACAGCCCGCCTAGTATCAGATCCCGTTAAGAAATCAATTTTGCCAAACAATGACATCTCTGCGCTTCATCTTTGCCGCTCTGCTTGCCTCAACCCTTCTCGTCTCCTGCGGTTCCTTTGAGCATGTTGACTCCCGTCATCCCACGGTGTCCCAGCAGGATGCCTTCGATGTGAGTTGGGGACTGACTCCCCGCAAATCGCGTGGCAATCCGAAGATGCGCTATCAATACAATGCCAATGCCCGGTCCGAACAGCCTGCCGCGCCCATGAGTCTTGAGCCTGCAGCACCTGCACCGGCACTGGCCCCCGCGCCTGCGCCCAGCCGCGCTGCACCTGCCAGCCCTGCGGTTCCCTCCACTCTTCGCTAGTCGCGGCATGGCACTTGCTTTTTCCTGTTTTAAATCCGTACGACACGTGAAGACCCCGCTTCTGACCATTCTCCTGGCCTTTGGCTGCCATGCCGCATTGACCGCCCAGCAGATCAAGGCCCCCGAATCCCTCCGGTCCAACACGCTCCCCGTGGTGCCGGCCCCGGCCAAGACTCCCTCCACCGAGGAGATCGACAAGCTGGCGGAGGAAGCCCAGAAGGCGCTCTTTAAGTCCGTGGACAAGCCTGGCACTGCCGCCACCCCCGGAAAAACGGACGTCACCCAATACACCCCTTACGCCACCTCCACCCCGACGCGTCTTCCCGCACAGCGGCTGGAAGACCCTGCGCTGTGGGCCAAAGATTCGGTCCGCAAGATCGCCGTCATGGAGGTGTCCTTTGGTGGCGCACGTGAAACGGTCATGATCGAGCTGTTTCCGAACGACGCTCCGAAGACGGTGAATAATTTCATCGACCATTGTGACAGTGGCATCTACAACGGCCTGGCCTTCCACCGTGCCATTGAAGGCTTCCTGGTCCAGACCGGTGATCCGCTGACTTCGGATGAGTCCGCACGTGCCAAGTGGGGCACGGGGGGCGAAGACAAAACGATTCCTGCCGAGATCAAACGGCCGCACCGTGTCGGAGCCGTGGCGATGGCCCGCCGCTCGGACAAGGTCAATCCTGAGCGCCGTTCGAATGGCTCGCAGTTTTACGTGACCTTGGGCAATTACGGCGTGCTGGAAGGCAAGTACACCGTCTTTGGCCAGGTGGTGTCCGGCTTGGCGACTCTTCAGCGCATCTCCCTCATGCCGGTGGATGCCAACGACTGCCCGGTGGCCCGAATTGAGATCAAATCCATCAAGGTCATCACTCAAAAGGGACCCATGCAGGTGCCGGCCGTGGCTTCAGGTGAAGGCGTTCGCTACGTCAAGCCGGATGCGGCGCGCGGCATGGTGAGCCGTTTTCTCCACCGCGTGTGGTAAAATCAGGCGGGTGGTTTTGAAGATCGGCGTCGTGGGCTGCTGCTTTAGAACGCTTCCTAGTGAGTCTGAACTGATCTGCCTGCGGAAAGTGGTGGCTTTTATTCGTGCCGACGAGGGACTATAGCTTTTTAGATTTTGCTATGTCTTCGATGGGGCAAAACAGTGTGCGGAGACAATGCTAATCCCCTCACCCCAACCCTCTCCCCGAAGAAAAAATCGTTGGTGTGTACACTCGGGCACAAGGGTTACATTTTCTCCCAGGCACATAGGTAACACTTTCTTATGGCTGGAGCGGCTCATCCAAGCGCATGCAGCACCTTGCTTTTGTGAGCCTGCGCGGAGGGTGGCTTTCCGAGCGAGGCCTCAGCCGAGCC
>CALRWM010000130.1:0-9553 GCA_943371875.1 Prosthecobacter debontii | reverse complement strand
TCAATCAGGGCCGCATCTGGCGCATCGTGCCGGACGCAAAAGAGCGCCCGCAGCCGGTGAAAGTGAGCAAAGACGTGAGCCTTTTCACCCATGACAACGGCTGGGTTCGCGATACAGCACAGCGCCTCATCGTCGAATCTGGTGATGCCTCCGCCGTACCTGCGCTGAAGCAGATGCTCTCCAACAAATCAGCGCTCGCTCGCCTTCACGCGCTTTGGACTCTCGATGGTCTCGCCGCCCTCACTCCTGATCTGCTACGCGCCACTTCGACCGACAAAGACGCCCAGGTGCGCGCTGCAGCCGTCCGCATTTCCGCACGTGACTTGGCTCCTGATTTAATCGCACTCACAGCGGAAAAAGACGCGCTCGTCCTCGCCCATCTCGCCATCAAGCTCACTTCCTTTAATCTGCCGGATGCCGATGCCGCCGTTGCAAAACTTCTCACGAGCAACGGCAAAAACGTTTTGATCCGTGAAGGTTCCATGACAGGCCTGCGCGGCAGGGAGGCGGCCTTTGCCAAGCTCATGGCCGGCCAGCTCACCAAAGAAAACAGCGCACCGATCATTCCCGTGATGGAGGCCCTCGGCTCGCTCCTGGCCCAGGCTGGCAAAGCAGGGCCATTTGAAGACATGCTCGAACTCGCCGTCGCACAGCCTCAGGGTGGCGCGATGCAAATGGCCGTCATCAAAGGACTCGCCAGCAATGGTGGTGACCCCAAATCCAAAACGCCTGCCAAGCTGCTCTGGCTCGACGCCGAACCTGCATCCTTGAAAACACTCAAGTCAGTGATGAGCGACAAAGCGGGAGCCAAGCTGTTTGCGAGTGTCGAGGCACGTCTCGCATGGCCCGGTAAACCAGGAGCACCACCTCCGCCCAAAATCGTGCCGCTGAACGAAGCGCAGACAGCCTTGTTTAAGAAAGGCAAAACCGTCTACGCCACCCTTTGCGCCGCCTGCCATCAGCCACACGGCTTCGGCCTTGATGGACTCGCACCACCGCTGGTGGACAGCGAATGGGTGCTCGGCAAGCCGGAGATTCTCACCCGCATCGTCCTCCACGGACTCGCCGGCCCGGTGAAGGTGGGCGGGCGCAGTTTCAACCTCGCCATGCCGCCGCTGCCACAGCTCACCGACGAAGACATCGCCGGCGTGCTCACCTACATCCGCCGTGAATGGGAGCACAACGGCTCGCCGGTCGAAACCAAATCCGTCACCACCCTGCGTGCGCAAAACAAGGCCCGCATGGCGATGTGGACGGAAGAAGAATTGAAAAATCTCGGCAAGAAACCGAGTTCCAAGTAATCATGCACTCATCACCACTGCTCCAACGTCGCGCTTTCCTCGGCAAAACCTCTCAGGGACTCGGAGCAGTGGCGCTTGCATCGCTTCTGCAACCAGCTCATGCCGCACCCGTGCGCGGCGTGCTGGGAACTCTGCCCCTCCCGCAGAAGGCGAAGCGAGTCATCTGGCTCACCATGGCGGGCGGCCCCTCGCATCTGGAGACTTTTGATCCCAAACCGAAGCTTGCCGAAATGAACGGCAAGCCGATGCCCGAATCGTTTACGAAGGGGCAGCAGCTCGCGCAGTTGCAAGGCAAACCGTTGAATTGCTTCGGGCCGCAGCATCCGTTCGCCAAATTTGGGAAGAGCCAGACCGAGATCTGCGCGTTGTTTCCCCAGATTGGCAGCGTGATCGACGACATCTGCTTGATCCGCTCGATGACCACGGACGCGATCAATCATGATCCGGCACACATGTTCATGAACACCGGCTCGCAGATCGCAGGCCGGCCCAGCATGGGCTCATGGATCACCTACGGACTCGGCACCGAAGCCTCGGATCTGCCGGGCTTCGTTGTTCTGACTTCGCTCGGCAAAGGCGGGCAAAACCAGCCCATCGCTGCTCGGCAGTGGAGCAGCGGCTTTTTGCCATCGAAATACCAAGGCGTGCAACTGCGCGCCCAGGGCGATCCAGTGCTTTATCTCACCAATCCGAATGGCATCACGCGCGATCAGCAAGGCCGCGACGTGGCGGCAATCAATGCGATCAACAAGCAGCACGACGCCCTTGTGGACGATCCTGAAATCGCCACGCGCATTGCGCAATACGAGATGGCCTTCCAAATGCAGGCCAGCGTGCCCGATTTGATGGATGTGAGCGCTGAAGGCGCGAAAACGCTGGAGCTTTATGGCTGCCAGCCCGGCGATGGCTCCTTCGCATCCAACTGCCTGCTCGCACGCCGCCTCGCCGAGCGCGGCACGCGCTTCATCCAACTCTATCACAAGGACTGGGATCATCATGGCGGCGTCAAAGAAGGCATTGCGCTCAAAGCGCAGGAAATCGACCGCGCGTGCATGGCGCTCATCACCGATCTCAAGCAACGCGGCATGCTGGACGAGACCCTCATCGTCTGGGCCGGAGAATTTGGCCGCACTCCGATGTCACAGGGCGGCAGCGGCCGCGACCATCACAACAAGGCCATGTCCGTGTGGCTGGCAGGTGCAGGCATCCAGGGCGGCATCGTTCATGGAGCCACCGATGATCTCGGCTATGCCGCCATCGAAAAAATCACCACCGTCCACGATCTGCACGCCACCATGCTGCATCAGCTCGGCATCAATCACGACGCCTTCAGCTTCAAGTTCCAGGGACTGGATGCGCGCCTGAGCGGTGTGGAAGGTGCCAAAGTAATCAAGGATATCCTCGCGTGAAATGACTTTCCGCACCTTTGAATCAGCCCACATCGGCAACGGCATTCATCACGCCACGGTGAAGTCCGCCGCACTGAGCCGTCGTGCAGACATCAGTTTCTACGTGCCGCCTGATACCAAGGATGAAAAGCTTCCTCTCGTGATTCTGCTGCACGGCGTTTACGGCAGCCACTGGGCATGGCTCTACAAAGGCGGGGCACATCAGGTGCTCGACCGACTGATCAAAGAAGAAAAGCTGCCACCGATGATGCTGGCCATGCCTTCAGACGGCCTGTGGGGCGATGGCTCGGGCTATGTGCGACATGCTGCGGCCGATTACGCCAGTTGGATTGTCGATGAAGTGCCCGAGGCAGCCGCTGAAATCGATTCACGCTGCGTCGAAGCACCGCGCTTCATCAGCGGCCTGTCCATGGGCGGCTACGGTGCGCTGCGGCTCGGGCTGCTGCACCCGAAAAAGTTTATGGCCATCAGTGCGCACAGCAGCATCACCGACGTGCCGCCGCAGATGAGGGACTTTGTGGAGGAGACCCTGGCAGAATTTGAGCTGGCCGAAACCGAGCCTCTCGCGGTCATTGATTGCGCCAAGCTGAACTCACGCCTGCCGCATCTGCGCTTTGACTGCGGCAGCGAGGATATCTTGATCGAGCACAACCGCACGCTGCATCGTGATCTGGAAGCCGCAGGCATCCCACATATCTATGAGGAGTTTCCCGGCGGCCACACCTGGGACTACTGGCATGAGCATCTGGCGGACACGCTGCGGTTTTTCAAAGCGTGCCTCTCCTCATAGCGTCACTTCTTCACCGACCTCGCCTTGTCCGTATAAAACACCATCGGCAGGCTCAGGTGCTCTTTGTCACCCACCGTCTGCCCGACGAGCGGAATGAGGTTCTTAAAAGGAAACTCAGGGCTGGGGGCAAAATCACGATCAAAAGCGAGCATGGGACCGCGAACGATAAGGTCACGCCATTCGGCATAGGGGCCGGTGTAGATGTCGGTGATGCGCTCGACTTTGGCGGAGACAGGCGTCATGACGAAACCGGCCAGCTTCAGACCACGTGCCTCGGCTTTTGATTTCATGACTTCGTAGTCGCCGCGCTGCGTGCACAGATCCACACAAGGCACGTCCCCATACCAGGCGATGAAAGCGGGCGAATCAGAGATGACGAACTCGTTCTTCTCCATGAGCTGTTTCAGAATGGAAACACGTTCCGGCAAAAAGGGCGGCCAGTGTGGCGGGATTTTGCCGCCCATGGTAAGTCCAAACTTCATCAGCACAGGCAGATTCACCGCCAGTGGCAGCGCGGTGATGAGCAAGGCCACCAGCGGCGCACCCCAGCGTGCCATGAAGTCGCCGGACATGTGAAAGCGGGACCACAGCACCACGAGCATCGCCGCACCATAGGTGCACATGGCGGGCATGAGAACGATGTAGAGCGCATTGTCGTCCTTCTCTTTGTCGCCCAGGCCGATGAGCCCCATGCCGATGGTCACGCAGGCGAAAGCAACCGCCAGCGTCCAGCGTGCAGAAGCCGCATCCGCTTTGCGAAAGCGGTGCATGAGAGAAAGGAAAAACAGCAGGGCGGGCACGACATAGCCCAGATGCGCCATGAGCAGCCCCAGCTGGTCCTGCCAGCCGAGACCGACACGCCGCAGCAGATCATCCACCTGCAGCAGCGGCACGCTGGGGGAGAAGTCACGCAGCAGCAAATCATGCGCCACAGCAGAAGATTGCGCCTGGAACAAAGCCTTGATGCCACCGAGAGGGTCGCCGCAGAGCTGGACATTCCACCAGCCCCATGCGGCCAGTGTCAGCACAGGGAACAAGGCCACCACAATGGCTCCAGCTTTCCCGCGCGGAAGAAACAACACCATGCCAATGATGACTCCTGTCACGATCCAAAGGGCCATCCAGTGCGTGAGCACCATCAGCGAACAGACGATTCCCAGCAGCGTGAGCGGCACAAACATGCCGCGATTTTCCACCGCACGTCCCGCCGCCGAGGCATACAGACGAAACGCCAGCGCAAACAGCAGCACCAGCAGCCCCCGTGGCGCACCGCTGACCATCAGCTCCCACGCCGGCTCACACACCAGCAGCGCGATGGCTGCGATGGCAGCGACTTGTTCATCAAACAAGCGCCGTGCCGCGCCATGCGTGAAAAAAATCGTCAGCAGATACCACGTCACGCCGAAACACGCGATCACCCGGTCCAGCATGAAAATCGCCCCGCTGGTCACTGGATCATAAACTTCCCAGCGCTTCAGGAAACGAAACGCCACCGACCACAGCAGCGGCTGGAGCGGCGGCTGCACGGTCTCGGGCATCGCCAGCGGCGTCGGTTGCTTCTGCGCCACCTCCATCTGAGACCAGGCGTACGGCTCAATCACGTGCGTCTGATACGAGCCCGTCCGGGCGATCTGCCGCGCGAGCTGCGCCTGATTCATGCCTTCAGCACTGCTCAGGCCGCGAAAAGTCACAAACACATGCAGCAGCGCCATGACGATGGCGGCGGCATAAAACACCAGTCGAAGCAGAGCGCCGGGGCCGGAGGAGTTGGGAGACATGGTCGTTACATGCCACAGACGGGCCCTGCGTGCCAATAACGATCTCGCATCTCACTGATGCGGCTCGAAAATCACCCCACCACACTGGCGCTGCCCGTCCGCGCCCGCACAGCGCCAGTACCAGCGCACCGCCGGCTTCACAAACGAACCCAGCTTGCCTTCCAGAATGCGGAACTGCCCCAGCAGCTCGCCACCATCCAGCACCTGGAGCGAACGCGCCGCCACGGTGCCTGACAAGGTGCCTCCTTTTTCCAAGGTGACCGGCCCTTCACACACGAAATCCCCCGAAGCATGGCCCGAGACGGTGATCGAGCGCGCCCGCACCTCCTGCAAAAACGTCACTTCACAGCCCGCAGCCACTTCGAGGCGATCACAGACGATGCTGTCAGCGATCAGTCCGTCCATGTCGATCGTCCTTGAAGGCAGCTCCAAAGACTCCTGCTCGATGCGCTGCAGCTTTTTCATGCAGATCGGGCAGGAAGGCGTGGCAAAGTCACCCGCCGTGGTGACGACGAAGAGAAAATCACTTTTTTCAGCCGGCAGAGCCCGCACGGCGGCATCCAGCGCCACCGCATCCACCGCTTCGATGCGCAGTTCCTGCGCCGTGCTCAGCGCCGCCGGGCTGAACCCAGCAGGCGCGATCAAAATACCACGGGTGTCGCGCGCGGTGCGCACCTCCTGTGCAAAACGCTGCACCGTCTCCGGCGTCGCCCCCCATTCGTTCCATGGCGCGGTCTTTACCATCGCCCGCCGCGCCTTCACCGATCTGGGTTCCTCGATCATGCCAAACAGCACCGCGCCATCCGGCATGATGCGCGAGCCCGAAAGTTCGCAACCTGCCTGCGTCGCAATCGCACGTGCCAGCTCTGAAAGGCGCGCCCAATCCAGGCATGCGATCAACTCTGGCGACCAGCCTGCCAGCCGGTCCACGCCGCCACTCCGCCGCAGGGAGAAACCTGCTTCTTCGAGAGTGACAAACGGATCAAGCATAGGGTAGGACTGGAGTCTTGCAGCCGGTTTACCGGTAATAAGCGACCGAATTAAAACAAATTCAAGGCGAGCACCAACCAACCATTGATCCAATCATCCGGCAATCGGGCATCCAACAACTGGCAGCAAGCAATCCGCCTTGCCGCTTCTCCAAAACCCTGTTTCTTCCGCGCCTCATGTCGAAGGCCGTCAAAACAGAAGAAACCAAGTTTTTCCAAACCGGAAGCGTCAAGGAACCGTTCACGTTCGCCAGTGGCGCTCAACTGCCTGAAATCACGGTCGCCTACGAAAGCTACGGCAAGCTCAATGCCGCCAAATCGAACGCCATTCTCCTGTTTCACGCCCTTTCCGGCAGCCAGCATGCGGCAGGCGTCACCACCGAAGTGCCAAACACGGACGAACGCTGGACGGAGGACATCCACAACGGCTGGTGGGATCTCTTCATCGGCCCCGACAAGGCGCTCGACACCAACCGCTACTTCATCATCTGCGCAAACTACCTTGGCGGCTGCTACGGCAGCAGCGGGCCGGCTTCGATCAATCCCGCCACCGGCAAACCCTACGGCAGCACCTTTCCCGAAGTGCGCACCAGTGATGTTGTAAAATCCCAACTGGCCCTTCTCGACAGCCTAGGCATCAAAACACTCCACGCCGTCATGGGTGCTTCCGTCGGCGGCCTCCTCGCGATCAATCTCGCCACCCTGCATCCTGAGCGTGTCAAACTCGTCGTCCCCATCGCCAGCGGCTGCCGCACCACGGTGCTCACACGTCTCACGTTATTCGAGCAGGTACTCGCCATCGAAAACGACCCTCACTTTCGGGGCGGAGATTTTTACGAAGGCAAGGCGCCCGAATATGGACTCGCGCTTGCCCGCATGATCAGCCACAAGACCTTTGTGCATCTCGACGCCATTGAGCGCCGTGCGCGGAAGGATGTGAAGCACGGCGGCGACACGCTCTCGTGGTATCGCGTCCAGCACAACGTCGAGAGCTACATGCTGCATCAGGGCAAAAAGTTCGTGAAACGCTTCGATGCCAACACCTACCTGCGCATCGCTGACATGTGGCTGCGCTACGATCCGCTCGGAGATGCCGGAGTGACAACGTATGCCGAGCTCTTCGCCCGCAGCGCCGCCGCCGGGCAGCACTACCTCGTCTTCAGCATCGACAGCGACTTCTGCTTCTACCCCGAGGAGCAGGCCGAACTCGTCAGCCACCTGGAAAAAGCCGAGGTGTCGAACATGCACATCACAGTGCACTCAGACAAAGGCCACGACTCCTTCCTTCTCGAACCCCAGCTCTACACCCCGCATCTCTCGTTCACCCTTGATGGCCGCTGGAACAAAGGCTCGGTGGATCGTCCGGTGCAGGAGGTCGAATAAATCCCATGTCCATGCAACTCACATTCCTCGGCACCGGCACCTCCGTCGGCATTCCGGTGATTGGCTGTGACTGCGCGGTGTGCCGCAGCACCGACCCCAAGGACAAACGGCTGCGCAGTTCCGTGTACATCCACACGCCTGAGGCGGCATGGGTGGTGGATACCGGGCCGGATTTCCGCATGCAGTGCCTGCGCGAAAATATCCGCAGCCTGGATGCCGCGATTTTCACTCATCCGCACATGGACCACCTCACCGGCTTCGATGATCTGCGTCGCTTCACCACCGAGGCGGATCATTTCCTCCCGATCTACGGCACCCCCGAATGCCTTGCCGTACTGGAGCGCATGTTCATCTACGCCTTCAATGGAGAGAACCGGTACCGTGGCTATTTGAAGCCGTTCCCAAAACCGATTCATGGCCCCTTTCATCTGGGCGAAACCACCATCACCCCCCTGCCCGTACAGCATGGCAAGGTGGACACGATCGGTTTTCTCTTCTCACGCGGCGGCAAAAAACTCTGTGCCTACATCCCGGACTGCAAGACACTTCTGCCCAAAACTCTCGAACTGCTGAAAGGGGTCGATACGCTCATCATCGACGCCCTGCGCCACACGCCGCACCCCACCCACATGAGCTTTGAAGAGACCCTGGCCGTGCAGCGCGAGTTCCAGCCACGCCAGACTTGGTTCACCCATATCCAATGTGAGATCATGCACTCGGTGGAAGACCCCAAACTTCCTTCCGGGGTGAACATCGCCTACGACGGCCTTAAACTGGAGTGGACTTGAAATGAGGCCTGGGATTCTCATGCTGAATCAGCAGACACGCAGCACAGCCCCTGCGAGAGCCTGCATTCGTCATTTTTGCATCCTCCTGCTGCTCACACTTGCCGCTCGCGCCCAGCTCATCGCCGACTGGGATGCCGCAGCTGAAACCGCCGTCGTTTTCAATCCAGATTTCCCCGGCTCTGCAGAGCTGGCCGCCTACTACGCCGAACAGCGCCACATCCCCAAGGAGCGCGTCATCGAACTGCGCTGCTCGCAGGAGGACTCCATCTCACGCGGTGAGTTCGAAGCCCAGCTGCGCGGCCCCTTGCTGCAGCTCTTTGAATCAAGGCACTGGTGGAACGCAGAACCACCCACACCAGGCAAACCGCTCACCGGAGACGGCATCTCCTCCACCACGCCCCCGTCCAGCAAGGTGCGCGTGCTGGTGCTCATGCGCGGCATCCCTTTTCAAATCCGCCGTGCAGCACAAAAGCCCAAACAATCCGAGGAGGACGAGGCCAGCGTCGACTCTGAACTTGCAGTGCTTGGCCTCAACAATCCGCCCGTCAAAGGCGGTCTGCGAAATCCCTACTTCGACCAGCAGGCGCGTTTTCCCCATGCGCAAAACTCACTTGGACTCCTGATCGTCGGCCGGCTCGACGGGCCTGATGACCCCACGGTAAAACGCATGATCGACGACGCGATCTATGCCGAGCAAACCGGGCTGCTTGGCCGCGCCGTCATTGATCTCGCTCAGAAAACCGGAGCTTATCAGGAAGGCGAGGACTGGCTCAAGAACAGCGCCGAATCCTATCGCCGCGCCGGCATTCCCGTGTTCATCGATCGCTCCGCTGAGGTGCTACGGGATGGCTGGCCGCTGCCAGACACCATTTTCTACTTCGGCTGGTACACCGATCACATCGTCGGCGCGCTGGCCTCACCCACGTTTCGTTTCAAGCGGGGTGCCATCGCCTGCCATCTGCATTCGTTCAGCGCCAGCATCATCCGCTCACATGACAGGGCCTGGGCAGGCCCCCTGCTCTCGCACGGAGCCGCCGTCACCTTTGGCAATGTGTTTGAGCCCTACCTCGCGCTCACCCTGCACTTTGACATCTTCAGCAAGCGCCTCCTCGAAG
>CALRWM010000129.1:0-9579 GCA_943371875.1 Prosthecobacter debontii | reverse complement strand
TGGCGATGCCGAAGTCGATGACTTTGGGGACGGCCTTGCCGGCTTCGTCCATGACCATGATGTTGCCGGGCTTGATGTCGCGATGGATGATGCCTTTTTGATGGGCGTGATTCACGGCGCGGCAGACCGGAATGAAGAGGGCGAGGCGCTGGCGCAGATTGAGATCGTTCTGCTTGCAGTAGCTGGTGATGGAGCGGCCTTTGACCATCTCCATGACGAAGAAAGGGGCGCCGATGTCTGTCTCGCCCGCGTCCAGAATGCGGGCGATGTTTGGATGCTCCATAATGGCGAGCGTGCGCTGCTCAATGGCGAAGCGGCCGAGGATGTCTGAGGAGGTGACGCCGGCCTTGACGATCTTGATGGCGACGATGCGGTGGATGGGCTTCACCTGCTCGGCGCGATAGACGACGCCGAAGCCGCCTTCGCCCAGTTTGTCGAGCAGACGGTAGCGATCGCCGATCCAGCCGTCGTTGCCGGTGAGGGACTCCAAGTGGGAGCGCGGCTTGGACGTGGTGCCCATGGAGGCCATGGAACTCGCCGTGGCGGCAGGGAGGCCGCCGTGGCTCGGCATGGTGGACGCGCCGGGAAGCGTGGCGGCGCCGGGCAGTGTGCCAGGCCTGCCAGTTGAGATGGCGATGGTCTGATCCTCTGGGCCGAGCGTGATGTTGCCGGTGTCCAAAGGGGGCGCAAATTTTTGATTCGATCCGCTTCCCATCGTGGCCGCAGGGAGACTGCGGCTGGGATTGGGGATGGCGATGGTCTGGTCTTCGGGGCCCAGGGTGATATTGCCGGTGGGAGGCTCGGGAGCGGGAGGCTGGGGCGTGACCGGCTTGAGATTGGGAATTGCGATGGTCACGTCCTCCGGCCCGAGAGTGATCATTCCTGTCGGCGCCTCAGCGGGTGGCATGAACTTCGCATCCTCGTTTGAGGAGGAGGGTGGAGCTGGCTTGGCCGGATCAGGGTTCACGGGTGAGGAGGAAATACGGGGGCAATGTTTCAGAGAACCGGGGTGCGGGCAAGCCTTGTAAGCCGGGAGAAGCAAAAAGGTTGGACCCTTTCATTGGCTTGTGTTTGCATGCGGTCATCTTTAGTCTGCAAAGCTTCCATACGAACATTCTTCATGAATCCGCAAATTGGCTACATCTCCAACGGCAGGCTTTATCTCAAACCGACCGGCGGCCGCGAGGAGGAGATCGTTTCGGAATTCTCCAACAATCAGAAGAGGCGGCTGCAGAGCGTGCAGGACCGGCAGGGTTTTCGGAGCGGCGGAAGTGGTGCGGGATTTATGCGGGGAGGGCTGCCGACTGCCGAGCCGGCCAGTGTCGAAGACACTTTTCGCAGTGAGTTTTCCTGTGCGGGCAGTCAGGACGGGCACGTGTGCTATGCGATCGATGCGAATGAAGTACGTGCACTGTTTGAATACAACCCGGGGGAGAAGTACGAGCGCCGGCTGCTGCATGGTCCGAAACATCGTTTCAGTTCGATCTCCACGCGCCGAAGTGAAGAGAGTCCCGAATGGCTGCTGACGGCGGCGCAGGACCATGGCGTGAGCCGCATCTGTCTGTTCAAACCTGAGGCAGGCGGCGGGGGTCTGATGGAACTCACTGAAGGGGACTCGCTGGACACTTTTCCTGTGTGGGAGCCAGGAGCTGCGCGGTCGTTGGTCTATCAGACGTGCGGCATTGCCCGGCATGCGCAAACCCATGAATGGGCAGGGCTGGGACCTGCGACGCTGCACCGCTTGAATCTGGACTCCGGAGACATGGAAACCGTGGCGGAGGACGTGCGGTATGATTTTCTCTGCCCCTCGTTCTCACCGGAGGGAACGCTTTACTACCTGCGCAGGCCGTATGAGCCTTTTCATACGCCGTCGTTTTGGAACATTCTGAAGGACATCGTTCTGTTTCCCTTCCGTCTGGTGAGGGCTGTTTTCGGCTTTTTGAATGTGTTCTCGATGTTGTTTTCGGGCAAGCCTTTGCAAACGGCAGGCAGGCCTCCGCAACCGCAGGCGGCTGACCCCAAGGCGGTGTTTCTGCATGGCCGCTGGGTGAACATGGAGAAGGCCATGAAGAATGCGGCGCAGAATGAGCTGAGTCATTTTGTGCCGCGCAACTGGCAACTGATGCGGCATGTGCCCGATGGTGAAGCCCAGGTCGTCTGCGAAGGCGTCATGGCCTATGCGGTGGGCGCGAACGAAACGGTTTATTTTTCCAACGGCGCAGGTGTTTTTGTGCAGAAGGACGGCAGCTCCAAACCTGAAAAGGTGAGTGATCGAAAACTGGTGACGTCGATTTTTGTGATGTGACCGTGAGCGGTGCAGCGCTGTTACTTGAACTGGCGCAGGCGCAGGCTGTTTAAAATCACTGAGACGCTGCTCAAGGACATGGCCACACTGGCGATCATGGGATTGAGGAGCCAGCCGGTGAAGGGATAGAGGATGCCGGCGGCGAGGGGGATGCCGAGGCCGTTGTATAAAAACGCGAACATGAGGTTCTGGCGGATGACCTTCATGGTGGCGTGGCTGAGGGCGAAGGCCTGATGGAGGGCGCGGAGGTCTCCTTTCACGAGTGTGACGCCGGCGCTTTGAATGGCGACTTCGGTGCCGCTGCCCATGGCGATGCCGACATCGGCGGCGGCAAGGGCGGGAGCATCATTGATGCCGTCTCCAGCGAAGGCCACGTGGCGGTCCTTGCCGCGCGCCTGATAGACGTGCAGCAGTTTTTCCTTGGGGGAGACCTCGGCGGCGACTTCGTCGATGTTCAGATCTTTGGCGACGCGCTGCGCGGTGGCGAGGGCGTCTCCGGTGATCATCTGCAATTTCAAACCGAGCGCGTGCAGCGCGGCGATGGCGGTGGGGGCGGACTCCTTGATCTTGTCCTTGATGGCGATGAGGCCGAGCGGCTTCTCGTTGAGCACGACGACCACGACGGTGCAGCCTTCCTCCTGCATTTTGACCGAGTGGGCGTGGCATTCGGTGCTGACCAAGACGCCGTTCTTTTTCAGGAAGGCCTCCTGACCGATGAAGACTTCGCTGTCACCGACATTTCCCAGCACGCCGCCGCCGGTGATGGACTGGAAATCGGTGACGGCTGCGATGGGGATGTTGCGCTCCTTGGCGGCATTCACGATGGCGGTGGCGAGGGGGTGCTCGCTCATGGATTCGACGGCGGCGGCGCAGGCGAGGAGATCGCGGGCGGAGAGGCCGGGGAGTGGGAAGACTTCGGTGACTGAAGGTTTGCCCTCGGTGAGGGTGCCGGTTTTGTCGAGCATCACGATGTCGATCTCGTGCAGGCGTTCGAGGGTTTCGGCATTCTTGATGAGCACGCCCAGCTGCGCGCCACGACCGAGGCCCACGGTGACGGCCATGGGGGTGGCGAGACCGAGGGCGCAGGGGCAGGCGATGATGAGCACGGCGACGGCATTGACGACCGCGAAGGCAAAGGAGGGCTGCGGGCCGAACTGCCACCAGAGGAGGAAGGTGAGGGCTGCGACGCCGACGACTGCGGGAACAAACCAGGCGGAGACGCGGTCTGCGAGACGCTGCACTGGGGCGCGACTGGCCTGCGCCTTGGCGGTCATTTCCACGATCTGACTCAGGAGGGTGTTCGCGCCGACGCGATCCGCACGCATGAGGAAGGTACCGCTGCCATTCACTGTGCCGCCGGTGACTGCGGCGTTCGCTTCCTTTTTCTGCGGCATGGATTCGCCGGTGAGCATGGATTCATCCACGGTCGAACTGCCTTCGGTCACGCTGCCATCGACAGGAATGCGCGAGCCGGGTTTGATGCGCAGAACATCGCCTATCTGGATGTCATCTACCGGGGTTTCGATTTCCTCGCCAGCGCGGATGAGCAGCGCGGTTTTGGGCGCGAGATTCATCAAGGCGCGAATGGCGGAGCCGGTGGCCTTGCGGGCGCGGAGTTCGAGGAGCTGGCCGATCAGGACGAGGACGGTGATGACGGCGGCGCTTTCAAAGTAGAGCACCATGCCCCCGTGGTGGGACGTGTGCGGGAACAGGTTCGGCGCGGCCAGCGCGACGGTGCTGTAGAGCCATGCGGCGAGCACGCCGAGGCCGATGAGCGTGAACATGTTGAAGCGCAGGGTGCGCAGCGAATTGGCAAAGCGCACGAGCAGGGGCCAGCCGACCCAGAAGACGACGGGCGTGGCCCAGACGAACTGCATCCAGCCGGAGGCTTCGTGGGGGATGTCACGGATGACGGGCAGATCCATGCCCATCGAGAGGAGGACCACCGGAGCGGTCATCGCGGCGCTCCAGCGGACGCGCCACCAGAGATCGTTGACTTCATCGTCACCGCCGTCGCCGCAGCATTCGGGTTCGTTGCGGTGGGCGAGCGGATTTTTTTCCAGAGCCATGCCGCACATGGGGCAAGCACCCGGTTTGTCAGAACGGACGCCCTCGCACATGGGGCAGATGTAGGCTGCGGGCGGCAGGTTTTCCTTCACAGCAGCGGCTGGCTGCGCCTCGTGCGAGGAGCAGTGCGGGCAGGGTGTGGGTGCGTTGGGAAGCATCGCAGTGGTAAGGTAGCCGCACAAACAACGCCATCACCAGCCGATTTTTGGCGAAAGGTGCGCTATGCCCGGGGTTTGGGGGTGTGGGGAGGGCGTGGGGAATGTGTTGCGACAGGAGGTGCTGGGTGGCGCGTCCGGAACCGGCTAAAGCCGGGACTACAATACGTACGTTGAGGACTGCGGTGCGTGTGATGCGTGCGGCAGGTTTGGCGGGACGCCGATTTGGGTGGCTGGATGGAGGGTTGAGGACGGAGGCCATTTAATAGCCTGCGAAAGCGGTAGCTCCGATGCAGGCTTGCGCCTTGCATCTGCGCGACCGCACTCCAAAACGCTGGCGCGTGGCTTATTGCAGTTTCCAAAACTCATTTCCTCTTAGGGGGCTGTTTCTCGTTCGAAGATCTTGGGCTTCGACGGCGGCTGGCTGAGGACAGCCAGCCCCACCAGCGCTGGGCATGCGCGTGCCCGGGGTTTATCACAAAGCTCAATTCCGGCGAGATGGCTGCTGTGAGCCATGGACATGGACCGAAGGTCTGGGGGGGAATCGAAAGCGCTGATCGACAGACAGGAGTGTCTATCGTACTCCAATCCATCTGCGCAGGCGCAGACATGAGAGACAGACGCCTTGGAGAAGGCGCTTTCGAGGCTAGCGCTTGTCAGACGGGGGATCTGACGTCAGCCTTTGGTGATGCACTCGTCGAGATTGAGGATGGCGCTGGCGACGGCGTACCAGGCGGCGAACTCGGCGGGGGGGAGGTTTTTGGGGAGTTCGACGCCGGTGCTGAGTTCCTGGGTGGCTTGGGAGTCTGTTTTGGCGGTTTCGAACTGGGTTTCCCAGAGAGTTTTCAGGACGGTGAGTTCCTTTGGTTTGGGTGCGCGTGCCAGGGCGAGGCGGAAGGCGTGCTGGAGGCGGGAGTGGAGGTCGGTGCTGGGGGATTCGGCGACGATGCGTTTGGCGAAGGCCCGGGTGGCGCTGACGTAAACGGGATCGTTGAGGAGGGTGAGGGCCTGGAGCGGGGTGTTGCTGCGGGAGCGGCGCACGACGCAGGCCATGCGGGCGCTGGCGTCGAAATTCATGAAGCTGGGATAGGGTGATCCGCGCTTGAGCACGACGTAGAGGCCACGGCGGTACTGTTCGGCTCCGGGGCTGACGATGTAGTTGTACTGCTGGCCGCCGACTTTCTGCCAGAGGCCTTCGGGTTGCGGCGGGCGAATGGGGGTGCCGCCCTGTTTGAGATTGAGGAGGCCGGAGATGGCGAGGGCGTTGTCGCGGATGGCTTCGGCGTCGAGGCGGAAGCGAGGGCCGTGCCAGAGGAGGGAGTTGGAGGGGTCGAGGGAGGAGCCGTTATTTATGATTTTTGATTTATGATTTATGATTTCCGGAGAGGGAGGCGCGTTGGCCAAAGGGTGAATGGAGCTGCTTTGCTGGTAGGTGGCGCTGAGGACGATTTTTTTGAGGATGTGTTTCATGTTCCAGCCATTGTCCGCGAACTCGGTGGCGAGCCAGTCGAGGAGTTCGGGGTGGGTTGGGGGTGCGCCTTTGATGCCGAAGTCTTCGAGGGTGGAGACGATGCCGGCGCCGAAGAGTTCGGCCCACCAGCGGTTGACGGTGACGCGGGCGACGAGGGGGTTGTCGCGGCTGGCGAGCCATTTGCCGAGGGTGATGCGGTTGGGCGGGCCGCTGAGTTTGCTGTTGAAAATGGTGGGGACAGCGGCGGTGACGGGGTCGGCGGGATCGGTGTAAACGCCGCGTTTGAAAATGGCGCTCATGCGCGGCTGGGGGAGTTCGCGCATGACCTCGGTGGTGGGGGCGGCGAGGGCGGTAATCTGCTTTTGCAGTGCGATCTTTTGTTTTTCGAGCTTGGCGAGTTCGGGGTCCTTGGAAAGCGGTGCGGGGGCGGCTTTGCCTTTGCGCCCCTTTTGAACGACGGGCGCGGGCTCTTCGACTTGGACTTCGGGCAGGCAGGCGGCGACACTGCCTGCGATGCAGGAAATGCGCAGGCAGCCGATGACGAGGCCGTTGCCAAAATTTTGCGCCATGCGGATGCTGAGCTTGGTGCCGGGAGTGATGGCCACGGGCTGCTGGAGTTCAAAGGCGGCCCAGTGAGGTTCGTGGAAACGCTGGCCGATGGCCCAGGCGCTTTTGCCGGTCTTGGTGACGAGGCTGGTGACATCGTAACCTTTCTGCGAGTAGTCGGCGTAGGCGGTCTTGAAGGTCAGCGGCTGCGTTTTACCGTCGGGCGTGGTGAGGGTGCAGTCGAAGGAGTGGAGGACGAAGTTGGGGCGATTGACCCCTCCCCTTCCCGGCCCATCGCCGGGGATGGAGGCGTGGGTGAGAGTTTCGAGCATGAAGCCGCTGAGTTCACCGGCGGTGAGGTCGGTTTCAAAGGTGTAGGTGTCTTTGTCGGGAGCGGGGCCGGTGAGGAGGACGCTGCCGTCGGGCTGGAGCTCTGACTCGGCATCGCTCTCGGTGATGAAGGCGCTGGGTTTGAGGGCTTTGAAGGCGCTTGATGAGGCGCTTTTGTCGGAGGGTTTGCCGGTGCTGGCGACCTGCTTTTGATAAGCGGCGAGCTGAGCGTTCAGGGTCTTCATCTGCCCGGCGAGCTGCTCGCGCTGGGCGTCTGCACCGGAGTCGCGGATTTTAAAGGGCGAGCCTTTGAACTGAATGGAGCCGGGGGTGGTGGGATTGGTGCGCTCGGCCTCTTTCTCGGTGTTGTTGTAGTAGGCGAGGAGCGAGTAGTAGTCGCGCTGGCTGAAGGGATCGTATTTGTGATTGTGGCACTGGGCGCATTCGAGCGTGGTGCCGAGCCAGACGGCGCCGGTGGTGTTGACGCGGTCGATGACTTGATTGATGCGGCTTTCTTCGGGCTCGGTGCCGGCTTCGACGTTGGTGGGGGTGCAGCGATGGAAGCCGGTGGCGATGATTTGTTCTGGCGTGGCGTTGGGCAGGAGGTCGCCGGCAATTTGTTCGAGGGTGAACTGATCGAAAGGCATGTTGCTATTGAGCGCGTTCACCACCCAATCGCGCCAGGCCCAGACTTCACGCAGGTCATCGCGCTGGAAGCCGTGGGAGTCGGCGTAGCGGGCGAGATCGAGCCAGGGGCGGGCCCAGCGGACGCCGAACTGATCGGAGGCGAGGAGGCGGTCGGCTAGTTGCTCGATGCTGGAGGCTGGATTCTTGGAGTGCTCTTTGAGGAAGGTATCGATTTCGGCGGGTGTGGGTGGGAGGCCGGTGAGATCGAGGGAGAGGCGGCGGATGAGGATTTCGGGAGAAGCGGGCGGAGAGGGAGTGAGGTTGTTGGCTTCGAGTTTGGCGAGGATGAAGCGGTCGATTTCGTTCTGGGGCCAAGACTGGTTTTTGACGGCGGGCAAGGCGGGGCGCTGGGGCGGGAGGTAGCTCCAGTGCTGGAGGGTTTCGAGTTTATCGGGCCAGTGGGCGCCGGCGGTGATCCAGTCGCGGAGGTGGGAGATTTCGGCGGTGGTGAGGCGGTCGCCGC
Source organism: Prosthecobacter debontii (assembly GCA_943371875.1). GTDB lineage: Bacteria > Verrucomicrobiota > Verrucomicrobiia > Verrucomicrobiales > Verrucomicrobiaceae > Prosthecobacter > Prosthecobacter debontii_C. Next base: position 1,555 of record CALRWM010000129.1, on the reverse strand, counting down.
GTTTGGGCATGGCGTCTTTGTCCTCCTTGGGCAAGGCGACGCGGCGGAGGAGGTCGGTGCCGATTTTCAGGTGTTGAAGAGAGGCGGTGTCGAGGCGGAGGTCGGCTTTGTGGTGCTCAGGACCGTGGCATTCGAAGCAGGCACGCTGGAGGACGGGATAGACGTCTTTGGCGAAGTCGGTGCCTGCGGCGTGAAGGGTGGCTGTGGTGAGCAGCGCGATGAGGGCGAGACGGAGCATGCTGCTGTATGAACGAGGCGCGGGGGGCGGACTTTCGGGATCTGGGCGGGGCTGATGTGAATCCAGAGGAGATGTTGATTTAACACCGTGGAGAGGATGGGGTGGGGAATGCGGATGGTTTTGTTTTGTTTTGGCAAAGGAATGTTGAGTCTGAGATGAATGGTTGGTTAAGGCATTGATCGTGAGTTTTGGAGTTGGCGACGCTTTCCTGGAGCGGCGGAACTCTTTGCAGACGCTGCTGGCGAGCGCTGGGTGCGGTGAAGTGCTGGGTTTGCTTCCCGGGTGGTTTTGGCACTACCCAGGGTCGCCTCGCTGAGGCTCGGCTGACCCTGGGCTGTAATCCGCAGCTCCGTTGGAGCTGGTGTAATGCGGAGCGAAGTGTGGGAAGATGCGTTAGTCAGACAAGGAAGCCAGCGTGCCGGGCACGATGCGCTTTGATCGCCTGACGCTGGGCATTATGGCGCAGCACGGATGCGAATGCGCCAGCGTCGGGGAACCGAAGCACAGCGGGTATGTGTGCGGCAAAGCTGGGCGCGAGGTCTCTTTCGCAAACTGGACGGCGGGTTAAGGACGAAGAGCATGCTTTACCCCGCGAAAGCGGTAGCTCCGATGCAGGCTTGCGCCGTGCATCTGCGCGACCGCACTCCAAAACGCTGTCGCGGGCCTTGGTGGCTGAGTGTTCAATGCACACTGCACATCCCTAGATGAGTGCCGTGCATGTCACCCAGTTACCGATTTTCGATGGCTCTACTACAGGAGGCGGCGGGCGTTGCGGAGGCCGTCGGCGGTGACGACGGCCTGGTTGCGGGCGGCGACCATGAAGTCGAGGTAATTTTGCCACTGCATGGGGCGCAGGGAGGCGAGGCCCATGCTGCGGCGGCTGTAGCCGTAGTCGGCAATTTCCCAGCCGAAGTCGGAATGGCGGTTGCGATAGTCGGTGCGGTGAATCCAGGCACCGAATTCGTCTTTGCGCCAGACTTCAGGGTCGTTGCCGGGAATGACTTGCGCGAGACTCCAGACGCTGCGGACGACTTCGAGGTCGTAGCCTTCGGCGCTGTGACTGGAGAGGGATTCGGACATGGAGAACGGAGAAGCGACGGACTGGAGTGTCCGCCTTACTGAGATACTGATTTACACCGCAGAGGCGGGAACGCCGCAGAGATTTTCCTGAAGAGGACTGAGGTGCATGGACTTGTTCAGCGATTCGTTGCTTACTTCAATTCGATGTTGTCGATGAGACGGGTGGTACCGAAGAAGACGGCGACGGCAATGACCACGAGTTCGGTGGTGGCGGACACGGGCTGGAGAGTCGTGGCA
>CALRWM010000128.1:0-10191 GCA_943371875.1 Prosthecobacter debontii | reverse complement strand
CAACCTCACCGAAAAACTCCTCGCCTACGCCCTCTGCCGCCAGCTCGAAGGCTACGACGAAATCATCATTGATCAGCTCATGTCGGGCATCGCCAAAGACAACCACCGCATGCAGACCCTCATCACCTCCGTCATCACCAGCTACCCCTTCTTAAACCGCCGCATCGTCGAAACCCTCAGTGCACCGGCTGCGGCTGCTCCAGCCGCCAAACCTGCGCCAGCCGCCAAGCCCGCAGCAGCTTCTCCCGCCCCCGCAAAGAAGTAGCCCCCAGTGAGCACGCCTCCCATAGGGACTGCGGTCGCGAAGTGAGGAACAGCCCGTCCTCCCGAGTAACTCCAGGCTCTTCTCAATACGTAGTTTGAGTTTCAGCCCGTTCCGAATGCCCCGCAACACCCCAGCCTCTGAAGCCAGCCAACGCACGTATTGTAGTACCGGCTTTGGCCGGATTCTGAAAGCTCACTTCGCGCAGACAGCTGCCGAATAAGCTCCCCTGTCACCCTCCGTTCCACAATCCAGCCGCCTTGAGTTCAGGTGCTTCGTAGCTTGAGCGAAGAAGGAAACGCAGCTGCCGCTTTCGTCGTCCTCGGTGGCTCACGCATACCAGCCAATACCCGAAAGCGGCAGTTTCACCCTTTGCGTGGTGGCTTGTGTGACCCAGGGCTTGTCCCTGCGCTCCGGCGCCCTGGGCTGACTCCGTGGGTCCTTCAGACCCCATGCTGTGCGGCTCTTTGAGGAGGATCAGTGACTTTCTGCCTTGGTGAGAAGCAACGCGGGTGAGCCGCCTCCATGCTCTGGTGGCGGGCTGATGTCAGGGGGTCCACTTTTTGACGATCTTTGTGACGAGGTCCATGTATTGCAGCCGGTGCTCCGGGGCGAAGGGGGGCAGTTTTGCGATGGATTTTTTGACGTCGGGATCGCTGCCGAGGTAGGCGATGGCGAGGGTGCCGGTGTTCCAGTCACAGGTGACGCGGAGTTCTTCGTCTCCTTCGATGCCTTCTTCGTCCTTGTAGCGGTGGCCGCTGAGATAGGAATCGGTCTCGGTGGTGGGCTTGCCGGCTTCGTCATGGCGGACGCGCTTCACGGCGGCTTTGTCATGGGCGCGGTCGATGAGCCACTCGTCTCCCGCTTCGGGGGTGCTGCGGAAGCAGGTCCAGTCTTCGCCGATGGAGCGCATGCCGAGGAGGATGCGGCGGGGATTTTCGGCGAGTCCGCGCTGATGCGGGACGGGCAGATGGATGAGGGCCTGCGCGTCGGTGTTTTTGGATGGGCCGCATGAGATGAGCATGAGGCCGATGAGGGCGGCCAGCAGAGGCAGGGCGTGAAGGGCGATGCGATGCAGCTGTGTGTGCGTGGCGGGCTGGTGATGAGGATGCCTCGGGTGTGTGGGGATGGGAGGCATGGGGTGTGTGAAGCGTGACAGAGTGGGGCTGGATGGCAAGAGCAAGTGTGTGAGCAGCGCGGGGCACTGAAGAGGGGCGTCTTTTCGTTGTTTGCCCCCATGCTTCTCAATGGATTTTGAGGAGGTGGCGAACCGTCATTTAATCCAGTCCTTGCCACTCGGTGCGCCCGGGGTTAATCCCCTGCCATGCAGCCTGAGGACCTTGGCCGGAGTTATGATGAGATCGCGGAGCGGTGGCTGGAGCCGCATCTGGATGGCAATGGTATTTCACAGCATGAACTGGCGCTGAGCTTTGCGGCGCATCCGGGTGGTCGGGCGCTGGATGTGGGGTGCGGGTGCCATGGGCGCTTTCTCCGGCTGCTGGAACTGCGGGGCTATGCGGTGGAGGGGCTGGATGTGTCGGCACGGATGATCGAGCTGGCGCGTGAGCGGATGCCGCACCTCACGTTTCATCATGCGGATGTGTGCGTGTGGGAGCCGGAGGGGCGCTATGATTTTATTTCGGCGTGGGACTGCCTGTGGCATCTGCCGCTGGCGCGCAGCGCGGAGGTGCTGACGAAGCTGTGCGGGGCGCTGGCGCCGGGCGGGATTTTTATCTTTTCCTTCGGCGGACTGGATGCGCCGGAGGAGAGGCTGGATGCCAGCATGGGGGTGCCGGTGAATTACAGCACGCTGGGGATTTCACTGACGCTGCAAACTCTGGCGGCGGCGGGCTGCGTGTGCCGGCACCTGGAGTATGATCAGCTTCCGGAGAAGCATGTGTTCATTATTGGGCAGCGGGTGTGAAGCTGGATGCTCGATGCTCGATGCTCGATGCTCGATGCTCGATGTGGAACAATGGAACTGCGTGAGCGTTGACGGGGCGGATGGGGAGGCCTAGCTTTCCTCACATGACTTCACCTTTGCTCAAACTTCATCTCGGGGCTTTCAATTGTCCGCAGGAGGGGTGGTACAACACGGACATCACGCCGCATATCTGGGTGACGATGGTTCCGGGGCTGCCGCAGCTGCTGCGGAAGGTGGGGCGGATCACGCAGGCGCGGCTGGAGGAGCATGAGCAGGGTGTGTTTAAAAAGCTGCACTACCTGAATGTGACGAAGCGCTTCCGGCTGGCGGACAACAGCTGCGCGTGTGTTTTCAGCTCGCACATGTTTGAACATATTTTTGTGTGGGATGTGCCGCTGCTGCTGAGCGAGATCCGGCGCGTGCTGGCTCCGGGCGGGGTGGTGCGCTTTGTGATCCCGAGCCTGGACCACTACGTGAAGCTCTATGATCCGGAGGACCCGACGGCGATGCTGCTGGGCATCCTGGAATACGACGGCACGGGGGTGAAGAACCGGCACCAGTGGATGTACACGGAGTCGTCTCTGTGCAAGCTGCTGGAGAAGCATGGCTTTGTGAATGCGCGTGCGTGCAAGTATCGCGAAGGGAAATGCGCGGACCTGGAGCGGATCGATAACCGGCCGGAGAACAGCATTTATGTGGAGGCGGAGAAGCGAGTGGGGTGAGGTGAGGAATGAACGTCATACCAGATGACACCAGAAGATCCTTATGCCCAAAGATTTGAGACAGAGCTTGTCAGGCTGGGGCTGGCGGATTTGGCCGAACTGGCGGAGCTAGGGAAACTGGAGCACGGCAGGCGCATGGCGGTGCTGCATTATCTCGCGGAACTGGCATTTGCATGTCAGAACGTGGCGAACATCACGCTGGGCCGGACGGCGCTGGCACGGGTGCCTTTACAGGTGCTGATGGAGTGCTGGTCTGAGGTGACAGCACCGCATCTCGCGACCGATGATGCGTGGGAATACCTGAGGATCGCGGAGTTTTTGAAACTCCATGCACTGGAGTTGCTGCCGCAGCATCTGCAACGCTGTGCTGAGCATGCAGATCTCGAGATACGGGAGATCGCAGCGGAGTGGGGCTGATCTCAGGGGTTGCCGCCCCCATAAGGAGGTGGTTCTTCGCGCAAAATGAGTGTGCTGTTTTCCGCCTGCCGGATCTCGCGGGCTGCGGCGCGCATCTGCTCGACGATGCGCACTTTCTCAGGGTAAGGAAGCGCCATGAGCCGCTGCCTGCGGGCGGCCTTGCTCTCCAGAGTTTTTTGAAACAGCGGGCTCATCAGGGGTTGAGGTACATTTGTTCAAATCGCTGCCACTTGGCACTCAGGCCGTGTCGCTGCAGAATATCGTGCAGTTTTGATTCATCGGCCACCCCGGATTCCATGAAAGTGAGGAGCCGGGCAAAGTCCTTTCCACGCCCTGTCTGCAGCGCAATGGCCATGAGATGCTCGGCGCGCATCACCCGTGAGGGCACGCCTTCAAAGTCCACCTCCTGCGCGGACTCCACGGCCTCCCGCAGCAGGACGGACTCAGCGGGCAGGAATTGCACGGGCCAGCCGTGCACCATCACCGCATCTCCGTCCGGTGCATGGCCGCGTGCCCGCAGAAAGTCATAGATGGGTGTGAGGGTGAGAATCAATGGGGAGCCTTCGAACAACACAAAGATATCCAGGTCATAGGTGGAAATCGGCTCCAGGTAGAACGTGGCTGCCATGGCACCGCCAATGGCCCACTGGCCGATGAGTCCGGCGGTGCGCAGTGCATTGATTTCGGCAAGGGTGTCCTTCATGGCGGGGGGCGGCACGCACACCATGCAGCAGCCCAGAGAATTGAACAATGAGCTTTGCTCGCAGTTTGGCCATGTGGGGCGACCTGCACGAGTAACGGTGCTTACGCCTTCATCTCACTGATCTGCTTGGTGGCGATGCCGATGGGGCGGTCCAGGGGGACGCCGGCGCAGGAGAGCATGGTGGTGAGGAGGTCGCCTTGGTTGCCTTTGGTGGTGTCTAAGTAGCGGCCGGTTTTGACGGTGCCGCCGGCTTTTCCGGCGAGGATGAAGGGGAGGTTTTCGCGGGAGTGTTTGTTGCCGTCTTCGAGGCCGGAGCCCCAGAGCATGAGGCAGTTGTCGAGGAGGGTGCCGTCGGCTTCGCGGATGCTGTGCATCCTTTGGATCATGTAGGCGAACTGATCGATGTTGAACTTGGTGATGGCGGCTACTTTTCCTACTTTGTCGGGCTGGTTGTTGTGGTGCGTCTGCGAGTGGTGCTCGTCTTTGAAGCCGAGTTCGGGATAGGAGACGCCATTCGGCGTGGAGCCGATGTAGGTGGAGACGCGGGTGGTGTCTGTCTGGAAGGCGAGGACGTTGAGATCACACATGACCTGCATGTATTCGCTGCGTTTGTCGCCGATGGGGATTTTGATCTCGATGGGCGGGGTGTCGGTGGCGCGATGGCGACTGGGGGCGAGGCCGGATTTTTCGAGGGCGGCTTCTTTTTGGCGATACTCGATGGCGGCGATGCGGCGCTCGACGGCGCGGACGCTGTCAAGGTATTCATCGAGCTTTTGCTGGTCGTCCTGCGGGAGTTGCTTTCTCAAGTCGCGTGCGCCGGTGATGACGAGATCGAGCATGGAGCGATCGAGCGCCTGGGCCTGGGCGGCGGCGGCGCTGGTAGGGCCGTTGCTGCTGCCTGGTGTGTTGCTTTGATTGAAGAGGCGATTGAGGACGTTGCGGGGATTGATCTCGGCGGGGACGGCCTGGGTGGCGGAGCGGAAGCTGCAGTGGGAGTAGTAGCCTTCGTTGAGCCCTTCCTGATTTTCTTTGTGCGTCTGCGGCATGGTGGCGAGCTCGAGCGACGGGAGGGCGGTGAGTGCGCCGATGTAGTTGGCGGCGATCTGATCGGCGGAGATGGCGATGTTGATGCGGTTGCGCTGGCGTGAGTCGGGGAGCTGCGCAGTGAGCCAGGTGGAGAGCTCAAGGGCGTGGGGTGCGCCATTGAAGGGGGCGATGGGGATGCCGCCGATGCCTTTCATGAGGAGGCACTGATCGAGCACGCCTCGCAGGCTCTCAAGCGCGGGCGGCGGGGTGGTGAGGTAGCTCTCGGGCGTGGCGGGCCAGAACTGATCCATGATGACGCCGTGCGGCATGTACATGAAGCCGAGGCGGACGGGTGGGCGCGCTGCTGCGATGGCTGCGCTGCTTTTTTTGGCGGTGTCTGCCCAGCCCATGACTTCGAGCAAGGGGAGCGCGAGGGTGGTGCCGAGGCCGCGGAGGCAGGTGCGGCGGGAGATGAGGGGGCTTTTTGACATGGGGATGAATGATGAATGACGAGCCGAGCGAAGCGTGACAGACGACTGAAGGGAGCCCGAAGGGTGAGCGAAGCGAATCAATGGCGAAATCAGAATGACGAATGCCTGTAGGGGCGAATTTGTCTGGGTACTTCTACTCGGAGAGGTCTGGGATTCTATCGTTTAGCTGGGGGGATGCGGGGGCTTGCGCGCTGCGGCAATCAGTTGATTCCCTTGCTCCGATCTTTTATCCATCAGCCCCCCCCCAAACCCTAACTATTCCCTTATGAAAACTCGTGCTGATGTCGTTCAAAGGCTGGAGTCTTTTAGGGATGACCTGAACCGTGACCGCGGCTCATGGGAGAATCCGACCTTGGAGAGATACCTGGAGGCGATGGCGGCGTGGCTCGGCGCGCACGAGATGGCGAAGGTGGAGCAGCCTTCGTGGGAGCTGATGTGTGAAATGCTGGAGGCCGCGAAGATTTACGAATGATGACCCAGGCGGGTGGCACGGGCTGGATTACTTCCGGATTTTTTCGATGAGCAGTGCGATGAATGTGAGCGCTGCGGGTCCGAGGGTGATGAGTGCTGCGGTCCATGAAAAACCGACCGCAAAGGTCGGATGACTGGCGTGTAACATCACGCCGAGAGTGAAGAGGATCAGGAGGCTGAGGCCGTTGAGTTTGAGCATGGGCCTCCAAATGGCGGGGTCTTCGAAACAGGCGAAGGGCAGGATAACGAGCAGCACGGAGGAGATGACGCTGAAAATCCAGATGGCCGGGAGCAGGAGGAGAATGCTCAGTGGTGGCACGGCATAGGCCAGGAGGGGCGGCAGCGGGGTCATTGGCCGTGGCTGTATTCAGCCGGATTGCATTTTTTGATTATTTGCATCCTGACCCCATTATGAGGGGACTGCGGGGACGCGGTTTGTCTTTTTTTACCTGCGTGTTGTTTGGATGAATGGCACCACGTAACAGACTGTTGAAGAAAGCCTGCGGGCGGGTCACTTCACGGAGACTTGCTTGTCGAGCTTGTCGGTGGATGAGCCGAAGAGGCCTTCGCGGCTTTTGGGGAAGCGGAAATACAGGGTCGATGGTTTATCGTCCATCCAGCCATCGACCTTGAGCAGGTCATCCGTGCCCTGGGTCCATTTGAGGGGCCATTCTTTGCCGGAGGCATTGGCCTGGGTGCCGGTGCCGTCTGCCTTGAAGGTGAAATGACTGCCGCTGGGGGTGGCCCATTTTTTTCCGACAAAGGATCGGGTCTGGCGGGAAGGGGCTTCGGAATTTCCGCCCAGTTTTTCAAGCTCGCTTTTGGCGGCGAGGGCGTCTTCGAGCTTTCCGGCCTTGGCGTAGGTGTCCTGCAGTTTTTGCAGTTCGCGGACATAGACGGCGTCGCTTGGCTGCAGGGCTTTGTCGCGGGACTGAATCCAGGATTTGCGGAGGGTGGCGAGCTTGGCGGGTTGTTTGGCGGCATCGGTGGATTTTGAAGCTGCGGCACCTGCGTCTTCAACCACGCTCTGGCTTTCGTTTTTGACTGCCATGGCGTCTTCCAGCTGCCCGGCCTTGGTGAAGGTGTCGAGAATCTTGTGAAGATCGCGCAGGTAGCTTTCATCGACGGGCTGTGCGGCGCGGGCGCGGGCCTGCTCCCAGGATTTTCTGAGCATGCTGATCTGCACGGGTTCTGCCGCGAGGCTGGATGCGCAGCCCACAATGATTAAGAAGCTGATGAGGACCAGGGTGCTGACATTTCGAGTGTTCATAGGAGATGAGTGTATCGCTATTTATAGAGGCCTGAGATCGAGATGGAAGTCCTTTTTGCCACGCTGACAGAGAAGTGAACTGCGCGGTGCCGGGGGCAGCTTATGAACGGGCATGAAATTGAAGGGATGACTTGGCTGCCGGTTCCGCTCCATGTCCCCGTGCAAATACCCGCGACAGGTGCACCGCACTCCACATCTCCCTTCGCATTGACAGACACCACCGCTCTCCGTACCTGCACGGCACCCCATGAGCGCCCATCTGAAAGTCCATCTCTGCATCATCCTCGGCGGAGTGGGTTGCCTCATTGCAGCCATGCTGTGCCCCTACGGAGTCCCCTTGTTCATTGGCTGGATCATCCTCGGCCACATCATCGCCTGGACACTGACGTGCGAGAAGTGCGGCAGGCGCATGACCACCAACACAATTCCCTTGGTCACCCGCGGTCGGAACTCGGGCATCTGCACCCGCTGCCGTCCCCGTCAGAAAAAGTAGCCTCTCATCTTCCCCATCAAAGTCGCCACCGTGCAGTTCACATAAACCACGCTGGCCCACAGCAGGGGCGTGCAGAAGATATAAACGTCACCTGACGTCAAGCATTCAAACGGCGGCCTCAGCGCAGCTTGCTGCGAGCTTACGTAGGCAAGATGGATCATCGCCAGGCACATCTGGGCCAGAATACCAGCCAATACCAGACGGCCCAGCGCAAACTCCACCAGCGCCGCCCATCCTCGGTGCCCTGGCTTTTGACCCACCGGCTCTGCCTTTCGCCAGAACCCACGGATACGCAGGCCGATCAGCCACACCGACACCACCAGAGCCAGCCCCAGCACGATCATAAGCACCGGCTGGTACTCAAACGAATCGCCAAGGCAATGCCGGTACGGAGAAAAAGAATCGCGCACTGCGGGCTCGGCAACATTCGGGTCAGTGTTCATGCTTGGAATATATTCCGCCCCACACCCTCATGTAAATACCGGCGATAGGCACACCCCATCCGCCACATCACCACCGGATTGACAAACACCACCCTCCTCCGCTCATTCACGGCACCCCATGAGCACCGCTCAGAAATTCCATCTTGGCATCGTCCTCACCGGACTGCCCTGCCTCATCGCCGCCATGATGTTCCCCTATGGGTTCTACCTGCCCATTGCCTGGGCCATCATCGGAGGCATCATCTGTTTCACCCTGAAGTGTGAGAAGTGCGGCCAGCGGATCGCCACGCAAAATCCATTTATCGCCTACGGCTGGAACTGGGGCGTCTGCACTCGCTGCCATCCCCGTCAAAAAAAGTAGCCGCGCATCGCGCCGCTTCATCCGCCCGCTGTTTCGTCTTGCCACCAGTCTCCGCTGATTCCACCCCGGCAAACTGTACGCGCCAAATGAGAAGCCGCCTCAGCCCTTCTTCGCCCCCTCGATAAACACAAACCCGCTCAGCGGCCGCGAACAATCCGGCCACTCGGCCACCTCCAGGCATTCATCGATCAAAAGCGTGGGCACGTTCTCAGGCGCATTCCGCACCATCTTTCTCGCCTTCATGAGCTCCCTCACCAGCTCCAGCGCCAGGCCCTCCGCCAACTCCGCAGTTTCAGCCTCCGGATACGCATGGATGTAAAACTCCCTCAGCGCTGGAAACTTGTCCTCCTGATCCTGAATCAGAAAGTTTTGACCATGAACAATGACAGCAAATTTTTTCATAAAGGGATCGGGCGCAGACAAAGCCAGACACGCAGCGTGGCGCAGTGCCACACCATGTTCAAGGCCGCTTGCAGCCCTCTTCAAAGCTGCGCGTCTCAAAAATACAAATCACCTCCGCATGCCTTCCCATATGGACTGCGGTCGCGAAGTGAGGAACGAACGCAGCTACCGCTTTCGCCGTGCCGTTTGACCCCGCATACCACAAAACACCCGAAAGCGGCAGCCGACATGTCCTCTTAGCTCCATCAGCCCACGCCCACCGCAACCCCTTCGGAAGCCGCAGCCCTCCGTAAAAGACCCAGTTCTCCCACCCTTCGCCCAAAGCTCAAGCCCCACACTCAGTGCGCATGCCCGTGCCCGTATACCAGCCCATGCCATCCGGCCCAGGCCATGTAGCCCGCCAGCACCGTCAGCAGCACGCATGAAACATACGGCGCCTTCCGCATCCACTCGCCAAAGCCGCTGAATCTCCTCTGCGCATGCTGCACGCTCCACGCCGCCGCCGCGCCCACCGTCACCATCGTCAGCGCCAGGCCAAAGCTGAACGCACCCACGATCGCAAAACCCAGCGCCACCTTCTTCAACTGCAGGCACACCAGCAGGATCGTAAACGCCGCAGGGCAGGGCATCAGCCCGCCCGTGATCCCAAACATCACAATTTGAGGCGTCGTCACATTCTTGCTGCCAAACCTCCGCGCGATGTCCTCCGCATGCGCCCGCTCATGCGCATCCTGGTACACATCCCCCTCCGGCCGCACCTCCTCCGCCACCACCGGCGCGTGGCTGTGGCCCTGTCCGTGCACATGTGCAGCCTCCGCAAACTTCAGCCGATACGTGTGCGCATGGTCCGCATGGCCCAGCGTCAGCGTCGCCATGAACTCATGCGGCTCAGGCAGCATCGCCGTCGCCTCCCAGAAGCCCGCCCCCGGCTCAAACTGAAACACCTGCGTGCTCCCATCCAGCCGCGCCGTCTCCAGTTTCAAAGAATTGCCCTTTGGCAGCGGCACCGCAGCACCGCTCGACGTGCACGGATAAATCCGAAAGCGCGGCGGCACCCCGTCCTCATGCACCGCGATCTCCAGCCACCCATGCCCCGTATCCAGCAGCATCCCCCCATGCACCCCATGCGTGCGCTTACCCGCCGCCCGCAGACTCGGCACCTTGAATCCCACCGGCATCACCACCTCATGCTCAAACTCCGCAGCT
>CALRWM010000127.1:0-10436 GCA_943371875.1 Prosthecobacter debontii | reverse complement strand
ATGGTATTTGCTGGTAGAGCAGGCGGGTTGGATGGGTGGATGACAATGCCAGGCATGAATGCCCCAGGTCGGGTTACACCCCATCGTCATTCGTCTCCCGCTGGCATAGAGTGGTGGCATGCGGATCCGCGAAAATTCCGTCCGCAGATTCCTCATGAAATCCATCCTCGTCCTACTCTCCAGCCTGTTCCTCGGTGCTGGCATCGCCTCTGCCATTGAAGGCGTTCCTGCCACCTACCCGCTCAAGAAATGCGTCGTCTCAGATGAAGATCTTGGCGGCATGGGCAAACCCGTCAAAGTCACGCACGATGGCACGGACGTCTATCTGTGCTGCAAGTCCTGCCTGAAGGACTTCAACAAGAACCCTGCCGAGTATGTGGCGAAGGTGAAGGCGGCGCAGAAGAAGAAGTAAGCTGCTGCATCGAACTGTTTGAAGAGCGGACGAAGCTCATCTGCCGGTTTTAGTACATTGACTCCCTTTCTCCGTGGCCTCATTTTTCAGTTCCAATGAACAAGCCAAAGATCGTGCATGGAATAATGGTCCTGATGGTGCTGACTTTGTGCTGCGTGAGCTGCTCCATGCTGCGTGGAATCAGCGGTGGGCGGCAGCGACTTGAGGCGGCCTTGAATCATGATGGCTGGAAGCTCACGAAGATCAGCCTCGTGGATTCGTATCTCGACTTCGTAGGAACCATAGTGGTGGAGACTGACATGAACTGTCCGATCTGGACGGGACAATTGCGATTTCGCATGCTGGAACGCAGAATCACGGTGCAGGACATGCGCGATGGCGAGAACACGCCCGAAGACAGGAAGCATCAAATCATTGCAGGATCACCGCAAGCGCTGCACCTGGCCCAGGCGATGGCTGATTTTATCCCTCATCATCACGGACGTGACGCCGTCAACGCCACGGTGCTGCGGGAGCTTCTTCGTGGGAATCGTGAGGTGAAGGAGCGCGACTTGTGGATGACTTGGTGGGTGGACAAGCCGGAGAGTGCGGCTCAGCGAGTGCTTCGCAAGCTGGAGGCAAAGAGACTTGGCCATTGAGCAAGCAAATCATTGATTCAATGGAGTGAAAATGATGCCAGGGATGCCTGTTGCAGCCAGCGCCAGCGTGTGCGCGACAGCGTCTTGGAGTGCGGCGGCAAGCCTGGGCGCGACGCCGCTTTCGCAGGCCGGACGGCATGCTGAGGCCGGCGAATGCGCTGCACCACGCGAAAGCGGTGCCGCCGATGCAGGCTTGCGCCCTGCATCTCTGTCACCGCAGTCCAAGACGCTGCCGCGCTGGCTTCGCTCCTGATCTTTTCGCGCTGCTCGGGGGGAGGGCATCTTGAAGCGTCAGTTTGCTGTCTTTGGCCAGTTTAGCTTCACTCTCATTTCCAGCTCCAAACCCCAGGGCTTATGCCCTTCACCGAGTGGGATCCATTCCAGGCCTTCTTGAGAACATTCCTCTTCCCTTCATGCATTCCCCCACGGGCTTGAAGCCACCCGCTCAAAACAACTCACGGATCGCCCGGCCACCATCGGACAGCGGCACGGCGACGCCGTTGGGCCTTGCAAGACGCTGATTGTCGCTGAAGCCGAGTTTGCGGTAGATCGTTTCGGCGTAGTCGTAGGGCGTGTAGAGGGCATCGGTCACATCGCCGCCTTCGCGGTCGGTCGCGCCGATGACGGCACCGCCGGGACAGCCGGCTCCGGCGAAGGCGATGGACATCGCACGCGCCCAGTGATCCCGCCCGCCGTTCTTGTTCATGCGCGGGGTGCGGCCCATCTCGGTGACGAAGCACACGAGAGTTTCGGCCAGCAGGCCGCGTTCATCCATGTCCTCGATCAACGCGCTGAAGGAGCGGTCCAGGCTTGGCATCATCACCGGATGCGGCAGGCCGTAGCGCTCTTGATTGCTGCTGCCCTGCGGGCCGCCGCAGGGGCCGTTGTTGTAGATGCCTTCGTGATGATCCCAGTTGAGAAACACACCGCCCGGCTGGCCGATGCCGGGGCGCTTCACGTGCTCCGGCGGCTGGATGCACGTGACGGTGACAAAGCGCACGCCGGACTCGATCAACCGCCGCCCAAGCAGGTAGCAGCTGCCGCGATGATCGCGCCCGTAGCGGTCGCGCGTTTTGCTGGACTCGCGCGAAAGATCAAACGCGTGCTTCGCTTCATCACTCGTGAGCAGATCCAGCGCATGCTTGGTGTGCCCCTTCATCAACTGCCCGGCGGTCGATTGCGCGATGGCACCGGCATCGAGCGATTCCAGCAGGCGGTAGCGCTCCAGCAGCCGCTCGCGCCCCAGCCCCGCCTGCAGCTCCAGGGAGCGCACCTTCCACGCGGGATCGCTGAGGTCTTCGCCGAGCTGTTTGGTGCCGAGCTTCCACGGAGCGCGGCTCGCAGGCAGAAACCCGGTGCTGGTGACGGCATTGGGCATGTTGATGCCCGGGCAAAAAATGTAGCCTGGCATCTCGGGCCGCTCCGTGCCCATGAGTTCCGTGACCACCGCGCCGATGTCGGGAAAGTCGAAGGCGTTGGTGTTGCGGTAGCCTTTGAAGAACTCCTGGCAGCACTCCTTGTGCCCCGCCGTGGGCGCGGATGTCATGGACCGCACGACGGCGAGCCGATGCGCCTGTTTCGCCGTGAGCGGCATGAGCTCGGAGAAATGCGTGCCCGGCACGCTCGTCGGGATCGGCTTGAACGGCGACCGGTGATCAAACAGCGCGTCCGGCTTCGGATCAAACGAGTCCATCTGGCTGATGCCGCCCTCTTCATAGATCACCAGCACGCGCTTCGCCTGCCCTGCTTGAACGGCGCCGGTCGCACTGCCCGCCCTCGCCTGCAAGGCCAGCCACTCCGGCAACCCCAGCCCGAGGACACCCGCAGACATCGACTTCAAAAGCCTACGTCGATCGGGACTAAGCGCCGGAGCGCTGCGCTGCTGCAACCCAAGGTTCATGGTGTGAGATCTACAGCGGTAGAGCGCGTGATGTTGCAAACCCGAGACGGATTCGTGGTGGGAAGGAAGAGGAAGGTGGCAGGCGGATGACGCGTACGTGTTGAGGCGAGGGGGGAGTGGGGGGGCAGATCTGTGGGATGAAGAAGGAGGTCAGATTAAACCAGAGTTGCGCAAAGCTTAATCTGTGGCACACTTTGGCACACAATCACCCATGCCAGCCGTAGCCATCCATCGCCGATCCGACCGTCTCGTTGCCCGCGTTACACCGGAAGACAAGGCTCTTTTGGAGCGTGCCGCAGGGCTGGAGGGATGTTCCGTGGCAGTTTTCGTCGTTTCTCATGTTCGGGCGGCAGCTGAGGAAGTTGTTCAGCGCCATAATGTTGTCCGATTGAACCAAGCTGAATCTCAGCGTTTTGTGAAAGCACTAACTGGCCCTCTCAAGCAACCCACCAAGCGGATGCGCGAGGCGTTGGCACTCCATCGTGCATCGGTCACCGAGCGTTGATCCATCCAGCCGCCTGTTTCATGGGCAAAAACATTCTATCGGTAGTCAGCGACTGAAAACCAAAACTGGCATAAAACTGCCGGGCTTTCTCATCCTTCGGATCCGTGACGACCGCCCAGGATGCCACCTCTTGAGAAGCTGTAACCGAACGACGCAGCATGCTGGCCATCAAGAGCTCGCCAATATTTTGGCCCTTGAATCGAATATCGCGAGCAAGCCGGCCAAGCAGCGTCGAAGGAAGTTCTTCGTAACGCGGCAGCTTTTTGGTAAGAGCCTCCGGCAAAGCTGTACGAACCACCGTCGCCGCAGAAAGTGTGTAGTAACCTGCTATCATTCCAGGATCAGACTTCGGCACGATGACAAAGCACGCTGACGTTCCGGCATCCATCTCCTTGCGCGCCCGTGTGCGCAGGAAATCATTCAGTGCAGGGACTCCACAATCGAACTCGTCCCGGCGATGGATCGCAGGATTGAGGGGTTCGATGATGAAAGCCGGCTTCTGTGGTGTCATGGGAAATTTTTCATTCTAATCTCTTGGCCATCAAAACCAAAGAAATTCCAGGTGTTTCACCCACGGTTTACACAAAGCCAGAGAATACTCACTGGTGAATAAGAAGCGCTTCAAAATCTCTGGATCGATGAGTGGGCCATCTTCACTCCAGAAGGAGGGTGAATCGGTGTTTCTCCCCGGCGATGATGAAGCTCATCCCCCCCTCTCACTTCCCCGGCTGCTGCATCTGCTTCGCCAGCCTCTCGCCCATCTGCGCGAAGCCTTGGTCGTTGGGGTGTACGGCGACGGCGTCAAACAACTTGGGGTCGTGGTCGATGAGTTCTGGGCCTTCGATGAGGCGCAAATGGGGGTCTTTGCGGGCGAGGACGATTTCGCGGGCGACCTGGCGGTAGGATTCGAGATCGGCGATCTGGGTCTTGGGGCTCCAGGCGGGGGGCACATGGAGGGAGGTGATGAAGTAGATGGGCACGGTGGGCTGCACGGCGCGGATGGCATCGAAGAAGCCCATCATGTTTTTGCGGTAGCGCTCCACGGGGCCGCCGCCCTGCCAGTCGTTCACGCCCATGAGCACGGTGATGACGTCGGCCTTGAGGGTTTTCAGGACGTGGGCATCCACCACGTTGGAGGCGCGGCCGCCGAGGCCGAGATTGATGAGCTGCCAGCCCCTCTTTTGAGCTACCAGATACGGGTAGGTTTTGTCGATGGCGCTGGCGGTGAAGCCGTGTGTGACGGAGTCGCCATAGGCGAAATAAAGCACAGCGGGCGCTGCGGGCGGTGGCTGCATCTTTGCGGTGGCATTGACTTCCAGGCCCTGGAAATCGACGGCGTCGCCGTAGGGCAGGACGATCTCGTAGTCGTGAAAGCCGGGGGCGGCGGGAGCGGGCATCTGTACCTCGACGGTTTCGGGGGCGCGCTTGGGCGTGGTGGTCTTGGTGTGGAAGGTCCACGCGGGCTGGGTGGCACCGTCGATGAGGTAGATGCCGTTGCTGTTGCGCGCGCTGGCGGAGGTGTGCAGCTCATTGAAGTGGAGCAGCGCTTTCACATGCGTGGCATCGGTGCGGAAGCGGATGCGCGCGCCGGGATTGTCCCAGCGATAGCCTTTGCCGGGGATGTCGAGCACGCGGTCAAAGCGGGCGATCTTGGCGGCAGACAGGGGATCTTCTTGCAGGTACGGCACGAACTCCATATGCACGTAGCCGGAGTAGCCGATGCTGGTATCATCTGCTGGGATGAATGCCAGTGCTGCGCTTTGGGCCTGCTGCGCGGCCAGCGGCGCACCGAGGAGGCTGAGGAAAACGAGGCAGGTGCAGCGAAGGAGATGGCGCAGGGAGAAGCGGCTGCGGCGTGGCTGAGACGCGGGTGGCTGGGTGGTGGGCATGGCGTGCCGCAGACTGGCCTGCGCGGGTGGGACGTCAACTTTTCTGCGCAGGTGCTTCGGTGGGGGTGAATGGCTTGCTGCGGCACAGTGAATAAGGAGTGGCTGCGGCTGGGTGGCCAATGAGAGCGCAGGGATGGAGGGTGGATTTTGTCAAGTTTTTGCACACTGACCCCCTTTTGGGGCTGGCTCACTTTTTTCGGATGTACTCGGCTTCGTAGCCTTCGAGGACGTCGATCGGGTAATGAAGCACGAGCTGATCGCCGCGTTTGCGGAGGGACAGGAAGATGTCTTTCAGCTCGATGGAGTATGCGCCGCTGGGAGTGATGGTGGGATCACGCAGCACCCAAGGCCCGCCTGTTTCCTCAACTCGCAGGGGCTCGGTCATGGGAAAACGCTCGGCATAGAAGCTGCCGCCTCGGTTTAACCTGAGCGAACTGGGCGCCTTGCCAAGCGCCTGCAGCGTTCGTTTAGGCAGCGGCTGGCATTCCCAGGTGCCAATCAAGTCTTCCTTGTCTGGCAGGGTCGTGAGAGGCTCGTCTCCGCAGGAGACCAGCAAGAAGGCAGCAGCAGCGAGGAGTGTGAGGCAGGTGCGCATGCCTGGATGTTTGAATGAAGTGTGCCTGTGTCAATGAAGGACCTCACTTCTCAATCCGCACCCACAGGTGCCCCTGCGCTTTCTCCCCGCGGGCGTTCACGTGCTGCACGCTGACGATGTAGTCGCCGGGCTGGGCGAAGGTGTGGTGGGTGATGGCGTAGCCGTCTTTGGCGAGGGCTTTGGCGTTGCCATCGGAGGTGACGCTGACGGTGGGGGTGCCGTCGCCAAAGTTCCAGGTCTCGCCGCCGGCATCGCGGAAGGTGCGGACTTTGAAGGTGATCTGCTGGCCGGGCTTCAAATTTGTGGTGGGGTGGAAGGTGGGATGGATCGTGGGCGGGATGTTCACGAGGTCTGCGCCGATGACCTGCACGATGGCGAAGTCGTAGCTGGTGCTGCCTGCGGGGCCGGTGATTTTGAGGATCTCGCTGTAGCTGCCGGGCCGGGTGTAGGTGTGCTCGAATTTGGCGGTGCTGCTCTTTGTGCCGTCGGTGAGGGTCCATTCGTAACTCGCGATTTTTCCTGCGGCGGCCCATGACTTGGTGGCATCGAGCGTGATCGTCTCGCCAGCGCGGATGAGGTGATGCGGACGCGCCACGGCGATGAGGGCGGGCTTGTTCTCGCGCACATAGCTCTCCCACGCGAAGGCGTAGGCCTCCTGCGTGCCCCATTTGCCGGAGGGCTGGCGGCTCTTGATGCCGAAGTGCAGGTGCGACCAACCACCGCTGGCGCCTTCTTTGCCGAGGAGGCCCATGCGCTGGCCCATCTGCACCCGCGTGCCGGGCAGGATGGCGTCATCAATGCTGTGGAAATGGCTGTAGCGATAATACCAGCCTCTGGCATCGAGCACATACACCACATCGTAACGCGGACGCACGGGCGTGAGGGAGTAGCCGTCGAGCGTCTTGTCACGCGCGCTGACGACGAGGCCGTCTGTGGCGGCAACGACTTCCACGAGGCCTTCGCAGCCGCCGAAGTCGAGATCGTTGTGATAGTAGATTTTTTTGCGGTCGGGCTTGTCGCCGCCATCCACGTAGGTGGGCTCATTGGAGAACTGCGTGCTGGTGGCAAACCAGCGCTGCTTGAGCGGATAGGCGAAGGTGCCGGGCTCGATCCACGGCGCGCCCGCAGGCCAGAGGCGCAGCCGCGCATCCTTCTCCAGCACCCAGGAGTCTTCGCCGCTGCTGGCATTGTAGCCGCGCGTGATGGGGCAGTCGATCTGCACGCCGCCGACGGTTTGCGGCAGGTGGTAATTGGCGCTGGTGAGCCATGCCTCCGCGCCATTCACCTGCACTTTTACTTGGGCCTCGCGCACGGCTTTGGACAGGGTGTCGGACTTCTCCTGGAGATCGAGCAGCGTGACTTTGGCGGTGCTGCCGTCGGAGAGTTTCACCTCCGCGGCTTCGCCGATGCGCAGATCCACGGCGCGCAGCGTGGGCTCAGGTGGCGCGGCGTGCAGCTGGCAGAGGGCGGCGGCCATGAGGGCCAGTATTTGATACGGTGTTTTCATAGAAGATGGAAATCTGTGCAGGGCGCGCAGCGGGTGCTGCATGCACGTGGTGCGCATGGGGGCAGGCGGAAGGTGTGTGCGTGGTGAGAGCAAGCTGTGGCGGAGGGTGATGGCGGGGGCGTTTGAGAAATACACGCCGTGTGTGAAAGTATTTCGCCCTTTGCCCATGTGGCGCTGATTTCATCCGGGCGGGTCTTCCAGCAGCCCTTCCCTGCGCCGCATGGCGGACTGAAAAGCATCGTGCTCACCGCAGGGCCGGGAGGCGGACTTCGGCGAAGGCAGAAGGCAAATGGCGCGCTGCATTTTTTGTCAAGTATTTGCACACTGACCCCCTTTTGAGGGCTGCGCGTGTTTTTTTCACCATGGCGCTTGTGAGCCAGGCGTGCATGGGGAGCGGTGTTTGCGCAGTGGGGAATGTGGTGGGCGCGTGGTGAAATCGTTTGCGCTTCATTCCCCGCCGCCAAATGACATGCGACAGATCTCTTCCCCTATGAAAAATCCTAACAGCGCCAAACTGGCGGTGCTTATTGACGCTGACAATGCGAGCTACGCCATCATCACTGAACTGCTGGCGGAGGTCTCGCGCTACGGTATTGCCACGGTGAAACGCGCCTACGGAGACTGGACCACGCAGAATCTCAAGGGCTGGAAGGAGGTGCTGCACAAGCTGGCCATCCAGCCGATTCAGCAGTTTGGCTACACCACGGGGAAGAATGCGACGGACTCGGCCTTGATCATTGAGGCGATGGATCTGCTGCACACGGGCCACCTGGACGGCTTTTGCATCGTGTCTTCCGACAGCGACTTCACCCGGCTGGCCGTGCGCATCCGGGAGTCGGGACTGATGGTGTATGGCTTTGGCGCGAAGAAGACGCCGGTGGCCTTTGTGGCGGCGTGCGACAAGTTTGTGTACACCGAAATTTTGCAGCCGCCGGCGGCTTCGGCAGGCGATGCCCCGGCTGCAGCGGCAAGCGCGCCGGAGCTGGCGGACACCGCGATCCCTAATCAAACCAAGTTGAAACCCCTGCTGCTAAAAGCGATTGCCGCAGCGGCGGGAGAAGATGGCTGGGGCCCATTATCAGCCGTGGGCAATATGCTCCTCAAAATGAGCCCCTCGTTTGATTCGCGTAACTATGAATGCCCCAAATTGAGCGAGCTCATTCGAAAGCAGCCCTACCTGGAACTCAAGGAGGTGGCGGGCGGGGGGAACCCACCCAGCATCCAACTGCATGTGCGCCTCAAACCGGTGAAATCCGCGCCGTGATTCCGACATGTGCCTGCGCCTGATCAAGGATAAGCACAGAAAGCAGGAAGTGCCAGACTCTGGTGCATTGTGGCCTCCGAGATGAGTGTGGCTTTTTGACCTGCGCTGCCGTCAGTGCCTGCGCAGCGGCCACGCCATGGAAGACTGAAAGCCCTCGGCTGCTTTCTCCGGGGAATCGCACCCTGGAAGAATGAAAGCAGCCGGGGACTCCGACAGGCTCAGGCGGCGGATCTCAGGACGAAGGATTCGACCAGCTGCCAGTCTTTCGGACCGGCATAGACGACGGTCCCTTCGACGTCGGCGCTGTCCATGAGGCGCACCTGGACCGCACGCCACAGGGGCGCCAGGGGGTGGGGTTCCCCCACGTGAGGGTGGGACTTCAAGACAAGGGGTTCGGAGGAGGGTTTCATGCGTGCTTCTTTTTGCATGCCTTATCTAATCCGTGATACCCGGTTCATCCATGAGACATTCCCTTATTGCAGCCTAAGCCTTGTCAGAGAGGGCGGAGGGGGCGTCCTCCCGCTAAAGCGCCTTCGAAACAAGCGGTGCACGCTATTTCTGACATGAATCATCCGCAGCAGGCGAAGGAACCAAGTTGTCCCGTTGCGCCGCAACTGGAGAGCTGGATGACCGCCCCCGTTGCACAGCAACGAGGCAACTTTACCTGAGCCCGCTGCCCAGCCATCAGCCTCACGTTCCTGACCCGCTGCAGCACAGCGCGCCCCCTTCACGCGTCCTCAAAATAATCCGAGTCCACCCGCTTCAGCGCGATGGTGCGCACGGTGGACACGCCGACGCCATACTCGATCATGAGCTCGGCGAGCCGCTGGCCGTTGATGAGGATGATCTTGTGCGTGACGCCCCTGGCGTAATCGAGCGCGTTTTTGTGGAAGTCGCTGGTGGTGATGAAGACGCCCTTCGTGGCATGCTTCCCCGCCAGCGCGCCGACGAAACTCTCGCTAGAACTGTCGTTAAGTTTCCGATGGAGTACGCACCCCGAATGCGTTAGTGTTGGAAGACGGAAGCGTTAAGCACCGGGACTCATCATGCCACGCCGCGAAAAGAAACCAGATCACAAGCCTGAGAAAGGGGAAGAAATTGCCCTACGCTTGGATGGTGCGCTCATTACTCCGGAGGAGTTTCGTAAAGCAGTGAGCGCGTTCGTGGACCTTCTATTGCAAATTTCCGAAGACATCGCACAAGGAGGAAAAAAGCCTCTCTGGAGCATGTCTGTGCGCAAGGGAAGCAGCATTTTTGTGGCTCGTCCCGTTCCGGACAACGAGACCAAGAAGAGCGCCCGTGACACAATCAAATTTTTGCGCAGCGGAATTGGCATGCTTGATCGTGGAGTGCGTGACGTGCCGCATTTTAGCAACAAGGCGTTGCAGGCGGCCTCCAGTCTGGCATCCCTCCGTGCCAAACAAGGAATCTCGGTGATCGAGATCACCACCATTGGCGGCAAACCGGTGCCTGTGAGAGAAAAGATCGTCGATGTGGTTTCCAAAACCATTGGGACTCAAAAGCAGGAATATGGGTCTATAGAAGGGAAACTTCAGACCATCAGCGAACGTGGAGGATTTCAGTTCGTAGTTTGGGACAATTTGGCCGACAGACCCATCAACTGCTTTGTGCCCGAAAGCAAATTCCAAGAGGCTTACGCGGCTTTTAGAAAGCGTGTAAGCGTGTCAGGCATGATCCAGTATGATCGTGACGGCAAACCGGTCAG
>CALRWM010000126.1:0-10483 GCA_943371875.1 Prosthecobacter debontii | reverse complement strand
ATCCTCGAAATGAACGAGCGCGAGCTGCGCGCCATCCGTGGCAAGGAGATCGCCTACATCTTCCAGGAACCCACCACTTCGCTCAATCCCGTCCTCACCATCCGCACCCAGATCGGCGAGGCTCTCGCCCTGCATCGTTCGGATGTCAGCAAGGCCCGACGCGATGACGAAATCGTCAAGTGGCTCGACAAAGTCGGCATCGTCGATTCCCGCAAGCGTCTCCACGCCTACGCCCACGAGCTCAGCGGCGGCATGCAGCAGCGCGTCATGATCGCCATGGCCCTCTGCACCCAGCCCAAGCTCCTCATCGCCGACGAGCCCACCACCGCGCTCGACGTCACCATTCAAAAGCAGATCATGGACCTCCTCGCCCAGCTCCGCCGGGATCTCGACATGTCCATCATCCTCATCACCCACAATCTCGGCATCATCCGCAGCGTCGTGGACCGCGTCGCCGTCATGTTCCGTGGTGAGATCGTCGAAACCGGCCCCGTCGATGAAGTTCTGCGCAGTCCGCAGCACCCCTACACCAAGGCCCTCCTCGCCTGCGTCCCCCGCATGGGCCCCAAGCAGCCCCGCCTCAAAGCCATCGACTACACCGTCCTCGACGCCTGATCGCAGTCTGTGCTGGGAGCGCCGACATTTTGTCAGCTCTGGGCGTGCGTCCCCGAGGCACCCTCATGGCCGCAAGACCACAGGTAAAATGCAGCATTCAATCTCTCCTCGAGCAGACCTCACGAAAAGCCGACAACCCCAAAGGGGTTACGCATCATAGCGAAGGGTTGCCGAGCCTCAGCGAGGCTACCCTGGTACCAGCACCACCCCGCCGGGAAGCAAATCCAGCGCTCCCGCCACACGCCGCGCTCACCAGCAGCGTCTGAACGCAACTCCGCCGCGATCCCGTCCACCCCTTCGCACCCACCAATTCCGCAAGAGGCCTGTTGCACCTCACCACCCACTCATGGTAGCCTCCCAGCATGAAAGCCTGGCTCATCCTCTTTGCGATGGCAGCGCCGCTCTGCGCCCAGGTGGTCCTGCCGTCCACCGGCAAGAAGTTTGACACCCGTACCATCAACGGCAGCGGCGGCACCAGCGGCGTCAGTGTCAACGCCACCACCCAGCCCGCGCCGCCCACCAAGACGAAGCTGACCTCCTACTTCATCCTCGGCGAGCCCCGCCAGTGGAAGAGCACCGACGGCAAATCCCTTCTCGGCACCATCATCATCTTTGAGGATGCCGTGATCGAATTCGAAGCCGCCACTCCCGCCGCCGCCCGTGAAGCCGCAGGCAAAGCCCCACCACCCAAGATGCCCGACAAGCCCACCCTCATCCGCGAGGGCAAAATCCGCCTCCTGGTGAACCAAAAACCCGTCGAAGTACCGCTCGAACGCCTGAGCGCTGAGGACCGCAAGTACGTCGAAGATTTGAACGCCCGGCTCCCCAAGTGATCTCAAAGTCAGCATCCATTCAACCCAAGCCTGCACCCATGAACCCAGTACCCACTACCCTGATCCTCCTCACTGCGGCTCTTCTCACAGGCTGCGCCGTCCTAGAGGACAAATCCCCCCCCAAAACCGAGCGCGAAATGGAGGAAGAAGCCCGCCGCACCCACACCGTCCCTGACACCCTCCGCGATCCCCGCCCCGAAATGCCCCCCATGGGCCCCCTCTCCATGCCCATGCGCTGATCCCGCAGGAGAATGTGCTCGCGGCCTGAAGGGCCGCCGGACTCAGCCCAGGGCGCAGCGCAGCAAGCCCTGGGTCATCCCGATTAATCCCTCTTCAGCGAAGGTCGCACCCTGAAGGGGTGCGGGAGATCGTTCGCCCCTCCCCCACCTCACTTCTCGAATCCTAGACCTTTCAGACCTCATGCTGTGCGGCAGCGTGAGGGAAGATAAGAGGCATTCTGATGACCGGCACGCCCTGCAGTCAGCCCCCCTGTGTCAGGTAAGATGCGCCTACGCATTTGCAAAGCGGCCGCTTTCCCCCATCTTGGCCGCCCTTTATGCCCGAACTCGACAAGACCTACACACCCGCGGAAGTCGAAGCCCGCTGGTATCAGCGCTGGCTGGACGACAAATGCTTTGAAGCCGACCCCGCTCGTGTGAGCGCCACCCGCCCGGCCTACTCCATCGTCATCCCCCCGCCAAACGTCACCGGCATCCTCACGCTCGGCCACGTCCTGAACAACACCATCCAGGACATCCTCGCCCGCCGCGCCCGCATGCTCGGGAAAGAAGTCCTCTGGCTCCCCGGCACCGATCACGCCGGCATCGCCACCCAAAACGTCGTCGAAAAGACCCTCAAAAAACAGGGCGTCATCAAGCATCGCGACGACCTCGGCCGCGAAGCCCTCGTCGCCAAGATCTGGGAATGGAAGGAAAAGCACGGCGGCATCATCATCGAGCAGCTCAAGAAACTCGGCGCCTCCTGCGACTGGAGCCGCGAGCGCTTCACCTTCGATCCCGACTACAACGCCTGCGTCATGCGCGTGTTCGTGGACCTCTACAAAAAGGGCCAGATCTACCGTGGCAAACGCATGGTCAACTGGTGCCCCTCCTCCCTCACCGCGCTCAGCGATGAAGAGGTCGTCATGAAGCCGCAGAACGCCATCATGTATCACTTCAAAGTCGAAGTGGTCGAGGAACCCGGCACCTGGCTCACCATCGCCACCACCCGCCCCGAAGTCATCCCTGGCGACACCGCCATCGCGGTGAATCCCAAGGACGAGCGCTACACCCATCTCATCGGCAAGCACGTCCGCCGCCCGCTCCCTGTCGAAAATCAGGAACTCCTCTCCATCATCGCCGACGAGCACGTCGATTTCACCTTCGGCACCGGCGTCCTCAAAGTCACCCCCGCGCACGACAAGGCCGACTTCGAAATCGGTCAGCGCCACAGCCTGCCCGTGATCGACGTCATGCACCCGAACGGCGTGCTCAATGACCTCGCCGGAAAGGACCTCGCCGGCATGGAGCGCTTCGCCGCCCGCAAACGCGCCGCCGAGCTCCTCACCGAAATCGGCAGCCTCGTCAAAGAAGAGCCCTACCAAAACAACCTCGGCTACTCCGAGCGCGCCGACGTCCCCATCGAGTCACGCCTCAGCGAGCAGTGGTTCCTCAAATACCCCAGCGTCAAAGCATCCCAGGAAGTCGTCGCCAATGGCGAGATGAAATTCCACCCCGACCGCTGGGCCAAAGTTTACGACCATTGGATGATCGGCCTCCAAGACTGGTGCATCAGCCGCCAGGTCTGGTGGGGCCATCGCATCCCCGTGTGGAGCAAAAAGGCGTCCCACGATGAAGTCCGAGCGCTGCAAAAGGGATCCTCATCGTTGCATGTCGATGACCAAGACAACACGACAGGCTTTACCATTTCGTTCTCGAAGATCGAAGGAGAGGAGTCCTTCATCAGCACAGAGAGTGTAAATGATAGCGATGACTACTTGGTGAATGTTGCCACCACTTCACAACAGGAGATCAACAAGCTCACTGAGCTGGGCTTCACGCAAGACCCCGACGTCCTCGACACCTGGTTCTCCTCCTGGCTCTGGCCCTTCGCCACCATGGGCTGGCCAGAAAAGACCGCCACACTGAAGGCCTTCTACCCCACCACCGACCTCGTCACCGGCCCGGACATCATCTTCTTCTGGGTCGCCCGCATGATCATGGCCGGCTTCGAATGGATGGGCGAGCTCCCCTTCAAGAACGTCTATTTCACCGGCATCATCCGCGACAAACAAGGTCGCAAAATGTCCAAGTCCCTCGGCAATTCGCCCGACCCTCTGGAGCTCATAGCCAGCTTCAGCGCAGACGCCCTGCGCTTCGGCATCATGCGCAGCGCCCCGCTGGGCCAGGACATCGCCTTCGACGAAAAGAACGTCGAGCTCGGCCGCAACTTCTGCACCAAGCTCTGGAACGCCGCACGCTTCCGCCAGATGCAGGGTGGCGAAACCGAAACGGAAATCAGCGCCGCCCTCCTCAGCAGCGACGACAAGTGGATCCTCCTCCGCCTCAACACCGCAATTACGGAGGTCACCGCCGCCCTCGAAGACTACCGCTTCAGCGATGCCACCGCCACCCTCTACCGCTTCTTCTGGAGCGAGTACTGCGACTGGTACATCGAGGCCAGCAAAGCCGTCCTCCAAGGCACCGACGACAAACGCAAAGCCAACACCTTGGCCGTCATCGACTTCGTCCTCAGCAACACCCTGCGCCTCTTCCATCCCTTCATGCCCTTCATCACCGAAGAGCTCTGGCATGGCATGGCCTTCAACTCCGATCTCCCCGCAGATCAGGGCGGCAACAGCATCATGTTCGCCAAATGGCCCAAGCCGCTCGATGCCGACGAACTCGCCTACTTCGGCATCCTTCCCGAGGACGAAAAGACCGCGAACGACAAATACGAAGCCGTCAATCTCGGCCGTGGTCTCAAGAGCACCTTCAACATCAACAAGCGCGTCCGCTTCGTCCTCAAGCCCGCTCAGGAACTCCCCGCCCACGAGATCGAAGTCCTCCGCATCCTCCTCAATGCCGAGCCTCTCGATGTCGATGCCTCCTTCGCGCCCACTCAAGGCACCCCCAGCGCCCTCACTCCGCTAGGCACCCTCTTCCTCCCCCTCGATGGCCTCATCGACGTCGAAGCCGAGCGTGCCCGCATCGGCAAAGAAGTCGCCAAAGTCGAATCCGAACTCGAGAAAGTCACCGCCAAGCTCGCCGACGAAAAATTCACCTCCAAGGTCCCGCAAAAGGTGCTCGACGAGCACCAGCAGCGCAAAACCGACTGGCAGGAGAAACTCGCCAAGCTCAAAGAAATGATGTCCGCCCTCGGCTGATTCTGAGTTCGTAGTTCGGGCTTTAGCCCGTTCTGGAGACTTGGATACGCTGAGCGTCGAACCCATAACGCAGAGCCGCGCACCTCGCGGCCAACGCGTTGTGCCTTCCACAACCATCTGGGCGGCGCTCCGTTTTCATTGCACCGTGCCGCAGCCCCAGGGCTGGTAGGGACGCGTTGTGCGCGTCCCTAGAATCCTTCGTCCCAGCGCCACCTGCCGCCCCACCCGCTCCCCCCTTTCCTAAAGCACCCGCTTTTCAGCGCGCACGCAGGCACAACTATCCCATTTCACGGTGAGCCGGTGGAAAAAGCATCGGGTCTGCGTCCTCATAAAGCGCGTAGCGCTGACACAACGGTAGCCGTGGGCGCCAGCCCACGGTAAACGGCATCATACGAAGATACCATTCGCGGAACCGCGTAGCGGTGACACAACCCGCCGCTATGTCGAGAGCCCTCTCCCTCGGCCCGCCCCTGCGCAGCCACTCCCCACCCGTCCCCTGCATTCACAGGTTAAATTTTAGGCTTGTCGTCGGGGCAGGGGCATGCCCATGCTCCGCTAAATCCCCATTTAACTCGAACCCAACACACTCATGCTCAAGCTCCTGAAACTGTCCTTCCTGCCGAAGTCTCCCGACTACGGCCTGCTCATCCTGCGCGTTGCCCTCGGTTTTTCCATGCTCATGCTGCATGGTCGCGGCAAGCTCCTGAACTTTTCCACCATGGCGGAAAAATTTGCCATTTTGCCAGGTATTCCCGGCAATGTGAACCTCGGTTTGGCCATCTTCGCGGAGGTCGTGTGTTCGGCCTTGCTGATCGCGGGACTGTTCACTCGTTTCGCAGCACTCATCCTGGCGATCACCATGGGAACCGCCTTTTTCTTTTTCCACAAGTCAGCGCTGGTAGATATAGCGGCCAGCGGCATCAAGTCCGGCGAACTGGCCATGGTCTATCTCATCGCCTACGTGACCCTCCTCTTCACCGGCGCCGGCAAGTTCTCCGTGGATCGCGAATAATAGCGCTTCGACTTACCCAGGCCCGGCAGCCTACGCTGCCGGGCCTTTTTGTTTTTCGAAGCATAAGAGATCACAGTCCTTTCCGAACAGCGGCGAGTTTCATGCATGCCCGTAAATGGGTGTGGCGACAGCCCGCGTGTCCTTCGAGGTCCGTAGTGCGAAGAATGGGCCCGTCGCGAGCGTGTGGAAAACGCCCATGTCTCTGATGGCGGAGTCATCTCAGCCTGTAGCGAGGCGGTTGAGCGTAGCGACATCCCTCGTTTCACGCATCACCCCACACATGAGTGCTCCGCATCGCGGAGCGATGCCAGCACAGGTGGCCTTATCACTCCGCCACAAATCAGCTCCAAGGGAGCTGCGTATTATAGCGAAGGGTTGCCGAGCCTCGGCGAGGCTACCCTGGTATCCGTACCAGCCATCCGGAAGCAATTCCAGCACTCCGCCACATCCCACGTCCACCAGCAGCGTCTGCCATAAGCGCCGCCGCGCACTCGCACCGTGATCACCCAGCGCACCACTCCCGCCACCCATCTTTTCTTGCATTCCCCGGCAGGCGGTGAACCGTCACCATCTTATGGCAAAAGTGACTCTCGGTCTGGTGCAAAGCCGGGCATTTTCAAGCAAGGAAGAAAGCGTGCAGCAGCATGAACGTCTCATTCGTGATGCCGCAGCCCGTGGCGCGCAGATCATCTGCCTCCAGGAGCTCTTCAACACTCCCTACTTCTGCATCACGCAGGACACCGAACTCTTCAATCTCGCCGAGGCCGTCCCTGGCCCCACCACCGACAGACTGGCCCCCCTCGCCAAAGAACTCGGCGTCGTCATCATCGTCCCCCTCTTCGAAAAACGCGCCCCCGGCCTCTACCACAACACCGCCGCCGTCATCGACGCAGACGGCACCGTGCTCGGCAAGTACCGCAAGATGCACATCCCGCAGGACCCCGGCTTTGAAGAAAAATTCTACTTCACCCCCGGAGACCTCGGCTACCGGGTCTGGGACACCAAGTTCGGCCGCATCGGCGTCCTCATCTGCTGGGACCAGTGGTACCCGGAGGCCGCACGCCTCACCGCCCTCATGGGCGCGGAGATCCTCTTCTACCCCACCGCCATCGGCTGGCTCCCCAGTGAAAAAGCCGCCCTCGGTGCCGCCCAGCACTGCGCCTGGGAGACCGTCCAGCGCGGCCATGCCGTGGCGAATGGCTGCTACCTCGCCGCCGTGAACCGCGTCGGCACCGAGCAGCAGAGCGAATTCTGGGGCCAGAGCTTTGTTGCAAATCCTTATGGAGAAATCGTTGCAAAGGCCTCCGTGAGCGATGAAGAGATTTTGATCGTGCCGTGTGACCTTTCTGCGGTGGAAGATTTCCGCCGCATCTGGCCTTTTTTCCGTGATCGCCGCATTGACACCTACGCTCCCCTGACCAAACGCTACATCGATGAGTAAAGCCTCCTATCCCCAAAACTACCGTCTGCCCGCCGAATTCGAGCCGCAGGAGGCAATCTGGCTGTCCTGGCCTTCCAACAAGGAAAGCTGCCCCAAGACCTACCACAAGCTGCAGGACAAGTTTGGCGAGATCGCCAGCGTCATCTCCCGCTACGAGCGCGTGCGCATCAATGCCCCGATGCTCAGCCACATGAACATCCGCCTCAGCATCGCCGACAACGAGGGCGATCTCAGCCAGGTGGATCTCTACGAGAACAACACCAACGACGTCTGGTGCCGTGACCACGGCCCGATTTTCATCAAGCACAACGAAACCGGCCAGGTCGCCATCACCGACTGGGAATTCAACGCCTGGGGCGGCAAGTTCCCACCATGGGATCTCGACAACGCCATCCCTGAGAAAGCGGCTGCCGCTCTCAAGATGGAGCGTTTCACCTCCAAGATGATCCTCGAAGGCGGTGCCATCGAAACCAACGGTAAAGGCACCCTCCTCACCACCGAGGCCGTCCTCCTCAATCCCAACCGCCACGGCGGCAAGCCCGGCAACAAGGCCGAGGTCGAAAAAGAACTCAAAGCCATGCTCGGTGTCAAAGACATCGTCTGGTTCAAGAAAGGCATCGAAGGCGACGACACCGACGGCCACATCGACGACATCGTGCGCTTCATCCGTGAAGACGCCGTCATCTGCATGGTCGAGCCCCGTGACTCCGACCCGAACCACAAGGTGCTCAAGGAAATCCGCGAGCGTCTTGATGACGTCAAAGCTCCCGACGGCGGCAAGCTTGAGATCATCGAAATCGAAATGCCCCAGGCCATCGAAATGAAGGACTGGCGCCTCAGCCGTCTCCCAGCCAGCTACGCGAACTTCATGATCATGAACAACGCCGTGCTGCTCCCCCTCTTCGGTCACAAGAAGAAGGACGCCGCCGCCGAAGACAAGATTTCCGAATGCTTCCCAGGTCGCGAAATCATCTCCATGATGGCCAAGGATCTCGTCACAGAAGGTGGTGCTTTCCATTGCATCGGCATGCATCAGCCGAAGTAAGCAGTCGGGCCCGCAGATTCTTGAATATTCAGCGTCCTAAAACAGTGGCGCTGAATATCCATAACGAATAAAAAAGACTCTAAATAAAGAGGCTTCTCCTTACAAAGACTTACTTGGAGGTCCTTATTGGTCTGGTACGTTCGTGGCTCTATGACGGCTCCACGAAATCATGATCTCTCCAAGTTCTGCCGGGTGACAGCTGCGCTGTCGGCGCTGCTGCTCCTCGCAGCCTGTGCACTGCCTGCGGACGCCTTTAAAAATTACTCGGCTGCCACCAAGGTCAGTCAGTGGAACAGCGTGCTGGATGCCCTGGGTGGCGGCAGTGTGAAACGTGCTGAAAGCGCAGGCAATGTGCCGCTCTTCAATGGTGCCTTGTCCATGAATGTGCCCACGCATTCGGGCTCTATCAATGAGATCTCCCGCTTGTTCGCTGGCATGGACTCCTCTTACAGCCAGACCGCTGCGGTCACCGCGCACAAGCAGCGCATGGACAGCCTGTGGGCCTCTCACCAAAACCTCCGCCGCGGTCCCTTGCAGTCTTGGGCCAGCGAAGAGATTGGCGATATCAAGAATGCCAACGCCATGTTCTACCCCTTCAGCGGGCCGGACTTCCTTTTTGCCAGCGCCCTCTTCCCCTCAGCAGAAACCTATGTCCTCTGCGGTCTGGAGCCTGCCGAACCCCTCCCTCGGCTGAGCGATCTGTCCCAGTCTGAAATCGACTCCGGCCTCACCGGTCTCCACAACGCCGTCGCCAACATCATGCAAAACGGCTACTTCATCACCACGGAGATGCGCAGCAATCTGCAGGCCACCAGGTTTCGCGGCGTGCTGCCTCTGCTGATGGCGTTCATGTCACGGACCGGCCACACGGTGGATTCCGTCGATACCGTTCGTCTCGATGGCGCGGGCAATGTCACCCTCTCCGGTTCCTCAGGAAACACCGGCCTCATGATTCGCTGCCGCAGCGGCTTCGGTTCCTCCAAGCGCGTCTTCTACTTCCGCCAGGACCTCTCCAATGGCGGCGTCAGCGCCGCAGGACCGTTTCTGACCTTCGTTTCTCGTCTCGGCCGCGTTCCAGCCTTCTTGAAAAGCGCCTCCTACCTCATGCACGAAAGCGGCTTCTCCAACATCCGCGACTACCTCCTGCGCCACAGCAGCGCCATCGTGCAGGATCCCTCTGGCATCCCTTTCCGTGACTTCGGCCGCTACGGCTGGAATCTCTGGCTCTACGGCAACTATCGCGGCACCCTGGACATCTTCTCCAGCCACCAGCAGGCGGATTTGGTCGCCGCCTACTCCTCCGGGAAGTACCCTGTGAAGCCTCTCAATTTCGGCATCGGCTACCTCATGAACCCCCAAATGACCAGCCTCATGGTGGGCCGCCCGACCCGCTGAAGCCGGAAAGGCAGACTTTTGGTTGACGTCACTCTCTCCTCGGCTAGTATCGCGCCCCAATTTTTCCCCAGAACTCATCATGGCTACCATCTGTCAAATCACCGGCGTCGGCGTTACTCGCGGCCACCACATTCATCGCAGCGGTAAAGCCAAGAAAGAAGGCGGTATCGGTCGTCACATTACCAAGCGTGTGAAGCGCTGCATCCTGCCGAACCTTCGCAAGAAGCGCATCTTCGTTCCTGAGCTCAACAAGTTCATCGACGTCAAGCTCAGCGCCCGCGCCCTCAAGACGATCGACAAAAACGGTGCTTACAACGTCCTCAAAGGAGCCGGCCTGATCTAATCAGCCACGGTTAATTTTTCCATGGGCGGATCTGGCAACAGATCCGCCCATTTTCGTGCCCACCCGTGGCGACAGCCCGCGTGTCCTTCGAATC
Source organism: Prosthecobacter debontii (assembly GCA_943371875.1). Taxonomy (GTDB): domain Bacteria; phylum Verrucomicrobiota; class Verrucomicrobiia; order Verrucomicrobiales; family Verrucomicrobiaceae; genus Prosthecobacter; species Prosthecobacter debontii_C. The sequence goes on along the minus strand of CALRWM010000126.1, from coordinate 320 downwards.
ACGTAATGCGAAGAATGGGCCCGTCTGTGAGCGCGTGACAAACTGTCAAAACCGCCAATCCTCCCCAGCCTCGGGCGGCAAAGGCCCGGAGATTTTTATGATTACGTGTCCGCTGAATCAGGGGCAGCCAAAGCGGCTCTCCCTCTCCCCGCCCCTGGCACACGACGACACTGGTATGTTCCGGGCACGTTGGTGACGCTTTCTCCCGGGCACATGGGTGACAGGGTTGCCGATGCCCTGGAACCAAACAGACGAGATGAAGGAACGGTTGAAGATGATCGGCGAGTATTTGAGCGGCGGCTATGGGCCAGCAGAGCTGG
>CALRWM010000125.1:0-10516 GCA_943371875.1 Prosthecobacter debontii | reverse complement strand
AGAGCATCCGCCATTGTCTGCCAGAGATGCGCTGGCTGATTTGGTTCAGCGCATCAGTCAGGAAAAAGGGGCGGTCCTATGGAAGGAAGCTGATCTGGTTAAAGCGCTGACGAAACTCAAGCATTACACCCTTGCTGAAGCGACGGCTGCTGCGAAAGCGTTTTGCGGTGGTGCAGAAATGCTGGAAGTGAAAGATGGCAAGGCTAGGAAATACCTGCATCGCGGTGCCTTTCCGGTTGGTGTGTCGCCGCCCCGAGAGGACGACGATTACTTTGTTTCGGAGCCCGCGCGGCTGATCTATGCCCTGGTGGAAATGGATGGCAAATGCCGCCAGAGGGCTCTGGGACTGACCCAAGCGCATTACAGTGATAGCGATCTGGCGAAGCAATGGCGGAATCAGATTGCAAAAAAAATCCATCCTGATGTGAGCCACCACCCGCAGGCGAATGATGCTGCGAATGAGCTGGCCGAGATGTTCAAAGAGATGACCAACTAGCCATGAGTGCGCTTGTTCATCGTAAACTCAAAGGCGAGGATCTCGGGCTGGAGTTTCTTGAGTATCAGGGCGGGTTGGCCAAGGGAACCTTGAAGGGTATTTTCAATGCATGGATTGCGGCCTCCGTGATCGATCAGAGAGGCGGGGTATGGGTTAAGGCCAGCAAATTGCATACGATCCTGCGGATGAAGAAGGAGAGGGTGCGCTATCTGCTCGGCGGTGCAGACAAACGCGACAAGGTTCAGATGACTGGAGAAGGTGTCTTCGGAGGGGAAAAGGTTCTCGAGACACTGGTGCGCAGCAGCAAGGTTTGCGAGTGGGTCGATTATTCCATCCAGTCACCCGTTGCGTCACGCACGGTGGGTTATCTCAAATACTCAGAAGCTGTTTACCGGCAGGTCCGCGACAGCAAGGATGCCAAGCTGCTGCGCGCGGAGTTTCATCAGCAGCTCAAAAGCACGCAGAGGAACCTGAAGAAACAGCGGGTGAAGCGCTTGAAACTCAAGCATGATGAACTCACGGGTGATTCGCTGGAAAAGAACGCGAACTTTGCCCACATTCGGGCGGCATGTCATTTCTTTGAAATGGCGGACAAAGACTGGAACGGGATCGTGATCAACGAAGGGACACATCTGGTGCTTACCAAGGCGGGCATTTTTGACGAAGGCGAACTGCTCCAGTTTTGCGAAAAGAAGAAGTGGAAGACAGATTGGCATGGTCCCTTCAGGCGGGAGCTCAGGGTGTTTGAAGCTGTGGGGGTGGCGGCTTGAACCAGCAGAAACGAACCATATGCCGCATGACTGAAGACGACGAAAGCGAACTGCACCGCATTTGCGACATGCTGAAGGAGGTGCATGATGGCTTGGATGTGGGGTCGCCACTGCGTGAGGCGGTGACGAAAGCCGGGCTGGGGCTTTCGCTGGCTTTCATGAACGGACAGCGTTGGAAAATGGAGGAGCTGGCTGCCGGTCTTGGCAGGCCTTTGGATGAGGGGCAGAGGCAGGAGCTGCGGAGGCTGGGGATTGATCCTGACGGAGAGTGAGCGGCTGTTGATTTGAATGCATGGGACACACCACAATGACATCGACTGATCCAACGCTGCAGCCTGGTATCAAGAAAGACGAACGCAGGGAGTTCTTCTTCTGGCTCGGGGTGTTTGTGCTGCCGCTGTTTTGGTCGTGGTTCACGTTGTCCAGAAAGCATACCCGGCGTGAGCGTGTGGCGGCTTTTCTGTGGCTGGCGGTGTTTGGAGTGTGGCTGCTGCATGAGCGGAGCGCGCTGGCGGAGCGGTTTGAGACACTGGCGTTTGTCTATCCCGCCGTCCTGGGGTGGGTGACGGTGGCGCTGTATGTCTGGCTGTTTTTTCGCAGCGGTTTTCCCACCAATATCACTTTCATTGAGGTCATTGTTTTGGTGGATGTCCTGGGGGTCATTCAGCCGTCCATCTTCTTTGTGGATCGCGTGGGGCAGCCTTTCAAATGGGAGTGGCTGCTGCCTGCGGGCATTGCCGTGGTGGCGCATCTTGTTCATGATCCGCTGGGGCTTGGCAGGACAGAGCGGAAAGAGGAGCAGCCGACAACGATTCCTTCACCATGACTTGTATTCTGAAACGGCGATCCAAACGCTGTTTCACACCAAGCAGATGGAAGTGAAGCAGTCTGAGCATAAATCGATTCTTGGGCTTGACCCGTATGCGGAGGAGTGAAAGGGAGTTTGGAACTTTCCACCGACGACATGAGTGATTCTGAGCCCCTGCTGATTTATCCGATCCCGAGTTTGATTTCGATCCTGGTGAACCGGGAGGAGGAGAAGGGCAGTGCGCTGACGGAGGCGGAGGTGATCGAAATCCGCAATGGCTGCAAGGCGGTGGCCATGCCGCGTGATGTGGCGGCGAAGATTGATATGGAGCGCGGGTACAAGGACATCGATCCGGTGCGCTGCTGGGAGGAGTGGCTGGAGGTGAGGAAGAGTTTTTGAGGATGGGTTGGCTGCTGGCGTCTTGATCTAACTGGACAAGCTAGCGGGACTGTATGGTGGTGTGTGGGCTTGGGTGATGGAGGGAGCGCTGATCGACGGACAGGAGTGTCCATCGTACTTATGAGCGGTGTTTTTCAGCCAGTCCGGTGGGTGGGCTGAGGCGTTCTATCGGTGGGTCCGGTTATTCTCGTTTTCGAGAATAACGTCAAAGGCAAAAAACTTACTTTCTGTGGAGTATGAATTGGCATAAATATTATTGTATCTGACCTGAGTCAGAACCCTGAAACCGCATTCATTGTGGAAAGTCCAGAATCGCCATTACCAAATTTGCAACCGTCCGCGTCTGGACTGCCTCCTGCTTTGCCGCAGGGGGAGAGCTTAAATCCGTTTGCGGACGATGTCTGCGCGGGGCCGTTTGGCGTGGCGGAGAATCGCTCGGTGCCGGGTTTGAACGGGGACATTTTAGGGCAGTTGACGACGACGATCGATGAGCGTCAAAGCAGCGCGGGTCGTGCTGGCGGGCAGCCTTTGCTGCTGCTGACGGCTCCGCGTGCGGGCTATGGCAAGACGCATCTGCTGGGGCGCCTTGCGGCTGCGGCGAACGGGCAGGTGGTGCTGGTGCCGCTGGCGTTTCGGCTGGAAGATACGATCGGTATTTCGGCGGTGGCGGTGCGCGGACTGGAGTCGATGGCACGGGCGGAGGCTTCCCGTGAGGGCTGGACGAAGCTGCGTGAGGCCTGTGCGGGTGTGTGCGCGACTTTGGTGCGGCGTTTGATCGAGAACGGCACGCTGCCGTGTGCGAACCCGGAGCAGGCGCTGCGTGTGCTGGGCGGTGATCCGATCGAGGTGTTTGACGAGAAAGGCAGTGCGCGGTTGATCGGCGACTGGGTGCGGCGCTTTGAAGGGCAGCTGCGCAAGCCGATGACGGAGCAGGCGATGAAGCGTGTGCCGGCGATCCCGACGGCGCTGGAGTCGTGGGTGAATGCGATGCTGAACCACGCGCTGGACGGCGGCATGTCCCACATGGCGGTGCTGCGCATGCTGGCGGCGGATGAGTCGAATGAAGGCCCGGTGACGTGGCTGCGACTGCTGGGGCTGTGGCGGCCGGTGGTGCTGCTGGTGGATCACCTGGATGCGTATTATCGAAATCCGGAGGCGGGGCTGCGCATTGCATCGCTGCTGCTGGACATGTCTGAGATGGATGGCGTGCACGTGGTGCTGAGCCTGAACCAGGATGTGTGGCAGGCGACGTTTGGGCATCACCTCCCGAGCGCGATGGAGGACCGGCTGACGGCTTCGCAAATGCTGCTGCGCGGCATTGGTGAAAGTGAGGCGGCGACGCTGCTGCGCCTGCGCCTGCAGCATGCGGGCATCCCGGTGGATGCGGGACGTGAATTCACGAACTTTTTGGATGTGAAGCGCTACTTCCTGGGGCGGCCTCTGGGCTCGGTCTCGGCGCGTACGTTTCTGCGGCATGCGGCCAAGCAGTGGGACTTTTTTCAGCAGACGCTTTCGGCTCCTGTGATGCAGGGCGGGATCTCTCTGCAGACCATGTCAGCGGATGAAGGGGTGCTGCCGCTGATGTCGGAGGAGGTGGCTGAAAGCACGGAAGAAAATCAGCCTGCTCCGGATGAGTATTCGATTTTTGATTCCAGCACGACGGCGCAGATGAAGCTGATGGCGGAGGGACTGGCGGAACCAACGCCGGCGCTGCCGCAGCAGGATGAAGCGCCGCTGCTGCCGCCCCCTGCGGGCCTGAATGGAACGCATCTGCCACCGCCGAGCGCGGCCGGGAATGCGGACACGAGCGAGGCGGATGAGGCGCCGGCGCAGTTCTCGCCAAGTTCGGCGGGTGCGTTTGAAAATCTGCGCGAGATGCTGGGCAAGCTGAGGCAGCCGAGTGCGCCGCATGCGGCTGAGAGCCATGATACACATTCCGTGGCCGAGCGTCTGGCAGATGTGCTGGGTGCGGCTGCAACGCCTGCACCACCAGCCGTGACCGCTGCTGCGGTGGGACTGCCTGCGCCGTCGAATGCGGAGGCCATGCCACCGGCGTTTGTACCCTCATCCCGGCCAGCGGTGACGGCTTCGCCAAGTGCGCCTAATGAGGAGCGTGATGCGCTGCTGGGGCGCTATGAGGCGCTGCGCCTGCAAATGGCTGCGGAGGCGGTGTCTCTGCCGCTGGATTTTACGAAGCTGGCGGATCTGATCCGGCTGGCGGGCAAGCGTTTCCCTCTGGTGCGCTTCAGCGAGCATGAGCTGCCGGGCATGACGGGCCGGTATGCGATGTGCTGGTCGCTGCAGGGGCTGGAAGTGGTGTTTGGTCTGGCGAATTTCGCGGACGGCTCCTACTGGCGCACGCTGGCGGGTTTTGCCGCAGGCCGGCTGGCAGAGCTGAACCAGGATGCGCATTCCACGGGCACCTCGGTGCCACGGCTGAAGATCACCACTTTCAAGACGGACCGCGAGCAGCAGAGCTGGGCCATCCTGCAGCACAGCGCGGCGTTCGCCGAGGAGCTGAAGAAGCATGTGGACTCGATCCACCTGGACACTCAGAACGTCGCGGCGCTGTATGCGATGCAGCGGATCATCAAGGAAGCGGAAAGCGGTGCTCTGGAAGCCACACCTGCGCAGGTGATGAGCGTGCTGGCTCGCGAGCTGGATTTCTTCTGGAAGCGGGTGACGCGTGCTGCGTAAGGGGGGAGTTGACGGTGGTTGACGATTGTTGACAGTTGTTTCTTGAGGAGAGAACGGAGATGATGAAGGACGAATGTGAAGACTCATCGGCGCTGCCGCTTTTTACTGGGCGGTCGTGGGCGGTGGCGGGCCGGTTTGCGGTGCCTGAGGCGGAGCGTGGGGTGAAGCCGGAGATCACCGAGGGGCTGGAGCTTTTTCAGGCGGCGCCTGCGGCTGAAGCGGATGGTTATTCTGCGTGGAGGTCGGAGATGGCTGCGGAGAAGGCGGCTGAAGAAGCGCGACGCCGGAACAAGGAACTGCCAGTACATACCAGCGAGGAGGGCTTTGCCCGCTGGAAGGAGGAGGCGGAGAAGGAGAGGCGCGCCTTTGAGAAACGCTGGGGCGTGCCGCTGGGCAAGCTGGTGCGCGTGCAACTGCGCGGGGAATCCCGCGAGCGGGAAGGGCTGCTGCGTGTGGTGGAGGAACCTGCGGGAAGCTCCGCCAAGGCGCTGAGACTGACGATGGGCGGGCACACGTTTCTGGCTGCGCAGATCGAGAGTCTGGTGAGGGTGTGAGGGGAAGTGGAAAATGGCGGGGAACTCTGCGTGTGGACTTCCAGCTCATTTTCATCTCTCGCTCCGAACGCTCCATCCTGCGGGCAATGTGAATTTGGAAAAACGCTGATGAAAGAGTGTGTGCTGGGTGTGTGAAGATATGTCATGGTAGAATGTATCATGGTGTTCATCGCCCGGAGCGCCTTTGGGGGGGCAGCGGGGGCTGCCGCGTTCGTTCGTCTTGTGGTGGGCGTGGGGTGACGGGCTGGCGGAAGTTCACCGGCTCCCGCCTTCGAATAACCCGTGGTACGCGTGAGACGATCAGCACGTCGAAAGCGGTAGCTGCGTTCGTTCCTCACTGCGCAACCGCAGTCCATATCGGAGGCGGGCTGAGAGGCGCGGTGCTGAAGTGCCGGAAACAAAAAACCGCACGCCACACGCTTGGAGCGGTGACGTGCGGTGATGTTTGAGGGACGCTGCGGCTTAGAATTTGTAGCCGAAGCGGACGCTGCCGAAGTGGGCTTCCATGTTGTTGCGGAAGAGCTGGACCTGGTAGCCGAGGAGCATGCTGAATTCGGGAGTGAACTGGAAGTTCACGCCGGTGCCGATGACCATGTAGTCCTGTCCGGGGCTCTGATTGCCGCCGGCGGCGGTGAAGGGGGCGTTGATGAGGCTGACGCTGGTGCCGTTGTTTTTGACGTTCTGGCGCTCATAGCTGAGGCGGAACTGCGGGGTGATGGTGGCCCAGTCGGTGTCGAATTTTTTGGAGGTGGACCAGCCGACGCGGGTGACGAGGGATTCGAAGGTCTGCCTGCCGTAGCGCAGTGCGCCGAGACCACCGCCCGTTTCGCTGTAGGCGTCCACGCTGCCGTGGAGGTAGTCGATGCCGACGAAGGGACCGGTGACGAGGGTGTTGTTCTGGAAGCGGAAGTTCCAGCCGGTGTTGTACTGGATGGCATTCGTGTAGGCGTTGGTGGCACCGGAGGCGCTGGGGAGGCCGAGGCCGGGATTGCGCTGGGAGCCGAGATCGTAGGCACCAAAGGAATAGAGCAGGCTGCCCCAGAAGCTTTTGTGTGCGTAGGCGAGGTAGGCGGAGAGCGTGGGGCCTTCGAGGTCCACCTTGCCGAGGCCGCCGGTGTAGGTCTGGGTGCTCTGCAGGAAGGTGGCGGCAAAGCCGAGGGTGAGTCCGCGGGATAGGTGGCGCTCAATGCCGACGCTGGAGGCCCAGGAGTCGATCTGCACGCCGGACTGGCTGCTGATGGGATTGAGCTTCACGTTGCCGTAGTTCACGGTGGTGAAGACTTCCCACTGGCGGCTGCGTTTGATGCGCTTGGCGATGGGGTTTTTGTCTTCGGGGCCGTCTCCTTGACCCACCACGACGCCGTAGTCGAGCGAGGCGGAGATGCTGCCGTCGGATTCCTCTTCCTCCTCACCGCCGCCGCTGTGGAGATTGAAGAGGTGGTTGTTCACGTCATTGAGCGCGGTCTGCACCCCGGAGATGATGGCCTGGCCTTCGGCATTGGCCATGGCGAGGCCGCTGCTGTAGGCGGTGAGTTCAGGGCGGATATCGGCGATGGAGTAGATGCCGGTGGTCTGGTCCAAGGTGCCGACGAAGCCGGTGGCGAGGCCGAGGGCGCTGTCGTTGACGGCGAGCTGGCCGGTGATGGTGCCTGCGCCGCTGTTGAGGTCGATGACTTTCCATTGATCGCCGCCTGCAAAGACGGGCGTGACGAGGTGATTGCCGATGACAAGGGTGCCGCCGGCGGTGGCATTGAGGGTGCCGTGAAGGCTGAGCTGATCTGCGGCGGTGGAGATGCCGGTGTTGTCCCCAAGGCCTGCGCCCGAGTAGAGATTGACCAGGATGACGCTGTCTGCGCCCATGACGATGGCTCCCGTGCCGGAGGTGGTGAGGGATAGCACCTGCGCGCCGGGAAGGGCGTTGGGATCGCCAACGCTGATGGCACCATTGACGAGGATGGAGCGGTCCAGCGCCATCTCCACAGCACCAGATCCGGCCAGAGTGCCTGTGGTGCTGACAGTGAGGTCGCCTTTGCCGATGAGGGTCACGCCGCTGTTGATGGCGAGGAGGGCGTTGACCGTCGTGGAATTGTTCACCGTGAGGGTTTGTGTTCCTGTGGTGGAGATGCCGGTGTCGCTCTCGACGGTGAGGCTCTTGATGGTGTAGTCCACGTCCAGATTGGTCTGGGTGCTGCCCACGCCGTTGGCGGAGAAGGTGACGTCAGTAGGGGCGCCTGGCAGTGAGGCGGTGTCGGTGATGCCGTCCACGGTGGTGGCCCAGTTGCTGGTGCCGGCGCTGAGGGAGGACCAGTTGTTGTCCACTTTGCCGGTCCAGTAGGCGGTGACCGGATTGGTGGACTGCAGTTTCAAGGTGGTGCCGTCATACACGAGTTCGTAGCCGGTGGGCAGCGGTGAGGCGAGGGTGAAGCCGTTTGCGCTGTCCAGTCCGCTGGCAGCCGTGATCAGCTTGTAGCTGGTGGCCGTGAGTGCGGTGGTGTCCAGATGGAGGAGCGCACCGGGGGTGATGGTGACGGCCCCGGTGAGACGCAGGTTAGGCAGGGTGCTGCCGCTGCCCTGGATGGAAAAGATGCTGCCGCTGTCAAAGGTGGCAGTGGTGCCTTTGAGCGCACCGATGCCTTCAAAGTATCCGGGCTTCAAGATGGCGCCGCTCTGCACATGGAGGGCACCGCCCAGAGTGCCATCTCCGCCCAGGCTGGCGGTGCTCTGCACGGTCACGTTTCCAGTGGCGGCGGAGAAGTCTCCCATGATGTACACGGCGGCGCCGCTGATGACCGTCTCCCCAGTGTAGGTGGCGGTACCACTGAGGTAGGTGGGGCCGGTGCCTGCCACACGCAGTCCGCTGCCGCTGTTGTCCCAGATGGGAGTGGCAATGGTGACGTTGCTGCTGTTGTAGTTGTTGATCTGCAGCACGCCGCCTGCCGTGGCTGTGCTGAGGCCCGAGGTGCCGGGGTCGGTGGCGATGGAGTAAGCGTGCCCGCCCGCGCCCCCGAAATTCCACACGTCAGAGCTGATCACCACGCACGGGTTCAGGGTGAGGATGCCTAAGGCGGTGGTGGTGTCCACGGTGATGCTGCGGGCCGACTCGGATTCGGTGACGGTGAGGAAGGCACTGCCTGGCTCGCTTCTGATGCCTCCGTTATTGTCGATGCGGTAGTCCGTGCCGCTGTCTGCGCCGCTGGCGGGCAGGAGGTCGCTGGTGGTGAGACGGATGATTTGATTGCTGGCATTGACGGTGGCCAGGCCAAAGCCGGTGGAGTCGGTGACGGTGAAAGCGGTGTTGATGGCGCTGCCGGCGGTCTGGCCGGAGAGCAGGACGACGCCGCTGCCCACGGTGTCTCCGTCCGCGCCACCGGCGGCCGTATTGAAGTTCAGTGAGGAGCCGCTGCCTGCAGAGGTGAGTGCGCCCAGATCCAAGGTGTTGTCAGCCCCGATGCCGATGCTGCTGCCCGTCCCGGCGATGGTGGTGAGGCCGTTCACGGTCTGAGTGCCCGCCCCAGTGAGGCGGAGCGTGCCACCGCCGAGGGTCAGGGCGGAGCTGCTGGAGATAATGTTCGCCGACACAGTGCCAAAGCCCAGCTCCAGCGTGCCGCCGAGCACGGAAGTCGTGCCGGTGTAGGTGTTTGCCTTGGTGAGGGTGGTGGTGCCGGGGCCGATGTGGTTCACACTCAGCGTGCCATCCAGAGTGGGGGTGAAGTTCAGGCTGCCGCTGTGGTTGAAGTTCACCACGGCGGTGCCGCTGCCACCGTAGATGCTGGCCGCATTCAGCGTGCCCGCCGCGCCGCCCGTGCCGAGGTTCAGCGTGCCGCTGCTGCCGCTGCTCACCCCCAGGTTGAGCGTGCCGTTGCCAGAGTCGACGGTGATGATGCCAGTGTCTGTGAGGTTCACCACCCCTGTGCCGCCATGGCCGAGGTAAACTGTGGAAGTGTTCCACGTCCCACCGCTCACATTCACCGTGCCGCTGCTGCCAGTTTTTTCGCCAATATAGTTATACGTGCCGCTGGCGTCGACAGTGCCGCCGGTCAGGTTCAAGACTCCGGTGCCATAATTGCCGACGGCAAAAGCGCTGCCGCTGGTCCAGGTCCCGCCGCTCACATTTACGGTGCCGCTGCTGCCGGATTGGCTGCCGACATAGGTGTAGCTGTTGCTGAGGCTGCCGCCGGAAATGTTTAGCAGCCCGGTACCGGAATAGCCGACATGAAGAGTGCCGTTTACCCAGGTCCCGCCGCTCACATTCGCCGTGCCGCTGCCGCCCCCGTTGTAGCCAAGAAGGAGTTGGCCGGCTCCGGCGCCGCCGTTCGCACTGCCACCGCTGCCGCCAGAGAGGTTCAGCACGCCGGTGCCATCATTGCCGACGCGGAGAGCCGAGCCGTAGGTCCAGCTGCCTCCGGTCACATCCACCGTGCCGCTGCTGCCTGCCTGGTTGCCGATGTAGTTAAAATCTCCGCCGCCGAAGCCGAAACCGACGGTGCCGCCGCTGATGAGAAGCCGGGCGACGTCCCCGGACTGGTCGGCAACATAGAGGCTGGCATTTAATTGGGACAAGCTGGCCCCTGCCACCACCTGAAGGGTGCCATCGCGTATGAAGGTGTCGTTGGTGTAGGTGTTGACGCCGGAAAGAATCAGCGTGCCTGCGCCGACCTTGATGACCTGGCCCGTGCCGCTGAGCACGCCGCTCTGCGTGGCGGTGCCGGAGAGGATGCTGAGCGTGGTGGGGTCATTCGGCGCGGAGGTGTCGTAGCCCGTCGCATCGGTCTGGCCGTTGGTGTAGTCGATC
>CALRWM010000124.1:0-10995 GCA_943371875.1 Prosthecobacter debontii | reverse complement strand
CGCCACGCCGTGGAGCCGGGCGAAGAAGCGCCGCTGGGCATGATCCTCTGCGCAGGCAAGAACGATGAGCACGTCGAGCTGCTCGAACTCGCCAGCAGCGGCATCCACGTGGCGACTTACTGGACCCAACTGCTGCCGAAGAAGCAGCTTGAACGAAAGCTCCACCAAGCCGTCGTCCGCGCCCGGCAGCGACTCACTTTGAGTGATGGCAAAGCTGGGAAGAAGACGGCCGGCAAGGCTCAATAAGCTGACAAACCACCGCGTGACGCGCGTTCCATCTCCCCCATGAACCTCCGCTTCCGTTTCCTCACCCTGGCCAGCCTTCTCACCGTCTCCACCTTCTTCGCTGCGGATGCGCCGAAGCTGCCCCCAATTCCCGCCGAGCCGACGGCGAAGAAGAAGGAGCTGCTCTTTTCCGATGACTTTGAGCGGGCGGAGCTGGGCAAGGACAAGGGCTGGGCCATCGTGGTGCCGACGTTTTCCCTGGAGAACGGCGCGCTGAAGGGCACGCAGATGCGCTTTGACGCACCGGCGAAGGAGGGCAAGCCGCCGGTGAAGGGGCATCAGGCGGTGATCGGCAATGACATCCCGACGCAGGACAGCGTGATCGAGTTCCGCTTCCGGCTCGGCGGGGCGCAGTCCGTGACGGCGGAGTTTGATGACCGGAAGTTCAACGGCTCGCACTACGGGCACCTCTGCATGGCGCGCATCGCGGCGGACAAAATCACCCTCGTGGATCAGAAGGGCCTGGCCGTGGCCCGCCCTGAAGGCGCCACCGGCGAGCCCCCGACACCCAAAGGCCGCAAGAACGCCAGCTTCCCCCTCAGCCTCGATCCCGAGGCCTGGCACAGCTTCATGCTCGAAACCGTGGGCGACACGATGCGCGCCTCCATCGACGGCAAGCCCGTGGCCTTCCTCCAGTCCCCCGGCATCGCCCACCCGACGAAGTCCAAGGTCGAGTTCGGCTGCATGGGCAAAGACGGCCTCTTCGACGACCTCAAAATTTGGAGCGCGGAGGCGCTGAAGTAGGGCTGACAGAGCTTCCTGCGGACATTTTGATTGAAAATATCTACTTTCCGTGTATTTTTCGTGCATGTCAACAAAGACAATCACCTTGGAGCTCGATGCCTACGAGAAGCTGCGGCAAGTCAAACGTGGAGGCGAATCCTTCACGGAAGTCGTGCGGCGGGCGGTCTGGCTGGATGCTCCCGCCACAGGCGAAGGCCTGCTCCAGCACTTCCACAATGGGGGGAGCGGGATCTCTGACAAGTATTTGGACGCGGTGGAAAAAGCGACTCAGCACGACCCCATTCCTGATGACCCATGGGCCTGATCCTGGACACAAACTTTATCATCGTGGCCGAGCGCGAAGCCAAGCGCGGAATGACGGCCACCATTGACCGGTTCTTTGCCAGCAGAGCCAAGGAGAACTTTTACATCACCTTCACCGTGGCGGGTGAACTGGCTTGCGGCCAGTCGGCGAGCCCCAAGAGGGACTGGGAGCGCCTGTGCCGCCCCTACCCGATCCTGCCCTGGACCAACGAAATTTCCTGGCAGTATGGTGAAATCTACCGGGCGCTTGCTTCGAAAGGACAATTGATCGGTGCCAACGACATGTGGATCGCCGCCACTGCGCTGGTGCACGGCATGGGAGTGGTGACGAACAATGTGGCCGAGTTCATTCGTGTGCCGGGTTTGCCGGTGGTGGCGTATTGAGGAAGGAAAGAGATGCCGGGGACGAACAGCCTTGGTTTGCGAAACCTCACTCCTCACCTCCTCACCTCCTCACCTCCTCACCTCCACGCCCCCTTCTCCCTCATCCGATTCTACGCATGCGCCTTCTGATGTGTCAGTGGGGGAACTGCGAATTTGGCTGCATGGGCCAAGACGGTTTCTTCGACGCTCTCGATCTGGAACGCGGAGCCAGCGCGGTAGCAGGGCTAGAGGGCTGACTATCAACCACGATTGAAAGTAAGAGGCCTGCTGGCGGTGGCCCCTACATGATTTTCAGGGTCCCTCATGGCTTCCAGAGCAGAGTTTAATTCGATCTTATTTGAGTGAATTGTTAGAAATGAGTGTCAGAACTGCCTTCCCAACCCACCACCAACCAGTTTTCACCATGAAACGTCATTTTCTGCTACTCGCCCTGACGGGTGTGGCCGCCTGCCTCTCCGCCTGCGCCTTTCCTTCGAGCATCCAGTGGGTTAACACCGCCCGGATCGTCCATCCCCCGGGCGCCAACGGCCCGCTCTACACGATCAATAGCGTCGCCCTGCAGCAGTACAGCCCGAAGCTGTACACGCCCTTTGTCTACGATCACCGGGGTCTGGACGACAACGCCTTCTACCACGCCCAGGCCATCCGTCATGGTGCCCCTGGCGCTGGCAGAGGCTCCGTCTACGTGGGTCCTTTGACTCCTCTGGCCCCTTTGGCTGTGCACACCGCAACGACGCCCGCCCTTGGCTACGAAGTCCGCCACGCCACCCTCATGCGCTGAAACCGGCCTGCGCACAAGGCTGCCCGCCTGCCCTCCACCTGTCAGATTGGCCGTGGAGAGGGGCAGGTCCGTGGCAGCGCTTGTCCATCCACCCGCCGCCTCATCACCACCGGCTGCGACACCGCCGCATGGTCTTAGCATCCTTCGCGCCCGGCACACGCGCAGCAGAGGAGCGCAGACTCCTGCGTGAGCGGTTAAATGGGGACACCGCCTGCGCTGCTCAAGTGCACACGGCTGGTTCATCGTCTCTCCGGGCCCTGTGAGAGCGCCCCCGTGCCGCACCACACCGCAGGAAAAAGGTGCAAAAAGGGCGCTGCCAGTGTACAGCACGCAGCGCTCTCCACTACCACGCCCACCTGCTACTCTCCCATGACGCCTTCTGCAGCCTCCGCCGGATCTCCGTCTTTCAGCTACCGGCCAGACGTGGACGGGCTGCGGGCGCTGGCGGTGCTGCCGGTGCTGCTCTTTCATGCGGGGCTCGGCTGCAGCGGCGGCTTTGTGGGGGTGGATGTCTTCTTTGTCATCTCCGGGTATGTCATCTCCTCGCTCATCCTGCGGGAGATCGCCGCCGGCAGCTTCAGCATGGTGCAGTTTTGGGAGCGGCGCATCCGGCGCATCATGCCTGCGCTCACCTGCATGGTGGTGGCGGTGCTGGGGGCGGCGTGGCTCTTCTGCCTGCCGGAGGACTTCCAGCGCGTGGGAAAATCCGTCCTGGCCCAGGCCGTGATGGGCGCGAATTTCTACTTCTGGAAAGACGGCAACTACTTCGATCCCGGCGCCGAGACCAAGCCCCTGCTCCACACCTGGTCCCTCGCGGTGGAGGAGCAGTTTTACCTGCTCTTTCCCCTGCTGCTCACCTTTCTGGTAAGCTCCCGGCCGCGCACCTGGCAGCGCTGGCTCTGGGGCATCGCCCTCGGCTCCCTCGTCATCGGCGTGGCCCTCAGCTACTCCTCGCACAATCAGCGTGCGGCCTTCTACCTGCTGCCCGCCCGTGCGTGGGAGCTCCTCATCGGCGTGCTTGTGGCGGTGTATCGCGGGCGTTTCTCGGCAAACAAAGCGGTGCAGGAGGTCTCCGGCGTTCTCGGCCTCGCGCTCATCGGCCTGGCGGTGCTGGGGTTTGATGGCAGCACGCGCTTCCCAGGAGTGGCCGCGCTGGCGCCCTGCCTCGGCGCTGGGCTCATCATCGCCTCCAGCGATGCCCGGCCCTCCGCCGTCGGGCGGCTGCTCTCGTGGCGGCCCTTCGTCTTCATCGGGCTGGTGTCCTACCCGCTCTACCTCTGGCACTGGCCCCTGCTGGTGTTTGCCAAGTACCTCTCCACCTACGAGCTCACCACCGCCACGCGCATCGGACTTCTGCTGGCCAGCTTCGTCCTCGCCGTGCTGTCGTGGAAGGTGATCGAGACGCCCTTCCGCCAGCGGCGCTGGCTCAGCGAGCGGCGGCAGATCTTCACCTTTGCCGGAGTCGTCACCAGCCTCTTCATTGTCGCAGCCCTCACGGTTTCGGCGTTCAAAGGCCTCCCCGCGCGCTTCCCCGCCAGCGCCCTGGCCTACGCCGCCAGCCGGGACAGCCATGGCTTCCGCGAAAACATCAGCCCGGACAACGCCCTGGCAGGAAACTTCACCGGGCTCGGCTCCGCCAAAGGCACCCAGCCCATCCGCGTCCTCCTCTGGGGAGACAGCCACGCCATGGCCATCGCACCGGCCATCGACACCCTCTGCCGCCAGCACCAGCACCGCGGCGTGCTGGCCGGGTTCCACTCCACCGCCCCCGTGCTGAACTATATCAGCCCCGGAGAATTCGGCCTCGGCAAAGCTGCCCCCAAGGTGGCCGAAAGCATCGTGGCATTCATCGCCAAGGAACATATCCCGCACGTGATCATGACGGCCAGATGGGACTCCTATGCCGCCTCCGCTGAGTTCCGGGCCGATCTCATCACCACCGTACGCGCCCTCCTGGCCTCCGGCACCCAGGTGCTCGTGCTCAAGGACGTGCCCGCCCCCGGATTTGACGTCCCACGCATCGCCGCCCTTACAGCCCTGCGCGGCGGCGACCTGTTGGCCCTGGGCCTCAGCCAGGAGCAGCACCAGCAAACCCACGCCGCCCTGGAGCCCACCTTCGCCGAGCTCGCAAAAATGGGTGCCACGGTCCTCGATCCCGCCGGCTTCTTCCTCAACCCCCGCGGCCTCTACGGCGTCCTGAAAAACGACCAGATCCTCTACCTCGACAGCCATCACCTCACCCGCGAAGGCGCGGAGCTGCTGAGCCCGTTGTTCAAGCAGATGTTTGAGGAGAGGTAGGAGGCACAAGGTGAGACCGTGAGTTCGCTCTTCGAGCAGCGCGTCCGTGGCATCCTTCGCTCCAGCGTGGTCTGCTGCTTTATCGCATCCCCCCCATTTCAAAAGCCCCGCTCCCAGGCGCCCACGCCCTGGCCGTGCATGGGCTTCACCGGCTCAGAGGCAGATCTGATTTAATCGCATCTCGATACGACTTGCCTTAACACACAGGCGGGAATCCATTGCCTTCCCTTAGTCACTGACTCATAGTCATCTGCGTGACTCTGCCCTTGTGCAGCACCTGTTCCATGTTTCTTAAGCGGCCACAGCCATGAATGGACCCCACCATCAACCTCCGTCGGAATACTTTTTCGAAAGGTATCCATGGAATGACAGGCGGGTGCTATTTTCCATCGCCCTGCTGATGGCCTGCAGCGACTTCCTGGCGGGCCCCATTGTCTTCTTTCCTTTCTTGTTCGTGATCCCCGTCGCGCTGATGGCGTGGAACTGCGGCCTCCGCACCGCCCTGCGGCTGGGGGCCATCCTGTGCATCATTCGATTCAGCATCCAGTATGCCTGGGGCATTCCGTACACGCTGCCCGTGGCCATCATTAATGCCCTCATTCGGCTCGCGCTCCTGTTCTTCATCACCTTTCTATGCGGCAAACTCTCTGAGCAAACCAAGGCCCTGCGCGCCCGCGTCCGCACGCTGGAGGGGCTCCTGCCCACGTGCGCCTACTGCAAGGACATCCGGGACGAAGATGGAGAATGGCAGCAGATTGAAGAATTCGTCACCTCACGATCTGCGGCCCAGTTCACCCATGGCATCTGCCCGAAATGCGTCGCCCAGCATTTCGGCGACGTGATGAACCCGGAGGCGGAGAGGAAGGACGCAGGAGCTGAAGCTTGAGAGCCCCCTCCTTGATCAAGGGTGCAACGCCGGACTGATGCTGCAGCCAGCAGGTGGTGGATAGAGTGGCTCGCAAAACTCATTGCCGCAAACGCCACGCGCCGCATTTCGGACATCCGTTTTGGAGAACGTTATAGTTCGTGAGCTGGGATCACATCGGCGGCCAGCCACCGGTCTGTAATGGAGTCCCTGACCTTGTTTTCGGGGGTGTACCGGAAGGTCGTTCATTGAGTTGGGTTCGATCCCTTGGTGTCAAATGTTAGAAATGAGTGTCTCAAACTCCATCTACAACTCCTTACCACTTACCACCA
This sequence comes from Prosthecobacter debontii, assembly GCA_943371875.1. Taxonomy (GTDB): domain Bacteria; phylum Verrucomicrobiota; class Verrucomicrobiia; order Verrucomicrobiales; family Verrucomicrobiaceae; genus Prosthecobacter; species Prosthecobacter debontii_C. Next base: position 5,003 of record CALRWM010000124.1, on the reverse strand, counting down.
TGAAACATTATCTTATGCTACTCGCTCTGGCCGGTGTGACCGCCAGCTTCTCCGCCTGCGCACATTCTCCCAAGGTCCAGCTGGTTCACACCGGAACGGTGCTCGAATCCGCTCCAGGCGTCATTGGCCCTCTTGTGATGAACAATGGCGTGGCGCTGCAGCAGTACAGCCCGAAGCTGTACACGCCCTTCAAGTACGATCACCAGAGCATGGCCAACAACACCTTCTACCACGCCCAGGCCGTGCGGCACGCCGGAGAGAGAAAAGGCTCCGTGCATGTGGGACCTATGACGCAAGCGTCCGAATGACCCTCCGCGCACCCCGCTCTGCCTTCACCCCAGGACTTGGTGCGCCTTCCGCCCCAGGCAGCAGAGACTAGGCCCGCCACGCCGCCTTCTCCACCTTGCCATTCCATGCGTGATCCTGCGCATGCGTCAACGTGGTGAAGTCCGCGCCTTGATCGGTGAGCTGCGCCATCGTCCAGCCGGTGGTGCTCTCGGTGGGATTGGAGACGTAGGAAGTGGCGGGGGTATTGAAGATGTGGATGCCGCGATGCTGGAAGTGATCCCGATGATGAATGTGGCCGTGGATATAAGCCTTCACCTGCGGGCGTGAGACGAGGAGCTCCCATAGGGGCTCGGAGTCTTCCAATCCGCCGGGGTAGTGCCGCTCCTCGCCGCCGAGGCGGGGATTGTGATGGGCGAAGATGAGCGCGGGCTTGCCAGGTTGCGCATCCAGCATGCGGCCCAGCCAGTCGAACTGCTCCGGGCCGAGCAGGCCCTGCGCGACGACGCGGGGGCCCACGGTTTTGAGCGAGTCGAGCAGGAAGAGATTGCCCTTGGCCAAAGAGACGACGCCGACATGGCGCGAGACCACGGGCGGCTCCGCTGCTTTCTCCGCCTGCAGCACCTGATAAAAGACATCGCGGTCGTCGTGATTGCCCAGGGTGAGGTGCACGGGCATGCCGGCCTCCCGCAGCGGGGCGATGAGCCGCGCGAAGTGAGCGTAGTCGCCGGGCCGGCCATTGCTCAAGGCGAGATCGCCATTGATGACGACGGCGGCGGGCCGCCTCTCCTGCGCGACCAGCCAGGCCACCGTCTCCCGCAGGTGCGTGGGGATGGGCGCATTCGCCGTATGCCCGGCGGCGATGTGCGTGTCATTGAGAATGGCGATGCGGTCCTCATCCACCCGCTGTGCGTCCACCGCATGAAGCGCCGGAGCGCAGACCACCGCGCCGCCGAGCTGGGTGAGAAACGTGCGCCGGGATTGGGAGGGGAGGTGGATGGGCATGGCTGGCGGGAGGCTAAAGTAGCCTTGTTGCTGCGCAACAAGGTTCAGCTCCGCCGCGCCCACACGTCACGAAAGTCTCAGACCGCTCGTCGTTGCGACGCTCTCCTGTTCCGCAGGAACAGGGCAACTTTCTCCGGCCTGCCATGGTCGGGGAGGATTGGCGGCGGCGTGGTGAATGCCACCACCCTTCCCTCCCGCGACACGGATTGAAACTCAGTCGTTGTAGGCGGCTTCGCCGTGCTCAGCGAGGTCGAGGCCCTGATTCTCATCTTCGGGGCTGACACGCAGGCCGAGGGTGACGTCGATCACCTTGAGGATGACGTAACTGGCGATGCCGGACAGCAGGATGGTGTAGAGCGAGGCAAGGAGCTGCGTGACGAGCTGGCTGCCCATATTGAAGTCGCCCAGGCCGCCGGCGAAGGAGGTGGTGCCAAACACGGCCACAAGGATGGTGCCCACGAAGCCGCCGACGCCATGCACGCCGAAGACGTCCAGCGAGTCGTCATACTTGAAGCGCTGCTTGAGCTTGGCGCAGGCGAGCCAGCACAGGATGGAGGAAATGGCGCCGATGCAGAGGGCTCCCACAGGGCCCACTTTTCCTGAGGCCGGGGTGATGGCTGCGAGCCCGGCGATGGAGCCGGTAGCGATGCCGAGCACGCTGGGCCGGCCGTTGCGCAGCCACTCAATGAGCATCCACACCACAGCGGCGGAGCTGGCGGAAATGTGCGTGACGACGAGGGTCATGGCCGCAGAGCCATTCGCCGCGAGCTGACTGCCCGCATTGAAGCCAAACCAGCCCACCCACAGCATGCCTGCGCCGGTGACGGTCAGGGCGAGATTGTGCGGCATCATCTGCGCATGCGGGAAGCCCCGGCGCGGCCCTACCATAATACAAGCTACCAGCGCGGCCACGGCGGCCGTGATGTGCACGACGATGCCGCCCGCGAGATCAATCACACCCGTGAGGCCGAAGAACGCGCCCGCCTTGTGCCAGACGCCGTAGCAGCAGGGCACATAGACCACGAGGCTCCACACCACGCTGAAGATCAGGATGGCCTGGAACTTCATGCGCTCGGCAAACGCGCCGATGAACAGCCCCGGGGTGATGAGGAAAAACATCATCTGGTAGGCGAAGTGCAGCAGCTCCGGGATGGTGGGGCAGTCGCTGCGCACGGACGTGGGCGTGACGCCGCTCAGAAAGACTTTGCTGAAACCGCCGACGATGCTGCCGCCGTCTGAAAACGCCAGCGAGTAGCCCACGGCCAGCCAGACGAGGCTGAGCATGGCGGTCAGCGCAAAGCACTGCATCAGGATGGAGAGGATGTTCTTCGCCCGCACGAGTCCGGCGTAAAACAGCGCCAGGCCGGGGATCATCATGAAGAGCACCAGCGCGGTGGAGGTCAGCAGCCAGGAGGTGTCCCCGCTGTTGATGGTGGAGCCGTCGGCGGCGTGGGCGGAGGTGGTGGCGAGAGCGAGCGCGGCCAGCGCGGCAATGGAATGCCGTGCGGCCCCGCTCCCCGTGCGTTTCAGCAGGGATGGGGTCATGGTTGGTTGGTAGGTTGGTGCTTGAGCCTTGGTTGGAGGCTGGTTGGGGTGCCGATGCTAACCAAACCATCCCTGCAGACAAGAAAAAACCACCTGTCGATGGCACGATTCTTGCTTGTATTTACCGCCCTTTGCTGGTTTTCACCCCCAGTCAGCTTTGCTGTGCCCGGATTCCGCGCCCAGGCAGAAGAAGATGCTTTTGAGCTGCGGACTGCTGAGGTGGAGCAGGACGGTGCGAGGATGCTTTTGAGAGGTCACCACCCGAATTCCTGCCCCAAAAAAAGCGGCCTTCCTCCGCCCAGACGAACCACCGAAACCAGTTTCGGTGGTTTTGGTGGTTCGTTTTGGGCAGGTGAATATTTTTCTCTACCATGTCGTGGTAAAAGCGGGCCGGCCCAAAGTTGCCTTGTTGCTGGGCAACAAGGGTCGGCTCCGCATCGCCCAGGCTTCACGAAGTCCTCCCAGGACCTGCCGCTGCGGTGGCCTCCCTGTTCCACGGGAACAGGACTGCTTTACCAAAAGGTCCCACCCATCCATGGGGGAATGCAGGCGCGATGATCTGACAAACCCATCAAACAACCCGCCCGCCCCACCATGACCACCAGCCCCGCCCAGACGGAGAATCTGCAAATGTACGTCAATGACACCGCCGCGATGGCGAAGCACATCGAGAACGCCTTTGCCCAGCAGTGCAAGGACACGGACGTGCGCAGCCACATTGAGGCTCACCAATGGATCGAAAACATGCACCGTGCCCTGGCGGCGCAGCGGGTGGAGATGGAGCGGCAGGCCCACGCGCTGGGCGGTGGCGTGGGTGCGGCCCTGAAGGAGGCGGTGACCAACCTCACCGGGACGCTGGCCGGACTGTATGGCCAGGTGCGCAAGCACCCGCTCTCACGCATCCTGCGGGACAACTACACCGCCCTGTCCCTGGCCTGCGTGTCCTACGAGATGCTGCACACCACCGCCCTGGGCATGGATGAGAAGCCGCTGGCAGACATCGCCCTGCGCCATCTCGGAGAGCTCACGCCGTTCATCATGGCCGTGACGAAAATCATTCCCGAGGTGGTGCTGCAAGAACTCGCGAAGGAGGATCCCACCATCGATGTCTCCGTGGCCGGGCTGGCGCTTGAAAACACCCTCGGCGCCTGGTGTCCCTGAAGCGCACAGTTTGGATTCTGATACCGCCGGCAGGTCGCTCATAGACTCGGAGGGATCTTTGATTTATCAACGTCCGCTGAAACACACTCCCCAACCACTCACCGAAACCACCATGCAAAAGATCACCCCCTTCCTGTCATTTGATGGCACAGCCGAAGAGGCTGCGCAGTTTTACGTCTCGCTGCTGCCAGATTCACGCATTGAACGCATCACACGCTCGCCCATGGAAACTCCCGGCGGGTCGGCGGGCACGGTGCTGCTGGTGGAGTTCACACTGGCGGGCATGCGTTACTGCGCGCTGAACACGCCGAACTTCACCTTCACCGAAGCCGTCTCCTTCATGATCAACTGCGAAGATCAGGCCGAGACGGACCGACTCTGGGCGGCGCTCACCACCCATGGCGGCGAGGAAGTGGCCTGCGGCTGGCTGAAGGACCGGTTTGGTCTGTTTTGGCAAATCACGCCCAAGCGAATGCTGGATCTGCTCAATGATCCGGACCCAGCCCGCGCGCATCGCGCCATGGAGGCGATGACGAAGATGATCAAGATCGACATCGCCGAGGTGGAACGTGCCGCCGATGCCGCCTAGGCAGGCTGAAAAACAGTTCATGCTTTCCAAAATGGGACCACCGAAACCGGGGTTTCGGAGGTTTCGGAGGTTTTGATGGTTCATTTTAAAAGGGGGAGTGTTTTTTTACTGTCCTGCGTGTGCCAGGGCTTGTGATTGCAGAGCATAGGAACAGGGCTGCTTCGCATCCATTTTCACCTCCAAGGTCACTGACAAAACTGACACAACCGGTTGCGTCAGTTCTGTCAGTTTTGTCAGTTCATTTAAAAAGGAGGAGCTATTTTTACTGACCTGCGGGTGTGGCAGGAAGGCTGACCCACAGTTGCCTTGTTGCTGTGCAACAAGGTACAGCTCCGCCTCGTCCATACTTCACGGGGAATCTCATGCGCTTTGCGGTTGCGGCGCTTACCTGTTCCACAGGAACAGGGCAACTTTGTCA
>CALRWM010000123.1:0-11165 GCA_943371875.1 Prosthecobacter debontii | reverse complement strand
TGCCGTCTCTGCGACTGCTCCGTGGACCACCAAGCACGGCAAAGTCATTCGCGGCTACGTCTCCGCCATCGATGGCTCGATCCAGCCCTACGGCCTGATCATCCCCAAGAGCTATGACGGCACCAAACCCATGCGACTCGATGTCGTGCTGCACGGCAGTTCCAAACCGGTCGGCATGAGCGAGCTGAAGTTCATAGGCCGTTTCGATGAAGGCGACGAAGACAAAGGCAACGCACTCGACGTGGACTACATCGAACTGCATCCGCTCGGCCGCGTGGAGAACTGCTATCGCTGGGCCGGTGAGACGGATGTGTTTGAAGCCATCGAGGCCGTCTGCCGGAACTACAAGATTGATCGCGATCGCATCGTGCTCCGGGGCATGTCGATGGGCGCTTCAGGCACCTGGCACCTCGGCTTGAAGCACCCGGACCGCTTCGTCGCCATCGGGCCCTATTGCGGTTATGTGGACACGCATCGCTTCTCGGAAACACCGATACCCGGCTTCATCAAGATCGGCCCGCTGCCGCCGTATCAGGAGATCGGCCTGCACATGCTCGACTCCGTGGACTACGCGGCAAACGCCACCATGGTTCCCGAGATCGCCTGCATCGGCGACAAGGACACCTTCTTCCAGGCGCACGTCATCATGGGCCAGGCCTTCGCCAAAGAGGGCGTTCCATTCACGAATCTCATCTCGCAGGGCACGGGGCATGTCATTGATCCCAAGACGCACGCCGAGCAGATGCGCCGCATTGGTGAATACGCTGCAAAGGGCCTCGATCACGATCCGCAGCAGCTTCGCTTCGTCACCTGGACGCTCAAATACAACCGCTGCCACTGGCTAGAACTCCTCAGCCTCGGCAGGCACTACGAACGCGCCGAGTTCCGAGCCAGCGTCACCGCCGATGCCATCGATATCAGCGAGGCGCGCAACATCACGCGCTTCGCCATCCATCGCCCCATCAACAAGCTCCGCATCGCCGGTGCCGACATCCCACTGCCACCGCACCCAGCCGCAGACGCCCTCGTCTTCACCAAGACCGGCGACATCTGGCGCTGCGATGGCCCGCGCCAAGAGATCAAACTCACCGGCAAGCAGCCCGGCCTCCAAGGCCCAATCGACGACGCCTTCGCCACGCCCTTCCTCTGCGTGCGCGGCACCGGCAAACCCTGGAACCCCGCCATCAACACCTGGGCCGCCGCCGAATTGCAGCGCTTCGAATACGAATGGGCCCGCTACATGCGCGGCCCCCTTCCCGTAAAAGACGACACCGAAGTCACCGAGGACGACGTACGCAACAAGCACCTCATCCTCTTCGGCGATCCCGGCAGCAATCCATGGATCGCCAAGGCACTGCCTCAGCTCCCGCTCACATGGACTCGCGAAGAGCTTCGCCTTGGCGCAGAAGCACAATCCGCCCAAGATCATTCACCCGCCTTCATCACCCTCAGTCCGCTCGCCAAAAACCGCTACCTCGTCATCAACAGCGGCCACACCTTTCACGAGAAGGAGTTCTCCGCCTTCAACTACCTGCTCTTCCCACGCCTCGGCGACTGGGCGGTGATTCAGGTGGGCGCAGAGGAGAAAATCATCCACGCCGGATACTTTGACGAGGAATGGCGGAAGGCTGGCCTTGTTGCACCGTAGAATAGCTTTCCCATGCCCCGAATCCTCATCGCTGAATGCAAACAGGAAGTCTCCACCTTCAATCCCTTCCTGAGCGGATACGACGACTTCACGCTCCGTCACGGTCAGTCCATTCTCGACTACCATCGCCAGGTCCGCAGTGAAGTCGGCGGAGCCTTGAGCGTGTTCGATGCCACGCCCGGCGTGGAGCTCGTTCCCACCTGCAGCGCCCATTTCATCACCTCCGGCGGCACGCTCGCGGATTCGGCCTTTGAGCGCATCGCTGACGAACTCCTCTCCAGCATCAAGGCGGCACCACCCGTCGATGGCATTTACTTTTCCCTCCATGGCGCGATGGCAACGCAGAGCCTGGATGATCCGGAAGGCTGGCTGCTGCAGCAAACGCGCAAGATCGTTGGCGAGCAGGTGCCCATCGTCATCTCGCTCGATCTCCACGGCATCCTCACCGACCTCATGCTCGAGCAGAGCGATGCCGCCGTGGCCTTCCACACCTACCCCCATGTCGATTTCTTCAGCACCGGCGAGCGTTCCGCGCGCCTCCTGCTGCGCATCGTAGCAGGCGAAGTGAAACCCGTCACGGCCAAGGTGCGTGTGCCTGCCCTCGTGCGTGGCGATGAGCTCATCACCGCCTCCGGCTCCATTCGTCACGCGGTCAATGCCGCGATGCAAGTCGAGCAAAGCGCCGGCGGACTCTCGGCCGCGATGATGTGGGGCAATCCCTTCACCGACGTCTCCGCCCTCGCCTCCAACAGCTTCGTCGTGACAAACAACGATCCCATTTACGCCGAACGCGAAGCCTTGCGCATCGCTGGTATGTTCTGGGAGCATCACGAACAGATGCAGGTGCCCCTCACCAGCCTCGCGGATGCCGCGCGTCAGGCAAACGAGAATGCCTCCGGGACCGTGGTCTTGGTGGACGCAGCAGATGCCACGAGTTCCGGCGCTTCCGGCGACAGCAATGCGATCCTGCGCGCCCTGCTCGACGCAGGCTATGCAGGCACCGCCTTGATCCCCATCGTCGATCCCGCTGCGGTGGAGGCCGCCTTCCTTGCCGGAGTGGGCCATGAAGTCAAAACCACTGTCGGCGGCGCCCTTGATGCCGGACGCTTCACACCACTTCCCATCGAGGGACGCGTGCGCATGCTCTCAGACGGCTGGTTTCACAGCGAGACCACCCGCGAGCTCTGGCAGGCCGGCCCCACCGCCGTGATTCAGACCGGCAACATCACGCTCATCGTCACCACCCGCGCGGTGAGCCTCTATGATCGCGCCCTCTTCCTCGCTCACGGCTGCGATCCCCAGTATTTCGGAGCCGTCGTGGTGAAGTCCCCGCAATGCGAGCGCCACATGTTCAAAGACTGGGCCGCGCTCTACATCGATGTGGATGCTCCCGGCTCCACCAGCGCCAATCTCCGCAGCCTCGGCCACACCCTCTGCGCACGCCCCATCTTCCCGCTCGATACTGAAGTCCCCTTTCAACCTCAAGCTAAGCTCTTCCAACGTCACCCATGAAAATCCGAGAAATCCGCTGCGCAGGTTTGCGCGGAGCCACCCCCGAAGGCGGCTGGAGCAACGAACTCCGCCCTGAAGACTGCGTCCACACCCTCATCGCCGTCCACACGGATGAAGGAGCCGTCGGCCTCGGCAGCGTCTTCACCAACGATGCGCTCGTCCGCTCCGCTCTGGCCGTGCTGGAGCCTCTCTATCGTGGCGAGAACGCCCTCGAACCCGAGCGCGTCAGCGAGAAGCTGCATCAAAACATGTTCTGGCTCGGTCGCGGTGGCTCCATCACCCACACCATCAGCGGCATTGATATCGCCCTGTGGGATCTCCTCGGCAAAGCCACGGGGCAGCCCGTCGGGCGTCTGCTTGGCGGTCGTTATCGCGAGCGCGTGCAGCCCTATGCCTCACTGCTCATGGATGAGCCCGCAAAGCTGCGTGACCATCTTCTCCAAGTAAAAGCCCAGGGCTTTCGCGCCTTCAAAATCGGCTGGGGCCCCTTTGGTCGGCGCAATGCCGTCACGGACGAAGCCATCGTCCACGCCGCACGCGAAGCCGTGGGACCGGACAACAAGCTCATGGTCGATGCCGGTGGCAGCGACGCCCATTGGACCAACGGCTACAAGTGGGCCCTCAACACCGCGAAGATGCTCGCCGATTACGACGTGCACTGGTTTGAAGAAGCGCTCACGCCCGACTCGCTCGAAGACTTCGCCAAACTCCGCGAGCACTCACCCGTGCAGATCAGCGGCGGCGAAGTCCTCACACGCCGCCAGGCCTTTCAGCCATTCTTCGAAGCACGCGCCTTCGATATCATCCAGCCCGACGTCACCAAAGTCGGCGGCATCAGCGAGGAGCGCCGCATCGCCTGGATGGCGCAGGAGCACGGTGTTCAATTTATTCCGCATGGCTGGAACACAGCGGTCGGTCTCGCCGCAGATCTCCATCTCGCCTCCGCCTTCCCCGGCACCGATCTCGTGGAATACCTCACCGGCTCCCCCTTCATCGACGAAATCACCCTCGGCGGCTGGAAGCTCGATGCCGACGGCATGCTCGCCATCCCCACCACTCCCGGCCTCGGTCTCGAACTCAATCCCGACGTCGTGAAAAAATACACCGGAGGAGAGAAGCTCCTGGATTGATCGCGCAAATGAAGCGCGTGAAATGCCTGATCAGTTCAGGCTGCCACCTCTTCAAACCAAGAGGTGGCTCGGGACGGAATCGAACCGCCGACACGGGGATTTTCAATCCTCGCATCATCGACTCACTACCTCAGCTTTATTAGCTGTATTTCAGTGAGTTATGGCGTTTATCCTTATTGAGACTGAAAACTTGTTGCCAGTTAAGTGACAGTTAAGGCATACTTGGCGCATGGAAACGTCAGTAATCGACACGACCGGACAGGCGGAGACATCGCCGTTCATTTCCGCACGTCGGAAGCGCGGAACTGAGTTGAGACTGGTTCCGCAAGACTTGCCTGATGGCACGAGGCGCTGGATGCTTTCCGGGCTGTATGTGGATGGGAAGCGCAAGCGGGAGTTCTTCACGGATGAGGACAGTGGAAAGCGCCGATTGCAGACGCTCCAGACAGCAAGGACCAACATAGGCACGCTGGCAGAGAACATTGCCCGCAAGCCAGAACATGCGGCAGACGCGGGCCGCGCTGCGGATGTGCTGACGCCCTACGGGCTGACGTTGCTGGATGCTGTTCGGGATTATGTGCAGTGCCGGAAAGCGCTGGCAGGCACCGGGCGCACGCTGCTTGATGCAGCGAAGGAATGCGCGGCGCTTGATCGCATGCGTCGGGAGTCGCTGACACTGGAGGCGCTGGTGGCTCGGTTCATGGCAGACCCGGAAACGGTTAAGCGCTCCAAGTCGTATCTGGACGATGTGCGCAAACGCTGGCGTCGATTCCAAGATGATCTTGGTGTGGAGACGCTGGCCTGTGATGTGACGCCGGACATGGTGCGGCGATGGCTGGCAGCACTGCCCGTGGCGGACCTCACGAAAGGCAATTTCCATCGCACGGTGGGTGCGGTGTTCAGCTATGCGGTGCATGCGGAGTTGGTGGCAGAGAACCCCTTCCGCCGCGTTAAGAAGCCGGAAGTCAAGGATAGCGATGGCGTGGAGGTATTCACACCAGAGCAGATGGCGGCGCTCCTGGCAGCGGCGCATGTGGACTGGCTGCCCGTGCTCGCTATCGCTGGATTTGCTGGATTGAGGCCGGAAGAATTGCGGCGAATCCCTTGGGAGCAGGTCGATTTGCTAGGTGGCTTCATCGAAGTGAAGGCCAGTCAGAGCAAGACGGGCAAGCGGCGACTGGTCACGATCTCCAAGAATCTGCTGGCATGGCTCGAACCTTACGCGGGCATGGCAGGCCGCATCGTGACGCCACGCGAGCGCAAGCACCGCATCGCCGCGATGGCGGCGGCAGGCGTGAAGGCATGGCCGCAAGACGTTCTACGACATTCCTTTGCCAGCTATCACCTGCGGCATCATGGCAATGATTTGAACCTCACCGCGCAGGAGCTTGGACACACCACCACGAAGATGCTGTTCCAGCACTACCGTGAGGCGGTGAAACCTGACGCGGCGCGGGCGTGGTGGTCGCTGATGCCGGAGAAGGTGAAGGGAGCGAAGGTCATACCTTTCAAGACAGCGAAGCGCAAAGCGGCGGTGGCGTGAAAAGTTAGCCCCTCCCCCCGGGGGGGAGGGGGGCGCTGACTGAGGCGGCTCTGTCCCTCCATATGGATTCATGGCCGGGAAATTTTTTGCATTGGCCGCGATGAGGTAAAGCCGCTGGCGAGTGTCAGTCTTGCGCTTGCGACATTGTCTGGAATGATCCCCGCATGAAGCACAGAGCCACGTCACGCCAGATGTACAATGCCTGCGGCACGCGGCAGTTCACAACGAATCACGTCCGCAGGCTGGCCCGTCACTTCGCCTTGCCTGCGAATTACTTTCTGGAGGTGTTGACATGAAGAAAGCCAAAGACAAAAGCGCGAGATCAAAGCCTGATTCCACCCAGCCTGAAAAGCATCTAAAAGGCTACATCCACAATCACAAGCGAACAATTGCGAGATTTGAAGCTGACACCCCAGAAGATTATGAATTCGCTAAAGAAGTGATCGACGCAGGATTTCGGGTCAAAGACAATGCGCTAGAGTGGGGAATGAACCCAGATGATTACTGGCAACTCGCCTGCTTTCCGTCCGATCCAGACGACTGGAAAACTCGAATGGAGCGCCTTGCCACGCATTCTCTGCATGACAAAGATGCATCCGACTTGGGAAGCCTAATGCATTCATGCACCTGGACACTTGAGCAGTTGTGGAAGTGGCTTCAGCACCTGACTGAGCACGCACAGAACTCTAACATCAAACGCGATGCTGGGCAGGCTTTGGGGAGACTCTACCATGAAGCGCGGCAAGAAGAAGGCCGCCAGAAACTCGGCAAAGCCAACACGGAGTTTGAACGACAGATGACTCCTTACGCTGGAATAACGCATGTAAAGGAAGGCACGCGAAAGCTCTGGGCATGGGCGCAAAATGAGATGAACCGGCAAATGGACTTTTGGAAAAGAGCCTTAAAGTTAGCCGATCTTGTAGAAAACAAAAAACTATGGAAGCGCTCAAATGAACCTGACCACTTAGAACAAGTATCTGATCTTGCTGAAGCATGGAGGTTCCACTTGAACGATGAACGTAAACAGTTCCCCATGCGCACCGCGGCCTGGCATGACCATCTGGACGAGTTGGAGAAGCATCCGTTTTGCACCAAGAATCTCTCATTATCTCAACTGACTGAGTTCGACTCGTTTTGGAAAAGTGTGATGTACGAAGTTCTCAAGGACGCATGGAAGCAGGATGCTGAAATCAGAAAAATCGCCGGAACCAACTCTTTCGTTAAAAAATTTGGCGACTTGAAACACATGGAGGGTATTGGCTACAAATCGGCACAAGATTTCTTCAATCGCTTCTATCTACTTCACTGGAACCAGAAGCAGAAAACCGACCGCCTGCTTGATGAGTCCATGAAACATATCCGAAGGGGCACGGGGACGGCTGTTGATCCTGTAGCCGCCAAGATTCTCAATTCAGCCAAACAGAAAAAAGCAAGCGCCGGGTGATTAAAGCTAAATCGGCCCCAATTCGCTAAATTGTTGGAGACGTGTTGAAGTCGTCAGCATACACCAAGCGACGACTGACAGGCATTACGCCCGTCAGGACTGCGCAAGGTGCATCCTTGCAATGACACAAAATGCACAAAAAACAGAAGGGCCAAGCTCCACGAGCGCGGCGAAATCCCGGACTGAGAACCCCGAGGCTGCCAAGACCCCGCGCAAGAGTGGTGGTGGCAGCGAGTTGAAAACGCGGCAGGAGACAGCGGCGGCGCTGGGCTATTCAGTGCGGACTCTGGACCGCCTCACGGCAGCCAAGGTGGTCCCGCACATCCGCACCGGCAGACTCGTCAGATACCGCTTGGAATCCGTGCTGGCTGCACTGCAACGCAACTGCGAAATCAAGGAGGTGGCGGTATGAGTACGACACTTCCCCACATTCATGAGGTGCATGAAACCAAGGATGCCGACGAGGTGAACCAATTCATACGGAAGGGCGGTTGGAAGCTTCTTGGCGTGTTCCAGCGTGCCACGGAGGCCGATGGCAGGCAGGCCGCGTGGGTGCTGTATGTACTGGGCCGTGGTGACACGTCACGCGGCCTCCATGACATCGAAAGCGTGGACACGGTGAACTGTCCCGATGCCGAAAAAGCCCTGAAAAGTGGCGCGGTTCTCCTCAAGGTTATCACGCAGCAAGACAGCGAAGGAGAATTTGCACGCTTCATCATCGGGAGGCCACGCGAAGCGGCATAAACAGGGACAAGCGGAGGCGGTGAACATTGAAGGAGAGAGAAGAAGTCTTTTTCTCTTTTCCCTGGAGCATGGGCCGCCTGCTAACGCGGTTTTTCCTGGAGACGTATCCCCTTCCCTGTCTGTCATTCGCTGGCGTGTGCTGGCGCTATGGCAGTCCGGGGCGGGATTCCTCCTCCGGCATGCGCTGAAATCGTGAAGGCACTGAGGGCTTGAGGACAGGCACGCATGGCTGGCTCCTCCTCCGCACCCCCCCGCCACCGGAGGATTCACATCATGGATCGAACCCTGATCGAACAAATCAAAGACGCCTTCACCGTGGCGGATGCGTGGCATGCCCTGGCTTTGCCGGGCACGCCAGCGCGGTCATGCCGCATCCCATGGGCAGAGAAGGACCGGCGGCCATCGTTCAGCGTGTTTCAAGATGAGCGGCGCTGGTACAATCATCGGGATGGCACGGGCGGCGATGTACTAGATTTTGTCAAAAAAGCCACGGGCATGAGCACAGTGGACGCGGTGCGCTGGTGTGCAGCACGGGCGGGCCTGCGCAGCGGAGACGATGCGGCAGATGCACAACCACGCATGCGACCGCAGCAACGGCGGCAGATGCCCGAACGTAAGCCGGAGTCATGGCCGACCCTGCGACCGGGCACAACGGCGGAAAAGAAGGTGCTGGCGAACCTGCGGGGCTTTTCCATCGGCGGCATTGAACTCGCGGAGTCTCGCGGGCTGCTTCATTTCGGCAGCTATGATGCGGCCTGCCCATGGCGGCAGCATTGGACCGGCGCGGCCTTTTGGGCCGTGACGGATGCAGCACGGCGGCTGGTGGAACTAAGGCGCATGGATGGCGCACACTGGCCGGAGAAAGACGGCAGGGCACACCGCAAGGCTCACTCGATAGGCCACGGCAAGGATCATCCCTGCGGCATCGTGGAAGCGGCAAGCTTTCCCATCATTGCGCTGGTGGAGGGTGCGCCGGACCTGATCGCCGCGCATGATCTACTGACACAGATGTACGAGCCGGAGCGTGTAGGCGTGGCGGCCATTCTCGGTGCGGGCGTTTCACGATTGGCGGCTGAGAGCCTGCCTCACTTCAAGACCAAGCATGTGCGGTTGTATCCGCACCACGACGAGCACGGCCTGCGGGCGGCGCGGCAGTGGGCGGAGCAAATCAAAGAAGCGGGCGCGGCTGTGGTGGATGCGTTCGACCTGTCCGGCATCACCACGAAGCACAGCACGCCGGGCAAAGACCTGGCAGACCTGATCAACCTGCATCCCGCGTGCCTGCGGGCAAACCCTGAACTTTTGAATGATCTCTTTCCATGAAGGCTGACACGACCACGAAGCAACCAAAGACCAAAAAACGCGTCTTTGACCCGACCTCGACACCAAACACGCCAGACAGCTCGAAGAACACTGCGAACGGCACGAAGCCGGAGGAGAAAGCGCTTTTCAACGTGCATACGATTGGCGGACTGAAGGGCAAGTCAGAACCGGAGGGATGGAACCTTGTGGGCGATTACCATGTGATGCGCGGCTCCATCACGATCTTGGCAGGGAGTCCTGGCATCGGCAAATCTTTCGCCACACTGATGCTCGGGATACAGGGCGCTATCGGCTTCGGGAACTGGCTGGGCTACACGATCAACTGCCGCTTCAAGACGCTCATCATTCAGGCAGAAAACAACCTGCTGCGGATGATCATGGATGCCAATCGCGTCGAAATGCCCGCTGAACTGGATGACCATCTGAAGCTGCTTGAATTCGAGTGGGGTGACATCTCGCTGGGCAATAACAAGCTGGTGGATGCTCTGAGAAAATTGATTTTGGAGTTTGAGCCGGATCTCGTGATCTTTGATCCGTGGAACCAGTTCGCCGACGATGACAAAGCGAAAGAAACCAAGGCGGCGATGGATGGCATCAAGCACATCTTGGACGCGGCCAAGAAACCGCCCGCGTGCTTGATCGTGGCGCATCACCGCAAAAAGCGCGAAGGCGATGCCCACAAGGGCCGACAGATGGCGGACCTCATATCAGGCAGTTACGTCATGCAGAGCAATCCTCGCTGTGTGCTCTGCTATGTGGCCTACGATCCGACCGACGAAAATGACAACCGAGTGGTGGTGCTCTGCCCGAAAAAGAACAACGGCAAGCACAAGGGACCCGCAACCGCATGGATGTTGTGCGAGCACGGCTTTGAGGCCATCGCTGATTTCGACTACAAGGCATGGCAGGATGGCGGCAGCGAGGGGAAGGAATCCAAAGCCAAGATTCGCCTGGAACACCTACAGGCCATCTTTGCCAACGGGGCGCTGACGCGGTCGGAAGCAGGCAAGAAACTGGAAACCCTGACGACGGCAGGCCGAAGTGCCGTGAGCGAGGCTCTGACGAAACGATTTGCCGACATGATCGAAGTCACATGCGACGGCCTGCTGTTAAACTTGAAGGAAGAACACAGAGCGGGCGCTTCGTTCTCTGAAGATGACGACTGACCACCTGATTCATACGCTCCGAGCGGACAAGGTGAGGAAAGCCGGAGGAGGAGAATTGGAACTTTTAGGCAAATGCTGGCAATCATGGTCACTGTAACGCTATCCCTTGCCAATCTTAGCCACCTCCGCTTTGATTGCCTGCCGACCATAAGAATCTCTCTGAATGCCCGAATCCGTCACCCTGTCCCAGCTTGAATCCCACCTTTGGGAGACCGCGAACATCCTTCGCGGGCCGGTGGATGCCGCAGATTTTAAGTCCTACGTATTCCCGCTGCTGTTCTTCAAGCGCCTCTCGGATGTCCATGACGACGAACACGCAGCGGCACTGAAGGAGTTCGGCAAAGATGAAGAGGCCGCCCTGTTCCCTGAGAATTATCGCTTTCAGATTCCCGAGGGCTGCCACTGGCGCGACGTGCGGAAGGTGGCCAAAAACGTCGGTCAGGCTCTCCAGACCGCGCTGCGCGGCATTGAGCAGGCCAATCCCCACACGCTTTACGGTATCTTTGGTGATGCCCAATGGACGAACAAAGACCGCCTTTCGGATGCCCTGCTGCGAGATCTCATCGAGCACTTCTCCCAGCTCTCGCTGGGGAATACGGCTGCCAAGGCGGATGTGCTGGGGCAGTCGTATGAATACCTCATCAAGAAGTTCGCC
>CALRWM010000122.1:0-11196 GCA_943371875.1 Prosthecobacter debontii | reverse complement strand
GCCAGCAGCATGCGACACGCCATTATGACCTCTGCCTGTGGCTCGGTGATTATGCACCGGGGCGTGTGCGGAATCTGCCGATGATCAGTTTTGCTCAAGGCCCGCCCGGCACGGACGCACGCTCCATTGTCTCCCGCTTTGCCGAGATCAAGAAACTCGCAGGCCCGCGCAAAGCACTGCAATGGCTGATGCTGGCACGCATCCGCCTGTCCTCCATCGGCCTGCCTGGATTGAAGCACTCAGACCACATCATCGTGGGGAGCCAGCAGTCGAAGAAAACGCTGACTGATGTCTATGGCATCCACGAAGAGCGAGTGGATACGCTGCCCTACCCGATTGATTTGAACATGTTCCGCCCGGCGGATGAAGCTGCAAAAAAGAATGCAGAACTGCGCGTGCTGTGGCTGGGCCGCATCATCCCACGCAAGCGGCTGGATCTTTTCCTGCGCGGTCTGGAGCTGGCCATCCGCCAGGGGGTGCATGTGCGCGCCACCATCGTGGGCGGCACGGGCTTCGTGCCCGGTTATGAAAAGCTGATCGAGTCCTTCCCTTTCCCGGACCGCCTGAGCTGGATCAAATCCATGCCACGCACGGAGGTGCCCGCGCTGCTGCGCCAGCATGACGTGCTGGCCCAGCCGAGCGATGAGGAAAACTTTGGCTCCTCAGTCGCCGAGGCACAGGCATGCGGACTGCCCGTCATCGTCGGCCATACGAACGGCAACGCGGATTATCTCTGCGACCGCGACATCCACCTGGCAGACGACCGACCGGAAACTTTTGCCAGCGCGCTGATGCGCCTCGGCCAGCACCTGCCGGACGCGCCGGTGAAATCCCGGACGGTGGCCGAACGGTATTTCGATCTTGGCCGCGTGACCGGCCAGATCACCACGATTCTCGATAACGCACTGCGATCCCCCTTCAAGAACCTTTCACCCGCCTGATCCATCATGGAAAACATAGACGTCATCATCCCCACCCTGAAGCGGCCCGACCACCTGCGCCGGTGCCTGGAGGCGATGAAGCTGCAGGAGAAGCAGGCAGACCAGATCGTGGTAGGCGTGCGCGCTGATGATGATGTCACGCGCGCGGTGATCGAAGAATTTGAGACCGTGCTGCCAGTGCGTGCCGTGGAAGCACGCGGTGTGGGCGTGGTGGGCTCGATGAACTCCTGCCTGAATGAATGCCAAGCGCCGTGGATCGTGCTGCTGGATGATGATGTGGAGATCCCGCCACACTGGCTCAGCGCGATGCTGGCACATGTGAAGTCCGGCCAGGACGTGGTGGCGGCAGGCGCCCGCGACATGCTGATGGACTACCCAGAGATGCGCCGGACCGAGCCACTGGAAGAGGACGTGGGCAATGTGCACTGGTTTGGCCGCGTGACGGGCGGACACCATCGTGGTGGTGGCAAGGCACGCCAGGTGCAGGTGCTGCGCGGATCGAACTGTCTTTTCAAGGGTGACTTCCTGCGTGCGTGCGGCTTTGAGAGCGGCCTGCGTGGCAGGGGCGCGCAGGTGAACTGGGAACTGGCACTGGGCCTGCAGGCGAAAGCGCAAAACTTGAAGATGATCTTTGATCCCACCGTGGAGATCATTCACAACGTGGCTCCACGTCATGATGGGGACACGGTGCATCGTGGCATTTTCAACTTCGAAGGCACGAGTGACATCGCCTACAACGAAACGTTCGTGGCGCTGAAGCATGGCACCGGTCTGGTGCAATGGACCATTCCACTTTGGCAGGCGCTGATAGGCAGCCATGTGTGCCCCGGGCTGGCCCGCGCGGTGGATTTTGTGCTGCGCCCGAGCTCGAAACCACGTCAGCGATTTGCGGCCACCCTTACCGGACGCCTAGGCGCCTTTAAGGCATGCCTTAGCCGCATTCAGACAAGTGAGAGGTTAATGTCTGAGCAGGCAGCCGCGCCAGCCCCTTGATGGGGCGTGTGCAGGGTGTCTGACCATTTCCGGTTTTCCTACATCCTCATGATCGCCTATCTTTTTCAAAACCGGCTCAAGCCCCGGCTCTTCAGCCCCGCATGGGTGAAGACCTGGCTGAAGCGCGTGTGGACGCTGCCGAGCCTGCTGGGCTACAGCTGGCAGTCGCTGCGCTGGACTCTGAAGGGAGCGCGCATCGCGCCTTCCTCAGTGATCTCCAACCTGACGCTGCATGGCGAGGCCTCAAACCTGAGCATCGGCAAAGGATGCAGCGTGGGCATCACCCGCATGCAGGCCCATGCGGAAATCAAGATCGGCAACTGTGTGGTGATCAATGACGGAGTTCGCCTGATCACCGGATCGCATGACATCAACTCTCCGACCTATGAGCACATCTTTGCGCCGATCGTGGTGGAAGACTACGCCTGGGTGGCCACGGATGCGATGGTGCTGAAAGGTGTGACCATCGGCCGAGGAGCGGTGGTGGCAGCCGGTGCGGTGGTGGTGAAGGATGTGCGCCCCTTCAGCCTGGTGGGTGGCAACCCCGCCAAGGAGTTCGGCACACGCGACATCGAGCGTTTTGAATATCTGCCTGCGTCATGGTTTGGCCCCGTGATGGCCTGGACCGGACGCAATCCTGTGACGGCCTCCACGCCTGCGAAACCAGCCAGTGAGCCAGAGTGCCCGGCCGCAGAACCTCTGCTGCAATAGCATGGAATACTTCATTGCGCTTCTCATCGTGCTGCCAGCCTTGGTGCTGGCTGCGCAGCGCTCCACCTACCTGCTGGACTATGTGTTCTTTGTATTTTCACTGAACCGCGGCATCCGCCGTCTGGTGGACTACTACATCAATGGGGCCTTCAATCCGCTTTCCAGCATCAGTCTCACGCCGCTGGTTGTCAGCGCGATTCTACTGGTTCCTGCGATGTCGCGCTTTGGCCAGCTCACAGCGAGCAGCCGCAATGTGGCCACCCTCATCATGGTGGCGCTGGGCCACGGACTCGTCATCGGCTTTGTGAACGCGGGCGTCGGGGCCTTCTACTCACTGGGGGAATGGATGGCCGGCTTTGGCGCCTTTCTTTACGCGGCCACGGCACCGAGCACGTCCCAAACAGCGGATCGCTGGATGAGATCCTGCGGATATGCGGCCCTCATTGTAGCGCTGTATGGCTGGTATCAATACTACACGATTCCCGTGTGGGACGCCTTCTGGGTCACGGAGGTGAAGTTCGTCGGCTATCTGGGCCAGCTGAGGCCCACGGAGATGTCCGTCTTCTCCACCATGCATGAGCGCGGACCCTGCGCGAGCTTCCTGGCCTGGGCTGCGATACCGATGATCCTGAACTCCCGCTGGCGCATCATTGGCAGCTGGGCCACCGTGATGCTGCTGCTGTCCGTGGTGGTGCTGACGCTGACGCGCAGCATGTTCATCATCGTGGGTTTGGTGGCCATGCTCCAGCCGGCACTTTCCAAAGGCAAGGGCATCGGCCGCGTCATCGTCCTGGCTGTGCTGCTGGGTGTGGGTGCCACCGTGGGTTTGCAGTACATGCCGGGTTCAGAGCGCATCACCAAGCGCTATGACACCATGAAGGACATGCAGAACGACGGCTCCTTCAAAGGCCGCATGAGCATCCTGACCACCGGCCTTCCGTGGGTGGTGCAGCATCCGCTGGGACTGGGGCTGGGAAGTTCCGGCTTTGGTGCGGGGCGCATCGGCGGCGCCGGTGGCGAAAAGGAAGGCTTCTGTGACAGCGGCTACATCGAGGTCTTCAGTCAGTTTGGCTGGATCGGCGGACTGGCATTCTTTGCCGCCATGGCACAGATCTGGAGCGAGCTGAGCCGCCGCATCCGGCTGGGAGGGCGTGACCCTTTCCTCAACACTGGACGAGTGGTGCTGGTGGGCTGTCTCGTGTTCCTCGCTGTGGGCAATGTGTTTGGCGGATTCTCCCTTTTCTGGGTCTTCCTGGGTCTCTCGCTGAACAACATGACCCTCCCATTCTCCACCCCGCAGTACTGGATGCCGGAGACCTCCGAGCCTGAGCACCACGACTCCATGCAGGCCTGGGAGACGCCTGCACCCATCCTGCCCCAAACACCTGTTCCTACGCCCACTCCCGGGCATGCCACGGCTGCAGGACAAGATTTTCACTCTTCAAACCCTCACTTCCGAATCATATGAAAATCGCTTATGCCATGATCAACTGCAACCGCCGTGATGGCAGCGCGCGCGCGGTGAATGAAGTCGCTGAACGACTTGCCAAAAAACACGAGGTGCACCTGTACGCACGAAAGGCGGAGGATCTGGACCTCTCCAACATTTCCTGGCATCGTGTGCCAGGAGTCAACTGGGCGGAGGTGATCGACTTTGGCAGCTACTATCTGGAAGTGAACCGGCGCGTGCGTCCGGGGCAGTTTGAAATTGTTCATACGATCGGCTGCAACACGCAGCGTGGCAATGTGGTGACGATTCAAAACATCCAGCCTGCGAAGAAGCTGATTCTCGACCGGCTTGGGCGCTCTGAAAAAGTTTCGCCTGCACGCCGTCTCACGCGCTGGATGTATCTGAACGCGACGTGTGCGGCGGAGAAGCGGCTGTATCAGCACCGTGAGGGGCACAAGGCACCGATGTTTCTGCCTGTGTCACGTGGTGTGGCCGCTGAGCTGCAGAAGCATTACAACATCGGCCCGGCGCAGGTACGGATCGTGCCGAACGCGGCGGACACCGTGCGATTCAAACCGCTGAGCGCCGAGGCACGCAGCGCATGGCGTGCGAAGCACAACGTGCCGCAGGACCGGATCATGGCGATTTTTGCAGGTGGTGAATGGGCGCGCAAGGGACTGGACTTTGCCATTCAGGCGATGGGGCATCTCAAGGATGTGCCGCTGACGTTGTTTGTGGCGGGTGATGATCCTGACCGTGCGAGGTTCACCCAGATGGCACGTGATTCGGGCGCCGCTGATCACATCGTTTTCGGTGGTTTCCGCAAGGACATGCCTGAGGCATTGGGCGCAGCGGACTTCTTCCTGTTTCCAAGCTGGTATGAGGCCTTCAGTCTCGCGACCATCGAAGCGGCCGCGTGCGGCCTGCCGGTGGTGGCGACGCGCATCAATGGCACGGAAGACTTCATCTCCCCCGGTGAAAACGGCGACTTCATCGAGCATGACGCGGTCCAGGTGGCCACGGTGCTGCGGCGTCTGTGTGAACATCCTCATCATCTCAAGATTATGGGCGCGAACGCCCGTGAGCGTGTGGAGATGAACTACACGTGGGACCGCATCGCGCAGATGACGGAAGACGCCTACCTCGCCCACCTCAACAGCTCCAACTGATTTCAAAGTCATGCACATTCTCATCGTCAGTCATTCCTCCGCCACG
Source organism: Prosthecobacter debontii (assembly GCA_943371875.1). Classification (GTDB taxonomy): domain Bacteria; phylum Verrucomicrobiota; class Verrucomicrobiia; order Verrucomicrobiales; family Verrucomicrobiaceae; genus Prosthecobacter; species Prosthecobacter debontii_C. The sequence goes on along the minus strand of CALRWM010000122.1, from coordinate 5,886 downwards.
GCTCTGAACCAGGAGGTGTATGCCCGCGTCCAACGTGAGACGGGCTGGAAAATCACCCTCGTGGTGCCGGACCGCTGGCACGACGAATTTGGCAACGCGCTGCGGCAGGAGCCCTGCAAGGGACTGGAAGACTCTGTGATCCGCTGCGCGGTGTGGAAAAACGGCAGCATCATCTTTCACGTGTATCGCATGCGCTGGCAGCGCTTTCTGCGCGAGCTGAAGCCGGACGTGATCTACATGAACCACGAGCCGTATGCACTGGCCACGGCCCAGGTCTGCCACGCCAACAACCGATCCATCCGCGTGCCGTTTGGCTTCTACTCATGCCAGAACATCAACAAGAAGTATCCGGTGCCGTTCTCATGGCTGGAGAAGATGGTGTACAAATCATCGAGCTTTGCGCTGCCGATCACCGACCGTGTGGCGGAGGTGCTGCAGGCCAAGGGTTACCGAGGGAGGCAGACGGTGTGCGCGCTGCCGCTGGATCCTGAGCGCTACCATCCGCGCCTGAGAGCAACTCCGCCGGAGCGCTTTCCGCAAACGAAGATGCCTGTGATCGGCTATGTGGGGCGGCTGATCGAGCCGAAGGGACTGCGCACGCTGGCAGCGGCGCTGGGTCGTGTGCGTGATCTGGACTGGCGCATGGTGCTGGTGGGCACGGGTGAGTTTCACGCGGAGTTTGAAAAGTTGCTGACGGATGAGGGCGTGCGTGACCGCATCTTCTTCGCGGGCTATGTGCCGCATGATGAAACGCCGTGCTGGCTGGCCTCCATGGACATGCTGGTGCTGCCGTCTGAAACACAGCCGAACTGGGAAGAGCAGTTTGGCCGAGTGATCCCCGAGGCGATGGCCTGCGGTGCGGCGGTGATCGGCTCAGACTCGGGCGAGATCCCGCATCTGATCCGCCAGAGTGAAGGAGGACTGATTTTTACCCAGCGTGATCCGGCGGCCATGGCGGTGCTGCTGCGCCAGCTGATCAGCGGACCGAAGCTGCGACGCCAGCTGGCGGAGAATGGCCGCCACTGGGTGGAGCGTGACATTTCAATCCCTGCGGTGGCGCAGAAGATGATCGAGGCGTTCACCGCCGCAGCGAAGAACCCGCAGGCCGGGCAGGTGGAAAAACAACAACCGTTTAACTCAAGCCATGCGTTTGCACAGTCCTGAACTGCTCTGGAAGTGGAGCCGCGACCTGCTGCGTGGAGGATGGAAACTTCCTGCGCGCATCGTGAAGACGGTGAACTTCACGCTGCACAAGTGCCTGCTGCCTGCTGAGGCGGAGGTGGGTGATGGCGTGATTTTGGAGCATTATGCGATGGGTATTGTGATGCACCCGCAGGTGCGCATCGGCAAGCGCTGCCGCATCTACCATCATGTGACACTGGCGGCGGAAACGTGGATCGGATCTCCGCACTTCATCACGCTGGAGGATGATGTGACGATCGGTGCGCACAGCATCGTGGTGGCGCGGCCCAACACGTCGCTGACGATCGGCCAAAAATCGGTGCTGGGCGCGGGATCGGTGCTGACGAAGAGCATTCCACCCTTTGAAATCTGGGCCGGCAATCCGGCACGTAAAATCGGCGACGTCGCCCAACCATCATGATTGCACAACTTGGGATGAATTTGAAGGCCTCCGCAGGCGGAGTGGACCGCTACTTCAGCGGCCTGAACAACGCGCTGGTGCGCCAGGGCGTGCGTGTGACGGCATATGGCTTTGGTGATTCTGAAAAGGCTGCATGCCTGGGCCCTGCGAACAAACCGCTGATGCAACGCTGGAAGGCGGTGCGCGAAGCGGTGGTGCCACGGCGCGGCAGGCTTCTGGCGTCCCACTTTGCACTCTATGCCCTGCCCGCGCTGCTAGGACGACGCTGGGATGGACATGTGGTGCATTTTCATGGGCCGTGGGCCAGTGAATCACAACGTGAAGGCGGCAAGATGCACACGGTGATGTGCAAGCGCATGCTGGAGCGTGCGGTGTACAACCGGGCAGATCGATTCATTGTGCTGTCAAAAGCGTTTCGTGATCAGCTCTGCCAGGGCTACGGCGTGCCGGCTGAGCGTGTGCATGTCATTCCTGGTGGTGTGGAAACGGATGCGTTTCAACCGCTGGATGTGGTGGAAGCGCGGCAGCGCATGCTGTGGCCGCAGAAGCAGAAAATCATCGTCTGCGTGCGCAGGCTGGCGCGACGCATGGGACTGGAGACATTGATCGAGGCTTTCGGACAGGTGACGCTTCAGCATCCTGATGCGAAACTCATGATCGGCGGCCAGGGTCCGCTGCGAGAAGAACTGGAACAGCAGGTGCTGCGTGCTGGATTGTCCAAGAGCGTGGAGTTTCTCGGCTTCATCCCGGAAGCCACTTTACCGACGGTGTATGCGGCGGCGGATCTTTCGATCGTGCCGAGCTCGGCTTTGGAAGGCTTTGGATTGATCTCGCTGGAATCACTCGCGTGCGGCACACCGGTGCTGGTGACTCCGGTGGGTGGTCTGCCGGACACGGTGGAGGGGCTGGGTGAAGACTTGGTCTTGAAAGGAACGAGCACCGAACACATTGCCGATGGATTGGGCCGGTGGCTGGACGGGACGCTGCGCCTGCCAACGCGTGAGGCCTGCCGTGAGCATGTGATGAAGAGCTTCACCTGGGACAGCATCGCCAAACAGGTGTGTGAAGTTTACCGCGAAGCCGGATGGCGCCCTCAAACATCATGAAACGAAACGCGCGCATCGCACTGCTGCTCATGCTTGCCGCTGGACTGTGGCTGGCCCTGAAGCCGACGCTGGGAAAACCGCGCTTCACCTTTCTGCCTTTCAGGTGGTCTGAGTACTTCGATCTCATGGATTTCTGGCTCAATCTGGGTGCCTTCGGCATTCTAGGCATGACGGTGTGGCTCGCATTTGGAACGCTGGAGAAAGCTTTCAGAAGCGTGTGGTTGATGACAGGATTCATCACGCTGCTGAACATCCTGCTGGAGCTTATTCAATCTTCGATCCCGGGCCGGGCGATGGACATGGCGGATGTGTGGGCTGGATTGTTTGGATGTGTGGGAGGCATCTTTTTCGGCATGGTGCTGCAACTGCTGAGCATCCGAAAAAAGACGGGCAGCAAGGAGCCGCAGGTGCTGTTTCTTGATCAGACGGGACGCCTGGGCGGTGCTGAACTGATGCTGCTGGACATCGCCGCTGCACGCGCGGCGGACAGCGAGGTGATTTTGTTTCAAGACGGTGAATTTCGCACGGCCCTGGAAAACGTGGGCGTGAAAACGAGCGTGATCGAACTGGGTGATGAGGCATCCACGGTGGACAAGCAGGCGGGATTGAAACGTGTGCTGCGGTCCATCCCGGGCATCCTCGAACTGATGTTGCAGCTTATGAAGGCGGCGCGGTCATTTGATGTGGTGTATGCGAACACCGCGAAGGCTTTGATCATCGGAGGACCTGCGGCACGCCTGGCAGGACGCCCGCTGATTTTCCACCTGCATGACATCATTGCGGACGGTCACTTCAGCGTGCTGAACCAGCAGGCGCTGATTCATTGTGCGAACTTTTGCGCGCAAAGTGTGATCGCGAATTCTGAGGCGACGAAGGCGGCCTTCATTGCGTGCGGGGGGCGCGCTGAGCTGTGTGTGGTCATTCCCAACGGGTTCCGCATTCCGGCTGAACGATCGGCCAAAGCGAAGGTGGAGGCCTTGCGTGCGAGCCTTGGCATTCCGGCTGGCGCATGGACTGTGTTAATGGCCGGACGGCTGGCGCACTGGAAGGGACAGCATGTGCTGCTGGAGGCGCTGAAAGCGGTGCCGGGCGCGCATGCGGTGCTGCTCGGAGATGCGCTCTTCACGGATGAGGACCGCCAGTATGCGCTGCAGCTGCACGCGCAGGCCGATGCGCCGGAGCTTGCTGGTAGAATTCACTTCGCAGGATTTCAAAAGGAGACGATGTCGTATTTCGACCTGGCTGATGTGGTGGTGCATGCCTCGGTGCACGCGGAGCCTTTCGGCCGTGTGATTGTGGAAGGCATGCTGGCGGGCAAGCCGGTGATCGCATCGCGCGCCGGTGGTGCGGCGGAGATTGTTCAGCATGAGCAGACCGGACTGCTGGTGGATCCTGGTAGTGCAGGCGAACTCGCCGACGCTTTGATGCGTTTGCTTAACGATTCCAAATTTGCGCACGACATTGCACGGCAGGCGCAGCAGACAGCGCAGGACACTTACGCACTGAATGCAGTGCAGGAAAAAATCGAATCCGTGATTCAGCAGACAGCGAGCCGAGAGGAATCCGAGACGGCTGCAAACCACCCTATTCAACTGGCGGCATGAACACTGCCCCAAACTCCCCTACCCCAACAAACACCGTCATGAACAGCACCCCATCCAAGCGTCGTATCGCCATCGTCCACGACTGGCTTCCTGTTTATGGAGGAGCCGAGCGAGTGCTGGAGCAGATGCTGAAGGTGTACCCGGAGGCTGATGTCTTCAGTCTGATCGATGCCCTGGACGATGAGAGCCGGAAGTTTCTGAACGGCAAGCCGGTCAAGACTTCCTTTGTGCAAAAGCTTCCTGGCGGCAAAAAGTACTACCGTCATTGCTTCCCGCTGATGCCGCTGGCGATCGAGCAGTTTGACTTCAGCGGGTATGACATGGTGATCACCAGCAGCTATGCGTTTGCCAAGGGCATCATCACGGGACCGAGGCAGCTTCATCTGTGCTACTGCCACTCGCCGATTCGTTATGCGTGGGATTTGCAGAACCAGTATCTGAAGGAATCGAAGATGGACCGCGGGCCGCTCACTTGGTTCGTGCGCAGCATGCTGCATTTCATCCGCATGTGGGACAGCCGCACGGCGGCGGGTGTGGATGCTTTCATGGCGAATTCACGCTTCATCGCGCGCCGCATTGAAAAGGTTTATCGCAGAGACGCGACGGTGGTTTATCCGCCGGTCAACGTCGAGCGCTTCGACACCTGCCACGAGAAGAAAAATTATTATGTGACGGCATCACGTCTGGTGCCCTACAAGCGGATGGATCTGATCATTGAGGCTTTCAATGGGATGCCTGAGCGCGAACTGGTCGTGATTGGTGACGGGCCGGAACTTCCTAAACTTCGCCGTCTTGCGGGACCGAATGTGAAGGTGCTGGGATGGCAGCCGCAGGCGGTGCTGAAGCAGCATCTGGAGCAGGCGCGTGGATTTGTGTTCGGTGGCGAGGAAGATTTTGGCATCATTCTGCTGGAGGCACAGGCTTGCGGTACTCCCGTCATTGCTTATGGACGCGGCGGTGCGCTGGAGACGGTCGTGGAGAATAAAACCGGGCTGTTTTTCGGAGAGCAGAGCGTTGAATCGTTGCAGGGTGCCATTGCTGAATTTGAAACACGCGAGTGGAACGCGGTCATCTGCAGGCGTAATGCTGAGCGTTTCAGCACCCAGATTTTTCGTGATCAATTCCAACAGTTTGTCGAAGGCGAATGGGATCGGTTTGCAGCAGTGTCCACGGCTGAGGATACAAATAACGAAAGCCATCGGGACTGGAGGCAGAACGTGCCGCAAGAGGAGATGTTTGACGATGCGCCCCAGGGGATGAGGCTGAAGCAACTGCTGCCAGCCTGAGCGGAACGAAAGGGAATATGCTGTGCGGGCAAACGGCTGACGTTTGCGGTGCATGGCATGACTGATGGCGGAGCCATGCCATCGAGGGGGGGAATTGACGTGGTGCCCCTGGGATTGAGGATGCAGCAGTTGCTGCCATTCTATAGCAAATCGCAAAACTCATTTCCGGATCGAGCAGATGGAGGCGGTCTGAGTGGCCGATGACATGAAGTGGTTGAGGGCATGGCAAAGACGGTCTTCGAGCTCCGCGCCGCTTCGTGCGATCCAGTCGGCAAAGAAGTCGGCCT
>CALRWM010000121.1:0-11540 GCA_943371875.1 Prosthecobacter debontii | reverse complement strand
GCAATAGGCGGCTGGATCAGCCAGCACGCACGCAAAGCGGTGCTCAATCTCTCACTGCCGCGCAAAAAACGCCCCTGGATGGACGCCATCTTCCACAAAATCGACTCCCTCGTCGCTCCTCTGACCTACTCTACTGCATGATCCGGGTTGAACTGATCGCTTTTCATCCGAAACGCCTTCTTGGTGATGCGCCACTGAAGCTTTTCGCCTGGAATGGTCATGGGATAGGTGGCCTCAAAGGAGCAGGTGATCTGCTTCTTTTCGTCGAGCTTCAGCGTCAGCATGCTCGCATAGGCGGGCATGCCACCGGTGATCACCAGATCCACTCCTTGCCCGCGCTGAGTTGCATCGCAGAAGGACATGAGGTGCTCGCCTTGGTGTGTGGAGATGCAGCTGGCCGTGTGCTCGATCTTGCTGACTGTTTTGCGGTTTGCCGGGCCTCCGGCAATGGTGTCTTCCAAATGACCGTCATCATGCTCGATGATGTGCCAGGGATAGGACGACTGCTTGGTTCTGAAAAAATCAGAATCGAGCTTGGCATCGATCACGGCAGAGACACAGCGATCCTCAGTTGTCTGTGCTTGGGTCTGAACCTCTCCCGCCATCCAGAACCCGACGCAGCAGGTGAAGCATGCTGCTGCGAATCGGGTTCTCATAAGAGCGGGGGAGGGAGTGGATTACTCTCCTGGCAGCGGCTCCGTTGGCCAGGTCTCCAGCCATGGGAGACCGTAGGCATTGAGGTCAGCCATGAAGGGGTCTGGATTGAGCTGCTCGATGTTCCAGACGCCGGGCTGGCGGTACTCGGTGGGATTGGTGAGGAGCTGACGCGCGGCGATCATGGCGGGCACGCCAGTGGTGTAGCTGACGCCCTGTGAGTTGGTCTCCGCGTAGCACTCCTGATGGTCGCAGATGTTGTACACGTAGTAGCGCAGCGGCTTGCCGTCTTTGCCCGTGCCTTCGATCCAGTTGCCGATGCAGGTCTTGCCTTTGGTGTCTGCACCGAGGGTGCCGGGTTCGGGCAGGAGGGTCTTGAGGAATTCGATGGGGATGATGTCCACGCCCTTGTGCTTCACGGGGTGGATGCCGGTCATGCCCACGTTCACGAGCACTTCCATGTGCTTGATGTAGGCGTCGCCAAAGGTCATCCAGAAACGTGCGCGGCGGATGTCGAAGTGCTTGGTGAGCGACTCCAGTTCCTCGTGGTAGAGGCAGTAGATGTTCTTCGCGCCGATGCCTGCGGGGAAGGGGAAGCTGCGTTTGATTTCGAGCGGCTTGGTCTCCACCCACTTGCCGTCCTGCCAGTAGCGGCCGTTGGCGGTGACTTCGCGCAGATTGATCTCAGGATTGAAGTTGGTGGCGAAGGCTTTGCCGTGGTCGCCGGCGTTGCAGTCGAGGATGTCGAGGGTGTCGATCTTCGAGAAGTGGTGCTTCATCGCGTAGGCGGTGTACACATTCGTCACGCCCGGGTCAAAGCCGCAGCCGAGCAGGGCGGTGAGGCCCGCTTTCTTGAACTTGTCCTGATAGGCCCACTGCCAGTGGTACTCGAACTTGGCCACGTCACGCGGCTCGTAGTTGGCGGTGTCGATGTAATGCACGCCGGCTTCAAGGCAGGCGTCCATGATGGTGAGATCCTGATAGGGCAGCGCCACATTGATGACGACTTCGGGCTTGTAGCTTTTCAGCAGCTTGACCAGCTCCGGCACGTTGTCCGCATCCACGGCGGCGGTTTGGATGGGGCGCTTCAGTTCTGCGGCGATGCTGTCGCACTTGGATTTCGTGCGGCTGGCCAGCATGATCTCACCGAACACGTCGGGAAGCTGGGCGCATTTATGAACGACAACGCGGCCAACGCCGCCGGCTCCGATGATGAGGACTCTGTGAGACATGAAGGAAAGAAATGACGAATGACGAAATCAGAATGACGAATGCCAGATTGGCGGGAGAGCGAGTGTAGCATTCATGGGGGGAATGCAAGCGACGGAAATGGTGGTATGGGGCGGGTGCAAGGAGTGGGACTTGCCAAGTCCCGGCTTGGAAATGCACCTCAAACCTGCCCGATTTTCATCTTCCCAGACCACGGCACTTGGCAAGTGCCGCTCCTTGGGGGGATCACGCCTTCACCGGCGGCGGACCACCGTTTCCTCGCGCAGGCTGTGCAGCGAGCAAATCGGTAAGGATGCCGCTGGAGGAGGCGGGCATGAGGGTGACGGAGGCTTTGCCGTTGATGATCTTCTGCGCTTCGAGGACGTCGAAGACGGCCTGGGCGACGTCGGGATCGGCGGAGATGTCGCGGAGGGCGTTGCCAACGATTTCGGGGCGGACGGCGGCGGCTTTGGCGAGTTCGACGGCGGCGGTTTTTTCGGCGGTGCTGGTGATGACGCTGACCTGATTGACTCCGTCCTGCTTGATGGCGGAGGTGACTTGACGGAGGCGGTTGACGACCTTGCTTTCGATCTGCTTGATCATCATGGCATCGCGGAAGTGGACCTTGCGGATGTAAACGCTGCCGAGCTTGTAGCCCCACTCATGGGACTTGGGCGTGACTTCGTTGCGCACGGTGTCGCTCATGACGTGACGGTTCACGAGCATTTTGGCGAGCGGCAGATTGCTGAGGCAGCGGACGGTGGAGTTGCTGACGTTGGCGGAGAGGGAGCCGCGAGGGTCGGTGTTTTTGAAGAGGAAGGAGACGGGGTCGCTGACGAACATCTCATACCAGATGCCGATGCCCATGGGGGCACCTTCTTCGGAATTGACCGGCTGGCTGCGCAGGTACATCTGGTCCAGTCGCAGATCGACGATGTGGCATTTGCCGAGCCAGTTGACCAGGAATGCAGCGGGGCCGAGTTTCGCGGGCAGGAAGTGCAGGCCGGGTTCGTCGAGGGTGCCGACGACTTTGCCAAAGAGCAGGTACACCTGGCTGCGGCGCTCCTGCACGACGGCATAGAGTCCGATGATGCGGCCGATGGAAAGGATGAGCGGCACCGCAATGCTGCAGCCGATGAAGGTGACTGCGGCGGCGAGAAGGAAATGGGAGAAAGCGTCCATAAGAAGTTCCGGGTTCTTGGTTCTTGGTGCTTGGTTTAGTCGCGGCGGGTTTCGACGAAGACCTGGCTGGCCTTGTCGAAGAGGGCGAGGCGGACATTGCGCACGTAGGAGCGCAGGGCGGCGGTGCCACGGGTTTTCAAATCGAGGAGCTGGGAGGCGAGGCACTTGAGGGGCTCGACTTCGGCCTGGGCTTTGAGCGTTTCGATTTCGACGGCACGCTGGGACTGCACGATCTTCTGGTCGGCGCTGGCCTGGGCGAGGCTGATGTCTGAGGAGACCTGATTGTAGGCGGTGTTGATGGCGGCGAGGGCGGACTCGACTTCATGCGGCGGGTCGATGCCGGTGATGAGGGAGGCGTCCAGAACAATGCCGTAACGAGCGGAGGAACTCTGGCACTCGTGGTCCATGTGCTCGTTGAGATCGCGCATGTTTTTGCGGATGTCGTTGATCGAGATGCCGATGGTGGAGGCGGCGGAGTGCTCCGGATCGGCAGCGGGATCAGGCGGTGCCTCAAAGGTGGCGATGCGCTCGCGCAGGACGCTGACGAAGTAGCCCATGACGTGGGCGTAGGCGTTCTTCACGCCGAAGACGAAGGCGTAGAGATTGCGGTCGGAAACGCGGAAGCGGATCTGGCCATTGAGTCCGACATTGAGCTGATCCTTGGTGACGGCATCGAGGATGCTGCCGGAGCTGTTGGCGGAGGGATCATCGGGATCCCAGGCCATGTTCACGGTGCTGGTGGCGATGTCGACCTTGTACACCTTTTCCCAGGGCCATTTGAAATAGGGGCCGCCCGGCTGTATGACGCGCACCTGCGGATAGTCGTAGCGCAGCTTCTGATCGGCGGTGAGATGCTCCGCGACGGGATCATCAATCGTGCGCATATTACCGACGCGTTGCGCACGGCCGAAGCTGGTTTTAACCGCGCGTTCGTTTTGGTTCACCGTATAAAATCCGGCGATCAGGTAACGCATCAGGAACCAGACGAGGAATCCAACAAAACAGCCAAAGGCAGTGGACATAGGAGGGAGAGGTTGCGGGTGGAGACTCCGGGGGAAAGCCTCACCTGCCAACTACAAAGGTGCGGGCGGGTTGGAATTCGGCGGAGGACGGGCACGGGTGATTTGGGCTGAAAATTGCAAACTGAGAACCGCAAACTGAAAATTGAAAATTGGCCGGAGATGGGAACCGGGGGAATGCGGGTGAGGTGGGAATGATGAGAGTCTTGGGGGATGGGTCCGGCTATTTTGCTGCTTGACCCCGGGCGGGGTACGAGGCAACTGCGAGAACCTACCATGAAGAAAGTTTCCCTGTTTCTCCTGCTCACGAGCGCCCTGTCATTGATGAGCTGCGCCACGGCCTCCAAGCCCCAACGCCAGCCGGTGGCAGGTGGTGAGATGGTCTCCTTTCCCAGCCAGCACATCTCGTTCTTTTTGCCAGACGGCTGGAAGGTGATGCCGAAAACGAAGGGCGAGGGGCGGCTGCTGGGGGCGGCGCATGACAATGGCGAGCAGCCAGGGGGCATCGTGTTTGCGCTGATCACGGCGCCTGATTCCAGCCACAAGGGAGTCAAAGATCCTTATTTCATCAAGGATTACCAGCGCGCCTGGAGCGCGAAGGGATTCACGAAGTTCAGCAAGCCGCAACTGGTGACGGTGGGCGGACGTGAGGCGATGCGCTGCGAAGCGCGCAAGCCGGAAACGAATCAATCCTTCTTGAACTACACGTTCATTGAAAAGGGGAAGATGGTCGGGCTGCTGTTTGCCTACTACGGCATGCCGATCTCGCGAGGCCCGGCGGTGCAGCGAATTGTGGACTCGTTCTCGATACGCTGAAGCGAGAATGGGAGCAGGCCGGGACTTGGCAAGTCCCGCTCCTTGGGGGAGCTAGATGTGTGCGAATTGCGGCAAGGAAGGTAGGCGCTTAACACGCAGGAACCGGCTAAAGCCGGGACTACAAAACATGGTCTGTGGCCTTCCTTCCTCGCCGCGCAAGCGCAGTCCAAAAAAAGACCATGAGATTGAAGTCTCATGGTCTGTTGTGCTCCGGGGGAGCGAATTTAGATGACCCAAATCAAATGGTCTTGCGCTTGCGCTTGATGTTGAGATGGATGGTGGCGCGCTGGATGGCTGCCATGGCGGCGGCCACTTCTTCCTGATGTTCGCCAGGCTTGAGGGTTTCGAGGGCCTTCTTGGCGCGGGAAATGGCTTCCTCAGCGGCAGCTTCGTCGATCTTGTCGGCGTCCACAGCGGCATCCGTGAGGATGCGGGTGACTGAGCCGGTGACTTCGACCAAGCCTTCGCCGACAGCGAGTTCGATCGTTTTGCCGCCCTTGGTGATGCGCAGCTCACCGGGGACCAGGGTGGTCACGAGATTGCTGTGCGCAGGCAGGACGCCCATTTCACCCTCATACCCCGGAAGCACGACGGTATCGACCTCATCGGAGTAGATGCGGGCTTCAGGGGTGACGATTTCCAGTTTAAGAGGCATGGGCTAGACGGAGCGGTTAATGACGAATGACAAAATCAGAATGACGATTGAATGCACTGCCATAGATGGGCAGCACTGCAGCTTAGTCCTTCTTCACGCCGTCAATGCCGCCCTTCATGTAGAAGTTGGCTTCGGGAACGCTGTCGTGCTTGCCATCAAGGATCTCGGCGAAGCCGCGGATCGTGTCGGCAACCTTGACGTACTCGCCCTTGGTGCCGGTGAAGATTTCAGCAACGTGGAAGGGCTGGGAGAGGAAGCGCTGGAGCTTACGGGCGCGGAAGACGGTGAGTTTGTCTTCTTCGCTGAGTTCGTCCATGCCGAGAATGGCAATGATGTCCTGAAGGTCTTTGTAGCGCTGAAGGACGCGCTGCACGCCACGGGCGACGCGGTAATGCTCTTCGCCGACGATTTCAGGGGCGAGGGCCTTGGACACGGAGGCGAGAGGATCCACCGCAGGGTAGATGCCCAGCTCAGCAAGGGAACGCTCAAGCACGACGGTGGAGTCAAGGTGGGCGAAGGTGTTGGCCGGGGCAGGGTCGGTCAAGTCATCCGCAGGGACGTAAACGGCCTGGAAGGACGTGATGGAACCGGTCTTGGTGGAGGTGATTCGCTCCTGCATCATGCCCATTTCTGCAGCAAGTGTCGGCTGGTAACCCACGGCGGAAGGCGTGCGTCCAAGGAGAGCGGACACTTCGGAACCGGCCTGGGAGAAACGGAAGACGTTGTCCACGAAGAAGAGCACGTCCTGGTTCTTTTCATCGCGGAAGTACTCGGCCATGGAGAGGGCGGAGAGGGCGACGCGGAGACGGGCACCTGGAGGCTCGTTCATCTGGCCGTAAACAAGGGCCACCTTGGAGCCGGGCTCGCTGATGTAACCGCCCTGGTCGTTCTTGACAATGTCGTGGCCGTTCTTCTTCACCTTGATAACGTCGGACTCGATCATTTCATGGTAAAGGTCGTTCCCTTCACGGGTACGCTCACCCACACCGGCGAACACGGAGTAACCACCGTGGCCTTTGGCGATGTTGTTGATGAGCTCCATGATGACGACGGTCTTGCCGACGCCAGCACCACCGAAGGCGCCGACTTTACCACCCTTGGTGAAAGGGCAGATGAGGTCGATGACCTTGATGCCGGTTTCGAGGATCTCAGCGGAAGGATTCTGATCGACGAGCGCAGGAGCGGGGCGATGAATGGCGTAGCGCTTTGCTGTTTTCGGGTCGGCCTGGTCATCGCAAGCGTCGCCGGTGACGTTGAAGATACGACCGAGCACTTCTTCACCGACTGGAACGGTGATCGGGCCGCCGGTGTCGAGGGCGTCCATGCCGCGCTTGAGACCTTCCGTGGAAATCATGGCGATGGAGCGGACCCAGCCGTCTCCCATGTGGCTCTGCACTTCGCAGGTGAGACGGACCTGCTTGCCAGCCTGGTTGAAATTGATTTCGAGGGCGTTGTAGATGCCGGGCAGCTTGCCAGTGGCGGAGAAATCCACGTCCACCACGGGACCGATGACTTGAACGATTTTGCCGATGTTGCTCATAAATGAAGGGAAAAGTGAAAAGGGAGAAGTGAAGGGGGCTTATTCAAGAGCCATCTTGGCGGTGGTGATTTCGAGGAGTTCGTTGGTGATCGCGGCCTGACGAAGCTTGTTGTACTCAAGGCTGAGATCCTTGATCATCTGCTTGGCGTTGTCGGTGGCGTTCTTCATGGCCACCATGCGGCTGGAGTGCTCAGAGGCGCGGGATTCGAGCACCATCTGATACACGGTGTCGTTCACATACTGCGGAAGGACGGTTTCAAAGACGACCTGGGCGCTGGGCTCAAATTTGTACTCCAGAGAGTCAGCGGCAGGCGGGGTGATTTCGTGGCCAAAGTCACGCTTGCCACCCAGAGTCACCGGATTCACGGGCAGGAGCTGCTCGACCGAAGGAAGGATGGTGACGGTGTTGATGAAGTTGTTGAAGACGGCGAGCACCTTCTTGTATTCACCCGTGCGATACTTTTCCTGGATGAAGCGGCTCACGGCGCGCACTTCGGCGAACTTGGCAGGGTCTTTGATCGGGAAGTCAGCGAGGAGGGTGCGGCGCAGGCGGTTGATGGCCTGGACGGACTTCCTGCCGATGGTGACGTATTCGACTTCGCCTTCGATCTGCGTGGTGAGGAGCTTCTTGAACAGGTTGGTGTTCAAGGCGCCGCAAAGACCCTTGTCGGAGGCGATGAGGAGGACGAGTGTCTTCTCCCCTTTGCCTTCGGCGAAAAATGGGTGGATGCCTTCTTCGGCATGCACCTTCAGATTCACGAGGACCTTGTTGAGCATCTCGGCGTAGGCACGGCCATGGCTGGCCTGGTCCTGCGCTTTTTTCATCTTCGCAGCCGCGACGAGCTGCATGGCCTTGGTGATCTGGGCCGTGTTTTTGACCGATTTGATTCGGCGTCTGATGTCGCGGGTGGAGGGCATGTGAGCGGGGAGCTAGGAGCGTGTAGCAGAAAACCGGAGAACTTTACTTCCAGGAGGCTTTGAAGTCGTCGAGGGCGGATTTGAGGCCGGCTTCGACATTGTCGAGGGTCTTTTCATTGGCGAGCTGATCCATGAGCTCGCTCTTGCGGGTGCTGAGGTAGTCTTCCAGTTTGGCCTGGAATTCCTTCACGCGATCCACGGAAACGGAATCGAAGTAGCCCTTCTGCATCGCGTAAAGCGTGCTGACCATGATGGGCAGGCTCTTCGGCTGATACTGCTGCTGCTTGAAGAGTTCCACGATGCGAGCACCGCGGTCGAGCTTGGCCTTCGTGCCGGCGTCGAGGTCGGAACCGAACTGGGCGAAAGCGGCGAGTTCGCGGAACTGGGCGAGATCGAGCTTCGTGGTGCCGGAGACCTTCTTGATGGCCTTCGTCTGAGCTGCGGAACCCACGCGGGACACGGAGAGACCCACGGAAATAGCAGGGCGGATGCCTTGATAGAACAAGTCGGTTTCAAGGAAGATCTGGCCGTCGGTGATGGAGATCACGTTGGTCGGGATGTAAGCGGACACGTCGCCAGCCTGCGTCTCGATGATTGGCAGAGCGGTCATGGAGCCACCGCCGTAGTTTTCGCTGACGCGGCAGGAACGCTCAAGGAGACGGGAGTGGAGATAGAACACGTCGCCCGGATAAGCTTCACGACCGGAAGGACGCTTCAGGATGAGGGAAACCTGACGGTAGGCAACGGCCTGCTTGGAAAGGTCATCGAACACGATGAGGACGTCCTGGCCCTGGTCCATGAACCACTCGCCGATGGCGCAGCCGGAATAGGGAGCGAGGTATTGATTCACCGCCGAGTCAGAAGCGGAGGCGCTGACGATGGTGGTGTATTCCATGGCACCGGCGTCTTCGAGAGTCTTGACGACTCGGGCGATGTTCGACTGCTTCTGGCCGATGGCGACGTAGATGCAATAGAGAGGCTTGTGGCCCTTAAGCTTGCCCTGTTCGGCGGCCTTGTTCTGCTGTGCCTGGGAAATGATGGTGTCGACCGCGATGGTGGTCTTGCCGGTGGAACGGTCACCGATGATCAGCTCGCGCTGGCCACGGCCGATTGGGATCATGGCGTCGATGCTCATGATGCCGGTCTGCACGGGGACGGACACGGACTTACGGGCGATGATGCCAGGAGCGAGTTTTTCGACAGGATACTGGGCTTCACCTTTGATGTCGCCTTTGCCGTCGATGGCCTGGCCGAGGGCGTTCACGACGCGACCGAGGAGGCTCTTGCCGACTGGCACGGAGAGGAGGCGGCCGGTGGTCTTGACTTCGTCACCCGCGCGAACGTTTTCGCCGGAGCCGAGAAGCACGCAGCCGACTTCGGTTTCTTCGAGGTTCAGAGCGAGACCATAGACACCGCCGGGGAACTCGATCATTTCGTTGAGCATGACATCGCTCAAGCCTTCAATCTTGGCTGCGCCGTCACCGATTTCACGTACGATGCCCACATTGGACTTCGTGACGGCGGTCTTGAGGCCGGCGATTTGGGATTCGATCTCCTGGAGGATGTTGCTCATGGTATTGCTTGTTTGAAAAAACTGAGAGAGGGGCTGAGGGCGGGAAAATTAAGCGGAAAGGGATTCGGACAGGGCTTTGAGGCGGGCTTTGACACTGCCATCCCAGACGTCGGAACCGACTTTGACGCGGATGCCGCCAAGCAGTTCTGGATTAACGCTGAATTTGAGGGTGAGCGGGCGGCCATACTTCTTGGAGAGGCTGGCCTGGAGCTCGGACTGTGTGGCGGGGGGCAGCGCGGTGGCGCTTTCCACAGCGGCAAGCTGGCGATCCACTTCATTGGCCACGAGGCGGGCAAAGGCATCGAGGATGCCGATGTAGCCACGGGGCTTGTTTTTAGCGACCGTGCTGACCACTGTGCGCACGCGGGACTCGTCCAGATTCCCGTCTGCGATACAGGCGCGGAAAAGCTGGCGGGAGGTGCGGCGGGCTTCCTTGGTGATCTTCATGGTGGCGAAGCGGAGAGAAAATTAAGCGGAGACCTGGGCGGAGGTTTCCTGATTGATGCGGGACTGGTCTTCGGTGTTGAGGACCTTGCCGGTGACACGGCTGGTGGCGTCTGAGACCATGCGGCCGAACTCACGCTTGAGCTGGGACATGAGCTGCTCCTGCTCAAGCTGGGCGGCTTCACGGGCCTTGGCGATGATTGTGTTGGCGCTGGCGACGGCGTCCTGCTGACGGCGCTCTTGAATGAGCTTGGCGGCGTCATCAGCTTCCTTCACAAGGCGGGCTGCATCAGCCTCGGCTTTGTCGAGGATGGCCTGGGAATTCTTCGCGGCCTCGGCGGCGTCGCGGGTGATTTTTTCGAGCTTGGCTTCGCCATCGGCGATGCGCTGGCGGCGCTGCTCCAGCATGCCCATGATCGGACCGAAGGCGTACTTCTTGAGGACGGTATAGACCAGAATGAAAATGATGACTTGGGCAAAGAACTTGCCCCAAGCGAGTCCGAAGTCGCCTGCGATCTGATATGCGATGCCTTTGATCTGGTCCATGACGTAGTAAAAAAAGAGAGGAGAGAGAGTTAACTGCGGCGGGCTGCCTTCAGCCCGCCGCGAAATTCAGGGCTTACTTGCCAAGAATGAAGGACAGAATGCCGAGACCTTCTGCAAGGGCCATGGCGATAATGCCGAGGGTCAGGATGTTGCCGAAAGCGCCAGGATTGCGGCCGACGGCTTCCACTGCCTTGGAGCCGATGAGGCCCACGCCGATGGCGGCGCTGCCTGCACCGAGGCCGGTGGCGATGCTGCCGGAGACGCCTGTGGCGACGGCTGGTGCTGCTTCAACTGCCATGGAGATGAGTTCCATTGTCATAATATTAGTCGAGTTTGTGGTTTGTTGTGTCACCGGCGTCCACGCGTTGCGCATGGTCCCGCAGGCAAAGTCAGAGATTAATGATGCGCGTCCTCGTGACCGTGGTCGTCATGAGAAGTGGAAAGCTGGATGTAAACCGCGCTGAGCAGGGTGAACACGATGGCCTGCAGCAGGCCGACGAGAAGCTCCATGAAGTAGAAAGGGAAGGGGGCGAGGACGCTGCCGATGAAGCCGCCCATGCCGCTCATGGTGTGCAGTACGTTTTCACCAGCGAGAACGTTGCCGAAGAGTCGGAAGGAAAGCGTGACGGGGCGGAAGATGATGGAGAAGACTTCGATGACACCGACAAACAGGAAGACCAAAGCAACCATGGCGCCCATGAGCCCCTTCAGGCCGCCCTTGGCTCCGAAAGTATGAACAAGGAAGCCCCAAACGCCCACTTCTTTGATGGTGATGTAGAGCCAGACGAGGAACATGGAGACCGAGAGGCCGAAGGTCATGTTCAGGTCGGCCGTTGGCGCGCGGAGCAGCGGGTCATGCACTTCCTTGACGCTCATGAAGCCTGTGCCTTCGCCCCAGCCAATGGTGCCGACGCCCGGAAGAAGGCCGAACCAGTTGGAAACAAGGATGTAAATGAAGATGGTCGCGAGAAGGGGAAAGACGCG
>CALRWM010000120.1:0-11613 GCA_943371875.1 Prosthecobacter debontii | reverse complement strand
GATTGTCATGCTGGCCGCCGCCGTCACCCACGCTGATGTAGAGCAGTCCATCCGGCCCAAAGCGCAGCTGGCCGCCATTGTGATTTGACTGCGGCTTGTCATAGGCCAGCACCACGCGCTCGGAACTGATGTCCGCCGCGTTCGGATCCGTCGCGGAGACCGTAAACTCGGAGATCGTGCTCCGACAGTTCACCGGGCTGCTGCCGCCCGTCGCGTTCGGGGATGGAGCGCTGTAAAAGAGGTAGAACTTGCCAAATCCCGCGAGCGGCTGACCCAGCCCGTCACGCTGGCTGAAGTTGGGATGAAATGCGATGCCCAGCAGCCCGCGCTCCTCGTAGCTCGAACTCAGCGGGAAAGTGTATGTGGTAGGGGCCTTGGGCACCAGTTTGGCCCGTGCATCCAGAAAGGGCTGCGGCAGCACCATGCCATCGCGAATGATGTAAACGATCCCTGCTTGATCAGAGACAAACAACCGACCAGAGCCATCCCCCGCATTCGTGATGTCCGTGGGTGACACGATCTGCTGCAGGCTCACGGCTTTGAGCGCCAGCGGTGGGAAATCCGCCCGTCCTGCCGTGGTCAGCATGCCGCTCAGCCACAGGATCAAAATTCGGGCGGTATTTCGTGAATTCATTCAAAGTGAATTCTCCCAATATCCGCATGCCGCTGCAAGCCATTATCGCCAGAGCGGCCCCTGACAGCCTTGCCCGTCAGGCGCTCATCAGCAGGCTACAAGCTCTAAGGCCGCACCAGTCTGAAGAACTTTGAGCCAGAGTTGATGGGAACCAACACGCTGTTGTAGCCGCCCGACGATGTCATCGGACGAGTTGAATTGCTCCAACTCGATGGATTTAGATCCACCGCCTCTTGCAGGGTCCAGCCGGTGAACGAATCGGGCCAGGTCACGTTGAGTGAACCTGGAGTGGAAACGGAAATCTCCACCTGTGGCTTCACGACCACATCATTCACTCCGAGCACAAAAGGAGAGAGACTGGGAGTGATGGCCTCGATGACATTCTTCTTAGCGTCCACTTTGCAGCTCAGCTTCTCCCAGGTGCCGTTGCGGAAGTGGTAGATGACGAGTTGGTTTTCATCATACCCTGCCGGCAGCAGGCTCGGATCGTAGGCAAATTTAAGTTTGATGTTGCCCGTGTGAACGCCGTTGTAATTCAGCTTCCACAACTGTCTGCGTGTGGCGTTCGGAGTCTGAACCGTTGGCAGCACAAACTCACCCTCCACTTCTCGTTCCGCCATTTCAGCGTCATCAGCCTCGGAATGTTCACCAAAGAAGGTGCCCTCCTGACTGATGTCGTCGAATTCGAAATCGACCCCTCCAACATGCGAGGATCCGCCGTTGCAGCTGCCTCCACCGCCTTTGCCGCCGGAACCGCCGCCGGTAATGACCACCTTCGTGCCGGTAAGCAGGCTTAACACGATGTCCAGGCTCGCACTTTGCCCCGGAGCCAACGTTCCCAGGTCCCAGCGCTGTCCGCCAGCAATCCAGCGGTTGGCTGGAGCGAAAGAGTCACGTCCCATGCGCGCGGCATGCGGTCCGCTCTGCCAGTTGTTCTCAATCGAAAGGTGAACCCCGTCCGAAGGCTTGCCGGTGACATGATCGTCAATCCCATTGCCCTCGGTTCCATAGCTGCCAATCTCAAACGCAGTCGGTGCCACCTTCGCATGGAACCCGATGAGGTCTTCCAGTCCGATGCCCGAGCTCTCGGCTCCAGCCGCGCTGGTGTCCACCCCCGACATGGTGGCGTCGTATCGATACTCCGAAAGCTTCCCGGCATAGCTGCGGTTGTCATACTGACCATGCTGCGAGATGAAACCATGCAGGAGTTGGAACAACTGCAGATTGGTGATGCTGACGCCACTGATGTTCTTCACGATGAATGTCTGATTCATCACATATCGATTGCTGTTGATCGCTGCGCCCGCATTGGCCGCGCTGGCTGGCGTGACTCCCATGGGCGTGCCCACGACCGTGTCCACCATCTCAAAACGCAGTGTGATTTCGAGATCGTTGTTGGCGATGACTGATTCCGCAATGGGCAGACCATCCAGATTGCTGCCCGCCAGATGAATGCCCGTGACGACATGGAAGTTCGAGTTCGTCTGCCAGTCGGGATAGAGAAAATTGGGATCCAGCCACGTGGGTGTCTGAGTCTGCCCGTTGCGTTGGTAAGCCACGGCGCTGCCCCACTCGCCAGAGAGGTACTCACGTCCGACAAAACCAGGCGTGTTGTCGAGCAGGAAATCCGAGCAGCCGAAATCTGTAAGCGTGATGTTCCAGTTAGGATTGGTCAGTGTCAGGGTGCCTCCAGTACTCGAGGCGGGACTCACCTGGATGTTGTCCACCAGGAACCGAACCGCTCCGTCGGGAGCGTCCGGCAGTTGCAGCACGATTTGGTCAAACGCGCCGCTGGTTGAGTTGAAGTTGATCGTGCCGACCGGCAGCGTGTCACCTTCGGTCACAGTGCCGTGCGCGATGCCCGTGCCCACGCTCACCGGTGCACCACTGCTGGTGTCGTAAGCCGTGATCTGCACATTCGAAGGCACCCCCACGTTCAACGCTTCCACCGTCGCAAAATCAATGCTCACCCCTGTGACGGGAACGTCAAACTGAAGCACAAGCGTGGCATTGTCCGCAAGCGGTTCCAGGTAGTTGCCGCTAAACAACGACAGCACACGCCCGCTCGCGGCCTCCGTGGTGATCTTGAAGGCATCTGCCGCCGGTGAGCTGAACGTGACCGTGTAGCCCGCCTTCGTCTGGACGAGCGGCAGCGGAGCATTCTCCGCCGGCACAGGCTCCGCGGTGTCGAAATCAAAATCAATGCTCAGCGGTGCCGCGACAAAGTTTGCCGTCAGCGTGGCGTTGTCGTTCGCGGTGAAAGTATAGCTCGCGCTGCTGCTCACCTCCGCGCCAGTCACGTCCGTCCAGTTGACAAAAGTGTAGCCGGGATTCGCCGCCGCGGAAAGTGCCACGCTCGTGCCTGCATTGACGATGCCCGCTCCATTAATGCTTCCCGCATAAGTGGGATTCGGAGCCGCTGAAATCGTATAGCCAGCGACAAAGTGAGCCACCAGCGCGGCACTCGTGCTCGCGGTGAAGCTGTAGGAGGAGTCCGTGCTCACCAAGGTGCCGCCGCGTGTCCAGTTCAGGAAGGCGTAGCCATTACTGGCATTCGCCTGCACAGAGACCGGTGCGCCGACGATGAAGCTGCCACCACCCGTCGTCGTGCCGCCGATCGCCGGTGCAGAACTGGTGGTGATGCTCACGCCACCAATGACGGAGAAGTTTGCCACGATGCTGCGATCACCCGTGACATTGAAGTTATACGGATTTGCGGTGCTCACGACGGTGCCGTTTTCCGTCCAGTTCACGAATTGATAGCCTGGACTCGGGACGGCATCGGCGCGGGCGTTTTCGTTGAGCTTGTAGCTGCTGCTGTCCATCTCGGTTGTGCCGCCCACTGGTGGTGCAGCGGTGGCGGTGACGTAATAGACCTGGATGAAGCTGGCTGTGAGCGTGCTATCCGCCGTGGCGGTGAAGGTGTAGCTGGCCGTGTTGCTCACGGTAGTGCTGCCCTGCTTCCACTTCGAGAAGGCGTAGCCTGGATTGGCCGTCGCTACGACGGTGACACTCGATCCATCTGCCACCACACCGCCGCCAGTGAGCGTACCGCCCTGGAGAGGCGAGGACACGGTGGTGATCGTGCGCGTAGTGCCGCCGATGAGGGCAAAGTTGGCCACGAGTTCGCGGTTCGTCGTCGCATTGAAAGTGTAGCTCGCATTCGCGCTGGCCTGCGTGCCGTTTTGTGTCCAGTTCACGAAGTAGTAGCCCGCGTTCGGCGTGGCCGTCACGGTCACGCTGCTGCCGCTGGCATAGCTGGCACCGCCGGTGCTGCTGCCGCCTGCGGGCGGTGCGGAGGCCGTGGTGATCGTGTAGCTGGTCCCTTGCGTGAAGTTTGCCACGAGATCGCGGTCTGATGCGACGGCGAAGCTGAAGGTGGCGTTGCTGCTCACGACGAGGCCGCCTTCGGTCCAGTTCGTGAAAACGTAGCCCGCATTCGGCGTGGCAGTGAGTGTGACGTTCGCGCCGCCGCTGTAGCTGCCGTCACCGGTCGTCGTGCCGCCTGCGACCGGCGCAGCGCTCGTTGTCACGGTGAAGACGGGCACGAAGTTCGCCACGAGCGAGTGATTCACATCCATCGCGAGAGTGTAGCTGCTGTTGGTGCTGACGATGACACCGTTGTCGGTCCAGTTCAGGAAGGCGAAGCCCGCATTTGGTGTCGCGGTGGCCGTGGCGTTGGCACCAATGGCATAAGAGCCGTCACCGGTCGTCGTGCCGGAGGCCACAGGCGAAACGGTGGTGTCTAGCAGGCTCGCAGGCGGTGCGGGGGCACCTGCGGCGGCCACGATGAGCGTGTAGTTCTTCGAGACATCCGGGTTCACCGCATCAGTGGCCGTGACTTTGAACTGGTAGCTGCCGCTGGCCGTCGGTGTGCCGCTCAGCACGCCGGTGACTTCGTCAAAAGTCATGCCCGGAGGCAGATTGCCGTCCTGCACCGCAGTGAAGGGCAGAGCGCCCTCCACGACGACCGTGCGAGCTGCAAAGGCGGTGTTGATCTTGCCTTCGCCGACGTGATCGATGAGGCCCACCGGAGCCTCGACATCCACTGCGGCCATTTGCGAGCCGGTGAAGTCGCCCACGACCACCTTCGTCGCCATGTCTTCGGTGACGGTGACCCATTCGCCACCGACCATATGGTGATTGTAGGTCCGCATGCCTTCGCCATGCACGGCGTCTGGATCGACCACATCCGCCATCGCCTCACCGCTCTCCTCATCCAGCGGGCCGGTGTATTTGTAGAACTCGTAGCGGCGGGTCACCACCTCATCGCCATTCGGCAGATCTTCGGGCGCGGCGGCTAGTTCATCGTTCACACCACCGCCAGGAATGTTGCGCTTCTGCAAGATGCGCCATTCCACCTCGACCTCATCCGGCTCGCCATTGGCCCAGCTTTTATCGTTGGGGTCAACGGGGTCGTCAGAGACCAGCTCCCGCAGCTTGATCTCCTTGTTGTTGTGCGTGGTGGTCTTGATCTCCTTCACCCAGACTGCTTTGCCGAATTGCTTCACCGGAGGCACGGGCGGCGGCGGCGGGGCGATGACGGCCTGCACCCGCGCAGGAGCCGGATTGCCAACGACAGGCGGGTAATACGTGAACACCGGCGTGGAAACCTGCACCGCCCCGCCATGCACCAAAACGCCAGCGCCGTTGTCGATGAGCCAGTTGTACTTCACCACCGACGCCGGCACGCGATAGCCCACGCCAAAATGCTCGCCACCGAAGTTTACACTTGGATTCGTGAACTGGTGACCGTTGGTCGGATTGATCGGGCCGCTCGGGATTGCCGTGTAGGCCGCCCAGGAACCGTCGGCATTTTTTTTGCTCTCCCAGCGGATGCGGCACTTCGGATGGCCCGCGATGCTGTCATCCTGCTCGATGCGCGGCACGCCGTAGTGGTTGTAATTGTAGGTGTAGCTGATGTCGGTGCTGTGGCAGTCCTCGATCTCGATCTCGAAACCGTGGCAGACGCTCCCGGTGTCATTGACGGTGTCGAAGTTGTTGATGCTCCCATAGGCAATGCTGGCCCGTGCCGCATCTGATCCAAAGATCAGCGTGATGACCGCGATCAAGCAGGCAACAAGATGTCCCTGTGACACCTTCCTGCGGGTTGGCTGATGGTGAGTGGAAGGATGTTTCATAAAGGGTTGGATCGTCACCAAATCAGGCCGCCATCTTTGCAGACTCATGGCAGACACGTCCCTGCCTCCGTGAAGACTCGATGTCCGTGCGCAGCTTCCGGCAGAGACGGTGCAAATGGACCGCCACAGCGCTCCGCGAACGGCCATGCATCTCCGCAATCGCCCGGCTGGTTTTTCCTTTGAGGTAATGAAGTTCCAGCAGTTCCCGCTGGGAATCCGGCAGCGCCGCGAGAGTGGAAGCCAGCCTCTCAAGATACGGCGACGGCTTGTGATCGTCAGACGCACACGCTTGCTCCTGTTGTAGATAGGCCTGTTCCCGTGCTTTGCGCCGCGACTCATTTCGCAGGATGTTCAGCGCACGGTGCCAGGCCAGCGTCCTGAGCCAAACTTGAAAGGAATGACCCGGCTTGAAGAGGTCACCCTTGCGAAACGCCTCCGCCATCGCTTCATGCGCCATATCCTGAACAGCATGACCGGAGATGCGCTTCGCCAGCCATCCGGCCAGGGGGGGCACACACCTCGCATAAAGCTGCGTCGCGGCATCGGCTTCTCCGCGCAGAGCTTGCGCAAACAAGCGGCTGCATTCATCGCTCACTGCATTTGGGACCGTGTCTTTCATGGCGTGGTGTGTGTGATCTCATTGTCACCACAGACCATGCAGCCGAGCACGTTATCGTTTGGTAATGAAGACTCGGCTCAATTTGCCTGCCTCTTTACCTGTCCGTGCCTATGTTGGCATTGACTGTGCCTATCTTGCTCGCAGGCGATTGGGTCACTGACCACGCGATCAAGGACCAGGTGTCGTGCGGACAGCCTCTACACGAATGAATCGCGCAGGCGCGGCATTGGCTGGTGTTGTATCTCGTGCCTTCAGCTCGGCTGCTGAATTAGTGATGACGGCGGCAGGCGTCCAGTGGATCAGGTCCCCGGAGACCTGGATGCTGGTGCTCATGTCAGCCGGCAGCAGCGGCCCGCGGAACACACGCAGCGTGAGATAAGACGTGCCGCTGGCACTCTCAAACAACTGCTGCGGCACAAGGCCCGTTCGCAACAACGGATCGAGCCCCAGTGCGTATTCGATCCAGTCACTAAGGCCGTCGCCATCCGAGTCCCGCCTGTAATCCGTGCCTCCCACCGTGACGGAAACCGTTGCGGGTTGTGAATCGACATAGCTGCCCGAATCACTCGCGATATACGTGAACACATCCGGCCCCTGGTAGGCGGCATCTGGGAAATACGTCGCCACCTTTGCCGCGATGCCCACGGTGCCATGCGTGGGTTGCTGAATGACGCGAAGCTGTGGATTCGTCCCGCTGGCGGTGAGCGCAATGCTCGTGGGCGTGTCCTTCGGTACCGTCAGCTGCGCATTCGCGACCGTCGGGCCCACATGCGTGCTGGCGTTGCTGCTGCCCGGACCGTTGTGGCAGTAGTAGCAGCTCACCTCCATGCCGCGCTTCAAGGTGAGCGGACCGAACTTGGTGCTCAATGCCCGGTCCGCCTGCGCACGCGACAACGCTGTGCCGCGCAAGTCGGCGCCGTGGCATTCACGGCACGCGGTGTAGTTGGGGCTGATGGCCCGCGCAATGTCGGCATGATCCTTCACCCATGTCTGGCTGCCGATGGGATGGATGCCGTGCGGGCCGCCGACACTGTTCGTGGGCATCGATGGATGACACACCGTACAGTCCGCGAGCTTGCCGCGATGCCCCTGCTTGTTCCAGGAGTAGAGATTGTCGTCGCGATGCAACGACGGGTACTCCGCATGCGTGCTGCCGTGGCACGCGCTGCACACCAGCCCACCATGCCCCTTCGAAAAACGAAACAGCGACAGCCCCGCTGCCGGCGTGTTTGCATTCGTGGCAAATCGCTGATTCGCCGGCACGCGCGTCACACCTGGCGCAGTGAAGACGGATGTGAAGCGGATCGCGCCTTCATTCGCCTCAGCATCGCCGCTGTGGCAGGCCTGGCAGTTCGGCTCCATGAGCCAGCCCGTGCGCGCGGTGCTGCCCACATCACTCATCTGCCCGTGACAGCTCTGGCATTGCATGACGAGCGATCCGTCGCTCGCGTTTACCGCGCCGCCCATCGCTCCGCGCAGGCAGCGTGTGGTCGAGCCGGGATGGCAGAGGTAGCACGAGTTGCGGCTGAGCACGTTGTCGAGGTGGAGTCCGTTCGTCGGGTTGATGACGGTGGCATGCCTCGAATGCATCGCCGCCGTCAGCGCCTTCACTCCGGCAGCACCACCCGTGCCCAGTGCCTCGGACGCATGACACGCGGCGCACAGGACCTGCTTGTTTGCGTTCGTGACGCTGTGATACAGCCCCTGCGGCGGATAACCCATCGTGGCGAGTGCCGTCGCGTAGTTGGGATCTGCGGCATTCTTTTCATCATGCAGCCGCAGGATGTTCAGCCGGAAGTCGCGCTTGTCGCTCGGATCATTGACCCAGCCTGCGGCAGGCATGGCAGCGGCACCTGAGCCGGACTTGTGGCACGCGCGGCAGTCCATCTCATCTGACACCGGCACCACGATGTCAGCGCTGGCCAGCACCACGTTCGAGGCATTCTTCACCGACACACGCATCAGCGGATACGGATTCTTGTTCCCCGCATCGTCCTTCGGGCACAGCGGAATGCCCGCCGCCTCAAACCAGTTCATTCCCGCCACCCAGTTCATCGTCTGCGGCGTGTTGCTCCCGCCCGGCATCGCCTTGCCGGCCAGACCCTGGTCCATGCCCACATTCGCCCCAAAGAGCACCGCTGCGTAGTCATAGAAGTTCGTCTTCCCGAACGAAGTCGTGTTGATGGACCCGTCTGGACTTGCGACGGCATGATAAGTGACCGTGACACCAGCGGTCGCCGGATCGGTGATCAATTTTCCCGCCGCGTCCATCACCTGCGCATTGATCGTGTTGAACGGCGGCAGGATGGAGAACACTGAATAATCGTCATCCATGCAATGCATGCCGAGATTGTTCCAAGCCACGACCGTCCACTGTCCGCCCCCTGCCAGCAGCAAGGACGGAAATAGGAGCGCTAGCAGGGCGCTTGCAGCACCTCTGCTTCTCCAACAATGAAATGACCTGTTCATGCCTGTCTATTGCGCCACACATCACCACCGCAGGCACGTTATCGTTTGGTAATGAAGCGTTGGCTCAATTTGCGTGCCTTTTCTCACACCCCATGCCTATGTTGGCTTTTACCATGCGTATCCTGCTTGTTGAAGACGATGCCGAACTCGCGCGCCAGACCCTCCTCTGGTTGCAGGAGGCTGGTCACACCTGCACCCATTGCACAGACGGCACCAGCGCACTCTCCCTGCTGACCCAGCAAGTCTTTGCTGCCGTGATCCTCGATGTCGGCCTCCCCGACATGGATGGCTTCGCTGTCGTCGAACAAATGCGCGCGCGCGGGTTCGGCCTCCCAGTACTCTTTCTCACCGCCCGTGACAATGTCACCGATCGCGTGCGCGGCCTCAAAGCCGGCGGAGATGATTACGTGACCAAACCCTTCGCCATGGAGGAATTGCTCGCACGGCTGGAGGCGCTCCAGCGTCGCGCCGAAGGCAGCGCCGCCGCTCCTGCCACACGCCACATTGGCAAATGGACGCTCGATCCCATCAAGCGCCGCCTGCTCCATGCCGACGAAAAAATCGAGCTCCAGCCCCGCGAATGGACGCTCCTGGAGGTGCTGCTTGCCAATGAAGGCCGCACCCTCACCAAAAAATTCCTGCTCGAAAAAGTCTGGGACATCCAGTTTGACCCCGGCACCAATGTCGTGGATGCGATGATCTGTCGCCTGCGCCGGAAGATCGACCCTCCCGGCCAGCCGTCCCACCTGCAAACCGTCCGAGGCAAAGGCTATGTTATCAAAGCTGTTCCCTGAGCGCATGCCGTCCACCTGGCGGCTGGGTCTGCTGCTGGCTGTGCTCATGGCCATCAGTACCGCCCTCTGCATCACCGTGGCCGGTTGGGCCATGCAGCAAAACCTCAGCAGCATCGCCCGTGCCGTCGTGCTCGATGACCTGGGTGAATACGCCGTGCTCTACAATCGCAATGGCCTCAAAGAACTCACCGAAGTTTTTGCCGCCGGCAAACACGAGGAAAGCCAGGCCGTCCGCATCACCAATCCTGCGGGCGATACCATTTTCGAGCAGACCCCGGACGCCGTCGCAGGCTACAACTGGCCCAAACGCCCGCCCAAAAAATTGAAGCCATCCGAGACCTGGCTCATGACCATTCCACACACCGAACGCCAGCAGCAGCTGCTCGTCGGCTGTCAGATTCTCGACGATAAAAATGCCCTTTGGTTCGGCCGCACCGACGCCGAAGACCTCGCCTACGTCGAGCACATCCGCCGCCATCTCTGGTTCGCCGGACTCGCCTCCACCGTCCTCATGCTCCTGCCCCTCTGGTGGTTCGTACGTCACGTGCTGCGCCCCGTGCAGGAGATGATGCTCAGCACCCGCAAGCTCGCCCAGGGCAGCACCGATGCCCGGCTTCAGGCACCCGGCGCCGTCCCCGAACTCCAGGCCTTCGCCTCCGCCTTCAACACTGGCCTCGACCGCATCGATGCCCTCACCGCAGAGCTCCAAAGCGCCAATGACAATCTCGCCCACGAGCTGCGCACCCCGCTCGCGCGCATTCGAGGCAATCTCGAAACCTTCCACGATCACATCGACAACCCCACCGCCCGCGACGCCGCCGCTCGCGGCCTCGAAGAGCTCGACCGCGCTACCGAGCTTGTGCAGACCATTCTCACCACCCGCGCAGCCGAGCACAAAGCCCTGAAGCTCCACCTCGAAATCATCGACCTCCGTCAGTTGCTCGCCGATCTGTTCGAACTCTACAAAGCCGCCGCCGATGAACGCGGCCTCACCTTCACCTTCGAAGCCCCCGACACCCGATGGGTGCTGCTCGACCGCCAGCGCATCAACCAGGCCGTCGCCAACCTCCTCGACAACGCCTTCGCCTACACCCCGCGCGGCGGCAGCATCACCCTCGCGCTAAGCATCCATGGCGAACAGGCACGCATCTCCGTCCGCGACACCGGCCCCGGCCTCACCACCGCCGATCAGGCCAAAATCTGGCAGCGCTACATGCGCGGTTCCGCCGCCAGCGCCAACACCCCCGGCATGGGCCTCGGTCTCAGCCTCGTGCAAGCCCTCGCCCACGCCCACAACGGCAGCACCGGCTGCCGCAACCAGGATGAATCCGGCGCCGAATTCTGGATCGACCTCCCCGCAGGCGATCCTCTCGCCTCAGCCAACGTCGTCTGATTTGAAAACAAAGTGCGCTTCTCTTTCAACGCGTGGCTGCTCACCATTTGGAATGACGTCCACCCATCGCTGGAAACCTCTCGCTCTGCGCCTCTGGCGTGTCGCGCTGCTGGCGCTGGAGGTCAGAGGACATCCGTGCTTTATCGCACCCGTTGCATCCCCCAGATGCTGTTTCACTGGGGAGACTTTGGGGGAAGGGGGGCGAGGATTGGAGCGGCGGTCAGCTGGTTGGGTTCATTAGGAGTGATCCAGAAAATCTGCTCGTGGCCTTCACCACCCGCCTGCGACATCACGAATTTCATCAGCGGCGGATGCGCATGCGCCGTCGGAACTCCGCCGGGGTTGTCTTCGGACCAAATAGAGGCCCACTGCCGCGTTGTCGGATGAAACACGTTCCATTCGCACTGCGCTAGGTCTTCAAACAGCACCACGCTGCTCTCTCGTTCCTCAGAATGGCACGTCAGCATCAGCCGCATCCCGCCACCGGGCTGCCCTTGAGTTAACAACGCCACCCGGCAGTCCGGCGTTTCATCAAAGGGGGATCGCACATGCTCCAGCTCCAG
>CALRWM010000119.1:0-11622 GCA_943371875.1 Prosthecobacter debontii | reverse complement strand
TTCTGTGAATCCTGTCATTCTGTGAATCCTGTCCAATCTGCCTGCGGATGTCTGCCATGCTCATCGTCCCAGATTTTGACAGGATTAACAGGATTCCAAGATTAACAGAATTGGGATGCCGTGGTTTTGAAAGCTTGGCAGCTATGCGGGCTGTTGGATGGGTATGCAAAAAATTCTGTTAATCCTGCCATTCTGTTAATCCTGTCCACTCTGCCTGCTGATGTCAGCCATGCAGACACCACCCCTCACTTCTCCCTCTCCCCATCCTCCACTTCCTCCCGCTCCTTCTCCTCATGGTCGAGAAGCTGCTCCGTCTCCTCCTGCAACGCACGGCGTTCCTCCTCCGCCTCGTTCGCACCTTCCTCGGCAAAGATCTCAGGAAACTCCGATTCATCCTCCGCAGCCTGCGGTGCCACGCGATACCCTGACTCCATCGCAGGCGCGTCCCACGTCTCCAGTTCCGCCAGCCGTGGCGACACGATCTCCGGCGGCAGCGGCAGATTCCCCAGCTCATCTTCCGCCAGCAGCGCCCGCGCCTCCGGATCTTCCACCACCGTGGGCTGCGGCATTTCCACATTGGACGCCGTGGCAGGCCTGTCCGCCGCCGGTGCCGATGAGTCAGCCTCCATGGCCTTTCTCTGAGATGAATCCTGGGTTTTCACGGCAAATGATTCTTTCCTTCAAGGCATCGCACCCCGCCGCCCCACCGCGTCTATGATTCTATCCCCGCGCAATTCCTGAGGCGGAGCAGGGCAGGGGAGTGAAACGCCTTCAGCCGAAAAGAAAGTGAAGCCCCCACCCCACCTCCGCGTCAGAGAGTCGCCTCGTCCCCTCAAAATTGAACTCCCACCCGTTCTGCGCGTCCAAAACACCCGCACACACGATAGATAGCGACTGCCGGTTTTATTGGCGGTCTGCGCACGTTCGCCCTATTCTCCTCCTCATTTCCTGCCTGTGATTTTCTCCTCTTCGTCCGCCCCCTCCTCAGCGCTCAGTCATGACACATGGCCCGCGCCCACTGCCACCTGTTCACCCACAGGCAGTTTCACCGGGCGAAGGCACCTCCTCTCCGCGCTCACCGTCTGCGCCCTCACCCTCGCCACCGCGCAAGTCCACAGCGCAGAGCCCCCCACTCCCGGCACGAAACCCCTCACCGCAGCACCCGCTCCCACGGCACAGCTTCCCGCACCCGCTCCCGCTGCCACTCCGCCCGCAGCCGCCGACACACCCGCCCCAGTCCCAGAGCCCCCCGCAGGCTTCGTCCCCGGCACCGGCTCCCGCTCAGACGTCAAGCCCTTCTACTTCGCCATCCCCGCGCCCCGTGGCCAGATCCTCGACCGCAAAGGCCGCCCCTTCGCGCAAAACACCACCGTGCGCCGTCTCCAGTTCACCGTCCCCGCAGACAAGCGCAGCACCCTGGACACCTACACCGCCTGGCTTCAGCAGGAAATCGACGCCACCAAGGCCGACCTCCCCGTCGCACGCCTGCCCGATGCCGAAACCCTCAAGCGCCACTACGAATCCCGCCGCGAGCTCCCCATCACCGTCAGCGATGCCTTCACGCAGGACCTCGTCATTGATCCCAAAAAACACGCCCACGCCAGCCTCCGCACCGAGTACATCCGCCACTACCCGCACGCCGGCATGGCCGCCCACATCCTCGGCTACGTCTCCTCAGACGGCGCACCGCCCGCCGGCGCGATCCTTCGCAATGAACCCCTCTGGCAGCGCACCAAAGGCGCCACCGGCCTTGAGGCCGCGTATAATAAACAGCTCACCGGCACCGATGGCACCCTCTGCCTCATGATGGCAGATGCTGGTAGCGTCGCCTACCAGCAGGTCTTCGCCCCGCCCGCCGCCGGTCGCGATGTCATCACCACCCTCAATCTCGAAACTCAGCGCCTCGCGGAAAACGCCCTCGCCCAGTCCAAGCACCGCTGCGCCATGGTCATCGTAGACGCCTTCACCGGAGACATCCGCGCCATGGCCAGCCTCCCGCACTACGATCCCAATGCCTTCGCCGGCGGCATCTCCGCCACCGCCTTCACCGCCCTCACGCAGGACATCGACGGCCCCCTCTTCGACCGCTCCCTCCTCGGCACCTATCCCCCCGGCTCCATCTTCAAGCCCATCGTCGTCCTCGCCGGACTCCGCGCCGGCACCGTGGATGCCCAGATGGAGTTCGACTGCGGCCCCTCCCTCATGATCGACGGCCGCGAGTTCGACAACTGGTCCAAGGACGACCACGGCTTCTTCAATGCACGCGCCGCCCTCATCCGCTCCTGCAACACCTACTTCTACCAGTCCGCCATGGTCACCCGTGACCGCCCCATCCTCTACATGGCGCATGAGTTCGGCCTCGGCGTCGCCCCCGTCCTTCCGCTCAAAGCCGCCACCGGAAATCTCCCCCGCACCGCCCCGTCCAATCACGACCTCGCCAATCTCTCCATCGGCCAGGGCGTCACTGAGACCTCCCCGCTGCAGATGGCCATGGTCATGGCCACCCTCGCCAATGGCTCCTGCCGCCCGCGCCCGCGCCTCGTCTCCCACACCCAGTCCCAGACCGGCCGCCTCGGAGACGTCAGCATCCCATGCCGTGAGGCCCTCATGCCCGTCAGCCAGATGGACCTTGAAACCGTGCGCAGCGGCATGTTCGGAGTCGTCAATCACGCCCGCGGCACCGGCAAAGCCGCACGCCTGAAAAAAGTCGCCGTCTTCGGCAAGACCGGCACCGCCCAGTGGGTGCTGCGCGGCGCCAAGGCCAACGTCGTCTGGTTCGCCGGATTTGTAGACACCAATCCGCCCCTCGCCTTCGCCGTCATGGTCGAGGGCAATGCAGGGCAGGGCGGTCTCTCCGGCGGCGGCACCGCAGCCCCCATCATCGCCAAAGTCCTCCACGACATCGAAGACCGCCCCACCGCCCACGACGTCAAGTTCACCCCCGACAACGTCCCCGAAGAAAACGACCCCCTCACCCCCGAATTCGTCCAGCCCCCACCCGGCTACTACGGCAACGGCGGCCCCCCTCAATACCGCGACGAACCCGGCATCGGCGGCTTCTTCCAGCGCATCTTCCGCTAAGTCCTCTTCCGCAGACAGCTCTTCGTAGCTCACTGAGCGAAGAATGGGTCCTCCTACTCGTCCTCCTACTCGAACTCGTCCTCGATCAAATCGCTCCGCATCACCCACAGCCCCGCAGCAACCCACCCTCTTCCTCCCGGTTTCAGCGTTCCGCAGAACTCGCAGACTCGAACAGATCCTATAAGTCGAATAGCACCTGTCTCCACGGTCCACTTACCACCTAGAGTAACACTTATTACCACCTGACTCCACCATTCGCCCCTCATTCTTATTCGTTCATTCGCTCTGCGCACGACACGCCATGATCGAGGACGAGTTCGAGTAGGAGGACGAAGACGAATCTCAGACTGCCTCCCCATGTCCCCCCTTCCAGCCATTCGCACCTTCCTCACCTCCCTCCGCGCACACTACCTCCGCCTCCCGCGCTGGTTCCGTTTCATCGGCGGCACCTTCGCCGTGTTCGCGCTCATCGGCCTCATCGCCTTCGGCTTCATCTGGCACCACTACTCCACCCTCGCCGCCACCTATGACATGGCCGCCCTCACGCGCGGCCAGAATGAAACCCTCATCAAAGACGCCCAGGGCGAGCCCATCGGCAGCGCCAGCGAGATCGAGCGCGAGATCGTCACCCTCGATGACGTCCCCATCTCCCTCGTCCAGGCAATCATCGCCACGGAGGATGCCCGCTTCTTCTCCCACCCCGGCTTCGACATCATCGGCCTCACCCGCGCCGCCGTGGCAAACTTCACCGCCAAAGGCATCCGCCAGGGCGGCAGCACCATCACCCAGCAGCTCGCCCGCAATGCCTTCGGCCTCCAGGGCCGCAGCTATGAGCGCAAGATCACCGAGATCTTCCTCGCCATGCGCATCGAGCGTGAATACACCAAGGAGCAGATCCTCACCCATTACATCAATCGCATCTACCTCGGCACCGGCAGCAGCGGCGTCGGGGCCGCCGCCCGCACCTACTTCGGCAAAGACGTCCACGATATCAATCTCGTCGAGTCCGCCACCTTGGCCGGCATCATCAAGGCCCCCGTCGCCTACTCCCCCATCACCCAGCCAAAACTCGCCAAACAAAAGCGCGATCTCACCCTCCAGCGCATGGCAGAGACCGGCAGCATCACCGCCGCCGAAGCCACCGCCGCACGCGCCCAGCCCCTCACCATCAACCATGACAAAAGCCGCGTCCGCACCGGCTACATGCTCGCCGCCGCACGCACCGAATTCCAGCGCCTCGGCCTCAAGCCCGGCACCCCGCCCGAGATGACCATGACCCTGCGCCTCGACTGGCAGCACAAATTGAACACCCTCGTCCGCAAGCACCTCGACACCCTCGCCCCCAACGACAAAGACCTCCAGGGAGCCGTCATCGTCCTCGACAACACCACCGGCGCCATCCTCGCCATGCAGGGCGGGCGCGACTTCACCACCAGCCCCTTCAATCGCGCCCTCGAAGGCATCCGCCCCCTCGGCACCGCCTTCCTCCCCCTCGTTTACGCCGCCGCCCTCACCGCCCAGCCAGACATCACCGACGCCCCCCAGATCGACGGCCCCCTCGACAACAAGCAGGCCATGATCGGCGGACTCACCGGCACCCTCGGCGAATGGGGAGCAGAGGGAGATCCCGTCACCTACACCGGCACCACCATCACCCCCAAGCAGTCCCTGCTCGAAGGCCGCACCGCCGCCACCGTCCGCCTCGGTTATCAGGTCGGTCTTGAGCCCCTCCGCACCGCTCTCAACCGCTGCCGCTTCACCAATCCCCTCCGCACCGAGGCCGCCTTCACCCTCGGCCAGAGCCCCCTCCGCCTCATCGAAGTCGCCCACGCCTTCACCGCCATCGCCAATGACGGCCGCACCTGCTCCACCCCCCACCTCCTCGCCGGCCCCACCGTGCGCAGCAGCGAGATCTTCACCCCCGCCGCCATCGCCCATGTGCGCGATACCCTCATCACCGGCATGGAGCGCCCCGAATACCGCAAGCCCCTCATCGCCCACGGTCTCGCCCGCAAAAGCATCGCCGGCTACGGCGGCATCACATATGACCGCACCGACGCCTGGTTCATCGGCTCAGATCGCGAGCGCACCTGCCTCGTCTGGATCGGGCATGACAAAGACATCCCCATCAGCGCCACCACCACCGCCTCCACCGCCGCGCTCCCCCTGTGGGCCGCCGTCTTCGCCATGGTCACCGAGGGCAAACCCAAAGGCTGGGACGGCAAAGCTCCCGCCTCCCAGCTCCTCGCCACGCCGCCCCGCGCCCTCTTCGTCGAAGGCGAAGCCCGCGTCATCCCCGTCACCCCCGTCTCCGGCGTCGTCCTCGGCATAGACCCCTACCAAAGCACCAGCGCCCCCGGCGGCGTCCCCGCCGCCATCCCCGTCCCCCAAGACGAGTACATCCCCAAAGCCATCCCCGTGACGCAGTAGCCACTCAATCGTCCTCGAACTCGATCCACCCGCTCCGCAAAGCCCCCCATATGGACTGCGGTCGCGAAGTGAGGAACGAACGCAGCTACCGCTTTCGCAGGCCGGACGGCTGGCGATATGCCGCAGCTTCTTCAGAAGCACCCGCTCCCCGGCGCGCGCAGGCCAGTTACTTAACGCAAGCCACGAGACGCTCGAAAGCGGTAGCTCCGATGCAGGCTTGCGCCGTGCATCTGCGCGACCGCACTCCAAATAACTCCCCGCGTCGACGCTTCTGATATGGACTGCGGTCGCGAAGTGAGGAACGAACGCAGCTACCGCTTTCGCCGTCCTCGGTGACTCCCTCATACCACCAACCACCCGAAAGCGGCAGCCGGTGACCATCCGCCAGCCGGTCAGCCCACGCCCACCACAAGACGTTCGAAAGCGGCAGCTCCACCCCTTTCAGGCTTGCACACCCGCACCCCAAAATCCTTGCATCACGCTCTCCGCCGTGAATCATCGCCGCCATGCCCAAGACCATCATCGCATGGCCCCACGCGCCGCCGCATCGTCTCACAGTCGGCGGCACCTACTTTGTCACGGCGGGCACTTATCAAAAAGCCCATCACTTCAAGGGCCGCGACCGGCTGGAAATCGTCCAGCGCGGCCTGCTCAAAACGCTGAATGACGGCGGCTGGCAGCTCGAAGCCTGGGCCGTGTTTTCCAATCACTACCATTTTGTCGCCAGCACCAAGGCTCCCGAAAACCTTGGCTCCCTGCTCAAGTCCTTCCATTCCAAGCTCGCCGCCTGGGTCAATCGACTGGACGCCACACCAGGCCGCAAAGTCTGGCATAACTTCCGTGAAACACTCCTCACCTATGAAGAGAGTTACCTCGCCCGCCTGAACTACACTCACCACAACGCCGTCAAGCATGGTCTCGTGCAAGTGGCCCGCGACTACCCATGGTGTTCCGCCCGCTGGTTTGAAGAAGCAGGTGACAAAGCCCGGATCAAAACCATCTACGGCATCAAATACGATCAGGTCAAAGTCGATGACAACTTTCCCGCCGACGCCGACTGGTGATCAGCACTATCACCGAGAGCGCAGAGGCGAAAGAGTTCCGTTCATTCCTCCATCCCACCCCCATCGCTCCACCAAGCACCACCATGATGTCCAACGAGCTCGCAGGCATATTCACATGCTTCATCTTCGGCCTCATCTTCACCTTCGCCTCCTGGCGGGCATGGACTCGGAAGCAAGTCCACTATCGCAGCCAGCTTTACCGCTGCGAAGACAGTCCCTTCGCATTTTGGCTCATCCTAAGCTTTCAGATCCTCTGCGCCGTCCTCTCACTCCTCCTCGGCATCGTCCTCAGCATCCACCTCCTCCGCTCCTCCTGGCGCACCGTGAACTCTGGCGGAGAGGGATCGTCCCAATCCCTCACGCTCTCGCAACGTCCATCGTTTCCGCACATCCTCAACCGCGCTCCCAGTCGAGGGGATCAAGATGATCCCGTCCGCCGCTGGTCCTGTTTGCAAAGACAGCCCAGATGCGACCTCAAGCCCATGGCCATCCTCGGTTGAGATGAAACCAGTTTTCAGCAGATCATGGTATGAATCCATCCTGCGCATCGCGAGACACCGCATCGTCCCCACCCTCACTCAGATCCCGCCCCAGGCGCTGCAGCAGGCGCCGCACCATTCCCACGCCGCACAAAGATCCCCGGCTTGTACGTCGTCACCCACACCGGCGATCCCCATGAGCTAGGATAGCGCGAAGTATACCGCACCGTCTTCTCCTTCAGCGGCGTTCCCGGCGCCGGATGCGGCACCTCCATGTCATGGTAAATGTACTCATACGAACCATGTGGCGACGCCACACGGTCATAGTACCCCATCCCGCCCGGGCGCGCTTCACTGTACGGGTAGAACCCGCTCCGCTCATACGGCCTGCCATACGGGCGCAGGCCGCTCACATACGCCGGAGATCCAAACTCAGGCGGAGCCACCTTCGCCGAAGTCGAAGTCGTCCGTGCCGGCACCGTGCGCCGGTACAAATCACCCGTGCAAGACACAAGCCCACCAGCCATCACCAAGGCACAAACAAGCAGAAGCGAAGTTTTCATAAAAAGCGAAGCAGTAAAATTTCAGAACAGCAGCACCAGAGTAACAACCCCAAGCCCTCCTGTCTCTCACAATAATCGTCTCCCACCCGCCGATTGCGCGCCTCCAATCAGTCCCAGAAAGCTCCCAGCGCCCCAAGGAGCGCGGGTCTCCGAACCCGCAGCACTCGTCACCCGCCCAGCGCGCCACCTTTCCCCACACCAATCCTGTTAATCATACAATCCTGTAAATCCTGTCCATTCCCCCACCTCTCACCACCCACCGCAAACCAACAACCAACAACGAAAACCCTCAAATCCCCAGCCTCAACTGCCGCCTCTGCTCCGGCGCCACCAGCGTCGAAACCCCGATCCCGATCAGCCGCAGCGGCCCCGTCACCAGCTTGTCCCGCGCCAGCAGGTAGCACGCCATCCGGTAGATCTCACGCTCCGTCGTCACCGGCTCCTCCAGCCGGATCTGCCGCGTCAGCGTCGTGAAGTCACTGTAGCGCACCTTCACCTGCACCGTCATCGCGCCCACCCCGTGCTTCCCCAGCGTCTTCGCCACATCCAGCGCCATCTCCTTCAGCGCCGCCCGCAGCACCGGCCGCGCGTCCGTGTCATTGAGAAACGTGTTCTCCGCGCTGATGCTCTTGCGCTCCTCGCTCAGGTCCAGCTCACGCTCATCGTTCCCCAGCGCCCGCTCCCGCAGCCTCGCCGCAAACGAACCCGCCACCGCCTCCAGCCCCTGTGTCGAGTCCTGCAGATCCCCGATCGTCCTCAGCCCCAGCGCCTCCAGACCCTGCGCCGTCACCGGCCCCACCCCATGGATCGCGCTCACCGGCAGTGGTCGCAGAAACGCGATCTTGTCCCTGTCCAAAATCACCGTCAGCCCGTCCGGCTTTTGGAAATCACTCGCCAGCTTCGCCAGAAACTTGTTCGCGCTGATCCCCACACTCGCCGTCAGCCCGCACACCTCGCGGATGCGCCGCTTGATCTCCGCCGCCATCGGCCGCGCCGCTTCAATGGCAGCATCCACCTCCAAAGCCGGGTCCGCATGCGCGCTCACATCCAGGTACGCCTCATCCACAGACACCTGCTCGATCATCGGCGTAAACTCCTGCAAAATCGTCATAATTCGCGCCGACTCCGCCCGGTACACCTCCATCCGTGGCCGCACAAAAATCCCCGCCGGGCACAGCCGCCCCGCCGTCCGTGAGGGCATCGCAGAGCGCACCTTGAACTTCCGCGCCTCATAGCTCGCCGCACACACCACCCCACGCTGATCCGGCGGCGATCCCACGATCACCGGCTTCCCCCGGTACTCCGGATGATCCCGCTGCTCCACCGATGCAAAAAACGCATCCATGTCCATGTGCATGATCACTCGCGGCATCGTTAAAGGGAAGAGAAGGAAAGGGGAGAAGAGGGTGGAAAGACAAATAACAAACGCCAGCAGGATCGTCCTCGTCCTCCTACTCGAACTCGTCCTCGATCCATACGTTTCGCAAGCGCAAAGCGTCATCATGGGCATCACATGAAGTGCGAAAGGGGGGGGCTTCCCCCTGTCACATCCGTCCAGCCAAGGATTTCAACGATTTCACTCAAAACAGTTTTGCGGAGTAGGAGGCATATTCACCCACCCATATTCCGCGTCCCGCCCGCACCACCCAGCGCGGCGTGGTCCGCACTCTCCGAGTGCGGCTCGTGCGTCCCCCGACTCCCAAGCGACCCATCAAGACCGTGCGCCAGCCTCGTGCTCGAACAAAGCTCCGGCCAATTTTCAGTTCTCAGTTTTCAGTTCTCAGTTTGCAATGGCTCGGTCCAAAGCTCGCTGAGTCACTGCGCGTGCAGCTTCAGATTCGCATACGCATCCTTTGTCTCCTCATAGCGGTACTCATGCGCCTTTTCCCCATCATGCGCCTGCCGCTGACCCTCAAAAATGATCTTGTCCTTGTCCGTCAAGGCTCCCCTCACCACAAACAGATCCTCCAGCTCCTCCACCACCTTGATCTTCACCTGCTTGATCACGTCATCCTTGTCCACCACAAAAATGTACTGCTCACCCCCGAGTTCAAACGTCGACTTCTGCGGCACCAGCAGCGCATGTTTCAGCGCCCGCTGCATGCGGATGTTCCCCGTCTCCCCATGCCGCAGCAGACCCTTCGGATTCGGGAAGTCCGCGCGGAAGGGAATCGTGCCCGTCTTGTTGTTGAACTCGCCCTCGATCACATTCACACGCCCCTTCTGGTCAAAGAGCTTCCCGTTCGCCATGATCAGGCTCACCTTCTTGCTGTCCTCAGACTGCTCGGTGGAGGCATACTCCAGGTAGTCCGCCTCCGGCACATTGAAATAGATCCACATCTCGCTGTTGTCAGACAGCGTCGTCAGCAGGTCACCCACCTCCACCAGGCTGCCGTTTCGCAGCCGCAGGCGGTCCATCAGCCCATTAAACGGCGCCTTGATCGTCGTGAATCCCAGATGCGTCTGGGAAAGGTTCACCTCCGCCATCTTCTGGTCCAGCTTCGCCTTCGCCATCGTCAGCTCCTTGTCAGACACCACGTTCGAGTCCAGCAGCCGCTTCGTGTTTTCATACTCCACCCGCGCCACCTGCGCATCCGCCTCCGTGCGTTTCACCGCAGCAGTGTACACCCGTGGCAGGATCGAAAACATCAGATCCCCCTCCTTCAACATCTGCCCCTCCTTCACACTCACCACCTCCAGGTAGCCGCGCTCCAGCGCACGGATCTCAATGTTCCGGCAGGACCGGATCTGGCACACATAATCACGCGAGATCACCGTGTCCCGGATGATCGGCTTCGTCAGCACCAGCTGAGACTCCGCCTCTTCCTCATGGTGCGCCTCTTCCTCATGGTGCGCCTCTTTGTGGTCACAGCCGCTCAGCGTCATCGCCGCCAGCCCCGCACACACAAACGCCGTCCATCTGGTCGGGCGGGACACCCGCGCCTTGCAGTTCTCAGTGACTTTTAAAAGGCTGAACATGGCGGAGTTTTCTCTGGATCTCATATGAGTCCAGGATGCTAGGCCAAGCCTCCTCAAAGTAAAGCAGAGCGATTCATCCGATTGAAAAAAATCACCACGATTACCTAGGCAAAGAAGAGTCCGTTTATAACTAGGTTAAGGGGTAAGTAATGAATAGGCGCACGTCCTATTTATTGCCTCAAAAAAGAGCAGGCACAGTATCATGCCATGAAAAAATACAATCCCCTCAAACCATATCCATGCAATAACCCAAAATAGGCTCATCCCCTGTGCGCGCTAGGATCACCCAATCACCACCCAGCGCTCACTCATCATCCGCCACGGCTTTGACCTTCCAGCTTTTGCTCCAAGGCATCGCAATCCCAGCCCACGTTTTGTCGTCCCGCCTTGAGGCGGTTCCGGACGAACGTCCACAAAGCCACCCCACTCAGAATCCTGTGAATCATGCCATCCCGTGAATCCTGTCAAAACAGGCCCCGCAATACCTGCCTCTTCCACCTCCATCTTTCCACCACGCCGATTCAGACAGGATTCACAAGATCACAGAATGAACAAGATTCCATGAAGGTGCAGGATCTTGATGCAGGTGCGGGTCTCGTCTGAGAAAATCCTGTCCATCTACCCACCGTCACCCCATCCGCCCACCACTCCTCTGAACCCATAAGAAAGGCTTGCAATCAAATCCCCCCAAGATTCAATGCTCCACCATGCCGCCCCTCAGCAATTCCATCTCAAACATCCTCCGACTTTTCCTGTCCTTCGGTCTGTTGATTTCTTCAGCCCTCGCCCAGCAGCCAGAGCCGGACGTGACCACCCTCTCAGCCGAAGATCAGGACATCATCAAAGGGCTCCGCTTCAGAGCCATGGACGCCGCGCCCTCAGACACCCGCACCGCCACCTTCATCAAAGGCAGGCTTCCCATCGTCAACGCCAGCTCCAAAACCACCATCGTCGGAAAGCTCAGTGCCGAGGCCCGCATGCTCTTCCGCACCCCCGACAAAGAATGGACCGTCCTCAGATGCCGCC
>CALRWM010000118.1:0-11942 GCA_943371875.1 Prosthecobacter debontii | reverse complement strand
CGGCTCCGCCGCGCGTACACCCCCCCGGCGAAATTGGAGAATTTGGCGAAGTTTCCCGGTGGCAAACGCCTCGCAGGAATCCCCCTGCCGCTGGCGCTGCTGACGCTTCTCTCCTGGCGCACCGCGTTGTGTGTACCCCCCCCCGTTGAAAATGTGGAAGTTGTGCCGGTTTCTCCGGCATCGGGGAAGGGGGGGGCTGCCTCACGAAGCTGGGATGAGCCGGCAGCAGGCGGGCGCTGAATCCCGTCTGGCCGGAGCCCCCCAAGTTGCCGCATTTCCACCTCGAGGGATGGCACTCGGCAACTTTTCGAGCCAGGGGTGGAACAGCAAAAAGCCCAACACCCCCGCAAGGAACCAGTCCTTAGGGGAGTATGGGCAGCGTATTGACCTTAGTGATAGGGACCACCTTACCGCTATGCAGAGATCCATTCTGCATAAGCGGAGAGGATTAAGGTTGGCCACCAAAGGTGACGTAATCGTCCGCCTCAATGTAGTCGAACCAGCTCTGGATGTCCTCGCGGTGGGCTAGTTTGGCAGCTGCGACCAGTTCATTGAAAAACTCGCGTAACTCAGAACCCGCAGGCACGGCTTGATTGACGGAGGCGGTCCATTGAGCGATCTCCCATTCTAGGTGTTGTTTCGGCGCGTTTGCCGTAATCCACGCGAGCATTTCTGTGTCGTTAAGGCCCTTTGAGACTTCGGCTTTCAGCTTCTCCGGTTCGATGCCGGTGAACTGGAAGAAGCGTTGATCCGTCATGCAGGCGTAGTGGTATTCGCCGTTCTTCTCGGCGAGTGTGGCGCGGCATTTGTCGAGCAGGCGGGGCAGGATGGCGTAGCCACCGAGCCTGGCGCGGGGACTGCGGGGTGGATAGGCGGTGAGATCGGGCTTGGAGTAGTTCATGGATTTGATGTTTATCTTTCTGCGGTCGGATGCGACCACCTCGAACGATACAGACCTGTCTATATCGAGTCAACAACAAATAGACAGACCTGTCTTTATGATGCATATTGGCCGAATGGACGCCCCTGTCATGAGCAAGACCCTCTCACCAAATACCGCCGCAGACGCCCTCGCCCCACGCGAGCGCGTGCTCCAGACCGCGATGAACCTTTTTTACAAACATGGCGTCCACTCCGTCGGGGTTGATCGCATTATCGCTGAGAGCGGAGTGGCTAAAATGACCTTCTATCGCCACTTTCCTTCCAAGGCGCGCCTCATTTCAGCCTATCTGGCTGCGAAGGATGAGACGTGGCAGCAACTCGTCGCACGGTTCACAGGCGACACCTCTCAGTCGGCGTTCGATCGTTTGCTCTCGCTCTTCGATGCGCTCGAATTTGCGATCATTGATCCCGGGTTCTACGG
Organism: Prosthecobacter debontii; assembly: GCA_943371875.1. GTDB lineage: Bacteria > Verrucomicrobiota > Verrucomicrobiia > Verrucomicrobiales > Verrucomicrobiaceae > Prosthecobacter > Prosthecobacter debontii_C. The sequence goes on along the minus strand of CALRWM010000118.1, from coordinate 10,579 downwards.
CTGCCCCTTCATCAAGGCGCTTGCTGAATTCGGCCCCGAGCGCGATGAACCGCAGGTCCGCGCCCAAATCCACGCACACTTCGCCGCGACCGAGAAACTGGTGAACGAACTGCTCAAGCAAATCGAGCCCAGAAACGCAAAGACACTCGTGCAGCCATTCCTGTCCCTCATCACTGGCACCTTGGTGGTCGCGCAGGCCACGGGCGGGGTGGAGGTAGCCCGCCAGAATAAGGAGGTGGCCCGGATGCTTCTGTCCCGCTGAACGGTGAATAAGGGTGTCCGAGCCCAGATGCGGCCGACCCGTGGTCCAGATTTGACCAGAAGCTGATTGCGTGGCCTCTTTTCCGTCATGCCGTGAGAACGGATCACTTTCATCCGCACGTTGCGCCTCCAGGCGCTCCGCTGCCACCCGTCTAGCAGGGGCCCAGAAGTTGCCGAGTTTCCACCTCTAGGCATGGCAACTCGGCAACTTTTCCAGCCAGCGTCCCGGTGGCCTCGGCTTGGCCGGGGAGCCGGGAAGGGGGATTTCGCTGGGGAGGGCAGGGGCCAGCAGTCAAAGCCCCGCCCCTAGTTCACGCGCCAAGTGAGGCGTGCGTAAACGACACCTTAACCCACTGTATTTCAGATGGATACAACACCGGCATGCATACTAAATGCCTGGCATTTTTTTTTACCTGTCAGCGGCCTGCCGACTCGATCACAACTCGCCCCAGTTTACGCGCCAAGTAAGGCATGCGTGAATGACGACTTAACTTGTTGTAATACAGATGAATAAACCATCAGCATGTGTACTAAATGCCTGGCATCTTTTTTCTCTGTCAGTCATAATTCTTCACGAGGCGAGAGCGCTTCTTGGCACAGGCCATAAACCTTTAAACAGCCGCTTTTAACGTCAAATCGCATAGTAGCATCATGATCGAAGCTAAAGTTCATATCACTACAGTTGCGATCTACAAACTCATCAAAAGAGACGCATAGCTCGCCATGGTCAGGGCCTTGGAATTCAAAACAATCACGCGGGATAGTGATTGTTGTCGTGACGATGGAGCCATCCCTTTCATTGCGCCAATCGTAAAGCAAAACTTCGAGGCTTCCTCTATCTTGATCGACGAGCGAATGCAAAAAATCCGCCTGCTCCTGAATTGTTTCGAGTTCCTCGTATGCTTCGGGTTCGAAATGAAAATCGACGCATTCAGCTTCAACTGGCACGTGGAGCTTCATTTTAAAATGCTCAATTTCGCGAGCCTCTCGTTCATCGTGATCAAGCATCCAATCTTCGTTTTCTTGTTCGGTTACGTCTTGAGTCATGCGAGGCGAGGGTTTCAACTGCCAAAATTTGCGACCGTCAATACTGGTAGTGGGTCAGTCGGTTTGCGGGAAATTATAAAACATTATGAATGAGTGGTTCATTGTTTTTCTGTGGATTCTTTACTGGGTGGTGTATCCAGAATCTCTTGTGGGAGGGCTTTACTCTTGCTGGCGTCTGTCGCGGTGTCCGGCGGGCTGGAGGCGTCCTTCGTGGCACGAATGGCTCTTTCTTGCGCTGCTGGCTCTAAATGGCTGTGCTTGGGTGGTGCAATACCGAAGAACAACAGCAACGTCACAGTCAGTGTTGATGCTCCAAAAATTAAGGAGACCGCCTTGAACCTGCGGTCTGATCTGAAATGCGCAGTGGTCTGATCCATGCTATCTTGATGGCGGCGAGCCGCCTCTTCACGGTCCATTTCTTCCAGCCGTTGCCTTCCGGCTTCTTGGGACTCCGCATTGTTCGTTGTTCGACTCATAAGGTCATACACTTGTGCCCGTGTGCGGAATTCGGCCATTTGACGCTTGGCTTGGGCAAGATGCTGAAGATTGGGTCTGTCCATGGGGAGACGGATGTTGTCGAATTCCGACCCATGTAGCTTTTGGTGCTATTGCGCAAGACAGCGAATCAATTATATATTCCATGCCAAAAACTCGTTACTTTACATTACATTGATTGTTGGTAGTTAATAACTGGGTCGTTTGGAGGCTTCTGAAGAGGCCGACGCTGGGCAAACGGCCACCAAGCCCCGCCTACCCCACCAGCTTCAGCGTCCGTTTCTCTTGGGCGCTCTGGAATGCGGTATCGACGATCTGCTGACCGATGCGGGAGATGTCGAGGCGGAGCGGGCCGATGAGGGGTGCGCCGGTTTCGAGGTGGTGGATGACGTGCTCGACGGGATTGCGGTTCGGGGCGAGGACGGGATCGACCGGGATCTCGTAGCCTTCCGGGCGGGCGCGGGTTTGGACGCGGACGGTGGGTTCGTAGTCGTAGCACGAGATCGTGCCGTCGGTGCCTTTGAGGACGAAGCCGCACTTGGGCTGGGGCTGGTGGGTCCAGGGATCGGTGAAGGTGCCCCAGCGGGTTTCGCTTTTGCTGAGGCCGAAGCTGTAGCGGATGATGGCGACGGCGTGCTCGTCCACCTCCAGCCCGGCGGGTTCGTCCCAGACGCCGGTGACTTCCAACGGGGCCCGGCCGCCGAGGTGCCAGGTGCCGAGGGTGGTGCCGTAGCCCATGTAGTCGAGCAAGGAGCCCCCGCCCTGCGCTTTGCTGTAAAACCAGCTGGCGGCTTTGTCGGCGGCGCTGGGTTCTTTTTCGATCTTGTCGGCGCCGTGGTAGAGCGGGCCGCGATTGCCGCCGTGGTGGTGGAATTCGCGGACTTCGCCGATGAGGCCTTCCTGGATGAGGCGGTGGGCGGTCTGCTGGCCGGCATCCCAGACGAGGGGCCAATTCACGGTGAGGAGCTTGCCGTGCGGCTGCATGGCGGCGATCATGGCATCGGCCTCGGCCAGCGATCCGGCGAAGGGTTTCTCCATGATGATGTGGGTGCCAAAGGGGGCGATCTTGGCCACCCAGTCGCCGTGATTCGAGGCGGCGGGACAGAGGATGACGATGTCGGGCTTGGTCTGCTCCATGCAGGCGCGGTAGTCGGTGAAGACCTGGGCGTCACTGAGGCTGAAATTCCGCTGGGCATCCACGAGGCGTGCGGGCTGCTCATCGCAGATGCCCACGATCTCCGCGTTCGGGTGCTCGGAGGTCTGGCGCAGCAGGTCGCCCATGTGGAAGTGATCGAAATTGATGCCGGCGATGCGCCATTTTTTGCTCATAGGGGCTGCATCGAAGCCGAAGGGAGCGGGGATGACAATCCAATCTTCATTTTTGATGACGGGATTTGGGCCGGATGAACAACCACGGATTTGCACGGATACCGGAGGCTTGAATCATGGGATTGATCCGTGGTTCACCAACGCTCTGGGCAGCCAGGCTGGAAGATGCGCCCTGTTTTGCTCATAGGGCCGCAGCGAGGCCGAAGTGCGATGGAATGACGATCTTCCTATTTCGAGTATGGCCATTGCCGCGGCGGCTTGGTATTCTCTGTCCATTAATCGACGGCCCAACCTCCAACCCAACCCCCTGCCCTCATGAATCCCAAGCGTACAATTGTCATTCTGCTGACCACCTTTGCCGCGATCTGGATCACGGACATGCTGATCCACGAGCTGGCCATGAAGGCGGATTACGTTGCCGCAGGGAGCCTGTGGCGCTCACGGGCCGCCATGCCGCACTTCATCAAGTGGCTCATGGTGGGGCAGTTCATGATGGCCGGAGGCCTGACGGTGATCTGGATCAACCGCTGCGCGCCGAACACCACGACGTACCGGTCCGCGATACGCTTCGGCTTTTTCATTGGCCTGATCGCCACGTCGTACGCCCCGATCTTTTACGCGGTGATGCCCATTCCCGCCATGATCTGCCTGAAGTGGGCGGTCTTTGGCATCCTGCAGTGCATCGCGGTGACGATGGTGGTGTTTATCACCACGCGCAAGCTTGCCCAGGCGGGCTAGCCGTGCTTCAGGATAGCCTTCCCATGGCTGCCAATGAAATCCGCGACACCCCCGGCCGGCTGCTGCTGGGCTGGGCGGTGCTGCTGTCGTCTCTCGTGCTGCTTTCCTGGCGCATTCACCTGCGCCCGGCGGACTACGAGTGGACGGAGTACCCGACCGCTCTGGGCGATGCGAAGTACTACACGGCGCTGGGCAAGGACGATCGCTACGAGCCGAACCTGCGCTTTGCCGGGCAGGACGAGGGGCTGTTTCGCCGTGGGGAGGCGGCGGCGGAGTTTGATGATGGGACGATGATGAAGCGCGGTCTCGATGCCACCGGCCAGCACTTCATTTATCAGCCGGAGGGTGCTGGCGAGAAGGGTCCCCTGCCCGTCTATTTAAAGAGCGGAGAGAATCGCTACGTGGAGTTTGGAGCGCGGAAGTTTTACCCGCCGTTTGTGCCGAAGGCGGGGCCGTGAAGGCGTGGCGTATTGAATGCGATGGGTGGAAATGGGCAGGTTTTAACCGCTGATATGACGCTGATATGACGCTGATATGACGCTAATATCAGAGGTCCGGAATTCTGGATTCTGATATTATCAGCGTCTTATCAGCGTCACATCAGCGGTTAGAATCTCTTGTTTAACAGGAGAGACGCACGGAAAACTGTGGGTGAAAATGATGGGGTTTTAACCGCTGATTAGACGCTGATATGACGCTAATATCAGAGGGCCGGAAATGGCTGTGGGGCTCTGTTCACGGTCTGTCTTCTTTCCTGAGAAGCATCCAGGGCTGGACGAATTCTTTGAGGACGAAGCGCCGCCACTCGACTTTGCCGAGGGGGCCGAAGTTGATGAGGTAGCCGACGGGTTTGTGTGCGAGGCGCATGTAGTTCAACAACTGCGCCACATGATCCGTGGCGAGAGCGCGAACGGACTTCAATTCGACGACGATCTCGCTGTGAACATAAAGGTCCGGGATGTAACGCTGGCGGAGTTCCCTGCCCTTGTAGAAAACGGCGAGCTCTTGCCGGGCCGTGAACGGAATGGCACGCAGCCGCAGCTCTTCTTCCATGCTTTCCTGATAGACGTCTTCCAACAACCCGCAGCGTATCACCCGATACACCTCGAAAGCTGCGCCCATCAATTCAAAGCCCTCTTCGGCGAGCGGGTTGAGTTCTTCTTCGGGTTCGAAATCATCGGCGCTGAGCATAGCGGCAAAACAGAGGGAATCGGAAGATTGTCAAACCGGAGCTGGGATGGATGCTGTGGGTGAAAATGGGCGGGGTTTAACCGCTGATTAGACGCTGATGTGACGCTAATATCAGAGATCCAGAATTCTGGAATGCCTTTTATCAGCGTCATATCAGCGGTTAAAAACCTCTGCTCATGTCCTGCCAGCATCCGAGCCAGGCCAAAACCGCCACAAGAAAAACCGCTTTGACCTGGGCACAAAATTGGCTCGTGAAATGCGCTTGGCACCCCCATAATTCTCCCTTTACTCCGCGCCCCCGAACTTCCTCCCAAGACACACATGCCCATCGCCCGCGCCCTGCTCTCTGTTTCTGATAAATCCGGCCTTCTCGACTTCGCCAAAGGACTGTCGGCGCTCGGGGTGGAGCTGCTGTCCACGGGGGGCACGTCCAAGCACCTCAAGGAAGGCGGCCTGACGGTCACCGATGTGTCTGACCACACCGGCTTTCCTGAGATGTTTGACGGTCGTGTGAAGACGCTGCACCCGAAGGTCCACGGCGGCCTGCTGCAGCGCCGTGACAATGAGGAGGACAAGAAGAACGCCCAGAAGCATGACATCCCGTGCATCGACCTCGTGGTGGTCAATCTCTACCCCTTTGAGCAGACCATCGCCAAGAAGGACGTGACCCTGGAAGAAGCCATCGAGAACATCGACATCGGCGGCCCATCCATGCTGCGCAGCGCGGCGAAGAATCACCGCTGGGTGACCGTGATCACCGACCCCGCCGATTACAGCATCGTGCTGGAGGAGATGAAGGAAAACTCCGGAGACACCACTCTGGGCACCCGCGAGCGTCTGGCCTGCAAGGTGTTTCAGCGCACCGGTGCCTACGACTCCGCCATCGCCGCCTACCTGAACAAGGAGCAGACCACGCAGAAGACCTTCAACCTCAGCCTGCCTCTGTACGCAGAGCTGCGCTACGGGGACAACCCGCACCAGAAGACCTCCCTCTACGGCAACTTCGGCGACTACTTCGTGAAACTGCACGGCAAGGACCTCAGCTACACGAACGTGCTGGACATCCACGCTGCGGCCGAGATCGCCCTGGAATTCCGCCGCCCCACCGTGGCCATCCTCAAGCACACCAATCCCTGCGGCGTGGGCTGTGCGGACGAAGATCTCCGCGAGGCCTGGCAGAAGGCTTTTGAAACCGACAAGCAGGCTCCGTTTGGCGGTGTCATCGTGGTGAACCGCAGCATGACGCTGGGACTGGCCCGCATCATCTCGGAGATTTTTACGGATGTGATCATCGCGCCGGATTTCGATGCGGACGCACGGGCGCTGCTGCAGAAGAAAAAGAACCTGCGCCTCATCCAGATGCTGCCCGGCGTGGCCGAAGCCCTCACCGAGCCGACCATCCGCTCCGCCCCTGGCGGTGTGATGGTGATGGACAGCGACTCCCGTGCCCTCGGTCTGGACGATCTCGAGTCCAAGGTCAAAACCATCCGCCCGCCAACACGCGACGAACTCGAAGCCATGCGCTTCGGCTGGCGCGTGGTGAAGCACGTGAAGTCCAACGCCATCGTCTTCGCCACCGGCGACCGCACCCTGGCCATCGGCGCCGGCCAGATGAGCCGCGTGGACTCCTGCCGCATCGCGATCTGGAAGGCCAAAGAAGCCGGACTTTCCCTCAAGGGCTGCATCGTCGCCTCCGACGCCATGTTCCCATTCCCGGACGGCCTGATCGCCGCTGCCGAAGCCGGAGCCACTGCCGCCATCCAACCCGGCGGCTCCGTGAAGGATGCTGACGTCATTGCCGCTGCGGATGAGCACAAAATGGCCATGTGCTTCACCGGCGTGCGCCATTTCCTGCACTAGGATTGGCACGTGAAATGGGTGGCCAGTCCACTCAGGCTTAACTATTTAGGATAATTGAATGGTTAAGCTGACTTAATTAGCTGTGAAGTAACGCTCGTCCCTGAGGGCTGCGTGTCGCATTTTGCCCCTTGTGCGGACGCCGCTCCCGTCCATGCCTACGACCCATGATTTTCGCTTACTACCTGCATGACCTCAGCCCGTTCGTCATCAAGTTCACGGACAAGATCGCCATTCATTGGTATGGCCTCGCGTATGTGCTGGGGTTCTACCTCACCTACCGGGTGATGTTCTTTCTGGCGAAGCGGGGGCTCTCGGAGATCAAGCCTGATGCCGTGGCGGACTTCATCACCATGGTGTCCCTGTTTGGCCTCGTGCTCGGCGGACGGCTGGGCTACATGCTGCTGTACGACTTTGACCACTTCATCCACGAACCCTGGACCTTCTTCCTGCTGAACCAGGGCGGCATGGCCGCCCACGGCGGCATCGCAGGAACGACGCTGTTCTGCGGCTGGTATGCGTGGAAGCACAAAATCTCCTGGGCAGGCATCGGCGACTCCATTGTGTGCGGTGCGCCGCTGGGCATCTTTCTGGGGCGAATCGCGAACTTCATCAATGGCGAGCTGTTTGGCCGCGTGACCACGGTGCCGTGGGCGGTGAAGTTTCCGACGGAGCTGCTGCATGAGGATTTCACAAAACAAGGGGGAGATCCGGCCCTGATGCACGAGATTTATGTGAACGGCCTGCACCACAGCCAGGACATCATCGCTTACTTTGAGCAGCGTCGCGGCGGCCTTGCCGAGTTGGAGCAGATCCTGCACCCGCGCCACCCCTCCCAGCTTTATGAGGCTTTTTGTGAAGGGCTGCTGCTCAGCGCCATCCTGATCTTCATCCGCCTGCGCTTCCCACGGCTGCGCCAGGGCATCATCACCGGGCTGTTCTTTTTCCTCTACGCCATTGCCCGCATCGCGATGGAGTATCTGCGGCAGCCGGACAGCGGCTCTGAGATGATTCTGGGCCTGACGAAGGGGCAGTTTTACTCCACCTTCATGTTCATCGTCGGGGGCCTTTTCATCGGCTACGGACTGATCTGGGGCAAAAGCCAGCCCGGGCCTGCTGCGGTGGCTGCAGTGCCGGCACCGGAGAAGAAGGCGTGAGGCGGCGGCCAAAGCCTGATTTTTAACCTTCAGCATACAAAAGCGGAACTCGGTGGCGTTAGGGTGGTCGTATAGTACCTTGCCCGCATGGAAGCCACCTTTGACTGGAAAAGCACGTTTGATCACCTAGCTCCGCAGCTGGTGCTCTATGCGCGCCAACTGGTCGACTCCAAAGCGGATGCCGAAGACGTTGTCCAGCAGGCCTTTGTGCGCTGGTGGCGGCGCTTTCCCGAGGGGGACTCCAGCCACATCCCCCTGCTCTACGCCGCCGTTCGCACCATTGCCCTGGATCAGCGCCGCTCCGACCACCGCCGGGTGAACCGGGAGGCGAAGTCTGAGATCGCCGTGGCAGGAGAGAATGCGCCCGCATTTGATCCCAAGCCCGAACAGAAAGAGACCGCCGCCATCGTCGACAAGGCGCTGCAGACCCTGCCCGAAGATCAGCGCGAAGTCATCACGCTGAAGCTCTGGGGCGACCTCACTTTCAATGAAATCGCCGCGATGACCGGCAGCTCGATCAACACCATCGCCGGTCGTTACCGCTACGCGCTGCAGGCGCTGCACAAGAAGCTCGGGCACCTGCGCGCCGATCTTCTCGGTGAATCCCACTCTCCCGCCATCAACATCCTACCCTTTTCACCCACCACGGAGGCCATGTCATGAACAACGAAATCAACGAACAAGAACTCGAAAACCTGCTGCGCGGACTCGCACCAGCAGCAGCCTCCCCTGCCCTGGTGCAGCGGGTGGATGATGAACTGAAACTGGACATGAGCTGGCTCAGCACCAGCCGCCCGAAACCCCGGCAGCAGCCGCGCTGGCTTATGTCTGCAGGCTGGGCCGCCATGGGTGCCGCCGCGGCCTTTGCCGTGATGAGCTACCTGCCAACGCAGAATGCCCAGGGTGGTGCAGCCGCTCTGGCCACTGCGCCCGCCACCATTCGTGAATGGGATGACGAGCATGGAAACAGCCTCCACCGTGGCCGCAGCCTCAATGATGACAAGCTCGCTCTGGTCGTGTCCCGCGAGCTCGGAACATGGGTAGATCCCCGCTACAGCTCGCAGATGACGGTGGACATCTCCAGTCGGCAGCAGCTCCTGCAGCCTGTTTCCTTCAGATAAGAGAGGCTCCAACCAGCCTCTGCTCCACCCGTTCCAACCATGAAACTGCCTCACACATTCCTCATCGCCTGTCTCGGCGCTGCACCGCTGTGTGCCCAGCAGGTGGAACCTAAAACGGAAGTCCCGAAATCTGCTCCCTCTGAGGGGGGCGGGGCGAAAGCGCAGGGGCAGCCCTCGAACGCTCAGCCAGGTCTTCGTCACTCGCATGCGAATGCCCAGCCGGAGCAGAAGCCGGTGGCTTACATCGGTGTGCTCACCCGTGAGGTGCCGGCGGAGTTGCGGGCGCAGTTCTCCCTGCCGGAAGGTTTTGGCCTGCTGGTGGATGAAGTGCTGACGGACTCTCCCGCCAAGACCGCCGGATTGAAAGTGTACGATGTGCTGGTGAAGTTTGAGGATCAGCAGCTCGTGAACATGGAGCAGTTCATGGCGCTGGTGCGGGCGAAAAAGAAGGGTGATGAGGTGCAGCTCCAGGTCATCACCGGTGGCAAGGAAACCCCGGTGTCAGTCACGCTGGGCGAGCACCTGGTCGCGGCCCATGAGCACCGTCAGCATCATGCTGGCGATAAGTTTCGCGATGGCGAGCAGCGCGGCTTCCAGAATCAGAACAACGCGATTCATGAACAGTTCGAACGCCTGCGGCATCTTCAGCAGGAACTGCGCGAATATCAGGAGCGCGTTCAGCAGTGGTCGAAAAGCGGCAGCAAGGGGCCCATACCCCAGGCACCGACGCTCAATCTGCCCGGCCATGGCCAGCAGCCTGAAGGCGGCGGACGCACCAGGGGCCATCAGCCACAAACCGGCCTCTCCATTCCACCCGGCACCGACCTGCAGCGCTTCCATTTCTCTCAGTCCCAATCCGCCGCCAACGTGACGCGGCGTGACGATACTGGTGAGTACACCCTCAAGAACGAAGACGGCAAAAAGACCTTCATTGCCCGTCCGAAAAACGGTCAGGAACAGAGCTGGCCCATCAACAATGACAAAGAGCGCGAGGCCGTGCCGCAGGAGTTTCGCGACAAGCTGCGCATGATGGATGGCGCGAACGGCGGCGTCCGCATCGAGATCCATCCCCGTCCGGGCATGAATGTGCCGGGCAATCCTGCACCTGCTGGGAGTGGCAACGCTCCGGCTTTGCCGCCGGTTAAGGCGCAGACGACTTCGGCGTAGGCCATTGTTTCAAGTTTGAGGTTTAAAGTTTCAAGTGCTCCGCCTTCTCGACAGCGCCTTGGAGTGATTCAACCCGGATCATGCAGTAGAGTAGGTCAAAGGAGCGACGAGGGAGTCGATTTTGTGGAAGATGGCGTCCATCCAGGGGCGTTTTTTGCGCGGCAGTGAGAGATTGAGCACCGCTTTGCGTGCGTGCTGGCTGATCCAGCCGCCTAT
>CALRWM010000117.1:0-12283 GCA_943371875.1 Prosthecobacter debontii | reverse complement strand
GTTCTGGATCGCACGGCCCACACAGCACGCTGCCGGAACCAGAACCGCCTAAAGGCGGAACTACGGAACCGCGCTGGGAGGCGCGGAGCAGACGCTGCTGGCACCCGGCGTTGTGTGGCGAGGTGCTGGGTTTGCTGCCCGGATTGGCTGGCAGAACTCAGGGGAGCACTCGCTGAAGCTCGGCACCCCTGGGCTGAAATACGGAAGGCCGTTGGCCTTCAAGACAAGGTTGGCGGTCTGTGATGCAACTCGCAACTGGGGCTTGTCTTGCGGTGGGTGAATGTGAAGGTGGGGTTTCACCCCATTTCGGAGTAGCTGGGGTGCAGGCAGGATGCTTTGTTTTTCACACTCAACTCAGGAACTCAAGACCATGCTCATTTCTGCCACCACACTCAAGGGATACTCACTGGAAGGCCTGGACGGCGAAATGGGGAAGGTGCGCGAATTCTACTTTGATGACCGCTTCTGGACGGTGCGCTACCTGGTGGCGGACACGGGGAGCTGGCTGACGGGCAGGCAGGTCTTGATTGCCCCGCATGCCCTGGTGGGCGTGATGGTGGACAAGGAACAGATTGCGGTGAATCTGACGAAGCAGCAGATCGAGGAAAGCCCCTCTCTGGACAGCGACAAGCCTGTGTCCCGCCAGTACGAAGAAGACTACTACGGCCACCATGGCTGGCCGACGTATTGGGCCGGCACGGAGATGTGGGGGAATTATCCCGGCATCATGCGGGACCGGGATCTGTGGAACTCCGCCGTGGACGGCAAGTGGGCCTGGGACCCGCACCTGCGCAGCACGCTTGAAGTCACGGACTACGACGTCAAGGCGACGGACGGCGAGATCGGGCATGTGCAGGATTTCATCGTGGATGATGAGACTTGGGAGATCGCGTATGTCGTGGTGAGCACACGGTACTGGCTGCCGGGAAAACGGTTCTTAATTTCTCCGAAGTCGATCGAAGGCGTGAACTGGGGGGAGTCGAACATCTCGGTGAATCTCACGCGGGAAGAAGTCAAAAATTCGCCGGAATACACGGAAGGGGAGATGCTGAAACGAGTGCAACAAGCGCCCACAGATGCGCAAGCGATGGCGGCGTGGCGGAATGAGGGGGACCCGAACTGAGGCGGGGGTCTTCTTGAGGACTGGCTCGGGTAGATGATGGTGTGAAAGGGGCGATGGCGCGGGCATGGGGGCGATTCGTTCCTCACTTCGCGACCGCAGTCCATGTAAGAGGTGCGGCGCTGGTTTGGAGTGAGGCTGCGCAACCCTGAAAGGGTGAAGCTGCCGCTTTCGAGCATCTCTTGGCGGGCGTGTGCTCACCAGCCAGCAAGGTGCCATTCGCTCCCGCCTTCGGGTGGTTTGTGGTATGAGGGTATCACCGAGGACGGCGAAAGCGGTAGCTGCGTTCGTTCCTCACTGCGCGACCGCAGTCCATATGGGAGGCGCTGGTTCTTGCGTCATCGGCCGCGCAGGATCTGGCGGGAGAGCTGTTCGAGGGCTTGATTCATGGCGGTGACGCGGGCGCGCAGGGAGGTGGGATCGGGGGGGACGGGGATGAGGAGGCGGAAGAAGTGGGTGGGGGCTTCGTGGCCGGTGACGGGCTGGAGTTTCCAGGTGCCCTGCAGGACCATTTGATTGGCGGCGTCGGGTTCGAACTGGGCAATCTTCAATTCGAGGAGGGTGGTGTAATCGAGCGTGGTGAAGCTTTCCACGGGCTGGATGTTCATGGAACCGGTGAGGCGGCTTAGATTGCTGGCGATGACGCGGGAGATGCCGGTGTCGAGGGGCTCGCCCCAGAGGTCGTGCTTGCTGACCATGAGCTGCCCTTTGGAACGGGTGACGAGCTGGTTGCTGTCGAGGTAACCGGGGAGGGAGGGGCGGCCCACGGCGATGGCGGGACGCGCGGCGGTGAGGGTGCGGTCTGGGACGAGGGGCTCCAGCAGATGCTGGGTGGCGGTGTCTTTGACGGGCTGGAGCACGCTGCAGGCGGTGAGTGTCAGCAGCAGGAGGCTGCAGGTGAGGTGGCGCATGTTCATGGGGAGATGTCTTTGCCGCGCAGGATGGTGCTAGGGTTTCGTTTGAGCTCGTTGGCGAGTTCTTTGATGGCGCGTGAGGCGCGCTCGGCCTCTTCCAATACGTTTTGCAGGCGCATGAGGACGGGGGCGCGGGGATTGGTGACGTTGGAGATGTCGGCGGAGGCTTCCTGAATTTTGGCGAGTCCGGCGGTGGCCTGCTGCATGACTTTTTCCAGATCCTTGAGCAGGGGATCGATGCCCTGATTGGCCTTCCTGGAGAGTTCATCAAAACTCTTGAGCGCGTCGGCGAGGGTGTCGATGGCGAGGCCGAGTTTTTTGTTGCCGGTGAGGGCGCGGACGTCGGTGGTGATGCCGAGGATGTTGTCGTTGATGGCTTTGAGATTGAGCGCGGCGATTTGATCCTTGGTGGTGGAGAGGACATCGCGCAGGTCTTTCATGATGGTGGCGAGGTCGAGGTCGTTGAATTTTTTCAAGCCATCCGAGATGCCGGAGATGATGGCATCGAGCTCGGTGCCCATGGTTGGGACGGCGGGGAACTTCGGTGTGCGCTCGGGCTTGAAGACGAAGCCGGGCTTGTCCGGGGCGATGTCGAACTCGATGTAGAGCTGGCCGGTGAGGAGGCTCTGCTGCTTCATGCGGGCGCGCAGGCCATTGGCCACGGCGGACTTCACGCCTTCATCGGTGGTGAAGTCGATTTTGTCTTCGGCCGTGGAGCCCACAAAGCGGAGGTCTTTTTCGGAGAGCTCGACGACGACTGGGATGATCTTGCGGTTCTCTTTGGAATCCACCAGCACGCGGATGGAGGCGACGCGGCCGATGCGGACACCGCCGAAGCGTGCCTCTGAGCCGACGAGGAGGCCATTGGCGCTCTGATCAAAGTAGAGCATGATGCGGCTGGTCTTTTCAAAGAAGCGGCTGGCACCAAAGAGGATGAGGGACCCGGCGGCGAGCACGATGCCGACGAGGGTGAAGATGCCGATGAGTGTGGGGCTGGCGGTTTTGCTCATGGTGTGGATGGAGGTGTGTCTCCGCGATTTAAAAAGAGACGCACGGCGGGATTGTCCGAGTGATCGCGGAGTTCGGAGGGATTGCCCAGGGCGCCCTGGGTGTGGGTGGCGGTGTCGAGAAACACGGAGTTGTTGGCGATGCTGAAGATGCTGGCGAGCTCATGCGTGACGATGACGATGGTGGAGCCCTGGCCATCGCGCAGACCGAGGATGAGATCGTCCAGGCGGCGGGAGCTGAGGGGATCGAGACCGGAGCTGGGTTCGTCGAGGAAGAGGATGTCTGGGTCCAGCGCCATGGCGCGTGCGATGCCTGCGCGCTTCTTCATGCCGCCGCTGATTTGGGAAGGGTAGAAGTCCTCGTAGCCGGAGAGGCCGACAAGGGAGAGCTTGTAGCAGGCGAGATCGCGCAGGGTCTTGGGCGGGAGCTTGCAGGATTCCTCCAGCGGCATGGAGATGTTTTCCGCGAGGGTGAGTGATGACCACAGGGCGGCGGACTGATACATGACGCCAAAGCGCTGGAAGAAGTGGCCGCGCTCTGCGAGCGGGGTGGCGGTGAAGTCTTTGCCGTCGTAGAGGATGGAGCCCTTGGCGGGCTCACGCAGGCCGATGAGATGGCGCAGGAGGGTGCTCTTGCCGCAGCCGCTGCCGCCCATGATGACGAAGATGTCCTTGTCCTGAATTTCGAAATTGAGGTCATGCATCACCACCAGGTCGCCGTAGGCCATGGTGAGATCTTGGACGGTGATTTTGGCGGCCATGGTCAGATGTCCAGCAGGGTGAAAATGGCGGCGAAGGCGGAGTCCAGCACGATGACGGAAGTGATGGCGGTGACGACGGCGCGGGTGGTGGCCTCTCCCACAGCGGCGGAGGAATTGCCGGCGCGCATGCCCTGCATGCAGCCGCTGATGGCGATGGCGGCGCCGAAGAAGGGGCTCTTCAAGACGCCGAGGGAGGCGGTGGTGATGGTGAGCGAGGCCACGGTCTCCGTCCAATACAGCACGGGCGGGATGCCTGAAGCAGCCCCCACGAGCATGCCGCCGAGGATGCCCACGATGTCTGCATAGACTGTGAGAATGGGCATCATCAGCACCAGGGCCAGGATGCGTGGGAGGACGAGGAAGTCGAAGGGATCAAAGCCGAAGGTGCGCAGGGCATCGATCTCTTCATTGGCCTTCATGCTGCCGATGTGGGCGGCGAAGGCCGCGCCGGTGCGGCCGCTCATGATGATGGCGGTCATGACCACGCCCATCTCACGGACCATGGAGATGCCCACGAGATCTGCGACGTAGAGATCCGCACCGAAGTGCGCGAGCTGCACGCTGCCGACAAAGGCAAGGATGAGGCCGATGAGGAAGCTGATGAGCGAGACGATGGGCAGGGCCTCCACGCCGCACTGCTGCAGCGTCATCCAAAAGTCTGAGGTGCGGAAGCGCGCACGCCCGCGCACAAGGCGTCCGAGTGAAAGCACGGCCTGCCCGACGAAGTCCACCAGCGCGAGGCCGCTCTGCCAGGCGCTGAGGGTGACATTGCCGATGGTTTCCAGCCGGGACTGCGGGCGTGTGTCCGGGTGGGCGCCGCCATCCTCAGGCACGGCGAGTGCGAGCTGGAGCAGGCCTCGCAGATTGTCGGGGAGTCCGTCCAGCGGTGGGGGCGGCTGATCGCCCTTAGGGGCCTTCAGCGTGCGCAGGTGGGCGAGGATGAAGGCGGGGAGCGTGGAGTCATGGGTGCCCAGCGCGTCTGTTTGGTAGCGAGTAGGTGCGCGATCTGGGGCGGTGCCCATGACGCTGACGGCGGGGCCTTCACGCAGCCAGTCTCCGGCGATGATCAGGCTCACGGCATCCCCGTCTTGCTGCCAGGCGGCGGTAGGGGGCGGATGAGAGGAAGGAGTCAATGAAGGGGAGACCAAGCATGGCATGCAGGGTGTGATTTTGCCATGGGGTGTACACCCACCTGAGCCGGTGGCGGCAGCGGTGGCTGTGCGGTAGGGTTTCACCCCATGGTGAAGGGCTGGTGAACGGTGGTAAATCGGAGACGTTAGCAAACCTCAGTTCCAAAAGCCGGTGGGGTGGCTCCGCCCGCCGCTGGTGATGGAAGAACCAAGACACGACCATGCAAGCACACGTCTGGAAAACCCTGGAACCCGCCGCCCATTCGACCACGTCCATGGTGGATGTGGTGGACAAAGCCATCAAACGCTCGAACAAGACGCTGGAAGCCACGGCTGGCTTCAGAGCGGCGAAACGCGCGGCCTTTTTGGCCCAGGAACGATTCACCCCTGGCAGGTGAGCTTCAAGGCCCGCCGCATCCTGCAAATGAACGCAAGCGAAGGATGGATGGCCGAGGGCATGTGGACGTGGGCGATCACCGGCACGCTGCTGGTGGTGCTGCTGCTTCTGGCAATCAGGGAGCTGTCGAAAAAATGAATCCGCTTTCCGCAGGCATGCGATCCACATCTTAACCAACCAACCCTATGCTCATCCAACTCAACACGGACAAGACAGTGAAGGAGACGGCGGCGGCGCTGCAGATTGCGGTGCCTGCGAACAAGTTCGGCGTCATGCAGGTGCATGACCTGAAAGAAACCATGTGGAAAAAGGGCGTGGTGTTTGACCATGAGTGCCTGATCTTTGAAGTGTGCCAGCCAGACAAGGCCAAGCAGGTGCTGGATGAAAACATGAGCATCTCCACGGCGCTTCCCTGCCGGATCTCCGTGTATGAGGAGGGTGGCAAAACCGTCCTCGCGACTCTGAAGCCGACGACTCTGCTGGGGATGTTTAACACGCCGCAGCTGAACGACGTGGCGAAGGAGGTGGAGGACACGCTGGTGAAGATCATGACGGAGGCGGCGGCGCCGTGAGTTTGCGGAACGCCCTTTCATTCAACATCGACACATCAAGACCGGAGCAGGGCTGAGAGTTCAGCGAAATCAAACTACCATGAACGAGCACAACACATCCGAAGTCCCTGCAACGACGCCTCTAGAATCGACCGACGCTGCGGAGGTGCGCACGCATCCGGTGCCAGCCGAGGCCAATCCGTCGCTGCATCGTACTCAAACGACCATCCGCATCTACAGCCACTCTTCGTTGCTGTTTTGGTGGCCGGTGTGGGTGGTGGGGTATGTGATGGCGGGGCTCACTTACATGCATGGTCAGGAGCAGCACGAATCCACCGCGCGGATGCTGGAGTGGGTGGATCCGGGCAACAACCTGGGGGTGATCTACTTCCTGACGCTGTTTCTGATCATCATGATCACGAATTTTTCGGTGCGCGGTCTGGCATCGGGGATGGTGATCATGGGCGGTGCGCTGCTGACGGTGGTGCTGGCCTATGTGGGCTGGTGGGACGAGGTGTTCCGGTGGTTTGACCACCTGACGATTCACCTGACGATGGGGGCGTATTTTTGGTTTTCGTCGCTGATGTTCATCACGTGGTTTCTGACGGTGTTCGTCTTTGACCGGCTGAGCTGCTGGGAGGTGACGCCGGGGCAGCTGACTCACAAGATGCTCTTCGGCACGGGGTCCAACAGCTACAACGCGCAGGGCATGGGGCTGGAGAAACATCGGGATGATATTTTCCGGCACTGGCTGCTGGGCTTTGGGTCCGGGGACATGAAGATCCGGACATCGGGTGCCACACGTGAGCAGATTGATCTCATGAATGTGCTCTTCATCGGTTCCAAGGTGGCGGCGATGCAGCGGCTCATTGCGGAGGTGCCGGAAGGTGTGGATGATGTGCGTGATTAAGCTGCATATGCGGCAACAGGAAAAGCAGAGACCGGCACTTAGTGGGGTTTCACCCCATGGCGGAGCCGTCAGACAGGCCTGAGATTAGCACAACCAACCAGCTCCTCCTGCGGCGTTATGATAGGTGCAAAGAAGTCACAACCCATCCAGCAGGGATGGGTTTGGCGCAGGCGTCTTGAAGGACTGGCAACTCCACCCCACCGTTATGTTACTCAAAGCAAACGCACTCAAAGGATTCAAGCTGGACTGCCTCGATGGAACGATCGGCAGTGTCAGTGAATTTTACTTCGATGACCAGCACTGGACGATCCGCTACCTGGTGGCGGACACGGGCGGCTGGCTCAATGGCAGGCTGGTTTTGATCTCGCCGTATGCGCTGGTGGGCGCGGTGAAGGAGGATGAAGCCATCGCGGTGAATCTGACGCAGCAGCAGATTCAGGACAGCCCGTCATGGGACAGCGACAAGCCGGTGTCGCGCCAGTTTGAAGCGGACTACCATGGCTACTATGGCTGGCCGATGTACTGGGGTGGTCCGCTGATGTGGGGCGCGTACCCTTACCTGGTGCGTGATCCCGAGCAGTGGAGCGCACCGGATGAGCCGGAGCATTCCTGGGATCCGCATCTGCGCAGCACGGATGCGGTGACGGGGCATGACATTCAGGCGACGGATGGTGAGATCGGCCATGTGGTGGACTTTATCATCGATGATGAGAAGTGGGCGATCCGCTACCTGGTGGTGGACACGCGCAACTGGTGGCCGGGCAAGAAGGTTTTGGTGTCACCCGCATGGATCGAGCGTGTGAGCTGGAGTGAAATGAAGGTCTTCGTGAAGCTGAGCCGTGAGGCGGTGAAGGCATCACCCGAGTACACGGACGATGCGCTCGTGACCCGTGATTATGAGAGCGGGCTGTTCCGCCATTATGGGAGCGACGGGTACTGGGCGCATGAAAATGAACACGTTTGAAGCGCAGGCGCCGGCCTTTCTGTCGAGGAATCCATGACAAAAAAATTCAAACACAGATGGGCCTGAGGTCGCGATTGTTAAGCCGCTGAGGAGGGTGAGAACCGATACACTTGCAAAGGAGGCTCCTATGCCGATTCAACTCAAAGAAGAAAACGAAGGGAACACGGTCTCTGTGTTCGTCAGCGGCAAGCTGGTCAAAGAGGACTACGAACACTTTGTGCCGGAGTTTGACCGCCTCGCGGCGTTGCATGGCAAGCTGCGGGTGCTGTTTGACATGACGGATTTCCACGGCTGGACAGCGGGCGCGCTGTGGGAGGACACGAAGTTTGCGCTGCACCACTTCGGCAGCATCGAGCGGCTGGCGATGGTGGGAAATTCGAGATGGGAGCAGGGCATGGCCACCTTTTGCAAGCCGTTCACGAAGGCGGAGATCAAATACTTCGATCACAGCGCGGCACTGGAGGCGCGGAAGTGGCTGGAATAAGTCTGGCGAAGCCTTGGGCTGTGGTAGGGCAATGACCTATCAAGTGAGGCTCGACTGCAAACATGCAACTGATATACATTTTTCACATGAACATGACCTCAATCATGGATCATCGGCTGCGACAGGTGAGCTTGCCCGAGGAATGCAAGCGGCGCGTGAGATGCAGGATGGATCTGACAGGCTGCGCACGCACGGTGTGCATGGCTGCGCTGTGGCTGTTGATGACGCTGGCGGGATTTGGGAAGTCTGGCGCGCCGGGTGCGGACAAGGCGAAGGAACTGCCGCAGGACCAGGTGGTGGCGAAGGTGAACGGGATGCCGATTTATGCCTCTGACCTGGAGACAATGGTGAAAGCGCAGGAGCGAATGCTGCTGGCCCAGTTTGCCGATGATCCGGCGCGACTAAAGAAGGAGCTGGCGGATGTGAGGCGAAATGCACTCAATGAGCTCATCGACTTCCAACTGCTGGAGGATGAATTTTTCAGGCTGGGCGGAGTCATCAACCAGGAGGACATCGACAATGATGAGAGGCAGGTGGCCCAATACTCTTTCAAGGGGGATCGCAAAGCCTTGGTGGCGGAGATCACAGCCATGGGCATGTCCTTTGACAAGTACCGTGAGCTGCGGGAGCGGATGATCATCGTGAGCGCGGTGCGGGCGCGGATCACGAACAACATGGAGGTGACGGACGCGATGGTGCGGGAGCATTATGACAAGAACCTGCAGCGCTGGCGCGCCACGGAGGCGGTGAAATTTCACACGCTGACGATCCTGAGCAAGACGGCCAATGCGCGCAGTCAGGCGGACATCCTGCGCACGCGGATGGTGAACGGGGGAGACTTCGCTGAGATGGCGCGTGAGAACAGCGCCGACAGCCGCGCGGATGACGGCGGTGAATGGCCGTGGACGCGACTGTCTGACATCAATGACACGGTGGCCAGGGTGATGGCGAAGATGAAAAAGGGTGAGCTCAGCCCGGTGCTGGAGGAGCCAGGCACTTTCCTGATCCTGCGGGTGGATGACATCCGGGAGACTGAACCGAGGCCGTTTGAAAGCGTGAAGGAGGAAGTGAAAATGTCCCTGATGGAGGAGCTGGCGAAGGAGCGGATCGAGAACCGGCTGAGCCAGCTGCGCGAGGCGGCGGACATTCAGAAGGTGGGGCCGGTGTAGGGGAAGGGATGCGCCGGAGTGAAGCGGGGCTTTGCGACGTGAAGAGGCAGGAGGATTCGAAGCCTTCGAGCTGCTTTTTCTCTGCGGCGATCTTCTCGCCGGTACGTGTAAGGTGCCGATTCACGGCGGCGCTTTTTTTTACTGCAGTTCTTCGCGTGCTGCGGCCCATTTGAGGATGGCATCGAGCACGGGGCAGAGGGACTGGCCCCAGGGAGTGAGGGAGTATTCGACCTTGGGCGGGATGACGGGATAGACGGTGCGCTGGACGATGCCGTCTTTCTCCAACTGGCGGAGCTGCTGGGCGAGCATCTTTTGCGTGACGGCGGGGATGGCGCGCTCGAGATCCGAGAAGCGCATGACGTTGCCGCCGAAGAGCTGGAAGAGGATGAGAAACTTCCAGCGTCCTTCGAGCATGCGAAGGGCTTCCTCCACGCCCTGAGCTGCGGTGAGGCGGGTCCAGGGAATGGGTGGCTTCTCTGGTAAGTTACTTACTTTTTTGTGGGTTCTTGCCATTTTGTAAGTTCGTGGTTCGATGGAGTGAGGTCAAGATTTTGACCGCCTAAACAACGACGACATAGACCATGAAAACGATCCTTCCCCAAGTGCTTTCCGACTACTACGCGGCTGTGAATGACGGCCGTACTGATGATGCTGCCGCGTGCTTTGCGGCTGATGCTTTGGTGCATGATGAAAGCCAGGACCGCGAGGGGCGGGAGGCGATTCGTGCGTGGATAGCAGAGACGACGCAGAAGTATCAACCGCAGGTGGAGGTCATGGGCATCCGGGAGGCGGACGGGGTAGTTGTGGCCACGGGCCGTGTGTCCGGGACGTTTCCGGGCAGTCCCGTGCAGCTCGAGTATACGTTCACGGTGAACGGCGGAAAAATCTCCCACCTTGCCATCCAATGAACGCACCGACATTCAAGGGAGATCCCACGGAGTTTGCGGGCAAGCGTGTGTTTGTCAGCGGTGGCACCAAGGGCGCTGGAGAGGCCATGGTGCGCAGGCTGGCGGCGGCGGGGGCGGAGGTGATCACGGCGGCGCGCACGGCGCCGGCGGATGCGGCGCTGCCTGCGCGGTTCATCGCTGCGGATCTGGCGACGGCGGAGGGCACGGGGGTGGTGGCGCGCGTGCTGCGCGATGAGTGCGGCGGAGTGGATGTTTTGATTCATAACCTGGGCGGCTCCCACGCGCCGGGCGGCGGTTTTGCTGCGCTGACGGATGACCTATGGCTGGAGGAGCTGAATCTGAATCTGCTGGCGGCGGTGCGGCTGGACCGTGCGCTGGTGCCGGACATGGTGGCACGCGGCAGGGGCGTGGTGATTCACATTTCATCCATCCAGAGGAAGCTGCCGCTGCCGGAGTCGACCACGGCGTATGCGGCTGCGAAGGCGGCGCTGACGACGTACAGCAAGGCCCTCTCCAAGGAGCTGGGGCCGAAGGGCGTGCGGGTGACATCTGTGTCTCCGGGCTGGATCTACACGACTGCTGCGGAGGCGATGGTGCAGCGGCTGGCGGAGAACGGCGGCACGGATGAGGAGACGGCACGGCAGGGCATCCTGTCTGCGCTGGGGGGCATCCCCATCGGGCGTCCGGCCTGGCCGTGGGAGGTGGCGGAGCTGGTGGCCTTTCTGGCCTCAGACCGCGCGGCGGCCATCCATGGTGCGGAATACGTGATCGATGGCGGGACGATTCCGACGCTGTGATACAGGAGTTCTTTTTTCAGAACCCAATAACCACAAAGTAATACTTAGAAAGACAAAGTGCTATGAGAACAATGAGTGTGAACATCCGGGTCGTCGTGCTTATGTCATTGAGCCTACTGCTGGCGTGCTGCGCGGCTTCGCAGAGGGCTGAGAAATCTAGCGGGCGGCTGCATCAGGTGGGGCTGGTCTGGCTGAAGAACGCCGGCAGCGAGGAGGACCAGCGCAGGGTGATCGAGGCTGTGCATGCGTTTGGGAAAAACATCCCGGAGGTGAAGCATGCCCATGTGGGCCGGACGGACGGGGTGGGCGGTGCTTTCTCTGACACGAGCTATGACGTGTGTTTCATCCTGAGCTTTGAGGACGAAGCCGCGCGCCTGCGCTACAACGCAAATTCGGTGCACCTGAAGGCGGCGAAGGAGGTCTTTCTGCCGCTGTCGCGAAAGCTGCTGTTTTACCGCTTTGCGGGGGAGTAGGCTTTGATGGGAGGGTGCATGGATTGGCTGCGGGTGGACTGAGGGATCGCCCGATGCGGGGTTCGGGACAGAACCGGACACACGTTTGGGCGGGAGGTGCGATGACATCTGCGTATGAAACCTTCATCCGATCCTCTTGTCCTGAAGTGCCAACCCTACGTCGGCGACACCCATCCGAAGGCTCCCCAATGGCGCGCGGTGACTGTGCGCCTGATGGAGAACGCCGACATCGAGGGGAAAGTGGTGTACAAGGGGCCGCAAAACCTGCAAGTGACGGAGGCCTTTGTGCTGAAGTCTGCGGCGTGAGAGCGGTCCGGGATCCGGGTTTCGACGCACCGGCCTGAGCGGTGCCGGACGCATGAGAGCTGCGCTGCAGCCGATGCGGTCCGAACTCCGGCCTCTGCGGCGTTCCTGCGGGTGCGATGCGAAGATGGTGCTGTATCTTCGCCGAACATTCAGGGACGCCGCAGAGTGGGAAAGGGGGTGCAGGGCTTGTGGCGGGGTGTTTGCTGCGGAAAGTGGTGCTGATGACTGATCCCAACGTTTTATCCCGGAGCATGCAATAGAGGCGGAGCGGAAGGCGCAAAAGGTTGAACCATCAGGGGATTGACGCATGTGGCACACTCACCGTGATGGTGAACCTGCCCATTGAATACTCTGACAAGCCGGTGACGCCCTTTGGCGGCATGGCGCTGATC
>CALRWM010000116.1:0-12336 GCA_943371875.1 Prosthecobacter debontii | reverse complement strand
GAAGCGGGGAGGCGGTTTTCAGAACGTCCGAGCAATGTGAGGTCTTTTTCCTGACTCATGTCCCCGCAGAATGCGGGAGAGCGCGGAGAATGCAATCACGATGAACATCGGATCAAGATTGGGCGATAGTTTTCCAAATGTGGGATCGTTTCTAAATTCAGAATGCTCAAAGAAGCCGCAATCCCACTCACTGACGACACGCTTGCCCCCGGCACGGAGCGCACGCTCGCCATCCTCGAACTCCTCGGCCGTCACCGCGCCGGGCTCAGCCTCACGGAGATCGCCCGCGAGCTTGATCTGCCGGTCAACTCTGTCTTCCGCATCACCGGCACTCTGCACAGCCGCGGCTACCTGCAGCGCCGTGAGGACGACAAGCGCTTCGTCCTCACCAACAAGCTCTTCGACCTCTCCCGCCCTGTGGTGCGCGAGAAAAGCCTCGTCGTCTGCGCCTTGGAATCCCTCAAATGGCTGCGCGATGAAACCGGCGAGACCACTCAAATCCTCGCCAGCGTGAATCACAAGATGACCGTGCTGGAGCAGTGCATCTCTTCGCAGCCGATCAAAGTCAGCAGCACCGTGGGCCTGCAGGTGCCCATGTACTCCTGCGCGCCCGGCAAGGCGGTGCTCGCACATCTCCCGCCAGCGGAGCTTGAGAAATTCTTCGCATCCGTGCAGCTCAAACAGTACACGCCCACCACGCTCGCGACCGCTGAGTCGCTCGAAACCGACCTCGTGAAAACTCGCAAGCGAGGCTTTGCCACCGACATCGCCGAGGGACTCGAAGGCATCCATTGTGTCGCCGCAGCCATCCTCGACGAATACCATTACCCTGTTGCCGCCATCACTGTCATGTCCCCTTCCTTCCGCCTGAAACGCGACCAATTCGACAAGGCCGGCAAGCTCTGCCTCGAAGCCGCTGCCACCATCACCCGGAGGCTCCTGGCATGAATAAGTCTCTCCTCATCTCCGCCGCCGTGCTTCTGGGTGGCAGGCTTCTCGCAGCGCCCACGTCTGCGCAGATCGAATTCTTCGAAGCCAAGATCCGCCCCATCCTCGCGCAGGAGTGCTATGAGTGCCACAGCACCGGCACCAAGAAAAAAGGCGGCCTCGTGCTCGACTCCCGCCCCGGCTGGCAGGCTGGCGGTGAATCCGGCGATGTCATCAAGCCTGGCGATCCCGACGGCTCTCTGCTGGTGCAAACCATCAAGCACCAGCACGAAGACCTCAAGATGCCCAAAGCCGGAGCCAAGCTCGATGACAAAGTCATCGCCGACTTCGAACAATGGATTCGCGAGGGCGCTGCTGATCCTCGCGACACCGCCCCCTCCAAAGCAGAGATCGCCAAAGAGACCGACTGGAAGAGCATCATCGAACGCCGCAAGCAGTGGTGGGCCTTTGTCCCCGTCTCGAAGCAGCCTGCGAACAAAACCATCGATGACTACATCGACGCCGAACTCACCAAGCAGGCCATTCCCGCCGCGCCGCCTTCCGATGCACAGACACTGCGCCGCCGCATGAGTTACGTACTCACCGGTCTTCCACCTGCGGGAAACCAGAGCATCGATGACCTGCTTGCATCCCCGCACTTCGGTGAGCAATGGGCCCGTCACTTCATGGACTGGGTGCGCTACGCGGAAAGCTACGGCTCCGAAGGTGACCCCGCCATCCCCTACGCCTTCCAGTATCGCGACTACCTCATCCGCGCCTTCAATGAAGACGTGCCCTACCCGCAACTCCTCAAGGAAGCCATCGCCGGAGATCTCCTGGCCAAGCCTCGCATCAAGAACGGCATCAACGAAAGCGCCATCGGCATCGCGCAGCTGCGCATGGTGCTGCACGGCTTCTCACCGGTCGATTCGCTCGATGAAATGGTGACCTTCACGGACAACCAGATCGACACGGTCACCAAAGCCTTCCAGTCGCTCACCGTGAGCTGCGCCCGCTGCCACAATCATAAGTTTGACGCCATCTCCCAGGCCGACTTCTATTCCCTCTACGGCATCTTCACCAGCACGCATCCAGCCGTCATTGATGTGAACGCTCCCGGCACAGGCAAAGCGGAGCGTGAAGAACTCGCCAGGCTCAAGCAGCAGATCAAAGACGCGGTGGCCGCGCACTGGCTGAAGGTGGCGCCGAAGACTGTGTCCTACGACACCTCCGACTCCGCGCATCCCGGCCTCGACAAATACCAGTGGTTCACCAACGGCGTCAGCCTCACCAAGGCGGGCGAGTTCTCCGTCGCGCTTGAAGGCACGGGCATTGTCTCGCAGATCTTTCCCGGTGGTTATTTCAGCAACCTGCTCACCACCAAGGAACGCGCCGTCGTGTTTTCAAACCGCTTCAAATGCGAAGGCGGCACGCTGTGGTTCCGCGTCGCTGGCAATGGTGGAGTGAAGGCCAAGTATGTCGTGGAAAACTACCCGCGCACCGGCACGATTCACAAGGCTGTCATTCTGAGCGAGCCCCGCGACGAGAAGCTCGGCTGGCGTTCTCTTGATCTCGAATTCTGGAAGGGCGACGAGATCTTCCTCCAGCTCATCACCTCCGCCGACATGCCGGCCGAATACAACAAGGACGCACGCTCCTGGTTTGGCCTCACCGATGTCGTCATCACCAAAGACAAAAATCCGCCCACAGCCGAAGTGCGCACGCAGCTCTCCGCCGGTGAAGTCATCCAGGCATGGCAGAAGGGAACGCTCAGCAACAGCCAGGCCGAAGCGCTCAACCGCCTTGTTCAAGCAGGCCTGCTGCCGAACCAGCTGAAGGACATTCCCGAAGCAGCCAAGCTGGTGACCCACTACCGCGAAGTCGAAGCCAAGCTGCCCATGCCAACACGCGTGCCCGGCGTCATCGAAGCTGATGCCAAGGACGCACCACTGTTCGTGCGTGGCGATCATAAACAACCCTCTGATATTATTCCTCGCCGCTTCCTCGATGCTCTCGATCCCACGCCCTTCAACACGAAAGGCAGCGGTCGCTTGCAGCTCGCCGAGCACATGGCGGACATGAAGAACAACCCGCTCACCGCGCGCGTCATCGTCAACCGTCTCTGGCATCACGTCTTCGGTCGCGGCATCGTCGCCAGCGTCGATAACTTCGGCAAGCTCGGCGACCTTCCCACGCATCCCGAGCTTCTCGACTTCCTCGCCCAGCGCTTCATCGACAGCGGCGGCTCCATCAAAGCCATGCTGAAACTCATCGTGAGCTCCAAGGCCTTCCAACGCAGTGCGCAGGCCGCTGACATCGCCATGCAGAAGGACCCCGAGAACAAGCTGCTGAGCCATTGGAGCATTCACCGGCTCGAAGCTGAGGCCATTCGCGATTCCATCCTTACGCTGACCGGCAAGCTCGAACCCGAGCTCTACGGCGAATCCACCGCCAACAACACGCCGCGCCGCAGCATCTACGTCAAGGTCATCCGCAATTCACTCGCCCCCTTCCTCACCACCTTCGACTCGCCCGTGCCCTTCAGCACCCGTGGCAAGCGCGACACCACCAACGTCCCCGCGCAGTCGCTCACCCTGCTCAACGACAACAACGTCATCCGCTGGTCCCGTGAATGGGCGCTGCGCTCCAGCAAGGTCGACGCCGATCAGCGCGTGAAACAAATGTTCCAGGAAGCCTTCGCCCGCGAAGCCACGGCGGATGAAGTGAAGCAGAGCCTTGCCTACGTCGCCTCCTTGCAACAGGAAAACAACGCACGCGCCCAGGAGCTTGCCGTTCAGGAGCAAGAGCTCGCCGCACTAGACCAGCAGATCAACGCGATCCTCGATTCCGGTCGACTGAAGCTGCAGGCCACGCGCAAACTCCCCGCCGTTCCTCTCGACACCCCAGAACCACTGGCCGAGTGGACCTTTGAGAAGGATGCCAAAGACGTCAACGGTCGCATGCATCTCGAACTCGTCGGCACGGCCCATATCGAAAAAGGCGCGCTCATTCTCGATGGCAAGTCGATGGCCAAATCCGGCTCACTGCCAAAGCCGCTCACCTCCAAGACCCTCGAAGCCTGGGTCATGCTGGACAACCTCGCCCAGCGCGGCGGTGGTGTAGTCACCGTGCAGCACAAAGATGGTGGACAGTTTGACTCCATCGTCTTTGCCGAAAAGACCCCGCAGCACTGGGTCGCTGGCAGCAATTTCTTTGACCGCAGCGAACTCTTTGAAGGCACGGCCGAAACCGAAGCTTCCACCCGCCCCGTGCATGTCGCCGTTGTGTATCAGCCCGATGGCACTATCAGCGGCTACCACGATGGCAAACCCTACGGCCGCACCTACCGCAAAGCCCCTGCGGCGATCTTTGAAGCCGAGGCCTCCCAGATTCTTCTCGGCTGCCGCCACGGCTCTCCCGCAGGCAACAAAGGCCTGACCGGCCGCATCTTCCGCGCCCGCCTTTATGATCGCGCACTGACTCCGGAGGAGATAGCCAAGACTGCTCTAATCGAATCCAGCAGCGTTACCAAGGCCGACATCATCGCCTCACTCACGGCGGAGCAGCGCAGTAAGCTCTCCAAACTCAACCCCCGCCGCAAGCAGCAGGCCAGCCATCTAGAATCTCTGCGCACCACCGCCAGCGACGATCCCGAACTCCAAGCCTGGACCAGCCTCGCGCAGTCACTCATCAACCTGAAGGAGTTCATTTACCTGCAATGAATACGATCAATCGCCGCCAGCTTCTCTCCCGCGCCTCCACTGGCTTCGGCATGGCCGCACTTGCAGGCCTCATGCAGGAGCAGGCACTTGCTGACATGCTACTCGTCCATCGCGCGAAGAAATTCGCACCGAAGGCACGCAGCG
This sequence comes from Prosthecobacter debontii, assembly GCA_943371875.1. Lineage (GTDB taxonomy): Bacteria > Verrucomicrobiota > Verrucomicrobiia > Verrucomicrobiales > Verrucomicrobiaceae > Prosthecobacter > Prosthecobacter debontii_C. Next base: position 7,543 of record CALRWM010000116.1, on the reverse strand, counting down.
TCATCTTTCTCTACATGAGCGGCGGCGTGTCGCATGTCGATTCCTTCGATCACAAGCCGATGCTGACGAAATTTGCGGGCCAGCCAATGCCGGGTGCGGTGAAGAAAACGCAGTTCAACAACAACGGCACGGTGCAGCCCTCGCACTGGGACTTCAAACGTCGTGGACAGTCGGGCCTGGAGGTGAGCGATTTGTTTCCTCAAGTAGGCGGCGTGGCGGATGATCTCTGCATGATCCGCAGCATGACGGCCAAGTTCAGCGAGCATGCGCAGGGGAACTTCTTCATGCACACCGGCTTCCCCTTCCTCGGCTTCCCCAGTGCCGGTGCATGGACGAGCTACGGCCTCGGCACCGAGTCGCGCGATCTTCCCGGCTACATCGTGCTGCAAAGCGGCGGTGCATCCACTCCACATGGTGGGGTGGGTTTGTTCAGCAACGGCTTCCTGCCCGCGCAGCATCAGGCCAGCATCGTGAAGGCGGATGAAGCCGAAGCCGTCGTCAACATCCGCCCGCGCCAGCCGCAGGACATGCAGCGCAAGCAGCTCGATTTTATCGGCGCGATGGACCGCCGCTTCGTCAGCACCACGCAGCACGACATGCACGTCGAGGCCGCCATCTCCAACTACGAGATGGCCTGGCGCATGCAGTCCGCCGTACCTGATCTCTGCGATATCAGCGGCGAAACCGAAGCGACCAAGAAGCTCTACGGCCTCGACGATCCCGAGCCGAAGAAAGCCGCCTACGCACGCCAGTGCCTGCTCGCGCGCAGGCTCGTCGAACGCGGCGTGCGCTTCATCGAACTCAGCACCCTCGCCTACAACATCGGCGGCGGCAACGGCGCCAACCCTTGGGATCACCACAGCGCCATCGTTGAAGGCCATGGCAAGATGGCAAATCAGATCGACCAGCCCATCGCTGCGCTCATCAAGGATCTGCGCTCACGCGGACTGCTCGACAGCACACTCGTTGTCTGGGGCGGTGAATTTGGCCGCACGCCCTTTGCGCAAGGTTCCAACGGTCGCGATCACAACCCCTACGGCTTCACCGTCTGGATGGCTGGTGGCGGCGTCAAAGGCGGCCATGTGTATGGCGCCACCGACGACTTCGGCTACAACGCCGTCGAAAACATCACCAGCGTCTATGACATGTGGGCCACCGTATTGAATTTGATGGGCATCGACCACGAACAGCTCACCTACCGTTTCAGTGGTCGGGATCTGCGCCTCACCGATGTGCATGGAAATGTACTCAAAGACATCATCGCCTGATGAACGCCCCCTTTTCACGCCGCCAGCTTCTCGCCAATGCCTCCACAGGCTTTGGCATGGCTGCGCTCGCAGGCCTGATGCAGGCGGAGCCGCCGGTGAATCGTGCAAAGCGCTTTGCTCCCAAGGCACGCAGCGTGATCTTCTGCTACATGAGCGGCGGAGTGTCGCACCTGGATTCCTTTGATCCGAAGCCGCTGCTGGAAAAATACGCCGGGCAGCCCATGCCGGGCGTGGTGCAGAAAACGCAGTTCAACAACAACGGCACCGTGCAGCCCGCGCACTGGGAGTTTCGTCAGCGAGGCCAGAGCGGCATGCCAGTGAGCGAGCTGTTTCCGCACATGGCGACAGTCGCGGATGAACTCTGCGTCATCCGCAGCATGACGGCCAAGTTCAGCGAGCATGCGCAGGGAAATTTCTTCATGCACAGCGGCTTCCCCTTCCTCGGCTATCCGAGCGCAGGCGCGTGGGCCAGCTACGGCCTCGGCACAGAGTCGCGGGATCTGCCCGGTTACATCGTGCTGCAGAGCGGTGGCGCCACGGTTCCTCATGGCGGCGTGGGTGTCTTCAGCAACGGTTTCCTCCCTGCGCAACATCAGGCCAGCATCGTGCAGGCGGATGTGGAGGAGGCCGTGCGAAACATCCATTCTCGGCAGCCTCGCAACATGCAGCGCAAGCAGCTCGATTTCATCGGCGCGATGGATCACCGCTTTGCCAGCACCTCCCAACATGACGTCCATGTGGATGCGGCCATAGCGAACTACGAAATGGCCTGGCGCATGCAGTCCGCCGTGCCGGAACTGTGCGACATCTCCGGCGAGACCGAAGCCACGAAGCAGCTCTATGGCATGGACGGCCCGGACTCGCCACGCACCGCCTATGCGCGGCAGTGCCTGCTGGCGCGGCGTCTGGTGGAGCGCGGCGTGCGCTTTGTGGAGCTGAGCTGCCTTCCGCAAACGCTTGGCGGTGGTCAGGCGGCGAATCCTTGGGATCAGCACGGACAGATCAAAAAAGGCCACGGCAACATGGCTCATCAGGTGGACCAGCCCATCGCCGCGCTGGTCAAGGATCTCAAATCACGCGGCCTGCTGGACAGCACCCTCGTCATCTGGGCTGGTGAGTTTGGCCGCACACCCTTCGCGCAGGGCACCGATGGCCGTGATCACAACCCCTACGGCTTCACCATATGGATGGCCGGTGGCGGCGTCAAACCCGGCCACATCTACGGTGCGACGGACGACTTCGGCTACCACGCCATCGAAAACCCCAGCACCGTCTATGACATGTGGGCCACTGTGCTGCACCTCATGGGCATCGATCACGAACAGCTCACCTACCGCTTCAGCGGCCGCGATCTGCGCCTCACGGATGTGCACGGCAATGTGCTGCACGATGTGATCGCGTAAGCGGTAGGAGGTAGGGCGGGGCTGTCCTCAGCCCGCCGCGTGAGTCCACGCAACCTTGAGAGCCTTGCAACGAATACGAAGCCCAGGAGCTTGCGAACGACGGCGCTTGGAGGACCAAGCGCCCTATCTTCCAAACCTACACCTCCAGCTTCCACGGACCGCGATACTCACGGCCAAGAAGCTTGCTCGCATCCGCATCGCCAATGATCTCTTCCTTCACGGGATCCCATTTGATGGAACGATTGGTGAGGAAGGAAATGAGGGCAAGGTGGCCGGGGCTGGCGCTGCGGTGCGCGGTTTCCACCGGGGTCACGGTGGGCTGGCGACTCTTCACGCAGTCGAGGAAATTGCGATGATGTCCCTTGGTTTCGTAGAGGCGTGTCTTGATGATGTCGTCACCCAGCTTCGGTGCCTTGGCGACTTCGATGATCTCGCTCTTCGGATCCTTGTCGTCCTTCCGCTTTTTGACCATTTGTTTGAGCGCAGGATTCGAGCAGTCGTAAGCCCCATTGCGATTCACATAGACCCAGCCGTCTGCTCCGATCCATTTGGTGCCCATCTTGATGTCGTCGTGTCCACCCGCGATGGTCATGGTGATGTCACCCGCATACTTGGCTTCGGCGCGGTACTTGGTGGCCGTGTTCCAGATGTCCGTGCGCGGCGGCATGTCCACTTGGATGGGGCTGATTTCGCTTGGACCGCTGCTATCCATGTTCATGCCCCAGTGGGCGATGTCGCAATGGTGGCCGATCCAGTCGAGCAACTGACCGCCGCCGATGTTGTAATCCCAGCGCCAGTTTTTGTGAATGCGGCACTCGATGTAGTCCTGCATCGTCGCAGGGCCGATCCACATTTCATAATCAAGTTCCGCCGGTGGTGGTGTCACGCTGCGTTTGTCGCCGGTCTTGGCGAAGTCGTTGTGCCCGCTGGGCAGGCCCACGTGAACCTCCTTCAGCTTTCCAATGAGCCCGTTGCGCACGATCTCAGCACCGATGCGGAAGTTGTCCTCACTGCGCTGCCAGGATCCCGTCTGCCAAATGCGTCCGTGCTTCTGCACAGCTTTCACAATGGCCTGCTGCTCGGCGATGGTGCGCGCCAGCGGCTTCTCACCATAAATGTCCTTGCCATTCTTGGCCGCTTCAATGGCGGTGAGCGCATGCCAGTTGTCAGGCAGCGCCAGCATGACAGTGTCGATGTCCTTGCGGGCCATCACTTCGCGGTAGTCGTGGTAGGGCTTGCAGTCCTGGTTCTTGTAAGCGCCATTGATGGTGTCCAGCGCCTTCTGCAGATTGCGTTTGTCGATGTCACATGCGGCCACGATCTGACAGTCCTGCTCCTGGAGGAATTTGGCGGTGTTGCCCGGCCCCATCATGCCCCAGCCGAAGACGGCCATGGTGATCTTGCTGGAAGGCGCATTCTGTCCAATGACACTGGCCGGAATGATGGTGGGAAAGCCGATGGCGACGGCAGACTTCGTGAGGAACTGGCGGCGGGAGGAAACAGGAATGCGTTTCATGGGAGTGGTTTGGCTGACAGGATCAGTTGTAAACGAGAGTCGGCGGGCAAGTCCAGCCGCAAAATGCAAAGTGGTGGCTACACGCGTGCTTCTCTGTGGGTACGACAGGCACTCCTGCCTGTCGGCGAGCGGGACCGCAAACTCACTGGCGCACGTCTTTTCCAAAACGTGCACAGCTGAGATCACCCACCTTCGCGCATGCGTACACGCACGAGCACTGAAATTGGCGGGCGGAGGTCTCGGCAGACTCGGTGGTAATGGAGCAAGAGAGTGCGCTGGTCGACAGACAAGAGTGTCTGTCGTACTTTTATCTAGCAGCTCGTCGGAACCCGCTGCGCCAGCTTCACCGTGTGCGGAATTGCCCCAATCACAAAGCTGAGGCAATCCACAGCCCCCTGCGGTTTACCGGGCAGGGCGATGACGAGGCTGCGGTCCACCACCGCCGCAAGGCTGCGGGAGAGGATGGCGTTCGGCGTCAGTTCCAGCGATTTCATGCGCATCAGTTCCCCAAAGCCGGGGATCTCCACGCGCATGATGCCGCGAATGGCCTCAGGGGTGACATCACGCTCGGCAATGCCTGTTCCTCCCGTGGTAAGGATGAGCGCGCAGCCCTGGGCTGAGAAGGAGCGGATCGCTTCCTGAATGCGCAGAAGGTCATCGGGGATGATCGCTTCAGCAGCGACCCCCCAGCCGTAACCTTCCGCCGCCTGCCTCAGGGCCGGACCGCCAAGATCCTCATAGACACCCTGACTGGCACGGTCAGAGACAGTGATGATGCCAACCTGCATACAGTTCGTGGAGCCAGTGGAATGTGTGAGGAGCCCGGGGGACAGGCTGGTCATTACTGAGCCTGAGGCTTGGTGCCGACCTGTGCTTTGTCCTCGGTTTTGGCCGCCGTGGTGGGCTTGTGATCAAGCTCAAGGAGGTCACGCAGGATGTGGATGGTTTCCAGCTTCACAGGCTCGACGCCGTAGGGGAACTTGGCCTCGTCATTGCCGCTGTCGTCATCCTTGGAGGCTGTGCGCATGCCGGAATTCATTTCCTTGCTGAAGGCAGACTCGGGCACAAGGTCAGGCTTGTCCACGTTGTCCAGCGTGAGGTGGTAAGCCTTGAAGCCGTTGTCTTTGATGCGCTCAGCAATATCCTTGGTGCGCTTGGCACGTTCTTCAATCTGCTTGTCACGACGCGCTTCGGTGTCGAGGCGTTCCTTTTCACGCTCCTGCAGGTTCAGAGAGATGGTGTTGCGGTCGATTTTTTCCTTCAGACGCGTGGATTCCTCAACCACGTTTTGGAACTCAGGACTCGCGGCGACACGGCTCTTAACTCGGGCGTTGATCTCGTCGACTGGGAACGGATCTTTGCGGAAGAGCGGGTATTTGCGCGGCGGAATGGTGTCATAAGGCAGCGGGTTTTCAGCGGAGGATTCGCCGATGTCGAGCACGTCGCGGATGGAAGGCAGCGGAATGTCGGCTTCCACACCTTTAAGCTGGGTGGAACCACCGGCGATGCGGTAGAACTTCTGGATCGTCACCTTGAGATCACCAGCGCCTTTTTTGTCGCTGAAGAAAGGCATGTAACGCTCGACCGGGAGAATGGTCTGCACGGTGCCCTTGCCGAAGGAGGACTTGTCCCCAACGATGAGCGCACGGCGATAATCCTGCAACGCAGCTGCAAGAATTTCCGAGGCGGAAGCACTGGCCTTGTTCGTGAGGACGATCATGGGGCCGTCATACACAGGCTTTTCGTTTTCACAGTCACGCCAGGTGATGCTGCCGCGCCAGTCCTTGGCCTGCACCACGGGGCCGGCAGGAATGAAGAGACCGGTGAGCTTGATGGCTTCGTCCAGGGAGCCACCGCCGTTGTCGCGCAGATCGAGCACGAGGCCGTCGATCTTTTCCTTCATCAGACGACGCAGCAGGCGCTCCACATCCACGCTGGTGCTGACTGTGTTGTTTTCCATGTCGGCATAGAAATTCGAGAGGTTGATCCAGCCGACTTTGAGCGTCTTGCCGAGATCCGGCGGGGTGACGAGGAGTTCGGCATTGGCGAGCTTCTCCTTCAGCGGCACTTCATCACGCACGATTGCGATGATGCGATTGCCGGAAGGATCGTCAGCGGGGACGATCTTGATGCGGACGGTGGTGTTCTTCTCACCGCGGATCATGTCGACGATCTTCTGCAGCTTGAGGTACTTCACATCGACGAATTCGTCATCACCCTGGGCGACGGCGATGATGCGGTCATTCAGCTTGAGCTGACCCTGCTTGTCAGCCGGACCACCGACGACGATGCCTTGAATTTCTGCGCCGTCATCCTTCTGACCGAGCAGCGCGCCGATGCCGACGAGCTTGTGCTGCATGTGGATCTTGAAGTTGTCGCTCTCATCCGTGCTCATGTACTCGGTGTGCGGGTCATAGGCGGTGGCCAGACTGGAGAGGAAGAAGTTCACCACGTCCTTGGTGTCGTTCTCGTCAATGCTCTCAAGCAGACGCGTGTAATCCTTGAGCACGCGCTCCTTCGGAGTCAGATCCTTGTCGTCCTTTTCCTTCTTGGCGGCGATTTTGGGAGCATCGGCAGAAGGCTTCTCTGGAGGAGTCACTTTCCCGGCTTCAGGTGCTGCTTCGGTCTTGGCCTCGGCGGTGCCGGCTTTCTTGGCGGCGGCCTTTTCAGCCTTTTTCTTTTCATCACGCTCACGTGTTTCATCGGCGATGCGCTCTGCCAGCAGATTGTCCTCGATGATGTCGAGCCAAATTTTGTCCTGGGCGGCCTTGTCCTTCGGCCATGGCGCCTTGTCGCGCTTGATCTCAATGGTCCGCTTCGAGTCAAAGGTGAACTTGTTGGTCTCCAGCGCCTTCTTGAGGAAGTCCACGCGTTCCTTCACGCGCTCTTTGTAAATGTCGTAGATCTCGATGGCGGGGCTGATGTTGCGCATCAGCACATGGTCATCCAGCGTGGTCTCATACTTGTCCTTGAAGCCCGCGACATCCTGCTCGGTGAAGAAGATGTGCTTGAAGTCGAGCATGTTCAGGTAGTTGTGAAGCATCTCGCCGGACACCTTGTCGTCGAAGTCCTGCTTCGAGTAGTGGTGGTTTTGCAGCATGTAGGCCACATGCATGGCCACCTGGCCAAAATTGGTCTCCGCTTGCGCCGAGGGAATGAAAAGCGCGAGAGCAGTGGCCGCAGCAGCGACGGGGGAGAGTAAAAAGCGAGTCATGGTGGGGGTCGTCCAGATCTATAACGAACCTCGCGGTGCGTTTTGCGTTCAGATTTTGCCTTTTCTGGGTTGAAATGTCCACCTCTTTCCCGTCTTTCGCCATCTCCATGTCTGAAATCATCACCTACACCGGCGGCATCGC
>CALRWM010000115.1:0-12756 GCA_943371875.1 Prosthecobacter debontii | reverse complement strand
ATAGGCGGCTGGATCAGCCAGCACGCACGCAAAGCGGTGCTCAATCTCTCACTGCCGCGCAAAAAACGCCCCTGGATGGACGCCATCTTCCACAAAATCGACTCCCTCGTCGCTCCTTTGACCTACTCTACTGCATGATCCGGGTTGAACGAAGCCCCCTCCTGCCGATGGCGGAGCCACCACTGAACGGCAAAGTTCCGCTGGGGCTGCTGCGCCACGCCGCAGTCGGCAGTTCATCAATGTGGCGTGTCCTGCCGCAGTCTCTTCTACGCTCAACCCTTCGCTACAGGCTGTGATGGCTCCGCCATCAATGAATGGCAAGGTTCCGCTGGGCATGCTGCCTGCTGTGCCACGTCGCGTCGGCACCTCATCAATGTGGCGTGCCTCGGCAGCAGTCTCTTCTTAAAACCTCAGCACAAACTCGCCTTCCCGCTGCAGATGCAGGCGGTCACGGGCGGCCATTTCGAGGTAGGCGTTGTCGTTTTTGATCCACTCCATGCGGCGCAGGAGCTTGTCGCGGTCTGTTTGCAGCACGTTGCGCTGCTCTTTGAGCATTTCCAGCTTCACGCGCATCGCGTTCTGCGTGTCGATGGGGTTGTCACACAGGACATACACCACGGGCACAATGAGCAGCAGCAGGACGAAGCGGGCCACCTTGAGGAATGCGCGCACCCAGCCTTCCCAGCGGGACTGGGGTTCGGATGCGCGCACTTCTCGGTAGTTCATAGGATCTTAGACTTTCATGCGACCGCCGAAGATGGCGTTTTCACCCAGTTCCTGCTCGATGCGCAGAAGCTGGTTGTACTTCGCGATACGATCGCTGCGGCTCATGGAGCCGGTCTTGATCTGGCCGCAGTTTGTGGCGACGGCGAGATCGGCGATGGTGTAATCTTCGGTTTCACCGGAGCGATGGCTCATGACGGCGGTGTAACCATGACGGTGGGCGAGCTCGACGGCGTCGAGGGTCTCGGTGAGGGAGCCGATCTGGTTCACCTTCACGAGGATGGAGTTTGCCACGCCCTGGTCGATGCCCTTCTGGAGGAATTCGACGTTGGTGACGAAGAGATCGTCACCGACGAGCTGGGTGTTGTGACCCATTTCCTTGGTGATCGTGCTCCAGCCAGCCCAGTCGTTTTCGGCGCAGCCGTCTTCGATGGAGATGATCGGGAATTTCTTCTGCAGCTCGGCGTAGTAGGCCACGAGTTCGGCAGCGGTGCGCTCGGACTTGTCGGACTTCTTGAAGACGTACTTGTTCTTCGCCTTGTCGTAGAACTCGGAGGAGGCGACGTCGAGTGCGATGAAGATGTCTTCACCGAGCTTGTAGCCGGCCTTGTCCACGGCCTGGGCGATGACTTCCAGGGCGTGGTCGGCGCTCTTCAGCGTCGGGGCAAAGCCACCTTCGTCACCGACGGCGGTGCTCAGGCCCAGATCATGCAGGATCTTCTTCAGCGCGTGGAAGACTTCGGAGCCGTAACGCAGCGCTTCGGAGAAAGACGGTGCGCCTTTTGGCATGATCATGAATTCTTGGAAATCGATCGGGGCATCGGAATGCGCGCCGCCGTTGATGATGTTCATCATCGGCACGGGGAGCACCTTGGCGTTCGGGCCGCCGATGTACTTGTAGAGGGGCTGGCCCAGGGTGATGGCGGCAGCCTTGGCCACGGCGAGGGAGACGCCGAGGATGGCGTTCGCACCGCACTTGGCCTTGGTCTTGGTGCCGTCGACTTCGCGCATGGCGTTGTCGATGCCGACCTGGTCAAGGGCGTCCGCGCCGATGAGGGCGTCAGCGAGTTCATTGTTCACCGCATCGACGGCCTTGAGCACGCCCTTGCCGGAGTAACGCTTCTTGTCGCCGTCGCGCAGTTCGAGCGCTTCGTGTTCGCCGGTGCTGGCTCCTGAGGGGACTGCCGCACGGCCCATGGCTCCGCCTTCGATGTAAACATCCACTTCAACAGTGGGATTGCCGCGTGAGTCGATGATTTCGCGTCCGATGATGCGAGAAATGGTGAGTTCGTCCATGAGGATAGATTATTTAAGTTTTGCTAATAATTAGGATTTTTCAAGAAGGTTTCGAGAAATCTCCGGGGGAGGGGGTTCATACACGGCTGAAGCTAGCGCTCAAATGGTAGTTTTTGACGATGCAGCAAGACGCGGGCCATCAGCCCCCCGCGAAGTGGGGGGGGGATCCTCGTTGGATGGAGGGGGAGAGGCTTCGGGAATGGTGGTCGCTGCATGGCTTCACTGTGCTGGCCAGGCTTACTCGGACCCGTTTTCAATAATCAGGCGCAAATGCAAGGTGTTTGATGAAGTCGAATAAGTGAAAATGAGGTAAATCTCTGCCAAATAGATAACTTATCGTTGTGATAAATTTGTCAAACCTACTAAGATGGAAAACTAATTGATCGAAATGAGTGCCTGTCCCACTGCTGCCGAATTCGTTGCGTCGAAAGTCATGCTGAGGAAGGAGTTTTGGTGCTTCATCAGCTACCGCCACTCAAACAACAAGGATCCTGGCCGCCAGTGGGCCACCTGGCTGCATCAGGCGATCGAAAACTACGAGGTGCCCAAAGAACTGGTGGGCGAGGAGAACGACCGCGGGGAAAAAATTCCAGAGAGCATTTTCCCAGTGTTTCGTGATGAGGACGACCTCTCGGCCAGTCCGCAGCTTTCTGAAAGCATTGAATCCGTGCTTCTGCGCAGCCGCTTTCTGGTGGTGCTGTGCTCACCTCAGGCGGTGGCCAGCCCATGGGTGGAAAAGGAGATTCTGCGCTTCAAGCAAGCTGGCAAGCAGCTGCGTGTGCTGGCCGCCATCATCGAAGGAAACCCCAACGGTTCCACAGACCCTGCGGCGCCGGTGGATGAAGCCGAGTGCTTTCCTCTCCCGCTGCGCTTCCAACTGGGGGCTGAGGGCCAGATCGGGCAGGAGCCTGAGCAGGTGATCGCCGTTGATTTTCGACTGCCGGATGGCGGCCAGGGCTGGACGACGCCCGCCGCCTACCGGGAGGTCTTGGTGGCCAGCGGGGTGCCGCTCGCGGCCATGAATGACCGAATTGCCGCGTATGAAGAGCGCCGCAGACTCATGCTCCTCAAAATCATCGCGGGCATTCTCAGCGTGGATCCGGTGGTGCTGACCGAACGTGACAAGGCCTATCAGCTGCAAAAGCAGCTCCGGGAGCAGAAAGAAAAGACGCGGCGGCAGAAGCAGTGGTTCATCTTTGTGTCGCTGGCTGCGCTGGCCATCTTTTCGCTGAGCGGTTTTGCCATGTACCACCAATCGGAAAAGGCCGCCGTTGAAAGACAAAAGGAGGCCGCGGAATTTAAAAAAATGATAAGCGACACTCTTAGGACCGTCCAGATGCAGTGGTTCAAGGGCAACGAAATCAGTGACCGGGGGGATACTGCGAGCGGCATCCTCTGGCTGGGGCGCTGTCTGAAATCCTGCCGGGATTTTCTCCCTGATTTTCAGACCGTGATCCGGACTAAGATCGCCTCAGCATCCTTGCTGCTGCACAAGCTCGACCACGTGTTTGACATTCCCGGCGCATTCGTGGTCGTCGGCTTTGCTCCTGACGGGCGGCCGGAGCTGCTGACGGCGGACAAGGATCAGAAGCTTTCAAACGCCATTACGGGCAAGGCGCATGGCAGCTATGCGGATGACCCGGATAAAATTTCGGTCCGTGCCTTAAGCGCGGACGGCAGGATGTTTGCGACGTCGAGCCTTGGCGAAAAAATAATGCTCGCAGCCACTGAGGATGGCCGGCTGCTGGAACCGCAGATCACGCATCAAGGCATTGTGCGTGGCATGGCGTATCATCCCCGGGGCACGCATCTCCTGGTCTCCGCCATGCCCAAGCCTGACGCCCCGTTTGTGCCCTTGAAGGCGTATGCCGTTGCGGACGGGGGCAGGGATGTTGAATTTGCATGCCAGGAAAAGCTGAACGGCGCCGAATACAGCAGCGATGGGCTCCTGGTGGCCGCTGCATCACAAGAAGGCAATGTGCTGGTATTTGATGCCACTACCGGCCAGCCGCATGGCGGCGCCCTGCGTCATCCGTGCCCGGTTTTTTCAGCGGCATTCCACCCGGACGGACGCCGGGTGGTCACCGGCAGCCTGGACGGTCGGGTGCGTGTCTGGCAGCTGGCGCAGGACGGCCTCTCCTATGCGGAGACAAACTTCAGCGCCAGGCACACCAAGGCGGTGCGAAAAGTATCCTTCAGCCATGATGGCAGGCTGATTCTCTCAAGCTCTGAGGATGGCACCGCCCGGATCTGGGATGCCACGTCGGGTCAGCCCGTCGGCCAGCCGCTCAAAGACACGGTGGAGATACGCTTTGCCTTCTTCAGCCCTGACGACAGGTATGTTCTCGCAGGCGGATGGAAGAAGAGCGCCCGCCTGTGGAAGCTGGCGGATCAAAATGCGCTGGCAGTCAAGACGCTGCGGCAGCATGGCACCGTTGAGGCGGTCGCATTCAGCGCGGATGGGAAATGGATGGCCACAGGCTGCCAGGGAGTGCTGAATCATCCGGGTTCAGCCCAAGTGTGGAATGCCATCACGGGCGAAAAGCACGGCGTGGAATTGTCTCAAGGGGGGCTGGTCAAGAGCGTGGCGTTTAACCACGATGGATCGTTGGTGGCCACGGCTGGGAACAACGGCAGCGTTAAGATCTGGAATACCCATGACAGCTCTCCTTATGGGGAGCCATGGCTCTACAATGAATTCGTGGCCGCCGTCGCCTTCAGCAAGGATGGCCGCTGGCTGGCGATGACAGGGCGCCGTAACAAGGTGATGCTGATCGATGTGGCGGCCAGGCGTCTCGAGCGTGAATGGCAGGCCTTTCCTGCCGAACCGTCCATGTATGCCTACGCTCTCTCTTTCTCGCAGGATGGCCGCTCGCTGCTGGTTGGCGGCGGTTTTTCGGCGCGCATGTTCAGCATTCCTTCCGGCAAGGAAACTTTGGTTCTGGAACACAAGACGAATGGCATTGCGGCAGAGGTCAAGCGGGCCGTGGTAAGCCCCGACGAAAAGTTCGTGCTGACCTGCGGCATCGCCAGCAAGGAGGCCTTTCTTTGGTCCGTCGAAGGTGGCAAAGGCGCGCTGCTGGCGCTGCTCAAACATGAAGGCGGACTGCTGGATGCTGCCTTCAGTCCGGACAGCACCAAGTTGATCACGTCTGCGGCTGATGGCGGCGTCAAAGTCTGGGATGTGGCCACCTGGCAGCCCCTCTATCCTGAACTGCCGCACAATGGCTGGGTGCAGACCGTTGCCTTCAGTCCTGACGGGAAACTTTTCGCCACAGGCTGCGATGACGGTTTTGCGCGGCTCTGGCGCACCCAGGATGGCGCAGACTTGGGGGCCGAGCTTTTCCATGAAGACCCTGTGACCCGGATGGTGTTCAGCCCTGCTGGCAAAACGATCCTGACCGCCAGCCATTACGGCACCGCCCGCCTCTGGACTCCGCCATCTCCCGTGCCCGGACTGTCCTCAGAAGTCGAAGACAGGCTCGAGGCAATCACCGGGCTGGAGCTGCTGGAAAACAACACGGTGAAGATTCTGCCCAAGAGCGAATGGATGGAGCATGTGAATCGGATTAAGGCCAGATGAAGGATGACTTTTCAGCAAGACGCGGGTCATGAGTCCCTGTGGAACCCTGCGGGGAGCTAGTGGGCGCATTATGTTGTCAAAGGTCGTTGACATCTCAAAAACGGGACCCAAGACTTGTTTCATCCTCGGGTGCTTCGTCGTGAAGAACGCGTTCGCCAGAGGGGGACAGCGCCGCCGGCAGTGAAGAACTCTGACCAGCGCAACCTGCAAGCCGGCACCGCCACCCTGTGGCGCTCCCAGGTCACTCCTGGACCGCCGGTCGTTTCCTGAAACTGAAGCCTGGCCCATTCGCATCTGCTCCGCACTCCTGCGGTCTCTGCGCATCCACGTGCCAGCATTTAAACACATAATACCACTCAATACTACACACTGCTATGAATACGAACCCAAATGAAGCCCTGCCACAAGACGAAGCCGAACTGATCACCCCGGAGCAGCTCGCCCAAAGGCTCAATGTCTCCCGCCGCTGCCTGGCCAACTGGGCGCGGGACAAGATCATCCCCATGGTGAAGATCGGGCGCATCTGCCGCTTTGACCTCCAGAAGGTCCGGGCCGCGCTGGCGCACTACGAGCGCGCCGCCGTCACACGCTGAACCCCCTATGCGCTTCCCGTGAAGGAGACGCAGCCCGCGTCTCCCTTCACGGGGCGCAACCCCACCCAAGCACGCCCATGAAACACAATCTTGCTCGTTTGGAGAAGGTCCGCCCGAGCGGCTCCAGATTCACCACTCGCTGTCCGGCCTGTGCCGGGACGGATTCGCAGGCCTCTTTTTCCACGCCCATGCGGCGTCAGAAACCCCTGCTGGGCGTTTCGATGCCGTGACCCACGGGGCGCGTTGCGGGGCCTCAGGCGGCCTGGAAACGCAGTCGCGCATGGCCTCGTGGCGGCCCTGGCTGCGGCATGACATCACCACCACTGGCGGGTCCGATTTCCTCGCCATGGTAGATGATGGTAGGGGAAATCTCACGCCCGCAGACCGCGCCGCCGCGCTGCAACTCTTCACCGTTCCCCACTCATGAAAGACCTGCGCAGCTACCACAATGCCTTCGGGGCGCAGGCCCTGGCGGACCTCGTCAGCGATCCTGCAAACTACACCGTGGTGGACTGCTCCGGCAGCGCCAGCACCTTGAGCACCGCGCCGCCTGGCACAGGCCTGGGTGCAGGAGGCGGAGAGATCGCCATCACGATCACCGGCCCCGCCGCCACGGGGGGCGCGGTGGATTTCACGGAGCTGGATGCACGCCGCATCCGCCTCACCAGTCCGCCGCCGCAGCCCGTCCCGGTCTTCTCGCTGCTCACTCAGCAGATCTGCACGCCGGGAAATCTCACGGTGATCTCCGCCCAGGCCAAAGGCGGCAAAAGCGCCATCGTGGGCGCGATGATCGCCAGCACCGTGACCGCACCGCCCCCGGCGGATGCGGAGGACGACTTCCCCGCGTGGGAGCCGGAGTGCGATCTGCTGGGCTTCACCGCCGCAGCGCCTGCAGGCCGCGCCGTGGTGCTGTTTGACACCGAGCAGTCGCCTTATGATGCATGGAGCCTCGTCAACCGCGCGGCCCTGCGGGCCCACGTCAGCAGCATGCCGGATCATTTTCGAGGATACTCCCTGGCGGATGTTTCCACCGAGAAACGCCGCGCCTACCTGGCTGCCGAAATGCAGCGCGCCCATGAGGAATGTGGCGGCATCCACAGCGTCTTCATCGATGGCGTGGCCGACCTCTGCAAAAGCCCCAACGACGACATCGAAGCCTTCGCTTTGGTGGAGCACCTCGCGCAGCTGGCGATCACTTACGCCTGCCCCATCATCGTCGTGCTGCACGAGAACCCCTCCGGCTTTGAAACCGGCAAGACACGCGGCCACCTCGGCAGCCAGCTCGAGCGCAAGGCGGAGAGCAATCTGCGCATCTCCAAGGATAACCGGGGCGTCCCGCTCGTCTTCTCCGAGCGCTGCCGCCACGCCTGCATCCCGCGTGAAAACGGCCTGCGCTTTGAGTGGTCCGTGCCCGAAGGCATGCATGTGACCGTGGAGGCGGAGACGAAGGAGAGCAAAGCCGAGGCCGCGCGAAAAGTGGAGCAGCCTGAGTGCGGGGCGGTGTTTGCGGGGCAGGTAGGGGAGGTTTCGTACACGGATCTCGTGCAGCTCATCATCACGCGGGCGCACCTCTCGGTGGCCACGGCCAAGCGCCGCATTCCCAAGTGGCTCTCCATCGGACTGCTGAAGCATGGGCCGACGGGCGGCTACTACCGTGCCTGATGCTTTGGTATCAGGTATCAAAGGGGTATCAAATCGGTATCATGATACCGACGGGAGGTTGGTATCAAGGTATCACTCCCTATATATAGGGAGTGATACCTTGATACCAAATCCCAAACCTCACTGGTGATACTGAGACTGAACCTGAACCCAACGGGTGAACCTCAATGGTCCTGTGAACCCACCGCCGGTGGAAATGGGAACTCCCTCCCATTGTCCCACCCATCCCTGAGCCTGTGAACCTGCTGCAGGCTGTGAACCTGCTGCAGGCTGTGAACCTGCTGCGGGTTGTGAACCTGCTGCGGGCTGTGAACTTGCTGCGGGCTGTGAACCTCCCGCCGGTGGCCCTCAGACGGGACTGCGGGACTTGGCAAGTCCTGCTCCTTGTTTTTGGAGTGCGGCTGCGACGGGCTGCCGCTCCCGTGGGGTTTGCAGTGCGCTGGAGCTGCCGCTTTCGAGCGTCTCGTGGTGTGCGTGGTCTTACCGGCCTGCGAAGAACCGTGGGGAGGGCGAGTGTGCATGCCGCCTGCGTCCGCTGACTCACTGCAATCGTTTCTCCTGGAGAACGTGGCTGCACATCCAGTTCGGCTGGAGGTCTGGCAGGGACGCGATGGCAGCGTGCAGCTTGTCCCAATGCTTCCGGGCTTGGGCAGGGTGCATCTGTATCAGGCAGTCGATGGCAAGTGTTTGATAGTGCACGGCCGATGCCGGAGGCAGGCGCAGCAAGGACTCGATCACACTCAAATAACCTGCTTCATCGCCGAGACGATGCAGGGCCTTGGCCAGTTCGTGGAGCAAGTAAGGATTATCCGATTTTTGATATTCGTGAAGCAGTGGGACGTGTTCTTGAGTGCCACACATGCCGAGGGCGCGAACAGCGCGGGCTTGTAGCTCAGGGGCTTCCGCGTCCTTGAGCCTCCATGCCCAAAAGCTTGGCGTCTCGAACACCTTCCGATCTGCCAGATTGAAGCCCTCAATGTCGAAGTCGCCGCGCCGAAAAGCAGCTTGTACCAGTTGATGATCGAGACGGACAAAGAGTTGGGTGTAGGTTGCAAAGGCCCGCTTTGCCACGCCCGTCTGAGAGTCCATGCATAATTTTTCGAGGAGCCGTCGGGTCGTGGCATCCGCCACTCCAAACTTTCCTGTGACGCAATAGCGCACCTGCCATACCGGCGAAGACGCCTCCGCTTCCAGGTCATGCGCCGATACGTGGCTGCCAATCAAGGTGAGGAAGAGAGCGATGGCTTGCAGAGTTTTCATGATGGAGGATGGCAGTCGCCAAAATGCTCGCGCCTGATCAATGCGCAATGAGCAGGAAACAGCTTCAGCGGCATGACGTGGCCTTTTGACTGCCTGCCCAGTTCATGGATCATTTCAAGATCACCCAGGACTGCCCCGGCGGGCGGCAATGATCGCGTCAGCATTCTCGACGGTGAAGGTCAGGCTGATTGTGGCCTCCATGTTATTTGTCGGCGAGTTAGTAAATCCGTTGCGCTGTTGTCAATAACGACTTGAATGGACTAATCAAAATGATGAAATCCAATCATTCGCACATGACTCGTTGTCTCTCCACATGCTTCGTTGCGCTGCTGTTGATGAGTTCTGCCAGAGGTGAAAGCCTCGCACAGTTCGTCGAGGCGCTGGTGCAAAAGACGGATGGCTGGAAGACCGCTCCACTGCCGGGTGAATGGAAACCGATGGCGGGTCCACCCGGCCCAGCCCGCAAGGAGGCGCAGACTGCGGAGCCTGTGTTTGGCACGGCGGCGCAGCGAATCGTCGCCACGGAGAGTGCGGGGAAATTGACGCGGCTGGATGTGCTGTTCATGGAGCGTGGGGCCGCTGCTGCGGATGACGCCTTGATGCAGGCCATGCGCCAGGCAGCCTCCAAGGCATCCGCCGGGGTGCAGTCCAAGGTGGGCAAGCCCGGGCAAATCGTGAAGCCGGCGGCCGGTGCCGCTCCGGGCACGGTGGTGCAGGAATGGTCCGGTGGCGTGGCCACGATCCGCCTCACGCTGGAGCCCGGGGCACGGCTGTATCTTTCCATGATTTCGCCCCAGCCCCCGGCGGCAACGGCCTCCACCACGGCACTCTCCGCAGCCGCGAAGGGCAAGCCGACGCCGCTGAAGTCACGGCTGGAAGAAAAGCCGAATGGCGATGTGATCATCACCGGCCTGCCAGAGCTCCCAGAGGTGGATGACAACTCGAACTACACGCTGCGGGCGGGCGAATGCCTGGCCGGGTACTATGGCTGGACGATGGATGTGCGGGCCGTGGCGACGGCCGCTGGCTGGGCGCCCAACGCCACTCTGGACACCACCTATGACGTCATGGAGGGGCTGGCCAAGGCGGCCAAGGTGGAGTGGACCGAGCTCGACATCGAAGACCTGCGCAAGAAAGATCAACCGCTCGATCTGATGGAGGCAAGGCGATGGATCGACAAAGGGCGGCCCATCGTTTACCGACTCATGTATTCTGAGATCCGGGAGGCCTTGCTCTTTGATTTTGCCAAGCAGTATGAGCAAAACCCCAAGCTCGAACTTCCCAGCCCCAAAGACCCGGCTGAAAAAAGCAAATGGCTGCGCTGGGATGAAAAGGCCGATTTCTACGGCAACACGGTGGTCATCATCGGCTACAACAAAAAGCGCGGGGAGTTCATCATCAAGTATCCCGGTTACGAGGCGGGGCGCCAGATCATCC
This sequence comes from Prosthecobacter debontii, assembly GCA_943371875.1. Classification (GTDB taxonomy): domain Bacteria; phylum Verrucomicrobiota; class Verrucomicrobiia; order Verrucomicrobiales; family Verrucomicrobiaceae; genus Prosthecobacter; species Prosthecobacter debontii_C. Next base: position 2,202 of record CALRWM010000115.1, on the reverse strand, counting down.
GCATGCGCGAGGAGGAGATGGCGGCCTCCATGCTTCAGATCTACTACATCAACCCGGAGTAGGGCGGGCTCGTCCGAGAGGAGTCCCCATTATTTTGTGAGTGACGACTGCTGCAATTAGGATTGGAAGGAGCCCAAGCAAGTTTGAGAGATGCAAAAAATGTGACTGGATACCCAGCATGCGGCTTCATCAGCCTCAGCAAGCATCAGACGGGACAGACTTAGCGTCAGAGGTGAACAAGCCAAAGGGGATCCGCAAAACAAGATGTCAGAACTTTCCCCAATGAGGTTGAAACAGATGCGTCAAACTGCCCTCAAGGACAGGTTGAAGGAAAAATACAGTGTTATCATGCCTGCCGCCTATCGAGTCGCAAGCATGGACCATGCGCTGGAAGGAGACGAGCTGCAGTCAATTGAGGACACCATCCAACGCTGGGTTGACCGTGAACTGGAGCTGTTGAGTGAGTTTCCTGATCTGGCCGAAACCAAAGAAAAGCTCGCCGATGCCTTCCGTGTTCTCATCGAGCGTCGCATGGCTGCTGGAGCATCCGTGCAGATGAGCCTGACTCATTGCCCGATGTGTGGCGGCCTGTTGTCCGATATCTTTGAGGATTTTGTGACACGCACCTGCGTTGCTTGCGTGCTTCCGGTGCAGGAGGCGTTGCATGATCTGATCCGTGCATCCACGCATCTGTTCACACCGGAACAGATTCTAGCTTACTGGCATTGGGTCTTGGAAATGTATGTTGAAGCCGGACGTGATGAATCCTGAGTGACACTGGGCAGCGGGCAGCATTCGACTCCTTGTCACCCTTCTCAACCAAACAACTGCGTGATCGGCCTGCCCTTGTCCGCCACCGTGAAGGGCCGCTTGCTCGGGCTGTAGAGCACCTGATCCAGCGGAATGCCGAGGCCGTAGGCGATGGTGGCGTTGAAATCGGGGATCGTCACCGGATTGACGGCGGCTTCGAGGCCGGTGTCATCCGTGGCGCCATAGACCTGGCCGCCGCGAATGCCGCCGCCCGCCATGAGGCAGGAGAAGCCGCGCGCGTGGTGGTCGCGCCCATCGTTCGCATTGATCTCGGGTGTCCGGCCGAATTCCGTGGCCAGCACGACCATGGTATCTTGTAGCAGGCCGTGGGATTCCAGATCCTGCAGCAGGGTGCTGAGGGCGGAGTCCAGTTCATCGCACAATTCAGGGACGCGGGTGAAGTTGGCATTGTGGGTGTCCCAGCTGCCGAAGGAGACTTCCACAAAGCGCACGCCGTGTTCCACCAGGCGGCGGGCGAGCAGGCAGCCCTGGCCAAAGCGGTCGGTGCCGTATTTGTTGCGCAGGGCGTCGGGCTCGGCGCTGAGGTCAAAGGCGGCGAGCTCCTCGCTCTTCATCATCTTGAGGGCGTCGTCGTACATGTCGGCATAGGCGCGCACGTTTTTGACGTTGTAGGTCTCGGCAAACTGGCGGTCGAGCTGCTTGGCGGTGTTGAGGCGGCTGTTGAAGCGCTCTTCGGTGAACCACTGGTTGGTTTTCACGTTGTTGATGCCGCTCTCGGGATCGTTGATCATCAGCGGTGCGAAGCGGCTCTCAAAGAATCCGGCGCCGGGATGACGGCTGTCATTGCCGATCATGACGCTGCCCGGCAGGGTGGGATTGCCGCGATCCTGAAACTTCTGCAGCCACGCACCCATGGAGGGATGGCGGATGCTGCTGCGCTGCGTGTAGCTGGTGTGCTGGTAGTAGTTGCCCTGCTCATGCGCGCCCTGCGTGGTCATCATGCTGCGCACCACGGCCAGCTTGTCCATCTGCCGGGCGATGAGAGGGATGTTTCCCGCGACGCGGATGCCATCGACGTTGGTGTTGATGACCTTGGTCAGGCCCATGACGTCCGGCTTCTCAGGCTTCGGGTCAAAGGTGTCCAAATGGCTCATGCCGCCGTTCATGTAGAGATAGATGACATTCCGCGCCGTGGCCGCCTGCTTCAGCGGTGAAGCTCCCTGACCGGGGGCTGCCAGAATGCGGGAGCCGAAGTGGGCTGCCGTGCTGACGCCAAGAAAGGTTTTGGCGGCACCGGAGACAAACGTGCGGCGGCTGAGGTCATTGCGGAGAGGATTCATGGACAGGGCAGGGGATGGGGGATGCGGCCCTTTAACGCAGGCAGGCGGCGGACTTATCACAAGATTTGCATTCTTCGTCCCCCGGAGGTCA
>CALRWM010000114.1:0-12777 GCA_943371875.1 Prosthecobacter debontii | reverse complement strand
CATCGCCGCCTGGAGTTGCTCCAGCGTGGCGTTGTCCACATCAGGTCTGAGTTCTTGCGCTCTCAACAACCATCCTCAAAGCACTGCCGCCCGTTTTGTACAGCACTTTTTGCTCCGTTATCCGGAAATCAGTTTTGGAAATCGCTATATCAACCGGGAACCTGCGGCTTTCGGGAGCCAGTCGATGGCGGCCTGGATCGGATGCGAGCGACTCCACCTTGGCGATCAGATCGTCCCGCCACCTCACAGCAGAGATCGGCGCGCGGGCCTTGATCCACAGATAAACGCTCTCCAATTCGCTCTGTGCATTCGGCGTGTATTCAACTTGGAAATTCATAGTTCGCGCAACCGCTGATGCACGGCCTTGGCGGATATGGTTTTGCCAGCGGCCATCTGATCGAGGCTGGTTTGAATGGATTTGATGCTGGCAAGCTCCTCCATTGCATCCTGCATCTTCTCAAAAGCCTTCCGCCCGACCAAAACGGCTTCGGCGCGGCCATTGACTGTCAGCACCTCCGGCCGCCCGGTCTTGTTCACCCGGTTCAGGTGGCTCTTGGCGTTGCGCTGAAAATCGGTGAGCGGGTGGATGTCTTCGAGCTGGAACATGGACTGGAATAAACATGGAATTCCATGCGAATCCAGCGCCTATTCGCTGGCGGCTATGCTGCCGATCCAATCACCTGCGCCACGCGATCCATCTCGGCTTCTGTGTTGTAGAAGTGGGGGCTGAAGCGGAGGAGGGGCTGTCCGGCGCGGTTGTGGCGCAGGGAGGGGATGATGTTGCTTGCGGTGAGATGTGCGGAGATGTCCGCCAGTGAGCGCTGAGGATGCTGCACGGTGGTGATGCAGGAGGCGTTGATGGTTTGGGGATCGGGGCCGAGGAAGGTGAAGCCTAGTGGCTGCAATCCGGCATGCAGGCGGGCTTTGAGCTTCAATAGCTGGGTGCTGATGGCGGGGAGGCCGATCTCCTGAATCAAGTCAATGCCGGCTTTCATGCCGAGGATGCCGGAGATGTTGAGGGCACCGGGTTCGTAGCGACGACCGCCGCGCTCGAAGGCGATCTCTTCCTGCGCGATGAAGTTGGGGCTGCGGACGTTCCAGGAGCCGAGGAGGCTGGGGCGCAGCATGTCCTGCAGTTCTTCGCGGACGTAAAAGATGCCGGCGCTCATGGGGCCGAGCATCCATTTGTGGGAGTCGGCGGAGAGGAAATCGACGTGGTCGACGCGGGTCTCGAAGGCACCGACGGTTTGGATGGCATCGAGGCAGAAGAGGATGCCGCGCTCGCGCAGCATGCGGCCGATGCGGTCGATTTCGATGCGGTAGCCGCTGAGGAAATGGCAGGAGGCGAGGGCGACGAGCTTGGTTTTGGGCGTGAGGGACGCCTCGACAAGTTCGGGTGTGATAGCACCGGGAGCAGCGGGCTGGAGGCGCTTTAAAACGACACCATGGCGTTCGAGATCGGTCCAGGGGTAGACGTTGGCGGGATAGTCGTCGAGGTAGCAGACGACTTCGTCACCGGCCTGCCATGGCAGACCGTTGGCGACCAGACTGAGGCCGACGGAGGTCGGGCCAATGAGGGCGATTTCGCTGGCTTTGGCACCGATCAATTCGGCAGCAACGACGCGCGTTTCGTTCACTGCTTTCCACGCCTCAGGATACTCCTGCATGCGCAGGCAGCATTGCTCCAGGTATTCCTGCATCGTGCGCGTGACGCGGCGAGGCAGGATGGTGACGCCGGCGTGGGCGAGGAACAGGCTGTCTTTGATCACCGGAAACTCCTGCTGACGCAGAGCTTCATCGGACAGGAGGGCATCGAGAGTGAGCATGGCTAATACAACGAATGCCGCATGACCCTGGGTGAGGAATTCGCGATGCAGGCTGGCTAGGCGACCTTCAAGGTCTTGGCGCCTTCATCGATGAGGTGCCAAAAGCTTTTGGACTGGCTCAGGGCCTCGTCTTCGCCGCCACCGGGCAGATTGCTGCGGAAGAGGAAGTCGGTGAGGGTGTTTTTGTGCAGCACGCGGTGCACGCTGACATTTCCATCCACCACGGCGAAATAGATGCGGTGGTCGCCGGCACGGCAGCGGTAGAGTTTTTTGCCGCCGCGCTCGAGGACGCCGTAGCGTTTGGCGAGGATCGTCTCGTCGATATCGGCGGGCTGAATGTTCAGCGCTTCCAGCAGATGAAACTGCACCTGGGTGGGCAGGTGGGAGAGCTCGGAGGCGCTGATGTCATTGAAAACGATCTGGATCATGGTGCGGCAGGGATGAGGCGAGCGGGGCGTTGGAGGTCTAGTAGCGTTTGATGACGTGCTTTTTGCGCACGTTTTCCATCCACTTGTCGATGTTGCCCTTGGATTTTTCCTGGTTGATCATTTTTTCGATTTCCGGGCGCAGCTTTTCGATTTCCGGGGCGGCACCGAGCTTTTTGGCATCGCAGGAAACAATGATGAAATTGGACTCCAGATCGAGAACCGGGCTGACGCCGCCGGTTTTAAGTTCCATGGCGGCATTGGCGATTGCGGGCATCAGGTCGGTCTTGGCCATCCAGTCCCAGGCACCGCCGTTTTCTGCATGGCTGTCTTGTGAATTGGTTTTCGCCACTTTGGCAAAATCAGCGCCTTGAATGATTCTGGTGCGCAGCTCCTGGGTGAATTTTTGCTGCTTCTCCGGGGTGGAGCCGGGCTCGCCGGTGAACTTGGGGATGGTGATAGTGGAGATTTTGATCTGATCTCCTTCGCGCCATTTATCCACGTTTTTGTCGTAGTACTCCTGAACTTCGCGGGGGGTGGCCGGGGGATGGTCGCCGGCATTGCGCGCGCGCATGACATTCATGATGACCATTTTCTCACGTAGCTCGCGGAATCGTTTCACGGTCATACCGCCCCTAGTCAGTTCATCAACGAAGGCGTCGCGGTTTCCCTTGAAGCTTTCCCGGATGATGCCGTTGATGTCGTCATCGACGTATTGCGCCTTGATGACACCGCCGATCTTGCGAAACTCGGCGAGCAAAATCTCGCGGTCGATCAGCGTTTCGATGGCGCCCTGGCGCAGGATGGCGATTTCCTTGGCGATGCGTGCAGGGTCATTGCGGAACTGAAACTGGATCACCTGCTCCTGGGCCTTGATGGTTTCCTCCACCTCGGAAGAGGCGATGGGGATGCCATCGACGACGGCGGCAATGCTGTTGGTGTACTGCTGGGCGAGGACGCTGGAGCAGGCGGAGAGGAGGGCAAACAGGCTGATGCGCAGGGAAATCATGGCAAATGAGGAGCCTACCGTAGGGCGTGGGGCCGCTGTGGCAAGGCGAAGTTCGCCTGTCAGGAGCGTGTAGATGCAGCTTCACCTTGCACGCGGGCGGCTCCGGTTTCTAATCTGCGCCTCCCAATCGTCGACCCCAACCAGCCATGAGTAAGAAAGCCGCCGCCAACACCGCCCCGAAAAAAGCTGCCAAAACCGCCACCAAGGCAGCCAGCAATTCCAAATCCCTGATGACTGAAAGCCGGGTGTTCAAGCCGAGCGCTGAGTTTTCCAAGAAAGCCCGCATCAGCTCGATGGCGCAGTACAAAAAGATGCATGAGGAGTCAATCAAGCATCCCGACAAGTTCTTCGGCCGTGAGGCTAAGGAACTGCACTGGACCAAGCCCTTCACCAAGGTGATGGAATGGAAATGCCCGAACGCCAAGTGGTTCATCGGTGGGAAGCTCAATGTCAGCGAAAACTGCCTCGACCGCCATCTGGACGGCCCGCGCAAGACCAAGGCCGCTCTGATCTGGGAAGGCGAGCCCGGGGAGAAGCGAGTGCTCACCTACCAGCAGCTGCACCGCGAAGTGTGCCGCTTTGCCAACGTGCTGAAGCGCCACAAGGTGAAGAAGGGCGACCGCGTCATCATTTACATGCCGATGATCCCTGAGGCGGCGATCGCCATGCTGGCCTGCACCCGCATCGGCGCAATGCACAGCGTGATCTTCGGTGGCTTCAGCGCCGAGTCGATCAAGGATCGCGTGCTGGACTGCGGTGCGAAGATCATCATTACCGCCGATGGCGGCTACCGCCGTGGTGCGGTGGTGCCGCTGAAGAAGAATGTGGATGACGCGCTCAAGGGCAATGATACGCCCGTTGAGACCGTGATCGTTTATCGCCGCACCAGTCAGGATGTGCATATTGAAGAGGGTCGTGACGTCTGGTGGCACCGTGAACTCGAATATGTGGACGCACGCTGCGCCCCGGTCGCGATGGATGCGGAGTCGCCTTTGTTCATTCTTTACACCAGCGGCAGCACCGGCAAGCCGAAGGGCATTCTGCACACGACGGGCGGTTATTTGCTGCACGCGCAGATGACCTGCAAATATGTCTTCGATCTGCGCGACGACGATGTGTACTGGTGCACCGCCGACATCGGCTGGGTGACCGGACACACCTACATGGTCTATGGCCCGCTGGCGCTGGGTGCCACCTCGCTCATGTTCGAAGGTGCCCCGAACTGGCCTGAAAACGACCGCTTCTGGAAGATCATCGAAGAATACGCCGTGACGGTGTTCTACACCGCCCCGACGGCCATCCGCGCCTTCATGAAGTGGGGTGACGAGTGGCTGAAGAAGCATGACCTCAGCAGCCTGCGCCTGCTTGGCACCGTGGGTGAGCCGATCAATCCTGAAGCGTGGATGTGGTACCACAACAAGGTCGGCGGCGGCAAGTGCCCCATCGTGGACACCTGGTGGCAGACTGAAACCGGCGGCCATATGATCACGCCGATCCCGGGTGCCACACCGACAACGCCTGGCACCGCCACGCTACCGTTCTTCGGGGTGGATGCGGCCATCGTCGATGACCTCGGCAAAGAGGTCGGCGTCAATGAGCAGGGCAAGCTGGTCATCCGCAAGCCATGGCCTTCCATGCTGCGCGGCATCTGGGGCGACAAGAAGCGCTTTCAAGAAGCTTATTGGAGCGAGTTCAATGGCTGGTATTTTGCCGGTGACGGAGCGCGCCGTGACAAGCAGGGCAATTTCTGGATCATCGGCCGCATCGACGACGTGCTGAACGTCGCCGGTCATCGCCTCGGCACTGCCGAAGTGGAAAGCGCCCTCGTGTCCCATCCTGCCGTGGCGGAAGCCGCTGTGGTGGGCCGTCCTGATGAGATGAAGGGCCAGGGAGTCGTGTGCTTTGTGACCGTGAAGGAAGGCATCACCTCCAACCGCGAACTCGCCGAAGAGCTGAAGAAGCACGTCCGCAAGGTCATTGGTCCTGTGGCCACTCCGGACGAGGTCCGCTTTGCTGCGGCACTTCCGAAGACGCGCTCAGGCAAGATCATGCGTCGCTTGTTGAAACAGATCGCCGCCGGCGAACTGATCAAGGGCGACACCACGACGCTCGAAGACATCAACGTCATTGCGCAGCTTGCTGCGGGCGGGGAAGATTAATTCAAACTGACATCGGCTGGCTGCGGCATTTTCGGTTTTGAAAATGCCAGCAGCCGGACGGTCCAGATGAGTAACAAGGCCAGCGCCACCCACGGCGTCAGCCATCCCGTGCGGGTGTAAAAGGTCAGTCCTTTTCGTCTCTCGATGGAGCCGCTGATGATGCCTGTCCTCATGGGGGCCAGTGAATGGAGGACTTCGCCGTGGGCATCGATGATCTGCGACACGCCCGATGATGCAGCCACCACCATGCAGCGATGATTCTCCGCTGCCCGCACACGGAAAAGCTGGGAGTGCTGGATGTGCTGACGCGCTGGCCAGCCTGCGGCGTCCATGGAAGGCACGGCAAAAAACTCCGCCCCGGCCAGGGTCATCTTCCGCACCACGTCATGGAAGTCGCAGTCGAAGCAAATCGGCGTGCCGATTTTCCCGAGGGGCGTGACGATGGGCAGGGCGGTCTTGCCGGGCTCACCATCGTTGAAGAAATGCACAGGGTGGTTTTTACCGTGCTCACCCAGCACCTTCGTGCCATCCACAGTTAGGGCGGTGTTCTGCCACTTCGGCCCTTCGAGACGGGTCTGGGTGCCGAAGACGAGCAATGTGTTTCGTTGCAATGCGAAGGCTTGAACTTTGGCGAGTTCACTTTTGGCGACGTTGCGGACGTCGCTGGGGATCGCATACTCTGGCCAAACGATGAGCTGCGTTTCAGCAGGAACCTTGTTTGCCAGCGCGATGTAGGTGTCGGTGGCGGCTCCTTCTGCCTGAATAGCGGCGACATTGATGCTGCGGTATATCCGAACCTTGTTCCTTGAGGACATAGATTCAAAATTTGCGATTATCATCAGGGCCACTGCGATGAACCCTGCCCTGGCTGCGCTGAAAATGAGGCCCGCCAAGGCAAGGACGCTCAGGAATCCCAACCCATACACGCCCACCCAGGAGACAAAAGGCCAGGGTTCGAGGGCCAGGCCGAGATTCATCCATGGGAATTTCAGCGGCATGAGTTCACAGCGCACAAACTCCGTGCCCGTCCAGGCCAACGCGATAAAAAAGGCGAGTCGCCAGCCTGTGATGATGCCGCGTTGCTGTGCCATGCAAACCAGTCCGCCGAACATTGCAGGGAAAACGGCCAGCATGCACCAGAGCAGAATGCTGAAGGAACCGAAGATGCTCCAGATCCAGGAAAGGCCGATGCCAAACGCCAGCATGCCCCACCAGAAGCCTGCGATGAGCCCGTAGATGGAGCGCGCTGCATGGAGCACGCCTGCCAACAGGCCCAAGCTGAGAAGTGCCAGCGGCCACCATCCATAAGGTGGAAACGCAAACGCATAGGCGACCGCACTGACAATCAGCAGAAGTGTTCGGTTCACATGCTCCATGATGTGGAAGAGGGTATGAGACCCTGCTGTGCATGTGCAAGCCTGTAGTCTCCGAGCTTTCTGGCGCTAACACTGGAATTTGAGATCCATGGAGGGCGGAAATGCATGATTGCCTGCCGGCTTACGTTTAATCCGCCTCCCACCCAACCATCATGAAACGTACCCTCCCGTTGATCTTTGCCCTGAGTTCACTTGTCTCACTGCATGCTGAGAACTGGCCGATGTGGCGCGGGGCTAATGGAGATGGCACCTCTGCGGAGTCGAAGCTGCCGGAAAAATGGAGCCAGGCGGAGAATGTGGTGTGGAAGGTGGAGCTGCCGGAGCGGGGGAATTCGACGCCGGTGGTGTGGGGTGACAAGGTGCTGGTGACGCAGGCGATTGAGAAGGAAGGAAAGCGGCTGCTGCTGTGCTTTGACAAAAAGACGGGCAAGCAGCTCTGGGAGGCGGGAACGATCTACCGCGAGCCGGAGCTCACGCATGCCACGAATCCGTACTGCGCGGCTTCACCGGCGACGGATGGCGAGCGCGTGATCGTGTTCTTTGCCTCGGCGGGCGTGTTTTGCTATGACATGAATGGCAAGGAAGTGTGGAAGCGCACGGATCTGGGCAAACAGCACCACATCTGGGGCAATGGGACTTCGCCGGTTCTCGCGGGGGATCGTGTGTTTCTGAACTTCGGACCCGGCGAGAACACGGTATTGTACTGCTTTGACAAAAAGACGGGCAAAACAATCTGGCAGCACAAGGAGCCGGGCGGGGCCTCCGGTGAAGGTGCGGACAAGAAGTGGCTGGGATCGTGGAGCGATCCACTGCTGCGCAAAACCGGCGCACGGTATGAACTGCTGATGTGCTACCCCACGCGTGCCTGCGCTTTTGACCCGCTGACGGGCAAGGAGCTGTGGACGTCCGTCGGGCTGACGAACCTGGTGTATAATTCGCCGTTGTTTGCCGATGGCGTCATGATTGCCATGAGCGGCTACGGCGGTGCCGCGCTGGCGGTGAAGACCGGTGGAGATGGGGATGTGACGGAGAAGAACCGTGTCTGGCAGCTGCCGAAGGTGAGTCAGCGCATTGGCAGCGGCGTGGTGCATGGCGGCTACCACTACATTTTGAGTGATGGTGGGATCGCCGAATGCCGGGATCTCAAGACGGGGGCGATGGTGTTTCAGGAGCGTCTGAAGGGGAACAACTGGTCTTCGCTGGTGCTGAGCGCGGATGGGAAATGCTATGCGGCGAATCAAATCGGCGATTGTTTCGTGTTCAAGGCCAGCCCGAAATTTGAGCTGCTGGCGACGAATTCCCTCGGCGAGAAAATCATCGGCTCCATCGCCGTGAGCGACGGCCAGCTTTTCATCCGGGGCTACAAGCACCTGTGGTGCATCGGGAAGAAGTAGGGGCGGGGTCATCGTGCGGCTTATGGTTGACATGGGGCTAGGTGGCGTTGCTATGATCGCCATCTACCATGAAAAAACACCTGTTAGGTTTAATTCTCGTCACGCTGGCCGGCCACGCTGGCGCGGAAACATCGCTGACCATCTACAATCAAAATTTTGGAGTTGTGAGGGATGTGGTGCCGCTCGATTTGCAGCCAGGCATCAACCGGGTGAATTTTGCCGAAGCGACGGCACATTTGGAGCCAGATTCAGTGATTTTGCGGGATCCCAAGTCCGGTGTGAAGCTCAGCATCGTGGAGCAGAACTACCGCGCCGATCCTGTCTCTCAAGGGCTGCTGCTTCATCTCAACGAGGGGAAGGAGATCGAATTCCTTGTGAGTGAGCCGAACAAGCCCGGCCGCACCGTGAAAGGCAAAATCATTCGCAGTGGCTATGATCGAAACTCTGCAGGCGGCGGTGCTGTGCAGCCAGTGATTGAAGTGGAAGGAAAGCTGCAGTTCTCTTTACCCGGCGAACCACGTTTTACTGCATTTGCTGATGACACGATTCTCAAGCCCACCCTCGGCTGGCGCATTTTTGCCGAGAAAGCCGCGAAGTTCGATGCTGAACTTTGCTATGTCACGCGCGGGATGAGCTGGGAGGCCAGTTACAATGTGGTCGCCCCTGAGACGGGTGATGTGATGGATCTTACAGGGTGGATTACCATAGCGAATCGCAGCGGCAAGGTGTTCAGGGATGCCCGGCTGCAGTTCATTGCGGGGGATGTTTCAAAGCTCCATGACGCGGAAAATTCAGTCTATGCGGCCGCGACTCCAATGCGGGGGAGCAATGTTATGTTTGATTACGGAGCACGCAGGGCCAAAGTGACCGAGGAAGCCTTTGACGAGTTTCACCTCTACAGTGTCCCAACGCCCGCAACCCTGCATGATGATGAGACAAAGCAGATCGAATTTGCCAGGGCTGAGGCGGTCAAATTTCAGCGGATCTTCATCTATGACGGCGCCGACTTTCACGGGGAGATGAATGCTGGCTGGGATCGTGATAGAATCCGTGGGAACAGCGACTACGGCACGGTGAGCAACCCCAAGGTATGGATCATGCGTGAGGTCAAGAACAGTGAGACCAATCATCTGGGATTGCCGCTGCCCATGGGCAAGGTGCGTTTTTATCGCAAGGATCGTGACGGTCGTCTGCACTTCACCGGCGAAGACAGGATCGGCCACACTGCCAGGGATGAAATTCTACGGCTCTATTCAGGCAATGCCTTCGATCTTGTCGGTGAGCGCAAGCAAACGAATTTCAAAAGCGATAACTCGGCCGACTTGGTGACCGACGAATCCTTCGAAATAAAGCTTCGCAACCGCAAGCTGGATGAAGCGGTCGAGATCCGCGTGGAGGAGCATCTCTACCGTGGGACGAACTGGGAGATCCGTGACAACAGCGCCGAATTTAGCAAAATGGACGCGGGGACCATCGAGTTTCGAGTGACTCTCAAGCCCGGCGAGGAACGGGTGATTAAGTACACGGCGCATTACGTCGTTGCGGTGGCGAAAGAAAAACCGGCAGTGCCGGCGATGGGAGCGGATCCGTTTGGGGCTCCCCCGCCTGCACGTGGGAATTGAGTGAAAGGTACGCTGTCGTAACGGGCGGGTATCAAAACTAGCCCAAAGACGGGAGGGGCACCCCTTGCATTTCCCTTTGACCCCACCGGGCCGCGACGCTAACGAACGCGCTCCCGCCTATGGCAGCCTCAGACCGTCAGCATACACTCGCCAAGTCCGTCTCGATGACGGGCACCTCGCTGCATACCGGCGAACAGGTCACACTCACCCTCCAACCCGCCCCGGAGAACTTTGGTTTCAAATTTCGCCGCATCGATCTGGAGGACAAACCCTTCATTCCGGCGCTGGTCGAGAAGGTCCAGAAAGTGGAGCGTGCCACGACCATTGCCGAAGGCGGTGTCAATGTGCACACCGTCGAACACGTCATCTCCGCACTCGCGGGCATGGGCGTGGACAATGCGATCATTGAGATGGATGCCAATGAGCCGCCCATCGCCGACGGGAGCTCGATGCCCTTTGTGGAACTGATCAAGTCCGCCGGACTGCAGGAGCAAAAGGAAGCGCGCAAGGTTTTCGAGGTGCGTGAGCCGATCTATCAGGAAACCCGTGACGGCACGATCCTGACCATCGTTCCTGACAAGAAATTCCGCATCTCCTGCACCAACGTCGGCCCGGGCGGACGCTTCACGCAGTATTTCAGCACTGAGATCAATCCTGAGACCTACGAGAAGGAAATCGCCGCTGCGCGCACCTTTGTGTACTATGAAGACATCGCCCCGCTGATGGAGAAGGGGCTGATCAAAGGCGGCACGCTGGAAGCGGCGGTCGTCATTCGTGGGGACACGCTGCTCTCGAAGCAGCCGCTGCGCTTTGCGGACGAGTTCGTGCGGCATAAGATTCTGGACATCGTGGGCGACCTGATGCTCTCCGGCAAACGCATCCAGGGCCACGTCATTGCGGTGCGTCCGGGCCACGGGCCGAACACAGAGCTGGCCCGCGCCATCGTGGCGCAGTACAATCAGATGCGCAGCATGGTGCCAGCGCCGGTGCACATCCCCGGTGGCGAGGCCGTCCTCGACATCAACGAGGTGATGAACATCCTGCCACACCGCTATCCCTTCCTGCTGGTGGACCGCATCATCGGATTCGAAGGCGAATCGAAGTGCACGGGCATCAAGAACGTCACCATTAATGAGCCGTATTTCCAGGGGCATTTCCCCGGCCATCCGATCATGCCCGGCGTGCTTCAGCTTGAAGCCATGGCGCAGGTGGCCAGCATCGTGCTGCTGCGCATGCCCGGCAATCAGGGCAAAATTGGCTACTTCATGAGCGCCAACAATGTGAAGTGGCGCAGGCCGGTGCTGCCGGGCGACACGCTCCTCATCGAGACGGAAATCCTCAAGACCAAGCGCAGCATCGCCAGCGGCATTGGCCGTTGCAGTGTCAACGGGCAGGTCGTTTCCGAGGCCGAGCTGATGTTCAGCGTGGTGGACCGCTAATTGATAGATTCTTCACGCATGCCCGCCTCGATTCACCCGACCGCCATCATTGATCCCTCCGCCAAGATCGGTGCGGATGTCCACATCGGTCCGTATTGCATCATTGGAGCGGACGTGGAGCTCGGAGACGGATGCTGGCTGCAGCACCATGTGACGATCATGGGGCCGTCGAAGATCGGGAAGAACAACAAATTCTTCTCCTACGGGTCCATCGGCCAGCAGACGCAGGATTTGAAATACAGCGCCGAGCCGACCTGGCTGGAAGTGGGTGACAACAACACCTTCCGTGAGTTTTGCTCCGTGCACCGTGCCACGTCTGCCGGGGACAAGACGGTCATCGGCAGCAACAACAACTTCCTCTCCTACGTGCACATCGCGCATGACTGCATTGTGGGAAATCACGTCATCTTTTCCAACAACGGCACGCTGGCCGGGCATGTGGTCGTTGAGGACCATGTCATCATCGGTGGTCTGACGGCGGTGCATCAGTTTTGCCGCATCGGCACGCGTTCGATCATCGGGGGCTGCGCCAAAGTGGTGCAGGACATCCCGCCTTTCTGCACGGCGGATGGCAATCCGGCGCGTGCGCGTGGTTTGAATATTGTGGGGCTGCAGCGCGCGGGATTCACCCGTGAGCAGATGCGCTCCCTGCGTGAGGCGTTTCGCAAAGTTTATCGAAATGGCTTGAACAATGCCCAGGCGGTCGAAGAACTCCGTGCTGGAGAGCTCACGCCGGAGGCCGCCGCCTTCACCGACTTCGTCGCCACGACCAAGCGTGGTATTATCCTCGGCGGCAAAGCTGAGGCGGAAGAGCAAGACTGAGGCGGTAATCTCGCGGCGGAGTGCATCCTTGCTTTCGTGCCTGCGCTGAATGGTGCTAAACTGGCTTTCTTCGATGCAAATCCTTCTAGTCACCGAACCTGGAGTTGATGGCGTGTTCCGGCACGTCGAGGCACTGGCGTCGTTTTTGATGGAGCGGGGGCATCGCATTCATCTGGCCTACTCGGAAGTGCGGGGCTCGGACCGGCTGACGCATCTGGTGGCGAAGGTTTCTGCTGCGGGTGGCAAGACGGTGAATCTCGCGGTGAGCAATGCCCCCGGCCCCGGTGATGTGGCGGCATTGATGAAGCTACGGAGACTGGTGACGGAGGCGCAGCCGGATGTGATCCATGCGCACAGTTCCAAGGCGGGTGCACTGGCGCGTGCGCTGGTCATGCTCGGTGTGAGGCCGCCGGTTTTCTACACGCCGCATGCGTATTACGGTCTGTCAGGCAAGGGCGGAATGAAGTCCCGGGTGTTCAATGCGGTTGAGACGGTGCTCGGACGCATTGGCACGACGATCAATTTGTCTGAGGGAGAACGGGCGTTTGCGAGGGACTCCTTGAAGATTCCACAGGCGCGGCTGCGTTTGATTGCCAATCCGGTGGATTGCGTGCGGTTTCGGCCTGCGGATGCAGCGAAGCGGAAGGAGATTCGTGCTGCTCTTGGAGTGCCGACAGAGGCGATTCTGCTGGGATCGGTGGGACG
>CALRWM010000113.1:0-12810 GCA_943371875.1 Prosthecobacter debontii | reverse complement strand
ACAAGGAGAAGCTCGCCGTTGAGGCCTGCACGGACCCAATGCTGACCGTAGTTGATGCCACGCCACACGTAGTTGGAGTCGTAGCCGATGGAGGCGGTGATGCCCAGGTCATCGTTCACGGGAGGAGCGATGTATGGGTTTTTAGGATTCTTAGCAGGGGCGGATGTTCCGGCCACAACGGGAGTGGCGGCCAGTGCCAAGAACCCCAGAGTTTTCAGCAATGCGTTCAATTTCATAGTCTGATCAGTTTGGTATTAGGTTGGTTGGGTTGAGGTCGGACACTCGCATGGGATGAATCAAAACATGTGTTTTGATCCAAAGTACGTGAGCCGTTCAGCCAGAACGATAGCGCTTCTGCGACAGCTGCAAAGCCTTTTCGCATCATCTTGTTCTAAGCATTCCCTGAGTGCATTGCCTATCCAGCCTCATCTATGGGGCTGACTTTGAAAATTCGTTTTTTATCCTAGTGCGATCCTTCTTAACAAGGAGAGCAGGCCATTTTCCAGCTTGCGCGCCCCCCTTGTGAGGCTACAAATCTCTTCCCGCCCACTGGAAGGCAGCAATGCTCAAGGTGGAGCCGCAAGAGTCAGAAATGACAAAGGCGGGCTGTGGCTCAGCCTGGTAGAGCGCTTCGTTCGGGACGAAGAGGTCGTGGGTTCGAATCCCGCCAGCCCGACCACTTAGTAGATTGAAAATCAAGGGTCTGTAGGTTCAAGCACGGTTTATTTCATTATTTTAGTAATGGATTTAGTAACACCGCAGGGTGCCGTGCAATGAAGACCGAAAAGAAAGACAAGGCCAAAAAGGCCGCACCAAACCCTAACTCTTTAAAGCGGGTGGCCGAGGGACTGTATCGCAACAGCTCCTCTGGGACGTATTCCGCGCATTTCCGCGTCAAGGGCCACGTCTGCAAAGAGAACCTGGAGACGACCGAGCTTGAGGTGGCAAAGAGGAGGCTCAGGGACCTGCGGGCGGCAAAGGAGTTGCTCGACCCCAAGGCGGGCAAACAGACTCTTCGCATGATCACCGAGCGTCACATGCAGCTCCAAAAAAAGCTGTCCAGCTCGTCGATCACCAAGAAGGAAGGCATTGTGAAAAAGATTTATGAGCAGTGGCCTGGTGGTGCTGATGTCTTCGCTCAGGATGTGAAGCCGTCGGATGTCGAAGAGTGGCTCCAGAAATGCTCGGACGGACATCGCAAATCGACGATCAACGAGTGGCAGGCATTCATCAAAGCCGTCTTCGCAAGAGCGGTCAAAGATGGTGTTCTGCTGAAATCACCTGCCGCTGAACTCAAGGCTGAAAAAAGGGAGGCCGTCGAACGCCTCACACCCACAACCCACCAGTTTAAGGCCATTGTTGAATCCATTCGGAAAAACAAGGTCAACCGCCGCTGTGCACTCAGCGCTGATTTCGTCGAGTTCATGGGACTGGCAGGAATTGGGAATGGCGAGGCCGCCTCGCTGCGTGTCCAAGATGTGGACATTTCGAAGAAGCGGATTTGGATTCACCGCCAGAAAACCGGGGGTGATTTTTACATCCCGGTCTTTCCCAGGTTGGTACCGCTGGTGACAAAGCTGCTGAAACGGAAAGGCAATGGGCCCAAGACCAAATTGCTGGACATTTCTGAGGCCAAGAATGCGCTTCAAGGTGCATGCGAAAGGCTTGGTTACGCGCACTTCACGCAGCGTTCACTTCGCCGCATGTTCATCACGGACGCGATTGAGCGAGGAGTGGATGTCAAAGTCATTGCTGAATGGCAAGGTCACAAGGATGGCGGGAAGCTCATCCTGGACACCTACAGCCATGTCAGTCGTCCGCACCATGACCGAATGGCTGAACTGATGGCATAGCCTGCATGCCCCTGTTAGCTTTAACTTTGGGTGTCACCCTGGCATGAACCTTGGCATCAACGGCTGGATCGGTCTGGTAGCCCCACACCTCGCCAGAACCGACCGGCCAGCACCAGATGTTCACTTGGGACTTGTGCTGGCCGCGCAGGAAGACTCCTGAGTCAGAATTGGGGGCTATTATCACGCCGCCGCAGCCACCGGCCATTCGCGGAACATTGCCTCGGCTTGCACGATCACTTGTTTTGTCAGCGCTTCAAGATGCTCAGCCTTCACTCCGCGATTGCGCAGCACGGTGCGCACAGCGGCACGCACACCAGCCTTCACATCTTCACGGTGCGGCTTGGTCCAATCCACTTTTAGATTGCGTTTCACAGCCTGAACCACATCACGCACAAGGTCACAAAGGAACTTCTCATCATAGAGTGTCGCCGTATTTGCCGAAACGGCATCGTAGAAGGCGAGTTCTTCAGGACTGAGACCAAGCTCCTTGGTTCGAGCAGCATCGCGGTCCATATCCTTCTTCATCTGCACCAGCACACGCACCACATCCGCAGCTTGAATGGCTCGGTTGTGGTACTTCTGCAGCGTCTCATCGATCATCTGCTTGAAGGACTTGTATTTGGTCACGTTCAGTTTTTCACGCGCCTCGATCTCATCAGCCAGAATCTTTTGCAGCAGCTTCAGGCGCAGGTTCTCTTCCTCGTGCGATTTGAACTCAGATAGGAATGCCTCGTCGAGAATCGAGATGTCCGGCTTGTCGATACCGGAGGCGGCGAAGATGTCGGTGATGCCTTTGCTCTCGATGCTGCGGTCCAGCAGATCGCGTACGGCCTTGGTTTTGTTCTCGTCCTTCTTTGCTGCTCCGGGCTTCGTTTTGTTGAGCTGCTTGCGCAGCAGTTGGTGGTAAACCACCTCGTCCGCCAGTACGAGGCAGTCAGGCAGATGGTTCACTAGCGAGAAGGCACTGCTCAGCTTCGCCTCGGCATTCAGGAAGGCATCTCGGATTTCGTCTGTCTCCACCAGATGCCCGCAACACTTCACAAATAGATCCTCAAACTCAATGTTCGGCAGCGCGCGCCAGCCGCCCCAGGTCTGGGCTTGGGGCAGGGCTGGCAGCATCTCTCGAATGGAGGCAATGCACTGCATGAAGGCAGCCTTGGCTTCTTCGTCCAGGTTCGGCGCGGGTTTGCCTGTGCCACCTCCTTGAGTGTATTTTTTTGTGGCCAGTTTGAGTTGATCACCAATGCCGATGAAATCCACGATCAGCCCCCCGGGCTTGTCCTGGAAGATGCGATTCACACGGGCGATGGCCTGCATCAGCGTGTGGCCCTTCATCGGCTTGTCCACATAGAGCGTGTGCAGGCAGGGAATGTCCGTGCCGGTCAACCACATGTCGCGGACAAGGACGATCTTCAGCGGATCGTTGATGTCCTTCATGCGTGACTTGATGGCATCGCGCTGTGGCTTGGTGGTGATGTGTCCGGCCTCACTCCACTCTTTGGGGTCTTCGCTCAGGTTTCCCGTCATTACGATCTTCACTTCAGGGCAGCCGGGCAACGCGGTGAGGGCATCGTAGAGTCGCACACAATTTCGGCGGCTCATGCATACCACGATGGCCTTGCCATTCAGAGTCTTCCCGCGCTGAGTATAATGCTCCAGCAGCTTCTTCGCCAGAGTGTCAGTGCGTTCTTTCGTTCCAGCAGCTTCAGCCATCGCGGCCCAGCGGGCACGTTCGGACTGGCGACCAGTGCCGCCCAGCTCTTCGTCGATCTCCGCCAACTCCTCATCCACCTTGTCGTTCGTCAGTTCCAGACGGATGAGCTGCGGGTCGTAGTAGATCGGTACCGTCGATCCATCCTTGCGGGACTGCACCATGTCGTACGTATGAATCACTTGGCCAAAAACGCTCTCCGTGTCCGCTCCCGCAAAACTGATTGGCGTTCCCGTAAAGCCAATGAACGAAGCCTTCGGCAGCGCACGCCGCAGTTGCAGGGCAAAGCCTTCTTCCAAGCCATATTGCGTGCGGTGCGCCTCATCGGCGATCACGATCAGGTTGCGCCGCTCGGAGAGGATCGGGTGCATTGCCTCATCGTCCTTGAGCCGAAATTTCTCGATGGTGGAAAAGATCACCTCGCCGCCTTCACCACGCAGCAGGTCGCGCAGGTCATCCACAGAGCCCGCGTGCTTCACCTCACCCACCAGCGACTTCACCGCCACAAATTGATCGTAGAGCTGCTCGTCCAGATCCGTGCGGTCCACCTGAATGACAAAGGTAGGGTTTTCCATCTGTGGGTGGTGACGTAGGATCGCCACGAAGTAAGCCATCGACAGTGACTTGCCCGAACCCTGCGTGTGCCAGATCACCCCGATGCGTCCGTCACCCTCAGGCCGCGTCGCCCGAAGTGCTTCCTCCACTGCAAAGCGGATGCCGAAGAACTGATGATACTTCGCCCCCTTTTTCTCGATCTTGTCGTTCACCACCTCAAATCCGATGAAATGCCGCAGGTAGTCCAGCAGCCGATCCTTCGGAAACAAGCCCTCGATCAGCGTCTTCATCGCCCCCGTCACATTCTCCACCACATCGCGCCCATTGATGCTCTTCCACGGCGCAAACCACTCCCACGCAGCCGTCCACGGCCCGTGCAGGGTAGATCCCGCTTCCTTCGGGGCGTCATCACTCACCGGCGCGATCATGCCGCCGTCCGACACCACCACCAGCGCATTGAAGTCAAAGAGCTGCGAGATGCCCGCTTTGTAATGCTGTACCTGGTTAAAGGCACCCAAGGTGTTCGGCTCCTCCTCATACGGATTTTTCAACTCAAACAACACCACCGGAAATCCATTCAGGTAGATCAGCACATCTGGCCGCCGGTCATTCTGCCCGCGAATGGAGAGCTGGTTCACCACGCACAGATCGTTGTTCTCCACGTTCTGCCAGTCCACCAGATGGATGTGTTCAAAATCCTCGCTGCCATCCGCCTTGCGATAGCGTTGCTCAAATCCCCGCGTCAGCAGCGCGTGGAAGTTCAAGTTCCGCTGCACTGCCGTCACCCCTTCCGGGCGGCTCGCCTTGACCACCGCCGCCTCCACGGCTTCCGCATTCAGGTGCGGATAGCGAAATGACAGAAACGACCGCGCCCACGCTGTGATCACCACCTCTCGCAGATCACGTTCAATCCCTCCGCCATACTCGTAGCGGTAGCCCATCGCCTCCAGGCGTTCAATCGTCGTGGCTTCAAACTGGGATTCCGTTCCTTGGTTGGGCATTGGGTATTATCTGCCTAAGACAATATGAAGTTTCCGGCAGCATTGCATCATAAAATTCCCTTTTGCGGCATCAGTCAGGATTACTAAAGCTGGGCCAGTCCAGAGCTGCGAGCTGGGCAGAAGGAATTCTCCCATGAGAGCTGAACGACGTCTCCAGCCGCTCGTTGATCCACTGCGCCCCTTCGGGTGAAAGTGCCACACCCGGCAGTCTGCCATAGGCACTTCGAGGAGAGATGTCCTGTTCTTCGGTCATCATTCTCCTCTTCGTCGTCGCGAAGCAAACGGGCCCCAGTGCCTCCATCATTTTGTTGAGTGAAACTCCATTAGCCAGGGTTCCTGCCACAAATTCTGCATGGTGCACCCGAATGTAGTGGGGCCAGATGCGCTTGAATGCTCGCACTCGGATGTCTTCCTCGGTCGCATCATCCCGCCCATCCACATGTCGCATACCCGTTGCCCGGCCATAAATGAGAATATCCTGAGGCAGCACCATCCGGCCCATGAAAATGATGTCCCCATCCTGCACCTGCCGGGGGCGTCTGTCCCGGGGGTAGTTGCATGCCCAGTGGCTGCCTGATTCCATGACTTCGTCAAACACGGGCATGTCAGTCTCTGCACGGTCCCTGCTCGTGCCAAAAAACTTCACAAAAGCTCTTTCGCTTTCGACCACCCGTACGGGCAGCTCGATTTGTTCCCCCTGTAGTCCCGCATCTGACCCCAGATCTCCAAGCGTGGGTGCTTCGGGCCGCCCTGCATCGTGGGCCAGACTCTCCGTCACCAGCCTATCCCAGTCCAACAGTCGTGTACCCAGAAGATCATCTCCCGCACGTCCCCACAGTTCGTCAAAGTATTCTCCGCATCGGCAGACGATGGCTGCATCATCCGCCACAAAGCCAAATTCATGGTTCCGCGTCAATGCAGCCTCCGTGAGATTCGCTGAAGTTACGATCGCCCTCCTGTCGCCAAAAAGGTAAAGCTTGGCGTGCAGATTTTTGACACCTCGGATCCGCGCACCCGCTTCGAGTAGCAGCATCAATGCGGCTGTGTCACTGACTCCATCCCGAAAATCGTCAAGGTTGAAGCGCGTGATCACTTCGAGTTTCGTAGGATTACCTTCGGAAAGCAGGCGTCGCGCCGCCCGGTATTTGATGAACGGTGCAATAACCCTGACTCGTGAACACCCTAAGTCTACGGCGTCCCGCAATTCTTTGTCCCAGTCCTTGTCAATCAAACGGAAGCTCATGTGGACGCTGACTGTGTTGGATTCTTCCCCGGCAGAGCAGTCTTTGCAGATGTTGCAGTGCGTTCATACCGGGGCTTCAGCAGCACATGTAGAAATGCCTCCAGCATCGCCATCAGTGGGCGGCCATGCGGGGCAGGCAGGAGAATGTTCACTCGGTGGCAGGCATTCTTGATCCAGTATCCTGGCGCGCTGGGATCAAAGCCGGTCAGCAGCACCATGCGGGCATCGCTGGCCAGCGACTTCGCCAGTGTGCTCTTAGCACCATTCGGTAAATAATGCTGGCTGGTATAGCGCGGTCCAGACTTGTCACCTATCAGGCCGATCTTAAGCCAGCCCCCGTCTCCCCAGAAACCGTAGATGGCCATCATGCCTTTGGGCAGGGAGCTTGGCGGACAGTGCGGTGCATCGAGAAACTCTACATGCCAGTCTTCCTGCCGGACTGGCTGCCGCGCGAGAGATGCCACCGTCTCAAAAGACTGCAAGGCCGCGCGAATGTCTTCTTTCCAGTCATTCATACCTTCGCTTCGATCAGCTTCTCCGCCTCCTTCACCCGCACTTCTCCCGACAACAGTTTCGGCAGCAGCGTGTCTCTCAACGCGGCGAGGGTTTGGGATTCGGCTTGGTTGTGGTGGATCATGGCCCACCAGGGTTTCACAGCTTGATCAAAAGCGGCAACCAGTTCATCACCGGGCCAGAGAACCGGATAAGCAGGGAACTCGGTAAGCGGAATTCGATCCACCGTGGAACCACTCCAGACACGGCTGGCAATGATTTCCTGGAAGGGGGCGCTGACCATGGAGTGAAAAACGAAGTGCTCACTGCCAGGCTCGGTGCGAACTAGGGCTAAACGTCTTCCGAGGCAGCAGCGCAAGTCGGGCGGCACCAAGGCGCAGAAGCCGATTGTAGCCTCATACGTGAAGACAATGTCGAGATGCTTTGGCGTCACACGCTTTGTCCAGCGCGGGTAATGTGCCTCGCTGATGTGGCGAAGATCACTGAGGTCCATCAACGTGCCTGTGAGATTGCGGATGCCAAGGAACACGGGGCCATCATCAGCATCTGGTGGCGTTGCATGCGGCCCGTCAAACATCGCCAAGTAGAGGTCCTTAATCGGGCGCACCTGCCACCCTTTCGGAATCGGACCGATTTCGGAGTCTTCAAAGGAGCCGGGAAAGAGGGCGGCCAGAGCGGGGCTGAGATGAGCGGGAGGCCGACCGGCAGCCTTTGCCACCACGGGGTCAAAGTCCACGAACCACGACCGAAACAACGCCGACGCCGTCTCTTCCAACGTCCGGTTCATCTGCCGGTTCAGTTCGATCTTGTCGTCGAGGGCCGCCAAGACAGCCGAAATCCGCTTCTGCTCGGGCGGCGGAGGAATCGAGAGCTCAAACTTTGGGATGTCTGCGCATTTGAGGCTTTCAAACACAGCCCCGTGATTCAGATATTGGCTGATCTGATCCCACCATTCCTCGCCAGCAGTTAACCAGCGAAGAAACGGCGGATACACACATTTGCCGTCAGCCCTGAGCAGGACCAGATTCTGCCCAAGCGCAAACTCAAGCCCCTCTGGGACATAGGCTGTCTCCCCCGGATTACATCGACGAGAGAGGACAACGTCATTGGCCCGAGGAGCAGCACGGCGCGTCCAGTCCTTGAAATGTTCAGGCGAAATACGACGCGCGTTGGACACGTCGATGCGACCATCTTTGATCTGTGGAATTGCCACATAGGGATAGCCATCGGTTTGTGCGGGTGGCGTCCTATGATCACAGTCGATCAATGAAACGCCAGCTGAGCGCAGCGTGCGAAGTGGCCAGGTCTCACTCATTTGAAAGCAGCGATAAATTATGACGAAGTCTCTCCATCAGGTCTGTGGATCGCCCAATTTGCGCCACAAGCTGCGCCTTCAACTTCGGAAACCTCTCCTCAAACGGTTCATCCCCCCCATCATCCTCGCTTGCACCAACGTAGCGTCCAGGAGTCAAAGCGTATCCCGCCTCCTTGATCTTCTCCACACTCGCCACAGCACAGAAACCGGACACGGCTTCCGGCGCGGACTCGCGTTTGAACTGACGGTACACCGCTGCAATCCGCTCGATCTCCTCATCGGTGAGCTGCTTCTGCTTACGCGAGCTAGGGATGAGTGTGCCGAGCTTTCGCCCATCAATGAAGAGCACCTCGCCGCTGCGCTTGCGGTAGCCGTGGCCACCAGGGCGGTTCTTGCTGAGGAACCACAGAGCGCAAGGGATCTGCGTGTTCGCAAACAACTGGCCCGTGAGCGTGACGATGCAGTCCACGTAGCCACTCTCCACCAATGCCTTGCGTACCGAGAGGCGGAAGAGTTCGCTGTTCGACAACTCGCCCGTGGCCATGACAAAGGCTGCGGTGCCGCCCGTGCTGCGCGGGCCGTGGTCCTGCAGGTGCTGGAGGAAGTGCAGCATCCACAGCGTGTTCGCATTGCGTGGGGCCAGCGGCTGCGGTGTGGTGCTGCCTGGCAGGCGTAGGCGCGCATCGTCTTTTGGGATCTTGTCAGCGCCCCAGCCCTGGTCACCCTTGGCACCGTCATTGAAAGGAGGATTGGCCAGGATGTAGTCCGCCTTCAGGTCAGCGTGCTGGTCATTGGTGTAGGAACTGCCCAGGGTGATGTTTCCGTCCAATCCATGGATGAAGAGATTCAGGCGGCAGAGGCGGTAGGTGAAGTCCTTCGCCTCCTGCCCGTAGAAGCTGAGCTTCCGGCTGTGATGCGCGAAGACATCGCTCTGCACGAACATGCCACCAGAACCGCAGCAGGGATCATAGACTTTGCCCTGCGTGGGCTCCAGCATGGCCACGAGCGTGCGTACGATGCTGGCGGGGGTGAAGTATTCGCCGCCGCGCTTGCCCTCGCTGTTGGCAAACTCGCCGATGAAGTACTCATACACCGTGCCGAGCATGTCGATGCCGCCGCCATCCCCACGAAAGATTTCCTTGGAAAAGAGATTCACCAGCCCCGCCACGTTTTCACGGTCAAGGTTGGACCCCGCATAGATCGGCGGCAGCAGGCCCTTCAGCTTGGGAAAGGCCTCCTCCAGACGGCCCATGAGCTTGTCCAGTTGCAACTTCACATCATCCGCCCGGGCAATCTTGACGATGTTCTCCCAGCGCGCCTCTTCAGGCACGAGAAACACGTTTTTCGCCATGTACAGGTCAGGGTCTTCACGCAGGACCAGCATTATCTGCTTGTCCTTCGTATAAATCTCACTCTTCGGATCAGCGATCTCGACATCGATCTCGGCACGGCGCTTCTCATACCGCAGGGACAGAAAGCGCAGGAAGATGAGCGGAAGGACGTAGCGCTTGTAGTCGGCGGGTTCGATGTTGCCACGCAGAGACACAGCTGCATTCCACAGCTCCTTCAACAGCGCGGCCTGCCCGCCGCCCTGAGCGGGTTCCTTGGCTTTCTTCCCAGCCCTCTTGCGGGCAGTGTCATACACAGGCAGGTCTTGTTTCATCGGAGGTTGTGAGCGCTGCATACAAAAATGGGGCGCGGCGACCATCAAAGCCGGGTATGAATCGGATGGCAAGGAATGCTGATCAATTCCTCCCCGTAATCAGTCGATCACTGCTAGCAGCCGCCCATGTCAGAATCCACGCATTCAGGTCGAACCAAGTGGTCTGGCTCCGGCTAAATTTTTGGGCCGGATACAGGACGCTACTCGATGGCGTCCCGATTCTTCTGAAAATGAGTGCTTTCGAGTGGATCAGTCTGTCTTGGAGAAGCTCACTCGCAGGGTGATTAGCTGAGGTTGCAAGGCGCAATTGCTGGGACAACCCGGACTCATGAAACGGGTGCAGCAGGATCTTGCGGGCAACACCATCACCCCAAGACGCACACAAAGCCGGTAACCACCGCCAAGACTCCCGGAGGAATAGGCTCAAGATTCGAGGCTGATCAAAAATGTGAAAACACGTGTGGGGTTCGGAGAAAAATCATCTCTGCCGCCATGAGAGACTTCATGTGCCAAGCGTCTCTGGCTGCTCATACTAAGAAAAAAGACCATTGACAAATAAAAAACGGCGTATATAATACTTAGCATGAGAGATAAATATAATACGCACAAAAAAACACATGAAAACAAACACGATTACCGGTCCGGACGAAACTTGGCTTCCACCCGCAGGGCGCTGGCTCGCCACCCTCCATGAAATGAAAATCGACACCGACAAAGTTCGATTGATTTTCAGGATGACACGGCAGGAAGGCCTCACGCAGGATTACATGGCTGGCAAGACCTTCAAGAGGGAGCGTTACAAGTTCCTTCTCAACGATCTGATCGCCTGGCTTGGGTCCAAAAGAGTTCAAGCTCTGTGCGACCATGCCACTTTGCCGTTCGAAAATCTGAAAGAACTGCTCGGTGAAGCTGCGGTGATCGAAATCGAATTAGTAGATCGTGGACAGGATCAAAAATTCAGGAACATCAAGTCCATCAAGTCCTGTCATCAAAAAGTTAATGTGCCTGCTGGGGGGATTGATCTGAGTTCCTTAGGCTTGAAGTGGAACTGAACACGCGGGAGGGTCTGCAATGCACACGAGGATTGCGTTATATAATTCTGAAGGATGAACGGTGCTGTCATTTGAGTGACTCCCTGATTCAACTTTCTCTCATGAGCCGGAGCCCGGTCTGTTCATTCAGACCGGGCTCTTCTGCATCTGAAGGATGGTGGCAGGCAACCAAGCTGAGCCGCCATCCTTTTCCGCACGCAGCCGCAATGACTGCGTGATGCACTAGCCCCCTCAAGCACGCAGTAGCCAGGTCAACCACGGCCTGGCTTTTTCGTGCCCGCATCGCAACCCACCACGAACACACCCAACATCATGGCCATCAAACTCAGTGCCAATTACAGCAAAAAACTCGGACTGCCCCAGTACAGCAGCCACAGTTTCAGCGCTTCCGTCGAAGTCGAATTGACGGACATCACCCAGGTCGAGGCCGAAGTGCAGAAGCTTTACGCCCTTCTGCAGCACAGCGTCGATCAGGAAATTCAGCATCCCGGCTTCGTTCCTGAAGCCAATGAACGTCTTCACTCCAATGGGAACGGTCATCAGCGCCCCCAGCAGAATGGACGAACATACCAGCTCAGCGGTAATGATCGTCAGCACAGCAACGGACAGAACCAGCAGCCAAAAGCTGTCGGTGATGCCTGGAACTGCACCGATGGTCAGAGGGGTTTCATCCTTCGGATCGTCAACGAGAACGCCAACATCACCAAACAGGATGCCGAGGATCTTTCCCAGCAGCTCTTCGGTATCGGCGTCAAGCAGCTCAATAAGATGCAGGCTTCGCAGCTCATCGAAGACTTGCTCGTCAAGGCCGGTAAGCCAGCCCCCCGCCAATCTCGTTGGCAGCAGCAACCCACTAACCGCCAAGCCGCATGAACACCACCGCTGAAGCTCCTCCACCCGTCCAGGAGCAAAGCGTAATGGAGATCATCGAAGCCTTGCAGAGAACGGTGTCAGCCTCCCGGTTGTCGCTGTTCCTGCAATGCAGGCTGAAATGGTTCTTCCGCTACGTCCTGAAGCTGGCCAAGCCCAAGACTCCCTCGCTCCATCTCGGCAATTCGGTTCACGCCGTCTTGAAGAGCTGGAATAAAGCGCGGTGGCTCCAGAAGCCGCTGACGCTCAAACAGGCTCATGATGCATACACCGCAGCATGGGCGGACATCACCGAAGGCTCAGTCAATTGGGAGCCGGGAGAGGAGGATGATGAAAAGACCACGGGATGGCGTTTGGTGGATACCTACCTGCGTGAATCCCATGTTCCTGCTGATTTGAAGCCGGATGCCGTGGAAGTCCCTGTTGAAGCAGACCTACATCAGCACGGGCTGCCCAAACTCATCGGCGTCCTCGACCTGGTTCAACAACGCCAGATCATCGACTACAAGACTGCGGCCACCACTCCCAATGCGGACAAGGTGGCCCACAGTCACGAGATTCAAACCACCTCATATTCCATCCTCTACCGCCACAACACCGGCCATCAAGAGGCAGGCATCCAGCTCCATCATCTGGTGAAACTGAAAAATCCCAAGGTCGTCATCACTGTCCTTCCCGCCATGAGTCAGCAGCAGGAATCCCGGCTGTTCCGGCAAATGGAGGCCTACCTCACTGGACTCCAGCATGAGCAATTCGTGCCTTCACCGGGCATGCACTGTGCGAGCTGCGAATTCCAAAACGAGTGCCGCAAATGGCACTGACCCACCCTCAACCTCAACACCCAATTCATCTACCCTTATGTTCCAGACCCTTCTCACCACCATCCTCGATCTGCTTGGCACGTTCGTTTACGTGATCTGCGCCATGATCGCAAAGCTGAGCACCTGCCTTATGAAGTGAGGCCGACAAGATCAGCCAACCACAACCCCAGCAGGAGCCGGATGATCTTACGATTGTCCGGCTCCTTCATTTAT
>CALRWM010000112.1:0-13066 GCA_943371875.1 Prosthecobacter debontii | reverse complement strand
TCTTGCAGCACAAGGCCGCCTCGCGTTCCATCGACTTGATTGTCAGAATCGCCCCCAACGTGCCGGCCTCCTTCATGGGAGATCCCGGCAGACTGCGGCAGATCCTCATGAACCTCGTGGGCAATGGCATCAAGTTCACCGATGAAGGCAGCATCCGCATCCAGGTGAGAACTCTCAACTGCATAGCTCCCGGCACGACCAACCTCGAAATCAGCGTCACGGACACCGGCATCGGCATGACGGAGGTGCAGCAAAGCCAGCTCTTCCAAGCCTTCACGCAGGTGGACAGCTCCAGCAAACGACGCTTCGGCGGCACGGGCCTCGGCCTCACCATCAGCAAACGCCTCGTTGAGCTGATGGGCGGAACCATTGGCGTTGAAAGCAAGCACATGGAAGGATCGCGCTTTTGGGTGCGGCTTCCCCTGCGTGTCGTCGAAAGCCAGAAGCTGGCTCCAAGGGATGACGTGGGCGCACGTGATGAGATCGTCCCCCATTCGACAGCCGGCGGCATCAAGCCCCGCATTCTCCTTGTCGAAGACAATGAGGTGAACTCACGCATGGCCATGATGATGCTCGAAAAGAACGGCTACCCGGGAGAAGTCGCCCGTGATGGCGAAGAGGCCGTGGAGCGCTTTGCCAGCGGTGTTTATGACGGCATCCTCATGGACTGCCACATGCCCAACATGGATGGCTACGAGGCCACGCGCGCCATTCGTGAAATCGAATCCAACCCGCTCTGGAAACGACCGCGCTGCCGCATCATCGCCATGACCGCCAATGTCATGGCAGGCGAACGCGAGCGCTGCCTGGCTGCCGGCATGGATGACTATGTCTCCAAGCCCCTCCGCGCCAAGACGCTCACCGAAGCCCTGAACCGCGTGCACGTTCTCGCGGAAGCCGAAGAAAACATCGAGGCTCCCCAATGGTCCGCTGAAGACACGGCCTCCGCACGTGAGTCCCTCCATCAACTATCGGAGGAACTCAGCACCGAAGACGCCATCGAGCTCATCGAAAACTGGTTCATCGACACCCCTGCACGCATCCTCGAACTCGAAAAACTCGCCGGCAGCGACGACCAGGCCACGCTGCGCCGCACCGCGCATTCATTGAAGGGCAGCAGCTCGCTCTTCGGCCTCAGCTCGTTCTACAACCTCTGCCGCGAGCTGGAGCAAACCGCCGAAAACAACCAGCGCTCCGGGCAGCACGCTCTCATCGCCAAGCTGAAGCAACTCTTTGCCTGCGCCGTTCCAGAGCTCAGGAAGCTCATCGCAGGTCTGCAGTAGTCTGGAGCCTACCTCGCGCCGGGCATGCGAGTGCCCGGCGCGAGGTAGGGCGCTTGGTCCTCCAAGCGCCGTCGAGCGTCCCCATGCGCCATTTGCGGAAATTCGATTTAGCCCGCGCACGCCTCTCGCATACCACCCCACCCCCCCCCCTCAACTGCGGATGATGCTTAGCCGTTGGCTGACGGCGATGGATGGGGGCTCTTCTCACTGCGCCACTCAGAACCACCAACACACCAACATTCCTCCGTATGCTCGACCTTGAATCTACCGCTCTCATTCTTGTGGGTTATCAAAACGATTACTTCGCCGCCTATGGCATTCTTCGCGGCGTGGTGGAGGAGGCAGACCGGGTGGATCGCACGCTCGATCACACGCTTGATCTCTTGAATCATTACGCGCTTTCAAAGCTCACCATCATCTCCACGCCGATCATCCTGAAACCCGATTACCGGGCGCTGGCAAACTCCGTGGGCATTCTGGACACCATCAAGCAGGTGGGTGCCTTCAAAGAAGGTTCCGTCGGTGCTGACACGATACCCGAGCTCCTGGCCTTTGGAGACCGCATCACCTACGTCTCCGGCAAGGTGGGCTTCAACGCCTTCTCCTCGACGAACCTCGAAGACGTCCTCAAAGAGCGCAAGATCAAGAACATCCTCGTGGCCGGCATGGTCACCTCTCTCTGCATTGATTCCACCGGGCGCGCGGGCTACGAGCGCGGCTACAAGGTGACGATCCTCTCCGACTGCACTTCAGCGCGCACCCCGGTGGAGCAGGACTTCTTCTGCAGCCATGTCTTCCCCCTTTATGGCGAAGTGGCGACCAACCAAAAGCTGAAGGAGGAGATGCCGCTCTCCGGTCTGATGGCCGCAGCCTTGGCAGCCTAGAAAACTGAAGCTTTCTGCCTGCTGCGCAGGCGACTCGTCCATGAACGAACATTCCACTTTGCTGACAGACATCCACGTTGAGGCCACCTACCGCCTCACCGAGGCTCTGATCGAGTCTGAGCAACGCATGCGGCGGCGCGTGGAATGCCTCTCTGAAATCGTGTTCGAAACGGATGGCGAGGGCAGGCTGGTCTTTATGAACAAAGCCTGGTCGGACACGCTGGGCTACTCAGTCGCAGCGTCCACCGGAACGCTCCTGCGTGACTACGTGGTGGTGGATGACCAGCCCTTGCTGGCGAAGATCATCGAGGGCGGCGTTGCCTCCAGCCCCACCCGCCCTGCCATCCACATGCGGCGTTCCGACAGCGGGGTGGTCTGCATGGAGATCGCCATCTCCGCCTTGAATGGCTCCGGGATCATTGGCTCCATGCATGACGTCACCAAGCAGAGGCGAAATCAGCAGGAGCTGGAGAAGCTTTCACTCGTGGCCAGCTTCACCGACAACCTCGTCGTCATCACGGATGCTTCCGGCCGCTTGGAATGGGTCAACGAGGCCTTTGTGAAACGCACGGGCTACACCCTCAGCGAGGTGATCGGGCGAAAGCCCGGCGATGTCTTGCAGGGGCCTGAGACGGACCGGGCGATGACAGCCCAGATCGGACAAAAGCTCCGCCAGGGAGAATCATTCAAGGCGCAGGTGCTGAACTACACCAAGTCGGGCACTCCCTACTGGGTGGAGTTTCATGTCACTCCCATCAGGGACCAGGAAGGCACGATCGTGCGCTACATTGCCGTGCAGTCAGACATCACGGAGCTCAAGCGCACCCAGAGCGAGCTCAAGATCGCGAAGGAAAAAGCCGAAGCCGCCAGCCAGGCCAAGAGCGACTTCCTCGCCACCATGAGCCATGAGATCCGCACGCCCATGAACGGCATCATCGGCATGTCATCCCTGCTGCTCGACACCGAGCTCGCACCCCAGCAGCGCGAGATGATCGATGCCGTGCGCCACAGCGGCGACGCCCTGATGACCATCATCGAAGACATCCTCGACTTCTCCAAGATCGAAGCCCGCAAGCTCGACCTCGTGGAGGAAGCCTTCGGCCTGGACTCCGTGATCAGCGGTGTCGTGGATCTTCTCCAGCACAAGGCCACCTCACGTTCCATCGACCTGATTGTGCGCATCGGCTCAGACGTGCCGGACTGCTTCATGGGAGATCCCGGCAGGCTGCGACAGATCCTCATGAACCTCGTCGGCAACGGCATCAAGTTCACCGATGAAGGCAGCATCCGCATCCAGGTGAGCCGGTTAAACGCCACCGCCACCGGCGCCCCGAATTTGGAAATCAGCGTCACGGACACCGGCATCGGCATGACGGAGGAGCAGCAGAGCCAGCTCTTCCAGCCCTTCACGCAGGTGGACAGCTCCACCACGCGCCGCTTTGGTGGCACGGGCCTCGGCCTCGCCATCAGCAAGCGTCTGGTGGAACTCATGGGCGGCAGCATCGGCGTGGAAAGCAAACGCCACAGAGGCTCGCGCTTCTGGATCCGGCTGCCTTTGCGCGTGGTCGAAAACCAGAAGATGCCTGTGAAGGAAGAGCCAAACATGCGTGCAGAATCAGTCCCCCATTCGAACACCAGCGGCATCAAGCCGCGCCTTCTCCTCGTCGAAGACAATGAGGTCAATGCGCGCATGGCCATGATGATGCTCGAAAAGAACGGCTACCCGGGCGAAGTGGCCTGCGATGGTGAAGTGGCCGTGGAGCGCTTTGCCAGCGGTGTTTATGACGGCATCCTCATGGACTGCCACATGCCCAAGATGGATGGCTACGAAGCCACGCGTACCATTCGCCAGCTCGAAGCCAGCCCGCACTGGAAACGCCCACGCTGCCGCATCATCGCCATGACCGCCAACGTCCAGGCAGGCGAGCGTGAGCGCTGCCTCGCAGTCGGCATGGATGACTATGTCTCCAAACCCCTGCGCACCCGGCCGCTCTTGGAAGCGCTGCAGCAGGTCCAGGTTTTCGCAAAAACTCCGGCAACTCCGCAGTGGTCCGCTGAAGAGACATCCGCTGTGCAGGAAGCCCTCCAGCAGCTGGTGGAGGATCTGAGCACTGAAAACGCGCTCGAACTCATCGAAAACTGGTTCAAAGACACGCCTGAGCGCCTCCAGGAACTCGAAAAACTCGCGGGCACCGATGATCAAGCGGCGCTGCGCCGGACCGCCCACTCCCTGAAAGGCACCAGTTCTCTCTTTGGCCTCTCGTCCATTCACACGCTCAGCCGCGAGCTGGAGCAAGCCGCCGAGAAGAACCTCCGCGCCAGCCAGCCTGTCCTCACTGCGCAGTTGAAACAGTCCGTCGCATCCGCCGCCCCAGAGCTCAGGAAGCTCATGCTGTGCCTGAGCTAGATCGTGTCTGGCCATTGCAAAGCATTTGTCGCCCGGCACATGCAACAATTCCTAGGGATAGGCAACCAATGGCGGCATACCAATTCACCTTGCCCAATCCGGCAAAACTGCCGTTATTGAGTGAAATGTCCGACTCCATCAGCGAATCCCCCGCCTTGAAGCCCCTCCGTGTCGCCGTCGTCGAAGATGACCCCACGTTGCGGCTCTTCATGAAAAAGCTCATCCAGAAGGCGGCGCATGGTTTTGAGTTCGACGGAGCCTGGGCCACGGCGGAGGAAGCCGTGAAGCCCATCATCGACAGCCGGCCGCACGTGGTCATCGTCGATCTCGAACTGCCCAAGATCTCCGGCATCGAACTCATCCGCCAGCTTTCACCGCGCCTGATCGAGACCGCCTTTGTGGTGCTCACCATCCATGATGATCCGGCCAAAGTCTTCGAAGCCCTCCGTGCCGGTGCCAGCGGCTACCTGCTCAAATCCGCCAAGCCCAACGAAATCGCCGCCGGCATCCGCCAGGCCAGTGAAGGCGGTGCGCCTCTCAGCCAGGACATCGCACGCCTGCTGATCAAATCCTTCCAGACTCCGGCCACACCGCAGAAGAAGGACATTCCCTGCCTCACCCCGCGCGAAAGCCAGGTGCTTGAACGTCTCGCCCAGGGCATGGTCCCCAAAGAACTCGCCCACGACCTCGGCATCAGCTACGAGACCGTGCGCGAGTACATCAAGGCCGTTTACTCCAAGCTCCACGTCCGCTCCCGCACCGAGGCCGTGATCAAGTATTTGGAGCATCAAGGCTAATCCCCGCCCTACCATGCGCTGGCATTTCCCACCGGCCCGTCCGGCAGGAGGCCCGCGCCTCATTCTCCAGGACAGTTGAAAATGAGTCTGAAGGAACAAGCCTGTTTTCCAAGCAGAGCATCAGGCCCGGCACTTCATGCTGGGACGTAGGATGGACGTGGCGACAGCCCGTCCGTCCATGAGCGTGAGGCAAACGTCTTGAGCCTGCGAGCGTTTGGGCAGCCTTGAGCGCACGTGAGCGCTGGGGCGTACGAACGTCCTCGCAGTCGGGCGGTTTGGCGGAGTGGGCGCTGGAGCATGGGCGGCTCTCGACGCCAAACACGACCGACCTACGTTCCAGAAAGCACGCATGTCCTCTCAGCGAACAGACCTGTTTTCAATTGAGTATGGTATCATTCTCCAGGCACCTCTGCAGCCGGTGCTTTGGCCTTGCTCTTGCGCGGCTTCTTCACGGCCACGGGCTCTTCCACCACAGGCGCGGCAGCAGCGGCGGCCTCAGGCTGCGGGATCTCCGGCAGAATGAAGATGCTGCAGTAGCCGCAGACTTGCAGAGACGCATCCTCACGGCGCAGATCCGAAAGCTGGCCGCTGGGCAGGGAGAGATGACAGCCGCCGCAGGTGTTGTTCCGCATTCGGGCCGCTCCGCGCTTGCCTTTGGAAATCCGCAGATCGTAGTGGTGCAGGATCGCCGTGGGCAGGCGCTCGCGCACGGCCTCGGCCTCCAGCGCCAGCTCTTTGCAGCGCGGGCTCTTGGGCTCCAGGCGGCGTCTGGCAGCATCCAGCTCACTGAGCTGGGAGAGGTCTTCGATGAGCGTGGCGGTGGTTTTCATGGGCTGGTCGGGGTCGGTGGGGTTGTCAAAAAAGAGGGCATAGGTGGGGGCGGTCTCAGCGGCAGGACGGCGGAAGACCTCCAGCCACGCCAGGGCGGAATTCATGCGAAGATGTGCTCCTCCACTCCGGACGGGGTGCTTGGATCATCCGCAGATAACGCGGCGGCATGCGCGTAGTCCGGAGACGGGTGCTTCTTCACCCAGAGCTTCAGCTTGTCGGTGAAGGCCGTTTTCACGCAGGCGTAGCAGTCGGGGATCTCCAGGCCGTCGCCGCAATAGGTCACCACCCGTGTCGCCATCGGCATCCGCAGGAGCTGCTGCTGCACATACGCGGAGTACTCCGTGTAAAGCTGCGGCTTCAGCTCCACATCATAGTCGATCCGCAGCGCGGGCATGATGTTCTCCTCAAACGGATTGAAGAGATAGAAGGCCTCAAAGTCGCGGAAGTTCACGTCCTGGATGTTCCCATGCACGATCTCCGCCCGCGGGACACGGTGCTTTTTCACCACCTCCTGCGCGGTTCGCGCCAGCTTCCCCCGCTGCTCCACACCCGTGAAGTGGCCCTGCGTCGTCATGGCGCCGATCACGCAGAATTTCCCCGGACCGCAGCCGATGTCCAGCACCCGTGTGCCGGCCTGCACGACAAGCAGCTGCGCCGCCGTGCGGCACACATGCACCGGGCTCCAGTGGCAGGTGGACAGCCTGCCGATGGCCTCTGGAAAGATCAGGTCGAAGTCCTGGTCCTTCTTCGATTGCAGAAGCTCGCTGTCAGACGGGGTGCGGGATGAGGAGGTGCGTTGGGGGGAGGATTTAAGCATGACAGCCACTGACATTGCATTTCAGGGGCCATGTGGCCTTGCAGACGCTGCAGCCCTTGTACCTCAAGGCCTGCAGCGCCATGGCAGTTTGGGGTTGATTTCCACCAGGCGCACTCGTGTGCAAATTCTGCACTTGCACCAGCCACTTCGTGCAACGTTGTTCCGCCTGCATGGAACCCGCCAACATCCACATCCTGGTCCTCGATCGCGATGCCACCTCTGCCCGCGTCATCCGGGATGTGCTGGCCAAAGTCGGCTACCGGGTCTCCGTCTCCTCCCATGAGTCCGATGCGCTGAATCTCGCCGCCGGTGAACTCTTCAATGTCGTCGTCAAATCCTTCGACGCGCAGCGCATCGACGCCGTGGCCCTCATGGAAAAAGTACGCGGCATCACGCCGGACACGCAGTTCATTTTCCTCAGTGACAAAGGCACCATCCACACCGCCGTGGAGGCCATGCGCAAAGGCGCGTTTGATTACCTCTCCAAGCCCGTCAACGCCACGCAGCTCGCCGAGTCCGTCCGCAAGGCCCTGGATCATCAGTCGCTGGTGGCCGAAGACCAGCAGATCAAGCAGCGCCTGCGCCGCCGCTCAGACCCCGATATCTTCGCCGGCAGCAGCGCCGCCATGAAGGACATCAGCCGCCTCATCCAGCAGATCGCCCCCACGGATGTCACCGTGCTCATCGGGGGCGAAAGCGGCACCGGCAAGGAGGTCGTCGCCCGGGCCATCCATGAAAAAAGCCGCCGTAAAGCCCAGCCCTTCATAGCTGTGAACTGCGCCGCGCTGCCAGAGAACTTGATCGAGGCGGAACTCTTCGGCCATGTGCGCGGAGCCTTCACCGGAGCCGTCAGCGACCGCAAAGGCCGCTTCCAGCTCGCCCAGGGCGGCACCTTGTTTCTCGATGAGATCGGAGATCTCTCCCGCAAAGGCCAGGGTGATCTCCTCCGCGTGCTCGAAGACGGCACCTACCGTCCGGTGGGCAGTCATAAAATCGAGCGTGCCAACGCCCGCATCATCGCCGCCACCAACAAAGACCTCGAAGCCGAGGCCGTCACCGGCGGTGCCTTTCGCGAAGACCTCTTTTACCGCCTCAACATCGTCTCCGTGACGATGCCCCCACTGCGTGAACGTGCGGAGGACATCGCCCCGCTCGTGAAATCCTTCACCGAGCACTTCTGCACCAAGCACCGTCGGCGGCCCAAGAAGTTCAAACCCGAGGTGCTCAGTCTTTTTCAAACCCTGCGCTGGCCCGGCAACGTCCGCCAGTTGCGTAATCTGGTGGAGCGCCTCGTCGTCACCGTGCCGCACGCCGCCATCGGTCTGGATGATCTGCCACCGGCCATGCACCAGGGCGGGCGCGAGCCGCACGCCATCGCCATCCAGCCCGGCATGACCCTCGCCCAGGTCGAGGCCGAGCTCATCCGCCAGACGCTGCTCAAAGTCACCTCCAACCGCGAGGAAGCCGCGCAGGCCCTCGGCATCAGCCGCCGCGCCCTGCAGTACAAGATCCAGCGCTACCGGCTCACCAAGCTGCCCAAACAAACCGCCAAGCCTGGTCACTGAGCCTGCGCCCCTATCCTTCGACACTGTAGACCTGCACCCGCCCCATGGCCTCCCACTTCCCGGGCTTCACTTTTCCGGGGCCGGTGATCACCGTGGCGATCATGCTCTTCCCATCCGCAGCAAAGCGCGCGCGCGTCATGCGCGATTTCGTGTCCATGGATGAAACCAAACTGCCATCTCCTGCGCTGAACACCGCCGCATTCCACGTCCCCTGCGCCTGACGGCCAGCCATGAAGAAGTGCTGGCCATCGGGATGAAACGCCAGGGTCTCCATGAGGCCGGAGCCGTGCTGGCCGTCTTTGATCTGATCCATCTTCTTGCCCGCGCGCCAGTCCCAGCGCTGCCAGGTCATCTTGCCATTGCCCGCCATGGGATCTCCCATCGGCCCCATACCACAACCTAGCAGGGCATTGCCATCCGGTGAAAAGACGAGGCTGTAGATGCCGCCGGAGTAGTGGTGGGATTTCGTGGTGCCCCACGAGGTGAAATCGGGAGACGTCCACTGCGACACCGGCTTGCCATCCTTCGACTGCACATCCCACACGCGCACCTCGCCCATCATGTTTGCTGCAGCGAGGTGTTTGCTGTCCGGACTGAATGTACAGCTCAGCACCGGCGGCGTGTGGCTGTAGCTCGCCACCAGCGCACCGCTGGCGGTGTCATACACGCGCACGGAAGGCTCACTCTCAGCCGCAGGCTCATACTTCCAGCCCCCCGCGATGTACTGCCCCGTCACACTCGCCACCCGCGTGCCATCGGGCGAGATCGCGAGCTGCCAGCTCCAGAATTGATGAGCCTTCACCTCGCGGATGCATTTGCGCGTGGCCACGTCATGCCACAGCAGCGTGCCGTCATACCCGGCGGAAATAAGCGTCTTGCCATCCGGCAGCAGCACGCAGCCGCTGGCGTAGGAGCTGTGCTTCTTTTCAAACACCTCCTTCTTGCCAGTCGCGGTCTCCACGGCATGCACGCTGCCGTCCATGCAGGCGGCATAGGCCTGCGCGCCATCCGGCGTGGTCGCCAGTCCCAGGACGGCAAAGGGCATCTCGTATTGTTTGGTACGGGTCAGTTTCATGGGCGGTCTCAGGCGAGGATGTCGCGGATTGGCTCCGCCTTGTTTTCCACGCGGTGGAAGGTGGGCATGCCGGGCAGGTCATACTCCGCATACGGATCAATGCCTAGCGCCGTGAAGATGGTGGCAAAGAGATTCTGCTCGCTGTACGGTTTTTCAATCACGTCCACGCCGTCCACATCCGTCGCACCTGTGACCACGCCGCGCTTCAGGCCGCAGCCGGTCATCATCATGCTCCAGGCATTCGGGTAGTGCTCGCGACCGCGCGCCGCGTTCATCCACGGACTGCGGCCAAACTCGCCCATCGCAATCACCAGCGTGGAGTCCAGCAGCCCGCGCTCTTCGAGGTCGTTCACCAGATTGTACACCACATGGTCCAGCTCCGGCACAAGCATCTGATGGATCTCATGGTTGAACACATGGTTGTCCCAGTTCATACCATTGGCCACCATCACAAACGGCGCACCGTTTTCAACGAGGTGCCGCGACATCAGCGCATGCTGCGCAAAACTCCCAGGGCCGTAGCGCTCGCGGTCCTTGGCCGGCAGTTTGTTCACGTCAAACAGGTCCGCGCTCGCGCTCAGCCCCTTCATGCGCTCAAAGGCCGCATTCTGGCTGCGCGCCACCGCGCTGCTGCGATCCCGCTCATACTTGGAGGTGAGGAATTTGCGCAGCGTCTCGCGCGATTCCTTGTCATGCTGCGGGATGCCCGCGCCCTCCTTCTGCAAAAACTGCGTGTAGTCCCCGCCCAGCCGCACCGGCGCATGTTCCGCCCCCAGCCAGCCCGCCCAGTTGCCCGCCTTGAATGCCTCGAATTCATTGCCACCGGGCACAGGATCGAGAAAGATGAAGTTCGGCAGCTTCGCATCCATCTGCCCCATGGCCTGCGCCAGACTGCTGCCCAGCGTCGGCCGTGTGAAGCCCGCACGCTCCGGACTGCCGCGCTGCAGCAGGTTGATCGCCTGCAAGTGCTCCGGCTGGTTCGTCTTCATGCTGCGCACCAGATTCAGCTTGTCCGCGATGCCCGCGCACTTCGGCATGAGCGAAGAAAAATGGATGCCCGGAATCTTCGTCGGCATACTGCCAAAGGGCCCGTTCCCCGGACTGCCCGGCTTCGGATACCACGTCTCAAACTGACTCGGCGCCCCGCACAGCCACAGCAGGATGCAATGCTTCTGCGCCTTCTTCGTCTCCTCCGCAAACACCGGATTCTGAAACAACCCCGTAAAGCTCGCCGTGCTCGCCAGCGCCCCGCCCGTCAGCCCCTTCAAAAACAGCCGCCGATGCAGCGTGTGCTCTTGAGTCGGGCAGCGGGGGTGGGGATCGCGGAGATTCATCAGGAAAGGACTCTAGAAGGTTACACAGTATACAGTTTTGTCAGCCTCACGGCATCGCCAGAAACTCCGCGCTCGTGAGCAGCGCCCAGAGGAGATCCCGCGTCGCCTCCGCTGGATGGTCCGCATTCGCATTCACAAACGCCGCCGCCTGCGTGGCCTCTTCCGCCCCCGGCGCGCGGCCGTACACTGCCTGAAACGCCTCACGCACCCGCGCATTCACATCCGGCAGCGCCGTCAGCTTCGCGATG
The DNA here is from genome assembly GCA_943371875.1 of Prosthecobacter debontii. Taxonomy (GTDB): domain Bacteria; phylum Verrucomicrobiota; class Verrucomicrobiia; order Verrucomicrobiales; family Verrucomicrobiaceae; genus Prosthecobacter; species Prosthecobacter debontii_C. The sequence continues at coordinate 1,825 of CALRWM010000112.1, read as the reverse complement.
ACGCCACCCTGCGCCGCCTGCAGCAGCGCGTTCATCGTCGGCGATCCCGATAAAAACTGCGCCTGCTGAAACGTCGCATTGTACTCCTTTGGCAGCACATCCGGCATCGCCGTGATCACCTGACGGCGAAACTCCTCCTCGTCCGGCGGCAGGCTCAGCGCAATGCGCCATGAGCGTGCCAGCTGCTCCGCCGTCAGCGCTCGCTCCTTCATCCCCGCAAACAATTCCGGCGCGGCGTCTGAAGCCCCCAGCGCATACACCCGGCTGCGCACGATCTCCCGCACCACGCGGCGGGTGTCATAGTTATGCGAGACAAAATCCTGCGCCAGGCACTCCAGCAGTTCCGGGTGGCTTGGCGTGTTACGCTCGTTGATTTCATCCGGCGGATTCACAATGCCACGGCCCGTCAGCGCCGCCCACATGCGGTTCACAAACGCACGCGCCAGCAGCGGATTGTCCTGCGTCGCCGCTTCAGCAAAGGCCTCACGCCGTGAGTACTTCGGCACGCGCACCGCCGCCTTCGCATCCTCATACATCTCCGGCCCGTCCTTCTCCTTCGTCTCGCCGCCCGGCCACACTTCCGGCAGCGTGCGACCTGTCAGCAGCGTCACCACCGCCGGCTGGGATTCCTTTTTCAGATTGGTGAAGTTCATGAAGCCGCCCACTGCGCTCTCCGCCACGGCCGTGCTGGCGTCCACGTTCTTGCTGCGGTTAAACGCGGCCACCAGACCCCAGTAGTGCGCCTGCTTGATCTCACGCGCCAGCGGATGGTCATGGCACTGCGCGCAGTCGATCTTCGTCCCATACACCACCGGCGCTACTGCCTCGGCAATCTTCTGGTAGTCGTTCTTCCGCTCAAACAAAAACCACGAGGCTCCCTTGCGGTCCGGTGCTTTGTCAGGCTTCGCGCACAGCACGTCATACACCACCTCGTTCCATGGGCGGTTGTCCTTGAAAGCCTTCTCCAAAAAAGTCCACCAGCCCGAGCCCTTGCGCCGACCATCCGGATTTCCGCGTGTGAGGCGGCCCATCAAAAAGTTGTCCCACAGCTCCCGCATGCGCACCGCGTACTCCGGTGCTGCGAGCAGCTTGTCGATGAGCACATCCCGCTGCGGTGCCGCGACAAACGCCGCCAGTTCCGCCTGCGTGGGAATGCGCCCCGCCAGATCCAAGTAAACACGCCGGCACCACACCGCATCCGACACAGGGGCAGCGGGTTTGACGCCTGCGCGTGCCCAGCCTTCGGCCAGGAGCGTTGAGATGGCTTCCTCACCCGAGGCAAACAGTCGCGCCACCTTCGGCTGCGCCTTCTCCACGGCAGCCACAGGCGTGGCGGGCAGCGCAGAGATCCATTCCTTCACCGCCGCGCGCTCGGCATCGCTGAGTTGTTTCTTAGGCGGCATGTGCGGGTCCGCGCCCTTTTCCAAGCTCGTAAAAAGAGCGCTCTCCTCCGGCTTCCCCGGGGTCACCACGGCACCGTCTTCACCGCCTTTGATCACCATCTCCGGCGTGTCCAGCTCCAGCCCGCCCTTCTGCTCCAGCACGCCGTGGCACTTCACACAGTTCTCATCCAGAATCCGCCGCACCTTCCCCGACCACAGCGCCGCTGCATCCGCCCCATGCAAGAGGGAGGCCGCAGTGAGTGAGAGGCAAAAAATGGGGGCGATCAGGACGTAGCGCGGCATGCAGAGTTCAGGCACAGATGAGGAGAAAAACTACAGCGTTCCCCGGCATTTCTTGCGGAGAAAAGGCGGTCATTCGGAGCGCCCGGATTTTATACCGCAGAGGTTGGAACGCCGCAGAGATTGTCTCTGAAAAATCTCTG
>CALRWM010000111.1:0-13649 GCA_943371875.1 Prosthecobacter debontii | reverse complement strand
GGGGGGAGGGGATGAGGAGGGTCTGGCCGACGTGGACTTCGTCTTCGGTCATGCGATTGAGCTGCTGGATCTCGCCGACGCTGACGCGGTGGGTGGAGGCGATGCGCCAGAGGGTGTCGCCGGGGCGGGAGATGTAGGTGGTGTGGGCGGCGAGGTCGGTGCCGCCATCGTAACGGGTGGTGCCTTTGCCGCCGCGCTTGATGCTGCTGACGTCGCGCTCGAGGTCGCCGATGCGCATGTTTTGGACGCGGTCGCTGTCGCGCAGCCGGGAGACCTGATTGGTGAGGTCGCCGGTGGGGCCGTAGACTTTGGGGGGTGGCGGGGGGCCTGCGGCGGGCTTTTTGGTGGTGGTGGCCGGTTTGGCGGGGGCTTTGGCGGTGGATTTGCCGTGGGTGGGGGCCTTGGAGGATTTGGGGGCGGCGTTCTTGGGGGCGGGGCCGTAGCCGGGAGGGGGCGGCTGAGTGAAGTTATTGGTCACTGCCTGGAGTGGCAGAGCGAAAAGGACTGCCGAGCAAAGCACGAGAGATCTCAGCACAGAGGATGAAAGGCAGGGCGTCTTCATATGGCTATTGTAGAAAATTCGATTGTTAATTCAATCAAATATTTTATAACTGTGAATATATTTTTTGAAATTTCGCCCGTTCATCGCCCTGAGCCTGCAAACAGTGGTCGCTTTTTTGGCCCTCGGAGGGAGTGCGTACTCGCTGGTGTGGCTGGAGGGGCGGCAGGCGGCGGAGCCGCTGCCGAGGGCGGGATTTTGGAATGAGACGGCGCCGATTGTGGTGGTGGATGCGGGGCATGGCGGGCATGACGGGGGAGCGGTGGCGAACGGGGTGATCGAAAAAAACATGAGCCTGGACATCGCCAACCGGCTGAAGAAGGAGCTGGAGGCGGCGGGGGTGCGGGTGGTGATGACGCGGAGCGGGGACCGGTTTCTAACGCTGGATGAGCGTGCGGCGATGGCGGGGACGCATGAGGCGGCGGCCTTTGTGAGTGTGCACCTCAACACGGACGGTGAGGGGAGCGAGGCGGAGGGGATTGAGACGTATTTTGCGGAGCCCAAGGGGCTGATGGCGCGGCAGCTGGTGTCTGCTGGCGAGGGGCGAACGGAAGGGGATGGAGCTGAATTTGCCAGCACGGTGCAGCGGCTGGTGTGCGGGGCGACGAAGGCGGAGAACCGGGGGATCAAGGCGCGGGACTACGCGGTGGTGGCGCGGGCGGCGTGTCCGGCGGTGCTGGTGGAGTGCGGATTCATCACGAGCGCGAGCGAGTCGGTGCGGCTGAAGCAGGCGGGGTATCGGGACAAGGTGGCGGATGGGATCGCGCGCGGGGTGGTGCTGTTTTTGCAGAGCCGGGCGGCGAAGCCGGGTGTCATTGCTGCAGCGGCGAAGTAAAATCAGCGGGACAAACTGGTGCTTCCCGGCGTAAATCATGGGGTCTTGCCTGCCTCCCACGACATCGCTGTTTCGAGTACGCGCCGTGCGCTTTATGCGCTGGGGCTGTTTGCGATCGCGTCGGCGGCGTTTTACGGGGTGTTTTCGGCGGTGGAGTATCCGTGGAACTGGAGCGGGGTGTGGCAGTACCGGGAGCAGTTTTTCCGTGGGTGGCTGAGCACGATGGGGCTGTCTTTGGTGGCGATGGTGGTGAGCATTGCGTTTGGCTTTGTGCTGATGCTGGGGCGGCGTGCGCCGTGGCTGCCGGTGCGGATGGGATGCGGGAGTGTGGTGGAGGTGGTGCGGGGATCGCCGCTGCTGGTGCAGCTGCTGATCGGGCATTACATCATCGCGCAGGCGCTGAACATTGATCAGCCGCTGTTTACGGGGATCATTTTGCTGGGGTGCTTTGAGGGGGCGTATCTGGCGGAGATTTTTCGGGGGGCGGTGGAGAGCATCAGTGCTTCGCAGCTTGAGGCGGCGCGTGCGGTGGGCTTTAGCAAGGCGCAGACGTATCGGTTTGTGATCATCCCGCAGGCGCTGAGGCGGGCGCTGCCGGGGACGACGGGGCAGCTGGTGTCGCTGATCAAGGATTCGTCGCTGCTCTCGGTGATCGGGATTGAGGAGCTGGTGCAGAAGGTCAAGATCATGAACGCCGCGAACTTTGCACCGCTGGAGGGCTACCTGCCGCTGGCGCTGGCTTATCTGGTGGTGACGATACCGCTTTCACATCTGGCGCGGCGTTTGGAAGGGAGGTTTGCGTATGAAACTTGAAACGCGTGCGGTGATCAAGCGCTATGGCGCGCACGCGGCGCTGGACGGGGCTTCGTTTGCCACGGGGGATGAAGCACGGGTGATCGCGCTGCTGGGGCCTTCGGGCGGTGGCAAGTCCACGCTGCTGCGTGTGCTGGGCAGTCTGCTGGTGCCGGATGACGGGCATGTGAGCATCGATGCGCGTGTGCTGCCGCATGATGAGGAGGGGGCTTTGAATGAGCGGCGTGGGAATGGTTTTGTGTTTCAGGGGTACAACCTTTTTCCGCATCTCACGGCGCTGCAAAACATCACGCTGCCGCTGCGGGAGGTGCATGGCATGAGCGAAACGGCGGCCACGCAGCGGGCGCTGGAACTGCTGCATCGACTGGGGCTGGCCGGGCATGAGCACAAACGGCCGAGCCAGCTTTCGGGTGGGCAGCAGCAGCGTGCGGCCATTGCGCGGGCGCTGGCGCCGAAGCCGCGTTTGCTGCTGCTGGATGAACCGACTTCGGCACTCGATCCGGTGATGACGGGGGAGGTGCTGGATGTGATTCGTGAACTGGCGGAGGCGGGTCAGAGCATCATCCTGGCGACGCATGAGATCAGCTTTGCGCGAAAGGTGGCGGACTGGGTGGTCTTCCTCGTGGGCGGGAAAGTGGAGGAGTCATCCACGGCTGCCGAGTTCTTCACGCGGCCGCAGACGGAGCTGGCGCGGCAGTATCTGGAAGGGTTGTCGAAGTACCGGTGATCGAGAGGAATGTGAAAGAGGATACGCGCAGGGAGGGAGTCAGAAGCGATCTGATGGTATGAAATCACTCTGCTGCATTCTTGCCTTGTTCCTTGTATCCGTGAGCGCTCTTTCCAGCTGCAAAAAAGGCCCGGCGGAAAAGATCGGAGACAAGATTGATGACGCCACCGACTCGCGCCCTGCTGAAGGCATTCGTGATGCTGTGGAGGACGCAACAGGCAAGTAATTCCGACCTAGCGCGCGCGTTTCAGCAAATGCGGTGGGTGAAGCGGAGGTTTGTGTCACCGCTACGCGGTTCCACTGGATTTCCCACAAGCACCGTGGGTTAGCACCCACGGCTACGGTTGTGCCAGCGCTACGCGCTTTCGGAGACGAGAGCGCTCTAGTTGTTGAGCGCTGAAGTTGGCTCGGAGATGGTGGGCGGTGGTTGGTCGCCGTTTTTGACGACTTCGACGAGGCGCTTGATGCCATCGCGGGCCATCTCGCTGAGGGGGTGCATGCTCTTGGCTTTCAAATACCAGGCGAGGGCGGAGCCGACCTGCTGCTTCTCTTCCTGCTGACGGGCGTTTTCGATGGCGGTGACGAATTCGCTGGCCTTCACACCGAGGTCTGCGCGGAGTTTGCTGAGCAAGGGATCGTCAGGGTAGATCTTGGATTCCTTCTCCACTTTTTCCCATGCGGCAGGCGCGCTGCTGGCGGCCATTTCCTTGGCGCCGCCGAGGATGAGTTCGAGGCGGCCCATGTCCTTGAGGACTTTTTCGAGCTGCTGCTTGCGGGTGAGGTCGTCGGCGACGGCGGCGATGAAGGGGGCCTGGTTTTCGAAGATCTGGCGGTAGTTGCGCTGGCTGAGGAGGCGGTCGAATTCCATGAGGGCCTGGGACTTCATGTCGGTGGACTGCATCATGTGCTCGCTGAGCTGGGTGACGCGGGGATTGGTGGGCCAGATTTCGGCGGCAGCCTTCATCTCCTTCTCCACGGTCACGGCATCCTTGTTACCCATGGCTGCATTGGCGTTGTTCACGTGCAGATTGCTCATGGTCTTGGCGGTCTGAATCGCGGCGAGGGGCTTGGCGTATTCAAAGTCGTCGGAAGAACTGCGGAGTTCCGTGACGACGATCTCGGCGCTGGAATAGTCCTTCATTTCCAGGAAGGAGAGGAGCTTGTTTTTCTTGCGGACGAAGTCGAGGACCTTGGTCTTTTCGGCCATGGGGAGGCGGCGGACACGAGGCAGGTATTCGCCGATGGCGTAGGCTTCGAGGAGGCGGTTGCTGGCGCTGTCGACATCGCGGCGGACGACGAGGTTTTCGAAGGAGACAAGGGATTCATCGACGCTGCGGATGGCTTCGAGGGAGAGGCCGTCGATCATGCTGACGGTGGGAGGGACGCCGAAGCTGCTGGAGAGGAGCTTTTGGACATCGCTGTCCTTGTCGAGCTGCAGGATGCTTTCGCCGTCGCGGAAGAGATTGGGGTAGAAGCGGCAGGCGATGACGGCGTGCTCAAAGCGGCGCTGCATGAACATCTGAATGATGAGGGCCTGGAACTGGATCTTGCTGGTGACTTCGGAGAGGCCCATGGCGGTCTCGTTCAGTTTGGTGCGGGCTTCGATTTCAGCGATGCCTTTGATGTAACCGGAGGTGCGACCGACGGTGGCGCTGTTATTTTGCTGCGCCTGCGCATTGGTTTGCTGCGAGCCGTTTTTGGAGGCGGGGCCACTTTTGGCCAGGGGGGTGCTGCTCATTCCCATTTCCGCGTTCCATTCGAGCTGCCTGCGGCGCTCCATCATGGCGGTGTTGGCGAGCTTGCGTTCATTGACACGTTTCTGCGAAGTCCAGACATCCCAGATGGCATTGGCGACGGCATTGCAGAGGCCGCCGTCGATTCTGGCGGCACCGGCTTCGGGCAACATGGCAAAAGCTTTCATGACTTCAGGGCCGCGGATCTGAGCCTTGGTGACGGGGTCGGTGGCCTTGTGCGTGGGGGCGAGGAGTTCCATGATCTGCGCCATGAGATCACGGTAGGCCTGGTCTTCAGGGCCGTTGGCCTCAGGCGTGGTGAGATAGGTCTCAAACCGGGAGCGCATGAGACGGTTGTTGGTCACGTTCCAGAGCTTGCCGTTGAAGGAGACGTTCTCCGAGCCGGGATCGGCCATGGGCATGTTGTTGAGCCCGGTCTGCGTATCGGTCTGGCGGTCGGCAGCGCTGCCGGGCACCATGTTGTAATTGTTATTGGAGGTGGTGTTGGCCGGGGGCGCACCCGCACCGGGGCTGCCTGGGAGAACCTGGGCGCTGGCGGGGATAAGTCCGGCCAGGGATAGGGCAAAAATAAGGCGCTTCATGACGGTGTGGGATTACGCTTTGATGAGTTCGAGCACTTCGAGCACGCCGGTTTCCATGACGCGCACTTTAAAGATGTAACGCTGGCGGCGCTGAATGTTGGCCCCTTTGTAATCCGGTGGCACCCAGACTGGGAGGTAAGTATTGCCTGCGCCATCGCTGATCTGCAAGCTGAAGAGGCGGCCTTCTGCGCTGCGCCAGTTGTCGAGCCGGTCGTCGACGACGCCTTCGACCTTGTATTCGTTGCCACTGAGAGCGGTGGCGTTTTCCATGAACTCACTGGCACTGAGCTCGGTGACGCCAGTCATCGCATCAGTGGAGCGATGCATCAAAGCAAAACCACCGCCGCCGACGACGGCGAGAATGGCGATCAATCCCAGCCAGTGGGTGGGGCGGACTCCAGATTGGGCACGGCGAGACATGGGGCTCAGGAAGTTTTGGGTGGAGGGATCAGTAAAAGGCAGGCTAAAAATCGACGACAAACGCTGGCTGTCCAATCCAAGATGAGGCAGGTTGTCATGAATGGGAGGGTCTGTCAGAACTAATATCCGCACTTATCGCGATTCGTTTCAAGGAATCGGATGCGGTACGGGCTGCATGGTGCATTTGGTTTTAATGGGCTTCCTGGCTCTGGCGGTGCTGGTGTGGTGCATCAAAAATCGTGCCTGGGAGCTGAGTGTGACGGTGGAAATGCCGACGGTGAAGAAAGCCGAGCCGGAACCGGCCGAAGCGGCCCCGTAAGTTTCAGGGCGCGTCTGGGCGAGCGGCGCTGCTGCCGTGGATGTGCACCGGAGTGCCCACCTTGGCATGCTCCCAGATCACTTGCTGGGGCGCGGCAGGAGTGCGGATGCAGCCTTTGCTGGAGAGTTCTCCCGGCTTGAACTCGCCCTGATGAATGCCCACGCCGGGCCAGGTGAGCCGCAGCCAGTGTGGCATTTCGTAGCCTTCGTAGCGGGTGCCCGGTGGCTGCGGGCCGTGATGCTCCCAGACACGCCACACGACCACCTCACGCGTGTCCGGCTTGACGAACTTGCCGTAGCGATTGGAGAACTTCGTCGGCAGCTTTTCGAGCACCTTGAAATGACCGGTGGGTGTGGGCGAGGTGTTCCGCCCCGAGGAAATCTGGGTGACCACGACGGCCACCTTGTCTGCATTTAACAAACGCATTTCCTGCCGGGACAGGTCGATTTCGATGCTGGCAGCCGCTGGTTTCAAGGCTGAGGCCAAGGCGGCGTCGATGTGATAGGCGGGTTTGGGAAGTGCAGGCGGCGATTGTTTGCGCTGCAGCAGCGTGCAAGCGGGGAGGAGACTCAGGATGAGCAGAGATGGCAGCCGCATGTCAGAGGGCAGCAGATGAAGCATGGCCTCATTTCCCGCCGCCTTCGTCAATGTCAAAAAATTTTCCACCGACTGCCCAGGCCAGATCTGTGCGTGGCAGGATGCCGTCTCCGCCGATGTAGTAGCGGCTGCAGATGATGTAGTTGTCACGGGAGACTCCAGTGCTGGTGCCGGCGGAGAATATGGCGGCGACTTTCAAGCTGAGCGATCCGGCAATGCCGTGCTTCTGCTGCATGTAGGAACGGAACTCAGCCTCGTTGGGATTGGTGAGGGCAAGTACGACGATCAAGGAGATGAGCAGGAAGAGGATGAGTCTCATGGCTTGGGTGTGGCTGGGATGGGTGGAGTGGTTGGCTGGTTAGCTGGGGGAGGCGTCCTGGCTTCAACTCGTTTTAACTCAAACGAGCCGGGAGTGGTTCTTGGAATTTCAATCCATTCGCCGGTTTCGGCCTGCTTCTGTTTCGCAGCCGAGCGGAGAGCCTTTGGTGGCAAGCGGCGGCGTTTGGGAGCAGGGGCGGCAGAATTCACTCCACCAAAGTATCAGAAACTCATGGTTTTGCCACGATCTGATTTGCGGTATCCTGCTCGGAATGAGGGATTTGGCATGCAGCCAAGGCAACCCCAGGAGATTTGCATGCCTTGCTTGCGATGAGGTTGCGGACTAAAGTGCGCGTTCCATGCGCCTTTTGCCGGTCATTCTTTCTTTGGTGGTGGCAACGTGTTTGCGCGCGCATTCGATTCACAGCTCCACGGCGGAGGCGGAGTACAATGCGAAGACGAAGAAGCTGGAGGTGAGTCTCACGGTTTTCGTGAGCGATCTTGAAGTGGCGCTGGTGCGGCAGAGCGAGCGGGAGATGAGGATCGACAAGACGCCAGCGGCGGAGTTTGATGCGCAGATTCAGGTGTATCTGGCGAAGACTTTTGTGGTGACGGATGCGGCGGGGAAGGTGGCGAAGATAGAGTGGGTGGGGAGAGAGATGGATGCGGTGAGTGCGAAGAGCGGGGATCCGGCGGTGGTGCTGTTTTTTGAAGTGGAGGTGCCGGAGGGGGTTGAGGGGGCGACGCTGAGGTGCGCGGTGTTTGGGGAGCTGTTTGAGGATCAGGTGACGCTGGTGGAGATGAGGAGTGGTGGGAAGAAAAGCATGTTGCGGTTCACTCGGCAGAGGGCGAGTCAAAAGCTGCTGCTGTCTGAATGAGCGAATAAGAAGCTCACCCCCGGCGAGGATCGGGCAAAATCCAGATCAAAAACGCCATCGGTAGAAACATGAAGACGACCAGCATGAACAGCAGCGCTGACATGAGTGAAGTGAAACTTTCCTTTGGATGAGTGAGATACCAGCGGAGTCCTTTGAACTGCCTGCGTGGAGATTCGGCTTCGGCTATTTTCTGCTCGGCCCTGAGCTTTTCCAACTCGGCCCTGAGCTGCTCCATTTGGGCTTTTTCTGTTTCGGTCAGCGGTGGTCTTCTGCGATCTCGGCGGTAATCACGCAGGCAAAGGAATGTCTGAGCCGCCCAAATCATAGGCAGAAAGCAAATGGCTGTCTGAATGACTTCCTTCATGTGGAAATTCAATCAGGCTGCTGATAGCACATAATGCAATGGAAAGTCAGCCGAAGAAGGGGGCGAGGATGGTGCAGATGGCTTTGGGATTTTGGGTGAGGCGGAGCGGAGGGCCAGGGAAAGATTTCAGAGCGGGCTGTTGCTTAGCCACAAAGCGAATCCCGAACTACGAATGGGGGATGCCGGACCGGCTGAAGCCGGTACTACAATACGAAGAGGAGCGGGTGTGGTGCAGGTGGGATTTGCGGAGGGGTAGGTGGTTGCGGGGCGGCAGTATCGAGGACGAGTTCGAGTAGGAGGACGAGGACGAATCAGATGGTCACCCAAAGTATGGAGAGAGTATATTTCGCGCGACTTTGATGGCTTGCATGCGGCCTTCGAGGGTTTTGCCGAAGGTGTCGTCTTCGACTTCGATGCAGAGGGGGCCGTCGTAGCCGATGCGCATGAGCTCGGCCATGAAGGCGGCCCAGTTGATGTCGCCGTAGCCGGGGATGCGGGGCTGGTGCCACTGAAGGGGGAAGTCAAAGCGGCCGACTTCGTTGAGGGCGGCGCGGTTGATTTTGACGTCTTTGGCGTGGATGTGGAAGAGCTTGGATTTGAACTCGGCGAGGGGGCTGAGGGGATCCATGTCCTGGAGGATGAAGTGGGAGGGGTCGTAGTTGAGGCCGAAGCTGGAGGAGTCGATGTCGTTGAAGGCGCGGCGCCAGATGGCGGGGGTGGTCATGAGGTTTTTGCCGGCGGGCCATTCGTCGCGAGTGAAGGACATGGGGCAGTTTTCGATGCCGATTTTGACGCCATGGTCTTCGGCGTATTTGATGATGGGCTGCCAGATTTTGAGGAAGCGCGGCCAGTTTTCATCGACGGTTTTGGTCCAGTCACGACCGACGAAGCCGGTGACGAGATTCACGCCGAGTTTGGGTGCGGCGGCGATGACTTTTTTGAAATGGGCGACGGCTGCGCGGGAGACGGCGGCATCGGGGTCGAGGATGTTGGGGTAGTAGCCGAGGGCGCTGATGCTGACGCCCTGATCCTGGCAGTGGCCGAGGATTTCCTGGGCCTGGCTTTTGGCCAGGGCGGTGACGTCGATGTGGGTGACGCCGGCGTATTTGCGCTCGGCTTTGCCGATGGGCCAGCACATGACCTCAACGGTGGAGAAGCCTTCGTGGCGGGCGAAGTTGAGGACGTTGTCGAACGAGAGTTCGGGGAGGATGGCGGTGACGAAGCCGAATTTCATGAGGGGAAGGGGCAAGTGGTGGTCAGGGGTCAAGAAGAGATCAAGAGTCGTGGGGTTCGATGTCTTGACAACCTTGACTTGATTGACGGCGGGGCTGCGGTGATGACCGCCCGAGTGTGTGGGGCGTTTGTGGGCCGGGGTGTTTGCAACGCGCTGATGGACGGGCGGGCTGTCGCCACACCCATCCTACGAATGAGTTGTGGCCCCTCACCCTTCCTCTCCCTCAAGAAGATTTTGGAGCATTGCAATTTCATCGGTGGGGAGAGGGGATTCGCTTTGGGGCCGTGCGACGTCATGGGCCAAGTTTATGGGCACAAAAAAGGGCGGGATGTGAGTCCCGCCCTTTTGGAGGAGTGTGTTACTTGGCTTCGGCAGAGATGTCTTTTTTGCCTTCGAGGACTTTGTCCACGAGGCCGTATTCGGCGGCCTGGGCGGCGGACATGTAGTTGTCGCGGTCGGCGTCGCGTTCGATTTGTTCGACGGACTTGCCGGTGTGATGAGCGAGGATGCGGTTGAGGCGCTTCTTGAGGCCGAACATGTATTCGACGGTACGCTCGACATCGCTGGCGGTGCCGCGTGCGCCACCGGAGACCTGATGGATCATGATGTCGGAGTTTGGCAGGGCGTAGCGTTTGCCCTTTGTGCCTGCGGCGAGGAGGACGGCGCCCATGGAGGCGACGAGGCCGATGCTGTAGGTGCAGACGTCGCAGGTGAGGAACTGCATGGTGTCATAGATGGCGAGGCCGGCGGTGACGCTGCCGCCGGGGCTGTTGACGTAGATGTTGATGTCCTTCTTCGGATCCTGCATCTGGAGGAAGAGGAGCTGGGCGATGATGATGGAGGCCATCGTGTCATTGACCTCGCCACCGAGGAAGATGATGCGGTCCTTCAGGAGGCGGGAGTAGATGTCATAGGCGCGTTCGCCACGGCCTTCGGACTCGATGACGGTGGGGACCATGTAACTGGACTTCGGCGCGATGGAGGTGGGGAAATCGGAGGGAAAGTCGGAATATTGGCTGGGGGTCATGGCGGGAATGAAGAGGTGGGGGGGGTGGTTGTCAAAGGAGAGATGGAAGATGCGGAGTGGGAAATGACGAATGAGTAAATCCGAATGACGAATGGGGGGCTGGATCAGGAGTGGGGGGAGGAGGCGAGTTTCAGACCGACGATGCCGGCGACGATGAGTAGAATGCATACGAGCCGCGCGGCGGTGCGGGGTTCATCAAAGATGAAGATGCCGATCAAAGCGGTGCCGACGGCGCCGATGCCAGTCCAGATGGCATAGGAGGTGCCGAGGGGCAGGGTGCGCAGTGCGAGGGAGAGAAAGAAGAAACTGGCGATCATGAGCGCCACGGTGATGAGGCTGGGCCACAGTCGAGTCCAGCCGGCGGTCTGTTTTAAACCGACGGCCCAGGCAACTTCGAGAAGACCAGCGATGATGAGGTGAAACCAAGGCATGATGAAAACGAGACTACGCTTCGATGCTCATGTCGAGCGTGCTTTTTTCAGAGCAGCTCCAGGGTGATGTCTTTGAAGGCGACGATGCCTACACCTGACTGAAGGCCGACAGTGCCCTGGAAAGTTTGCAGGTAATTTTTGTCAGGTGGTGTTGTCCAGCCAGGCGGCAAAGACCATTGGTTGACCTGCATTCCATCAATCCAGACGGTGACAAGCCCAGATCTGGCGGTGATACGCATGTCGAGCCATTGATCGAAACGCGGTTTCGTGAAAGGCCTGGCGGAGCCAAAGAAGCTGCCTCGTTCTAACTTGCTGCTTAGCGGCCTGCCAGAACTCATTTCCACTGCACCGAGGATAGAACCCGTCTGGCTGGCTTTTTCGTCGATGTTCACTTCAAAAGCAGTGACCTTGCGATTGATGATGGTGACGGGGTCGGGGATGTGCAGCCAGATACCTGAGTTGGCCCGGTCCTGGCATTTGATTTTGATATTGAGGGCGAAATCTTTCCAGGCTGGCGCAACGCCGCTGGTGCCGACATAGATGAGATTTCCAGGTCGCGCGTTGCTGCGGATTTCGCCGCTGATGACTGTGAATGAATCAGCATCGCCAATGATGCGCCAACCTTTGAGGGATTCACCGTCGAACAGAGCGAGCTTGGCCGAACCGGGGACTGCTGGCGGGGAGATGGAGGCCCTGGATGATACCTTTGCGGCACGCTGCTTGCGGCGGGTGACGACGTCGTCGCGCTTGGTGCGGACGGAGGCGGCTTCAGAGCTGCGGCCTTGAGCGAGGACTTCCTTTTCCAAGGCGCTGAGGACTTCGATGTAGCGGTCGTAGAGGGGCAGGGAGGAGGCGTCCTTTTGCTGGGCGTATTTTTTTTCTGCGGTGCGGTAGGCGTTGCGCAGAGTGACCACGGTCTTGTGCAGACTCGAGGGGTCGATGGACGGCATGAACTTGTGCGTGGTGAAGCGCTGCTTTTCTTCACGCAGGGCGATGGTTTCGTCGAGCCGTCCGGCTTTGCTGGCGTCCAGCATCGCGCGATCAAGGGCGGTGGCATAGCCTGTGCCCAGGGTGTCGAGTTGATCGGTATAAGCGGTGTTCACATCCCGCTCAAAGGCGGTCTGAAACTGGGACTCCAGCTGAGCCAGGCGGTAAACGATTGATTCGTTGTTGGGGGCGGGAGGAGAAGGACGGGCTGGTGTGACCGTGGCGGGTGGGGTGACCGGTGCCATGGCGGGTGGTGTGCTGCTTGGGGTAGCAGGTTTCACCGGCGGCGGTGTGTACGTGGGTGTGACTGGCTGCGGTTTTGGCGTTGGTTGTGAGGAAGGGGTGGTGGCGATCTTCGGTGTGGGGGCCGGGGGAGGGGTGATCGTTGTCTTCTCGGCAGTCTCAAACGGATTGGGCGGAATGGCCGGGGGCTGGCGATTGAGGATGAACCAGCCGCCGCCGCCGAGCATGAGCAGCGCGGCGACGACGTAGGGTATCGTCGAAGGAGAGGCGGCTGTGGATGGTGGTGGGGCCTGATACGGATCGGGCTTTGGCGCGGTGCGCTGCTGCGCGGAGCCGGGATTGCGTGAGGAGGGGACGACGGTGCGGCCGGGTGTCTGCGGGGGCTGTTTGGGAAGCACGGCGCTGGATTCCTGGCCTGAGACTGCGCGGGGCGTGGTAAGAATGACATCCAGCGCCTGCCGCAATTCGTGGCTGCTTTGATAGCGCTCCTCGCGGTCGTGCTCCAAGGCGCGGCGGATGATGGCGTCAAAGCGGGGATCGATGCTTTGAAATTTCTGCGACGGCATTTTGAACATGCCGCGCGGGATGTCGCCGGTGAGCATCTGATACAGCATGACGCCGACGGCATAGATGTCTGCACGGCCGTCGACATCCGAACCTAACATGAGCGCTTCGGGCGCCACATAGTCGGGTGTGCCCATGGTCATGCCGGTTTGAGTGAGGCCGGAGTTCTGTGCTTTGTCTGAAAGTTTGGCGAGGCCGAAGTCGGCGACTTTGACGCGGCCTTCGATGTCGATGAGGACATTGGAGGGCTTGATGTCGCGATGCACGATGCCCTGCTTGTGAGCGTAGCCGAGGGCATCGCACAAATGCGCGGTGATGGCGAGGGCGTGCTCGGGGGGCAGCTTGCCTTCGCGGGCGATCATGCGCTGGACGTCGGTGCCATCGACGTATTCCATGACAAAATAGAGCTGGCCATCCGAAGTGCGGCCGAAATCATACACGCTAACGATGGCGGGGTGATTCATGCGCCCCATGAGCCGGGCCTCGTTTTTGAAGCGCTCGGCAAAGGCAAGGTCCTGCCGTTCGATGGCCGGTGGGAGCAGTTTGATCGCCACGGCGCGATCCAAACTGAGCTGCAGGCCCTTGTAGACGGCACCCATGCCGCCACGGCCGACTAGCATGTGGACTTCATATTGTGGCAGAATTTCCTGCAATTCCGCCGGTGTGGGCGGTTCCCAGCGCCAGCCACCGCCGGTGGTCTTCGGCGGAGGGATGGGATTGGAGGAATCACTCATGGCTGGGCTAGGGAAGTGGAGGCTAATTTAGCAGCAGATTTACCTCCAGAGGTACGAGAAGTTGTCTGGAAGCACAAGCATTGAGACGTGGAATGACGCGATGGGTTGATTTCTGTGACAGACTCGCCTAACTCCGCGCCCCATGAATGAAAGTCTGAAGATCTTAAGCGGCTCCGCCCATCCGACGCTGGCGAAGTCGATTGCCCAAAACCTGAACATGGCGCTCTGTGCCGCGGAGCTGACCACGTTTCCGGACGGAGAGAC
>CALRWM010000110.1:0-14470 GCA_943371875.1 Prosthecobacter debontii | reverse complement strand
ATTGATGGCCTTGAGTTCTTCGAAGAGGGGGAGGTCCCGCATGGCCAAAGGATTGCGGCCATTGACTTCGGTGACTTCGGTGATCTGGGGGCCGCGTGCGCCTTTGCACTGGACGCCGACGACCTGCATGCCTTCGCGGAGGCCGTATTTGCGGACGAACTCGGGGGCGATGAAGGCATCCTGCGGATGCTGGGCGAAGGACATCTCGCGGCGGCGGAGGAAGCCGTAGCCTTTGGGGGACATTTCGAGAATGCCATTGGCGGGCTCTGGCGGGCCGAGGGGTTTTTCGGGCTCGGGCTCGTAGTTGCGGCCGCCTTGGGGGGACTGCTGGGGGTTGCCGTTGTCGCGCTCGCGTTCACGGTTGCCGCCGTTGTCGCGGTCGCGATTGTTGCCGCCGTCGCGGTCACGATTGCCACCGCCGTCGCGATTCACATTGGGGTTTGGCGTATACGGGGCACCGGAGCGGCGCTGGGCGTCGCGCTCGGCGCGGCGCTGCTTCCAGCGTTCGAACTTGGCTTTGCGGCGCTCCTTGGCGGTCATGGGGCGTGGCTGGCCGTTTTCACCGATGACGGTGTAGCGGGGCAGGCCATTGGGCTCGGTGCCGGCGTTGCTGCCTTCGGCTTCGTCGTCGCCGTCAGAGTCTTCGGCGCCTTCAGCATTGGCGGCGGGGGCTGGGGCGGCGGCTTGAGGTGAATCTGCAGGAGCGGAAGCTGCCACGGGTGCGGGTGCTTCGGCAACGGGTGCAGGGGTTGCTTCCTGAACGATGGCGGTGGCTTCGACGGGAGCGGGCGCTGGTGCTTCGCTGATTTCAAGATTGAGCTCGGGAGCTTCGGCGGAGTCGGCCTTTTTCTTGGCGGTCTTGCGGGCAGGGGCTTTGGCCTTGGGCTTCGCGGCAGGAGGGGGAGCTTCTTCGATGACGACTTCCACCACGGGTTCCACGGCAGGTGCGGCTTTGGCTTTTGCTTTGGACGCTTTTTTCGCAGCAGGTGGGGGCGCGGCTTCTTCCACAGCGACTTCCACGACGGGCTCGGCTTTGGCTTTGGCGACTTTTTTGACCGCTGCTTTTTTGGCCGGGGCTTTGCGCTTGGTTTTGGGAGCTTCGAGCTCGGCGGTGGTTTCGTCAGACATAAACAGGAAAGGGGAGGGGATTAATCGAGCTGATCGGCAATGGCGTCGTCGATTTCAAAATTGGCGTGGATGTGCTGCGCGTCGTCGTAGTCGTCGAGGATGTCGTAGAGACGGATCAGGGCTTTCGCGGTGTCCACATCACTGATGGTGACGGTGGTCTGCGGCTGATAGATGAGCTTTTGCGAAGTGGAGGTTAGGCCTTTTTCGCGGAGGAGGCCATTGACCTGGAAGAGCTGATCGGTGGCGGTGTAGACGATCCATTCGTCGCCGTCTTCCTGGATGTCTTCAGCGCCGGCGTCGAGGGCGATCTCCATGATCTGGTCTTCGGTGGCGGCGGCTTTGTCGAGCCGGATCTCGCCACGGCGTGCGAACATGTAGGCGACGCTGCCGGAGTCTGCGAAGGTGCCCTGATTTTTGCCGAGGAGGACGCGAATGTCGTTGGCGCTGCGGTTGCGGTTGTCGGTGACGATTTCGATCATCATGGCGACGCCGCCGGGGGCGTAGGCTTCGTAGAGGATTTCTTCGATCTGCGCGCCGCCGAGTTCGCCGGTGCCTTTTTTGACGGCGCGGTCGATGTTGTCATTGGGCATGTTGGCGGCGCGTGCGGCGAGGACGGCGCTGCGCAGGCGGGCATTCATGTCAATATTGCCACCGCCATGCTTGGCTGCGAGGGTGATTTCCTTCGACAGCTTGCTGAAGGCATTGCCGCGTTTGGCATCCGTGATGGCTTTGCCACGCTTGATTTTGGACCATTTATTGTGGCCTGCCATGATGAAGAACGATGTCTGTGGGAATGCAGCGAACGGGTGCGGCCATGACAATGACGGCGGCCTTCCGTGCGGTGTGGTTTGGGGAAATGTAGGGGGGAGAAGCGGCATTGCCGCGGTGAGTCTCTGCAGGAATGACGGCTACGCAGCGAGTGCGGAGTCGCGTTTCATCAGCGCGAGGGCCGGGGAAACTTCGGCAATCCTGCCGGGAACAACACCAAGTGTTCACCAAGTTGAGAGAACTTGGAACGGCGTGAAGTGTGTGGGATGGAGGGGCAGGATGCAAGGGTTTTTTTAAGGGGCTGGAAAAGTGGGTGAGTTTGGATGATCTGGGCCGCAGAGATGACGAGGGCAGGGGAGGAACTGATGCGGTGCAGGGCCATGGTGTGGGGCAAGATTACTGCGATGACTGCGTTTTGAGAGATATGCATGCCCTCTGCCACCGCCGCCGTGTGCTTTGCGTTTTCAGCGCCTGTCTTGGTCTGCTATGCCTGCTGAGTCTGCCATGCGCGGGAGGCGTGCGTGGAGCAATTGAAATCAGGGAATGCTCGAAACCATGTCGAAGGTGACGATGTATGGCGTGCCTTGGCCCAATGGAAAGATGATGGGCAGATGAAGCTTGGAGGTCGGCACCTTGTAGCGTGAACAAATAATGTCGCTGATACGGAAATAGGAATAGTCTTCGAAGCTGCTCACATAGCGGGGAGTGCCCTGAAAGCCCTTCAACGCAGCCAGCCAAAGTCCATATCGGTCTTCGGGGGCGGCACGTACAAACGCGAGCGAGTGTTCGTAGAGATATCCTGCCGACAAGGCCATGAGAAGCGCAATGACAGAAATGACCCTGAGCTTCATGCGGCGCTTCATTGGATGGGCGAACTACTTGATGAGAAACCATGCTGCCAAGTACGGTGTTTACATTTTTGGACACCGGTTTGGCGAGTGCCAAACGTCATGATTCGGCCTGATCGAGGAAGGCTATGAGTTCCTTGGGGGCTTGGGCGCGGACTTTTTTGCGGTCCAGTCGGCGGAGCTGCTGGCTGACGTTGGCGGCGGATTTCATGGTGAGGTGTTCGGCGAGCCATTCCTGGGTGACGGTGGTGCGGCGCCAGAGGAGATCGGCGAGGAGGAGCTTGCGGGGATCGGAGCCTTTGAGCTGGGCGACTTCGGCGGGCTTCATTCCGGCGGCTTTGAGGCCTTGCTTGAGCCAGGCTTCGGCCTGCTGCTGGCCGTGGGAGGCGACGTGGGGATCGGCGCGGTAGCTGCGGGATTTGGGGGTGTGCTTGGTGACGGCGGCGTCGGCGAGCTTGCGCATGGCGTCGCCGAAGGCCTGGGTGCCCCAGTACCAGCCGCGGCGGAGGTGGCTGCTGCGGGCGTCGGCTTCCTCGGGGAGCGGGGGGACGCCGCAGCTGGCGAGTTCTTCGGTGAGGGCGCGGCGTTCGAGGCGCTTGATCATCTGGCGGCGGCCGGCGGCGTTGTCTTCGAGGTTGAAGGCGCGGAGGCCGCTGGCGGCGGCGAGCCACTTGGGGCGCTCTTTGGGCGGGAGGGCGTAGCCGCCGGCGAGGCTGCTCCAGCGGTAGTCGAGCACGCTTTTGCCGGCCTTGGGGCGGATGAGTTTGGCTCGGACGGGGTTGAGGTGGATGTAGTCGAGGAGGGTCTGGTAGTGGTAGGGGGCGGTGCCTTCGACGATGACGGCTTTGTAGCGGTCTCCGAAGAGGCGGCCCCACTTGCTGTGCCGGACGTTGTAGCGGCGGGTGAGGGTGTTTTGCAGCCAGGACATGCCCGCGACGAGGTTGGGCTCCGGGGTCTGGAGGAAGAGGTGGTAGTGATTGCCCATGAGCACCCAGGCGTGGATGCGCCAGCCGGTCATCTCGCAGGCCTGGCTGAGGGTGTGGAGGAAGAAGCGGCGGTCGGCGTCGTCATGGAAGATGGCTTCGCGACGGTTTCCCCGGGCCATGACGTGGTAGTAGGCGCCGGCGGACTGGATGCGGATGCTGCGTGGCATGGCGGGAGTTTAGGGGAAAGGGGGCGATTTTGTCAAGAATTTGCATCCTGACCCCATTTTAATGGGGCGCGGTGATCCGATATTTTGTCAAGAATTTGCACACTGACCCCCTTTTGGGGTGGGTGGTGGGCGCGGTTTGCTGTGGGGGGCTTCAGGGCTTGGCGAGGCCTTCGGGGAGCTGGGGGAGGCGTTCGAGCTCGGTGACTTCGTGGAAGAACCAGGGTTTGCTGTCTTTCACTTTGAAGATGATGGTCTTGGCGGCGTACTTGAGGCCGTCGTGCTCCTTCCAGTCGGTGAAGCGGTAGAAGTCGCCGCGCCAGTCGAGGCGGTGGAGGAGGGAGGTCTCTTTGTCGAAGTGGAAATCCATGGCGGGGGTGACGCTGCCGCTGACGCGGAGGCCGAAGCAGCTTTTGCCTTCGTCGGTGAGGTCGGGGATGACTTCGATCTTGGACTTTTCATCGACGAGGAGGTCCAGGGACCAGGCGCGGACGTCGTCCTTGGCGGGTTCGGTGCCGCGTTCCTTTTTGTTGATCCACCATTTGTCAGGCTGGGAGAGGATGGACTCGCGGGTGGAGCGCTTTTTTCCTGCGGCGGGCTCTGGGGTGTTGCCGAAGTGGAAGATTTCTTTGATGCGGAAAATCTTGAGCAGCCGGTCTTTGCCGCCGACGGCGGTGAGGGCTTTTTCGACAACGGGCTTCGGATCTGCGATCTGAGCCTGGGCGAAGGTGGTAATGGAGAGGGCAACGAGCAGGCAGAGGAAACGAGGGATCATGGGGGCGGGATTGGTGGGAAGCGTTGGTGGGGTGACTGCGGGCGGCGAACAGGCTGGTCGTCTGCGCGGCCGGGCTGGCTTTGGAACCAACGCGGATGGTTTGCGCGTTCATTCCAGAGGGGAGTAAACAGTGTCAGTTTTTGATGCGAGCGCTCCGCTCTGGGGCTTTCGCCGGCGGGGGGTGAAGTATGGCGCGGGTTCAGCTCAAATTCGCGGGGGCACATTTTGTCAAGAATTTGCACACTGACCCCATTTTGAGGGGCTTGCGGGGGCGTGATTTTCGAAGGGGGGCTTATTTGGCCTTTTTCTTCGCACCCTTTGCCGGTGCTTTCTCTACGGCGGATTTGTCGGTGGGCGAGTTCTCGAATTTGAGGGCGGTGGGGAGCCTGGGGGCGGGGCCGTCCCAGAGGTAGTGTTCGAGGCGGATCTTGGTGGCGCGGTCGCGGGCTTCGGCGGCGCGGTCTCCGGGGCGCTGGGCGATCTGCTCGGCGAGGCGGGCGGCGGCTTCCCACTGGCGGGAGGCTTCGAGGAGATCGACGCCGAAGAAGCCGGCTTTGGAAAACCAGACGTAGTCGGCGGGGCTGACGGGCGGGGTCATGTCTGCGGCGCGGAGGACGTTGTAGCAGGCTTCGAGGGCTTCGGTGTCGTGCTTGGCGTCGTGGTGGACGGTGGCGAGGGTGAAGCCGGCGCGGGCTTTCCAGACGAAGGGGAGGGCGTGGTCGGCGAGGAAGGCGTCGAGGAGGTCTGCGGCGGCGTCGAGCTGGGCGGGGTCGGTCTTGCCGAGGAGGAGGAGGAGCTCGGCTTTTTCACAGATGATCATGAGGCGCTGGGCGGGATCGAGCGCTTTCATGGCGAGGACTTTGTCGAGGACGGCGAGGGCGGCGGCGTGGTTTCCCTGGAGGCGCTCTGAGAGGGCCTGCTGCCTGCGGGAGGCGACGGCGAGGGGGCCGTTTTTCTGGGCGAGCTCGTCCCAGATTTCGAGGGCGCGTTTGCGGCCGTCTTCGCTCATGACGGAGGTGGCGGACATGGCGGCGAAGTAGAGGGCGGTGTCTGCCTGCTCGGTGTCGGGATAGTCGTGGGCGATGATTTCGAATTCGGTGCGGGCATTGGCGAAGTCTTCGAGGCGGTAGTAGGCGCCGGCGATCTTCATGCGGACTTCGGGGAGGAGGGGGCTTTTAGGCCAGAGCTTGAGGAAGTCGGCGCCCTGGGTGATGAGGGTTTTTAAGTCGCCTGCGGCATCGCTGAGCCAGAGGCGGGTGTATTGAATGCGCTGCTGCTGCTGGGGCGGGAGTTCGCCGGGGGCGGTGCTGGCGTTGTCGAGTGCTTTGAGGGCGTCGTCAATGCGGGGCGGGGTGGCGAGGAGGCACCATTCGGTGAGGGCGATGCAGGCGTCTGCGAAGCGTGGGTGCTTGGGGTGGGTGCGGATGAAGTTGCGGAGGGCGGCTTCGGCTTCGGGCTTGCGGGTGGAGGCGAGGAAGAGGGCTTTTTCGAGCTCGAGCATGGCGGCGGAGTCGGCGCTTTCGGGGCCGGTGGCGGCGGCGTTGGAGATGAGCTCCAGCTGGCTGAGGAGGCTGCGGTAGAGGGGGAAATCGCTGGCGGTGATGGCGGCGACGGCGGCATTGAAGAGGGCGCGGCGGCGATCGGTGAGGGTGGTGGCGACGTTGGCGGCGTCTTGAAACATCTGGAGGGCTTCGCGGGTCTCTCCCCGGCGGAAGTGGAGGCTGCCGACGGCGAAGTCGACGGAGACGGAGGTGGTGTGGAATTTCTGGTGCCAGGCTTCGGCGAGGGCTTTGACGCGCTGGTCGATGTTGCGCCTGGCGTAGATCTCCATGGCCTGCTGCATGGCCTCGCTGAGGCGGGGGTGATTGGGGTGAAGCTGGATGAGGGCTTCGAGCATGCTGACGGCTGCGTCATCGCGCTGCTGGGCGGCGAGCCACTGGGCGGTGAGGTAGATGGCGTGGCCGCGAAATTCGGCGGTGGCGGCGACGAGGGCGGGTGTAGGGTCTGGCTGCTGCTGGGCGGTGTTTCCGGCGGAGATCCAGCGGAGGACGCCTTCGGGGATGGTGCCGGTGGTGGGGATCTCTTGATGGGCGCGGTTGAGGAGGTCAAAGGCTTCGACCCACAGGGGGCTGTCTGCGTTGGCATCGAGAAACTGGGTGAGCTGCTTCTGGGCTTCGGTGGCCTGGTGCTGCTGGAGGAGGGCCTCTACCTGAAGGAGCTGGGCGGCCTGATGGATGCGCTCTCCGCCTTGAGGGGCGCTGAGCACGGACTGGAGCATTTCCCTGGCGGGGGTGATCTTTCCGCTTTGGAGCAGGGCGCGCGCGCGGAGGAAGCGGGTGGGGGCATCGTCTTTCTCGGCGGTGGCAGGGAGTCCGCTGGCGGGTTTGCCTTCGCTGATGTCGATCTCGCTTTGGAGGAGGCGTGCCTGGTTTTGCAGCGCGGCATCGGTGGCGGTGAGCAGGGGGGAGAGGGCATCGCGGGCGGCGGCGTTTTCACCGAGGGTGGCGAGGATCTGCGCGAGGAGCAGGGGCGTGCGCGGGTGCTGCTGGGGGCTGGTTTGCTCAGTGAGGACCTGGCGTGCGGCGATGAGGTCTCCGCTGAGGGCGAGTCCCTGGCCGCGCCAGAAGGGCTCGTCATCGAGATCGTAGGTGTCTGCGAGGGCGAGGACGCGTGTGCCTTCGGTGGCGCGGGTCCAGGCTTCGGCGGCAAAGGTGGCGAGCTGGCGTGTCTCGACGCGGGTCCAGCCTTTGAGCTTGAGGAGGCGCTCGGCCTTGACGGCGGCGACGCCGGGGAGTCCGTCTGCGAGGGCCTGCTGCGCGGAGACATATTCCGCAGCCTCATTCAACCCGGCCGCGAAGTGGGCGGTGGGAAAGGCGAGAAGGGCTGCGGCGAAAAGGAGGCTCCGAGTTTTGGGCATGCTGGAGCATCCTATCTCAGCATTCGGCGCGGGGCAAAGAGGAATGCGCGGTGGCGCGTGGGGTTGTGCGGCGGGAGAATAGGACGGATAGGTCGTATAGGACCTGTGGGGCTGATGCGGTTGGCGGAAAGCGGTAGCTGCGTTTCCTACTTCGCTAATGCTACGAAGGACAGGCTGTTCCTCACTGCGCGACCGCACTCCAAATGTGGGGACTTGTGCCTGCTTGATCCTGATAGGGGATTTGCGACGGGCCTTGGTGGAGGGGCTCGCGTGTCTGCGCCTCGGTTAGAACTGATCGAGGAGGTATTTGATGAGGTCGGTGGTGGTGACGATGCCGACGAGCTTGGTGCCGGAGACGATGGGGAGCGCGTGGAAGGTGCCGCCGGCGAGGAGTTCGGCGGCTTCACGGACGGTGCCGGTTTCGGCGAGGGTGACGGGGCTCTTTTGCATGATCTGCTCCAAGGTGAGAGTGTGATCAAGCGTGGCATCGACGGTGCGCTCGTCGGTGTGGAAGGCATCGCCAAAGCTGACGCGGAGGATGTCGGTCCAGGAGATGATGCCGACGAGCTGGTCGGCATTGACGACGGGGATGTGATGGACGCCGTGTTCGCGGACGAGGGCGCGGACTTTGGAGATGGGATCGCCGTGGTGGGCGGTGATCACATTGCGGGACATGAGGTGGGAGATGGGGTCGTTGCGTTTCATGGTTGAGGATGAAACATGGCGGTGGCGAATGGGGGCTGCTCTCCGCGGTTTGGGGATGGGTGGGCGGATGTTGTGCAGCGCACGCGGAATGCCACCATCTTATTCGAAGCCCGCTGCCTCTGCCGCCACCTGCGCGCCAAGGACGGAGGTGCAAAGATCCATCAGACGCTTTGTAAATCAGTGCCTTGAATTATCACCTTCTACAAAGTGCCTGGCATCTTATCTATACAGTATTTGCGTGATGATCCCCTTTTTTGTTGAACGAGTACGCCCTGGGTGGCTAAAACGACACCATGAAGACAAAACACTTGATATTCCCGTCAAAGTGTCGGCTATAAAGCTGCTGACAAACCTCACGATCTGTGAATGATCTTCAATGTTAGCCTTTGAACAATGAATTCCGAAGTGTATGAGTTTTCCAATGACCCCGCGTTTGTTGGAATCGTCGATGTCTGTTCATATCAGGCTGATTTCCCGAATTGGGATTGGGATACGTTATGTGAAAAAGTCGTATCTCAGATGAGGGAGGGGCGGATATTGGCGTGGGGCACTCCAGAGGATAGCTTTAGATTCGTTCTTCAGACGGGATCTCTAGATTATCACCTTGAGCCGAAGAAGTCTTACTCACAACTCTTTAGAAGCACCGGCAAGGTTGTTCTTGCCAACTACGATACAATAACAATGTGCGCTCAGTTTGATGACAATGCATTGCCTCAACCCGAAGATATTGAGTTAAATATTAAACCAGGTGTTCACCGTATTACGGTGCACCGATTCTTCAGTTGGAATGATGGAGAGCAGGGCCTGATCAAGAGATTCGGTGATCTCGACTTCATCATCAATGTCGAGGAAGCTGAGGCATTTGACCTGCAGGAGGTTTCATCCATCCCTTGGACATGGCAAGACTAGTCTAACAAGACCGTGGTGGACAACCGGCTACCCGCTGCGAGTCGATATGACCGTCTTGACTACAACCTTTAACCCTGTTGTGATAAGATGCCAGGCATATAGTAGAATGGGAGTATTCAAAGTATTGGTTTACAATGCGTCTGATGGATCTTCGCACCTCCGTCCTTGGCGCGCGCAGGTGGCGGTCGAGGGATGCCGGTATTCATGCGTAGCGGTACCATCATCTTCGTTCAGCGCAAACCGTCAGCCTCTCACCTGCAGGCATCTCGGCTCTTCTCAGCGATCTC
This sequence comes from Prosthecobacter debontii, assembly GCA_943371875.1. Classification (GTDB taxonomy): domain Bacteria; phylum Verrucomicrobiota; class Verrucomicrobiia; order Verrucomicrobiales; family Verrucomicrobiaceae; genus Prosthecobacter; species Prosthecobacter debontii_C. The sequence goes on along the minus strand of CALRWM010000110.1, from coordinate 4,983 downwards.
AACCCGCTTGCCCGCACCCTTCTCAAAACACGCGCTTTGGCAATCCTGGGCAACGGTGAATCAGGATGTTGGAAATGAGATATTGGTGCATCACGTCACTACAAAATGCTTGGCATCTTTTCACGATCTGTGAATGATCTTCAATGTTCGGCCAAGAAACAGCGCACCACGTCATGAAGTTCAATATAGCCGTTGCCTTCCTTCTTTCGCTCTCTGGGTTTGCGGCAGACTCGGGTGAGGCACTTGCCGAGCCGAAGACGCTTGTGAAGGTCATTTCTGCTATTGAGTCATCAGGCATCGATGAGTTGACCTCCAAGGAGGACGAGCAGGGCACATCTTATCACCTGCGCAGAGCCAATTTGCTCGGCACAGTCACTCGGGGAGGACTGACCTACACCATTGCCCATGCAGTGTTTGTGCGTTCATCACCGCCCGGACGGGAGACTCCACCACCAAGAGGGCATGACTTCGTTGTGGTATTGGATTCGAGCTTCCGCATTTTGGCACATGGGCGGACGACTTTTGGAGAGTATCACATGCGAGGAGATAGACTCTACTTCGGGAGTTCTACCGAGTCTTGCGCCGACTTTGCCACCACCCAACCCAGCATTCGGCACCTTGGCTACCATGAGATTGGCTTGCCATATCCGTTTCCAGACCGCATATCCGATGCCGACTGGGAGTCGGGAGCCTTCCTGAATAAGCCATGACGACGACTATCGCCGAAAAAAATGCCAGGCATTCAGTTGATTGACCGCACCCGTTTTCCGTCCTTTTTTCACCCCATGAAATCCGCCCAACCCCCTGACCTCCAACGCCTCCCGCTCGAAGGGGGGCTTATGGGTGTGAATGCGAAAACGGGGCTGTATCCGGGCGCGCGATCTTGGTCAGGTGTCTTGGATGCGTTGCTGTCCTTCTCCGCTCGGATGCTTGGCGGAGCGGATTGATCGAGGACGAGTTCGAGTCGAGCCACTCAGAGCATCTCCACGACGACGGCGCTGGCGTTGTCTCGGCCGGATTCGGCGACGGCGTATTCGACGATGGTCTTGGCATCGTCTTTGGCGAGCATGTCGGCGATGCGGTGGTCCCAGATGCCGTCGATGACGCCGTCGGTGCAGAAGAGGAAGCGGTCACCGGGCTCGCAGCCGACGGAGCCGATGTGGGGATCGATGTTCTGGCGGCCGGCGCCGAGGACTTGCATGAGGACGCTCTTGCGCGGGTGGGTGCGGGCCTGGCGCTCATTGAGCTCGCCTTTGCGCTGGAGCCAGCCGACGTAGCTGTGATCATGCGTGAGCTGCTTCATGGGGCCGCCTTTGGGGAGGTAGTAGATGCGGCTGTCGCCGACGTGGGCGAAGTGGAGCCAGCCGGGGGTGAACCATCCGAGGCTGAGGGTCGCGCCCATGCCACGGCATTCTTCGTAGTAGCGGCCGAGTTTGCTGAGCTCGGCGTGGATGCGGCTGACGAGCTCCTGCAAAACATCGCCATGGCCGATGGAGAAGTGCTGGGCGGACTGCTTGAAGCTCTTCGGCAGAAGCTGCGTGATTTTTTCGGCGGCGATCTTGCTGGCGAATTCGCCTGACTTGGCGCCGCCCATGCCATCGCTGACGGCGAAGACGAAGTCGCCGCTGTCGAGGCTGGCTTCGCCGACTTTGCCGAGGTAGCGGACTTCGTGGGCGTCAAAATTGAGGCACAGGAAGGTGTCTTCGTTGTTGGTGCGCACACGTCCGGGGTGGGTCATGCCGGACCAGCGGAGGTGGGTGGATGGTTGGTTGGGGTTGGGATCGCTCATGCTGCAGGCTTCGGCGGCTCGTCGAGGATGGTTGCGAGCTCGAAATCGATGAGGCAAAACCTGCCGTCCGTGTTGCGGTAGGTGATGTTGCGGGCGAAAGCGTCGTCATGGCGGACGCCGTAGTTGCGCTCGAGGTCGCCGAAGAGTTCCTTGATGCGCTTGTCGCTGATGTGGGTGACGATGGAGCCGCAGTTGGTGGTGACGATTTTGAGCTCTGCGGGGTCGGATTCGAGAAGGCGGGGGACGTAGTCGCAGCCGCGTTCTTCGAGGAGCTTGAGGACGCGGACTTCGTTTTCGAAGCGGTCCCGGGCATTGTGCCCTTTGAACTGTTTGTACACCTTGCCGTCATAGCCGATGTGCACGATGGCGCGGGCGGTGTTTTTGGCTTCTTTCATGGGGTGTTTGCGGGGCACCTTCCTGCTTGTGGGCGGGATGTGCAATGGTAAATGGGGAACGGAGGGCTGGCCGCCAAGAGGCGCAAAAAAGCGAGGCAAGAGGGGCCGGGGGATGGTTGTTGACGGTGGTTGACGGTGGAGAGCCTGAGATCAAGAAATGAGGGGTGGAGAAAGGGTGGGGGTTCCTGATCTTACGGAGGTCCTGAGGAAGCGGAGTGAGTGCAAAAAGTTGAAAAAACATCTCGCGTGTGGCATGAAACATGCTCATTTCGACGATGCTGCTGCTGGAGGAAAGGTTTCCAAAGGCCTTAGGCAAGACTCAATCCACACATTCAACCATGGCCAAATACAAACTCGAATATCTCTGGCTGGACGGTTATCAGCCTGTCCGCAACCTTCGTGGCAAAACTCAGATCAAGGAGTTCGCCAGCTTCCCGAAGCTGGAAGAGCTGCCAGACTGGGGCTTTGACGGCTCCTCCACCCAACAGGCCCCTGGCGGCAGCTCTGACTGCGTGCTGAAGCCTGTGGCGGTGTATCCTGACAGCAGCCGCAAGAACGGCGTGCTCGTCATGTGCGAAGTCTACAATGCCGACGGCACCCCCCACGCCTCCAACGAGCGCGCCACGATTCTTGACGATCCGGACGCCTGGTTCGGCTTTGAGCAGGAGTATTTCCTGTATCAGGACGGCCGCCCACTGGGCTTCCCTGAGAACGGCTATCCTGCCCCGCAGGGCCCTTACTACACGGGCGTCGGCTACACCAATGTGGGCGACATCGCACGTCAGATCGTCGAGGAGCACCTTGACCTCTGCCTTGACGCTGGCATCAACCACGAAGGCATCAACGCCGAAGTGGCGAAGGGCCAGTGGGAATTCCAGATCTTCGGCAAAGGCTCCAAAGTCTGCGCTGACCAGATGTGGGTGGCCCGCTACATCCTGAACCGTCTGTGTGAAAAGTATTGCGTGGACGTCGAGTACCACTGCAAACCCCTTGGAGCCACGGACTGGAACGGTTCCGGCATGCACGCCAACTTCTCCACGAAGTACATGCGTGAAACCGGCGGCGAGCCTTATTTCCTCGCCCTCATGGCCCAGTTCGAGAAGAACTGCGCTGAGCACATCGCCGTGTATGGCCCTGACAATCACATGCGCCTGACCGGTCTGCATGAGACGCAGTCCATCGACCAGTTCTCCTGGGGCATTGCTGACCGTGGCGCGTCCATCCGCGTCCCGCACAGCTTCAAGAAAAACGGCTGGAAGGGCTACCTCGAAGACCGCCGTCCGAACAGCCAGGGCAATCCATACGCGATCGCCAGCCGCATTCTCAAGACGATCTCCGAAGTGCCGAAGCCTTAATAGGCTGCCGAGACATTTATCCACGAACGCCGCCTGGAAACAGGCGGCGTTTTTTTTGTTTTGGAGGCGGTGTTTGCAAAGCTGCGTCATCGGGCTAGGTGAAGACGTATCCCAACCTCCCATGCCCACCGAACAAGACATCCGCACCGCCCTTGGCAACGTCCGCTACCCTGGATTCAGCCGTGACATCATTTCGTTTGGCCTTGTGAAAGGCATCCAGATTGAAGGGAAGAATGTGACCATCGACATCTCGGTGGCGACGCGTGACCCGAACATCCCACGGCTGATCCATGAGCAGGCGATGGACGTGCTGAACAAGGTTGCGGGGATCGGCGAGGTGAAGCTGAATTTTGACATCAAGGACCCGCCGGGAGCGGGCGTGACGGCGTCTGAAAAGCTGGGCAAGTCGAGCATCCCCGGGGTCAAGAAAGTGATCGCCGTGGCGTCTGGCAAAGGCGGCGTGGGCAAGAGCACGGTGGCCTCGAATCTGGCCATCGCGATGAGCAAGAGCGGGCTGCGCGTGGGCCTGTGTGACTGCGATTTGTACGGGCCGAGCATTCCGCACATGTTTGGCACGGACGAGAGGCCGTATCAGAATGATGAGCAGCAGATCGTGCCGGTTGAGAAGTATGGCGTGCAGCTGATCTCGATGGGCTTCCTTTTGGAGGACAGTTCGCCGGTGATCGTGCGCGGACCGATCGCCACGCGGTACACGCAGCAGTTTCTGCGGCAGGTGGCGTGGGATGATCTGGATGTGCTGGTGCTGGATCTGCCGCCGGGCACGGGGGACATTCAGCTGACGATCGTGCAGACGGTGTCTTTGGATGGTGCGGTGATCGTCACCACACCGCAGGAAGTCGCCCTCATCGATGCACGCAAGGCCGTCGGCATGTTCCAGAAGGTCAATGTGCCCATCCTCGGCATCATCGAAAACATGAGCTACTTCCTCTGCCCAAGCGACGGGCAGGTGTACCACATCTTTGGCAAAGGCGGTGGTGAGCATGAGGCAAAGCGCCTGGGTGTGCCGCTGCTGGGGCAGATCCCCATCGAGATGCATGTGCGTGAATGCGGCGACGAAGGGCACCCGATTGCGCTGGAGGATGCGGAGAAGTCGGCGTCTTCGAAGGCGTTTGGGGAGATTGCGGCGAAGCTGAAGTAGCGGCGGGTCGGAGTGGTCTGAAAGGGCCGACGGAAGACACGGACGGCACGGAATCTGAAGAGGATTCCGAGTTTGGGCTTTGCGTGGTTGTTTCAGTCTCAGGTTTTCAGACTGGCGGGATTTGAACCTCTGCGGGTAAACCCGGATCATGCAGTAGAGTAGGTCAGAGGAGCGACGAGGGAGTCGATTTTGTGGAAGATGGCGTCCATCCAGGGGCGTTTTTTGCGCGGCAGTGAGAGATTGAGCACCGCTTTGCGTGCGTGCTGGCTGATCCAACCGCCTATT
>CALRWM010000109.1:0-14830 GCA_943371875.1 Prosthecobacter debontii | reverse complement strand
GATCAGCGCCATGCCGCCAAAGGGCGTCACCGGCTTGTCAGAGTATTCGATGGGCAGGTTCACCATGACGGTGAGTGTGCCACATGCGTCAATCCCCTGATGGTTCAACCTTTTGCGCCTTCCGCTCCGCCTCTATTGCATGCTCCGGGATAAATCCGAAGTTCGAATGACGAAGGCGACCTCATGCATCTGGAATGGCTCGCTCTGAGATCGGCACTAGGACTTCGACATTATTTAGTCATTCGGATTTACTCATTCGTCATTGTTCAACCCGGCATCTTCCCACCTGCCAATCGCTCCTCAGACTGCCGGTCTCACCACCACAATCTCTCCCAGCAGCTGCTCCTGCTCCACCTGCAGGTGGTTGAGTTTGATGAGTTCCAGCATGGCCAGGAAGGTGACGATCACTTCACCACGGCTTGCGGCGCTGCTGAAGAGGTCTTCAAATTTGATCTTGCTGCCTGCGGGGACGATCTGGAGCAGGTGCTCGATCTTGTCCGCCACGGTGTAGCGGTCATTGACGATCTCGCGGAAGTCGCTGGCGTTTTCGAAGCGCTTCAGGATGCGCTGGAAGGCGCGGATGAGGTCGAAGATGCCCACCTGGCCGATGGTCTCCACCGGGGCCTCAAGGTCTGGCAGTTCGGGCGTGGTGACGAACAGTTCATCTCCCTTGACCTCCTGCGCACCGAGGAAATGGGCGGCTTCCTTGAACTTCTTGTACTCCATGAGCTGGCGGATCAGCTCCCAGCGCGGGTCGTTTTCCTCCGCATCTTCCTCCGGCGGCTGCACCGCCTGTGGCAGAAGCTCGCGGCTCTTGATGTACATCAGGTTGGCCGCCATGACGATGAACTCGCTGGCGAGTTCGATGTTCAGCGCCTTGAAGGTGTCGATGTAATCCAGGTACTGGCGCGTGATGCGCTCCAGCGACACGTTGTAAATGTCGATCTCCTCCTTCTTGATGAGGTAAAGCAACAGGTCCAGCGGGCCTTCAAAAATCTCGAGTCTTACTTTGTAATCGGTGTCTTCCACGGATCGAGATAGAGCGGGGAATCAGGGATGGCAACCGGGGAGAGCGGGTATTGCGCCGGTCTGGACTGCGATTCAGACATGAAGCGTTCTCCATTTACTGAACCGGGCACACCCGGACAAAAGCGACGCGAGTGAGGACCACGCCGCCACCGGGAGAGGGCGAGAGGAGGCAGTGAAAATTGCCGGGGACGACGCGGATGGTTTCGCTCCATTCATCGAACTCGTGTTTCGCACCGGGATAGTCATCCTTGCCGCTGGTGAAGATTTGGAGTGTTTCTTCCAAGCCGGGCTCAACGGGCCTGGCGGTGGAGTGTTTGAGACAGACATTTAACTTGGCAGGCCGGCCTGGGGAGGCCTCCACATTGACCTCCAGCTGCAAACCTACAGGCAGTGTCATGAGCGCAGTGGGCCGCATGCGGTAGGGCGCATCACGACTGGGTGGATCGAATTCAGTGGCGGTCATGTACTCCTCCGTCAGGTTCAGGGTGCTGCGGACTGAGGCCCGGGTGCGCAGCATGGTGTGCGACTGGAGTTTGGCGGTGCCTTGCTTGAGACGCTGCTGGGTGAAGGCCGTCAAATCAGCGCTCTTCACCGCCTGCCACTCCTTGGCGTCTTTCGCCGGGATCTCGAAGATGAAAGTTTCGACCTCGAAGTCATCCGAGGCTGCTTTGGGTGCTGGCCCCTTGCTGGACCGATGCGCAAACAGGAACACGGTTTCATGCTCTGGAATATCACCGCCAGACATGACCGCTGGGATGCATGTGACTGCGCAGAGACGGGTGCCGGGTTTGGTGAAGGCCGAGGCCTCGCTCCCGATGGACAGCCTGCGAAAGCGCGGCTCCCACATGATGGCTTCGGGCATGTCCCGGGCGAGCTTCCATTCGCTGCGTGCAGGCGGTGCCAGATCCTGGTGGAGCGCCAGGCTCTCGCCCTCCTGTTCGAGCCGGGTGCCAACCTGACATTGATCCCAAGCCGAGGGGATGCTGGGCATTTCCGTGGGATAGACATGCAGTCTGGAGCTGTCCTGGGTTTTCCGACCATTGATCTGACTGGCCGACGCCAGGCATGTCACCACATGGGCCTGGCCGGTCTTCACCTGCGCCACCAGTTCACGCAGCAGGTCTTCATCTTTCCCCGGCTGACGTGCGGTGAGCAATGCTTGCGCGCGGTCAGAGTCGAGCGCGATGCCAAGGAGCAGCAGAGGAGGCGGAGCGGCAGGCGCAAAGGATGGCTGTGGCGCAGCGGACAAGGGATCGGGCGCGAAGGGATCGACCGGCTGTGCTGCTTTGTCAGGAGATGGAGCCTGCGGCTGAGTGTTCTGCTTGTCTCCGTCTTGCAGGCGCTGCGCCAGGGTGACATCCAGCCAGCGTCCTTTGCGTTCGGTGCCCCAGGTCTGATCCGCAGGCGGCATCATGGAGATGAGGTGAGGTGACTCATCGTGGAAAGCCACTTCACCCGCGATCGTTTCTTCAAAGCGGTCATACCAGTCCATCCAGCCGTGGATGGCCTTGCCAGCGGACTTCCCTTGGACTCTGTCATGCACGCGCAGCCAGGAAGTGGGCCACTTCACCGCGAGAGCCGGACGCGCAGAGAAATGACTCTTCCAGGCTGCGTACGGACTCCCGAAATCACATTCAAGCCGGGTGCCGGCCTGTACTGTTTCAAAGCGGATGGGCAGTTGATACAGCCTGTCGACGTCCTGATCGATCTCTGATGGAACCCAGCATTCGTCACCGGCCTGTGACTGAGCGCGGGCATTCATGGAAGTGATGGTGGTCAGGTCCGAGACGATGCTGGCCTGCCCGGCTGCCACGGCTTCTTGCAGTCGTTTTTCCAGTGCGGCGTCGCTCTGCGCGCCACCCAGTGACCACTCAATCATGTCCATCTCGGGCACGCGATAAATCGTCTGCCGGAGTTCCATCTGCGGCGGTGGGTTGTCACGGCTGCCTTGAAGGGTTCCTTTGATAAACACAGCGATGCGTGTGCCAGCATCCTCCGCCGGGCGAAAGCTGGTGATCAGGCGCTCGTCCTTGCTGGCCAGCACCTCGCCCTGCCAGCGCAGGCGTTTGAAACGCGGGGCCGTCACGCTCTTTTTCTCGCGCTCGGCACCTGTAACTGCCGTGGCGTAGGTCATGGACTGCATCTGCGGTTCTTGCAGGTCATGGGTTAAGTTGATGCTCAGCCGTGTGGCTCTGCCGGGATCCAGATCCAGTGTCTTGTTCACCACTTTGATCTCGGTGCCGATGAGTTCCTGCAGCGTCTTCTGGGCGACAACGCTGTTACGATCAGGTGCGAAGCACCATTCGGCGACGATGCCACGCTCTTTGCCCGACCGCAGAATCAGCGCCTCTTCATCAGCGCGCAATTTGCCGGAAAGTTCCACCAGCGTCTTCGCCTGCAAGCGCTCGCGCAATCCCTGCAGGTGATCGTCCTTGGCCATCTCGCGCTGCCAGTCGCTTTCTTTGACTGTCGCGATGGTGATGACAATCCTGCTGGCGGCGTCCTGTGTCCGTGCGGTTTGACCGCACACGAGGACGGCCAATGGCATGATCCAAACCGCCAGATATTTGCGCATGCTTTCTTTTATCTGAAAAGCTGAGGGCGTTGCAATGCGAATCGCCATTGCCTTGATTTTTCTCAAACCTCCCAGTGTATCCATGGGAGCGGGCTACCTGGACAGGCGCACCAGCCGCACGGCGCGCACATCGGCGAGTTCCTGTTTGAGTGCTCCGTCAGGCCGCATCAGCAGGGATTGCACACCGACCTTGAGCTTGAGGGTACCTGCGGACTGCTCTTTGAAAGTCTCGTAGCCGCCGGTGGCCTGAACCACGCCCTTCACACTGGCGTTTTCCACCTCGATTACATAGGCATCGCCAGCGGAGGCTTCATCGGCCGCCAGTGTCACTCGCACCTCGTATTCGCCCGCTGTAGGCACCTGGATCAACCACTCGGCCACATCGGTGTCGATGCGCCATGGGGCGAGCACGTTGAGCGCTGCGCGATACGCGAGCTTCTGTCCGTAAGTCTTTGCCGCGCTGGCGGGAAGGAGGAGCACGCCGTCGGCATCGGCCTGAATGGCGTTGCCGCCTTTCACATCCACCTGAAGGAGTGTGTCCGCCGTCCAAGGCATCTTGCGGGTCTTGGTCTGTGCACGCACGGCTGCGACGTGGGCGGCATCAATCACACTGGCTTCGTTGCCCCAGGCATTGCGCACATAGCTGAGCACGTCCGCCAGCTTTGAATCGTCGAGCATGGGGTTTTCACCCTGGCCGGGCATGGCGAGGTTCCACTTCTGCCCGTTCACTTCGATCTCGCCATACAGGCCATGTAATGCGATGCGGATCATGCGTTCCGGTTCGCCGGTTGCCCACTCGCTCTCGGCTAACGGCGGAGCCACGTTGGGGATGCCATAGCCCGTCGGCTGATGGCACAAGCCGCACACGGTTTGATACACGGCGGCGCCGCGCTCGATCTGCTGGTGCGCTGCATCGCTGAGTGGTTGCTTGCGTGCGGACGTGATCACGCTGTCTGCACCCGGCCACGTGAGGCACATGCGCAGACGCTGCATGCGCTCGCGGGCGGTGATGTCGCGGTTCGCTGCCAGTTCATTGAGGAACTTTGGCTTCGCAGCGAGCTTTACAGGTTTGATCTGCCGTGGGTCATTCGGCTGCGTCGCAAGGAAGCCATCTATGAGCGCCATGCGTTGCCAGCTGGCTGTCTGCTCGATGCGTGATACCACGGCTTCGTGTTGATCATCCATGCCGATGAGCTGCGTGAGCAGGCGCAGTGTTTCGCGGCGATGCGCGGATTCTTTCTGCCAGTCCGTTTGCTTCAGCAGCAGGTCCAGCAACACCACCTCACGGCCATGTACACCGGTCATTGCGGCGATTCGGCCGAGGTCGTCTTCATGCTGCGTTAGATGCTGAGCGATGGCTGCGGTGCTCTGCGGCGTGAGCAGGGCTTGCAGGCGCACAGTCGGATCAGGTTCGATCTTGAGTGAAATCTCCGCGCCTAATCGCGCCGCCGCAGCGCGGACGCGTGGATCAGTATCCAGTGCGGCTTTTTGCAGAGTCGGCTGGGTCAGTTTGACGGTGCCTTCCAAGGTCCACAGGGCGTGCAGGCGTTGCAGTGGAATAGGGAAGCGGGTGGGGTCGCCGATGTCCTCCTGGCGTTCCACCAGCAGGCGCTGAGCCGTGTTTCGCTGCCAGCCGTTGGCATGTCCCAGGGCCTCCACCAGTTCTGCGGTGCTGGCTTTGGAAAGAGCGGGGCGTTTCCGCAGAGGTGGGCCGTCGTGCACGATCCGCCAGATGCGGCCGTGATCGTTGCCTTCGTAGAGTTTGCGCTGCTCGATCTGCTTTGTCAGCCATGGCACGATGAAGATCACATGCTCGATGATACCATGATACATGTCCGCGAGATACAAAGTGCCATCCGGACCCACGCGGGCGTTCACGGGACGAAAGCGTTCATCAGTGCTGGCGATGAGTTCCTGCTCAGGTGGGAAGAAGCGCTGCGCCTGGGGTGAGATGCCGCTGCTGAGCTTGAGCGTGCCGACCAGATGGCCGGCGGAGTCGGGCACGAAGACGTTGCCATGCATCTCGGGCGGAAATTGATCGCCATCATAGAAGCAGGTGCCGGAGACAATGGTGTAAGTGCGCAGGCGGCCGTCATCGCGTAGCTCAAGAGCACCGAGCGTGACAGCCGGCGTAACGCGGATGGGGAAGCATTCGGCGGCGTCCTTCGCCACGTTCACATTCACCCCGAAGCTGCCGCGACCACCGCGCTGCGCGAGTTTGGCGAGGTTCGGATGACGCAGCAGCGCCTCCGCAGGAAGGAGATCCATGTGCATCGCGCTGTTTTCGTAGCAGCTGATGAATCGGCCGGTTTCATCAAAGCTGACGCCGAACTGCCCGCGATGCAGCGCGGGCTGGTCGATGAGTTTGCCGTCCTTCCACTGATAGCGATGTGGCCAGTCGGCGCAGTGCAGCCAGTTGTCGATGCCTCGGCGCAGGCCGTTCGCCGTGTGCTGCGGATTTCCGCCCACGCCCATGGTGCCGACTTCGGTGCGCTTGTCGCAGCGGAGGTCGCCGTCCGTGTCCTCGCAGAACCACAGCTTCGGCGGTTCCTGCAGCAGGATGCCGCCTTTCACGAAGGCGAAGCTGCGGGGCATGACGAGCTTGTCGAGGAAGACGGTGCTTTTGTCCGCTTTGCCATCGCCGTTTTCATCTTCGAGCACGACGATGCGGCAGATCGGATCGCCTTCGCCGCTGCCCTGGACATCGCGCATGTAGCCCTGGTATTCGACGACCCAGATGCGCCCGTCGGGATCAAACTCGAAGAAGATGGGGCACTGCACCATGGGCTCACACGCCACCAGTTCGGCGCGGTAGCCTGGGGCGAGCTTGAAGGTCTTCGCTTCATCCTCGGCGGAAAGCACGGGCGCGGGCGGCACGTGGATGCGTTTGAGCAGTTCCTCGCCTTTCTCCCAGTCCGCCCAACCGGTCAGCGCCGAAGCGGGGCGCGCTCTGGGGCGGTCAGCGGGGATGGTGCCGCTTTGCGCAAGGGCGTGGGTGGCAAGGAGGAGAGCGAGGGCTGCGATGCGGGCGGGCATGGAGCTACTACGCATTGCCTCAGGCGGTTCTGTAAGCCAAGATGACCCCATGCCCGCGAAGAAGAAACCCAGCACCCAGCCGCTCACCGGCGCCGCCTTGATCAAGGAGGTGTGCCGTCGCATCCGCGTGGCGCGGGCGTATTGGGATGCGCATAACAATCGTGCGTGCCGTGGAGAGCGTGAGAAGGCGATGGCACTCTATGAGACGCTGAGCGAGGCGGAGCGGGAGAAGGTGCCGCAGGTGCTGCGTGTGTGGCTGCGCTACCGCAGCGAGAAATACTTTGGCGATGACCGCACGCCACCGGGAGGTGGACGATGAAGAAGGACTGGCCGCAAAGAGGCGCAAAAGATTCAAAAAAACAGACTGAGAAAACAGGACTGCACCCACGCAATCGCTTCAATACGCGCTACGACTTCCCGCAGCTCATTGTGTACAGCCCGGCATTGGCCGCGTTTGTGAAGCCGAATGCGTATGGCGATGACAGCATTGATTATGCGGATCCGCTGGCGGTGAAGTCGCTGAATCAGGCGCTGCTGAAGCAGGCCTATGGCTTGGAACATTGGGACATCCCGCCGGGTTATCTTTGCCCGCCGATTCCGGGGCGCAGTGACTACATTCATCATCTGGCGGATCTCATCGCGCAGCGGCGCGGGCCTGCGGTGCGTGTGATGGACATTGGCACGGGGGCGAACTGCATTTATCCGCTCATCGGCGCGAGTGAGTATGGCTGGAGCTTTGTGGGTGCAGATGTGGATCCGGTGGCATGGCGATGGGCGAAGAAGACCGTTGGCTCGAATCCGAGTGTGGCGGGTTTGATTGAGTGCCGTTTGCAGAAGTCGGCGGCTGCATGTTTTCGAGGCGTTATTCTGCCGGGCGAGCACTTTGACCTGATGCTGTGCAATCCACCGTTTCACGGTTCGGCTGCTGAAGCGGCGGAGGGCACGCAGAGGAAGCTGAGGAATCTCGGAGGCAAGAAATCAGGGCTGAATTTTGGAGGCAAGGCGAACGAGCTTTGGTGCGAGGGCGGTGAGCTGGGATTCATTCGACGCATGATTGAAGAGAGCGCGGAGTTTGCAGCGCAATGCGGGTGGTTCACGACGCTGGTGTCCAGGAGCGAGCATCTGCCGCGACTTGAGCAGGCGCTGCGGCGGGTGAAGGCGGCCGAGGTGAAGGTGATCGACATGGCGCAGGGGCAGAAGAAGAGCCGCATCCTCGCGTGGAGATTTGGCGGTGTGGAGGTCAGGCATCCCGCCTGACGATGGACTGGGGCGTCTCGCCTGAGTTCTGATCTGAATCAAAGGCGGGACGCCTCGATCCGTTGACAGGCCGGAGGCCTATCCTCCGGGCTGGCTCGGCACGCGGTCGGGCGCTGACTTGTCGTAGCTGTCGCTGTTGAGTGATTCGAGGAAGGCTTTGATGGGCGCGTGGTCTTCGGGAAGCATGTTCATCTGGCGGAGCAGGGGATCGAGCGGGGGCAGGGTGGTGTCACCGCCCTCGAATGTTTCGGCTGCTTGATCCATGAGGCGGTCGTAAAAGAGCAGCACTTCATCGAGCGTGGTGCTGCCGCCATGGTGCATGTAGGGAGCGGTGTGTTTCAGATTGCGCAGCGAAGGTGTGCGGAACTCATTGCGATTCGTCGCAGAGTCGGTGAGGCCGATGGCGTGGAGCTTGTAGTCGGAGAGCATGGGCCCGTTGTGGCAGAGGGAGCATCCGGCTTTTTGGAATGCGGCCATGCCTTGCTGCTGCTCGGTGGTCATGGCTGATTTGTCGCCACGCATGAAGCGGTCAAAGGGGGAATCGGGTGTGATGAGCGTGCGCTCATATGCGGCGATGGCCTGCGTGACTTTATCGGCAGTGATCTCGGTTTGAAACAGCGTCACGTATTCGGGAATGCTTTTCAGTCGCTCGACCATGGCGGGAACGGCTTCGGGTTCAGGACATACATCGCCGCGCATTTCCTCGCGCTGGCGGATGGGTGCCAGGGCCTGCGCTTCGAGGCTGCGCATGCGGTTGTCCCAGAACATGGGGGACTTGGCGGGATCAAAGGGCTTGCCGGATTCGATGCCGTTGAAGGCGGTGTTGAGAATCGTGGGAGTATTGCGTGTCAGCGGCAGGAAGGGGGCGCCTTGGATGAGTTTGCGCGCGGGGCCGATGCCGCTGGCATGGACGCCGAGCGGGGTTGGTCTGCCATCGGCCCAGCCGTGCTGCGGATGGTGGCAGGTGGCGCAGGAGACATCACGCGTGGCAGAGAGGATGGGATCAAAGAACAGAAGACGACCGAGGGCGATCTTGGCAGGCGTGTCGCCGGGCAGCGCGGCCGATTTCGGCAGCGCTTCGATCTTTGTGTTTGGCAACGGTTCAGCCGTCGCAGTCGCCAAGATCACAACCAAAGTGGTGAGCATGATGTATCAACGTTCGCTGGCCGGTGGTTCATCCAAGCGGCGATCGGCGTGGCGCAGAAATACCTGCAAATCACGCTCCGCCTGCGGCGTGAGAGCGTGTGAGGCTGCGCGATAGGTTTTGAGGCGGAACTCCAGGAACTGCCGCTGCCAGGGTGGATTGGGTTCAAACTCGGAAAGCACGTCAATCTGTTGCGCCGGGGAGAGCAGGGTGATGATCTGAATCAGCGTGTTCAGGCGGCTTGGCTCGGCCAGCCCACCGGGAAACGGCTGCTGCAATGCGGCCATGAATTGCGGGACGAGATCGCGACTGTTCGCTGCGAGCGGCGGCACCAGCGAGAGCGCGGTTTGCACGGAGGAGAGTCGCACCCAGACCTGTGGCCGCATGTCTTTGAATCCATCGAGCAACTGAGATGCTGCATCGTCGTAGGATTCATGGCGGAAGGCGGATAGCGCGGCGGCGAAGTGTGTGTCGGCTGGCCAGTCCTGGCGGACGGCTGCCATGTAGGGGGGCAGTTGCTCGGCGGTGCCTGTTTGGGCGGCGGACTCCAGAAGCATCAGTTGCTCAAAGGGACTGGTGGGGGTGCCCGCCCATGTCGTGAGAACTTGATCAAAGTTTCCTTTGGCAAAAGCCACGGCAGCGTCAGCGCGGCGTTGATCATCGCCATCGAGATCGGCAGGAATCGAGGATGTGGCGCCGTCTGCCGCGAGCATGCGCAGGCGCTCATAGGTGAGGCGTGTGCGGTCGATCTGTGCCGTCAGATGCGCGGGAACATCCATGTCCTTTTCCATCGCCATGGAAAGAACCTGGGTGGTTTCAAAGGTGTTGTCTTTGGAAAGGGCGCGGGCAAAGCCGTACTCCAGCAGGTTGCGGTCGTCGGTGTTGACGGTGGTCGGGCTGGTCTGCAGCAGAGTGCGCGCAAATTCTGGCGAGGCGAGATGATGAGCCAGCATGCCTTCAACGGAGTTCGTGAGCCACACGCGTTTGAGAGCCTCGGCATACAGCGGCTGCGTGATGCGCGTGCGCAGCTGCGCCATGGTATATTCTGGTGGCGTGAGATGGCCGATGAAGAGCAGATCATTGGGCCCGGAGATCCACGTCTCCACATGAGGAAACACGGAGGTGAGCGTGGCATAGACCTGGCGGATGGCCTGCGCATCCACTTCATAGCCCTGCACCCACTGGGCAAAGAGACCGTGCTCATTGAGCCGGGCTTTGGCGGCGGCGTAAAACTCCTGCGTGAACAAGGTGGAGACTCCGGCGCGGTAGGGATTGGAGGGTTCGGAGATGATCAGATCATAGCGGCTGCCTGCTGCCAGCAGGGCTTCGCGTGCATCGCCGGGAATGAGATGGACGTTGGCTTTGCTCAGCACATCGCGGTTCACCGGGGCGAATTGATGGCGCGCGAGGCTGGCCATGGCGGGCTCCAGTTCCACCACATCCACCTGCTTCATCTCGGGCACATCGGCCACCCAGCCGGCCGTGGTACCTGTGCCGAGGCCGACGATGAAGGCGGTGTGCGGCGCGGGATGCAGCATGGCGGGTACGAGACCCTGCATGACCTGGGTATCGGCATCGCCAAAGGCCGAGCCGTCGGATTTGCCGTTCACGTAGAGGCAGTAGCCGTCATCGCTGTCCACGGCGGCCACGCTGGCTTCACGGCCTTCAAATTCATGCGCGATCTTCCAGCGGCTGGCATGCAGCCAGCCGCGCAGGCCATTGATGGAATTCGGCAGGGACTCCACGCGGCCGTAGCCAATGGGTTTGTGACGCCATGCCGCCGTGGGGCCGGTGGGAATGAACATGAGGCAGCTTGCGCTGAGCCATTGGGCTGCGATCACAGGCCAGGCCCATTTAGAGGTGGATCGTGCTCCGAGTGCCGCAGCGCCCAGACTCAGCAGCAAGGTGAGCACAAAGACCCAGCGCCAGGCACCGAGTGCGGTCAGCCATGGTAAGAGGATGAAGCCTCCGGCGAGCGAACCGGTGATGGCTCCAAGGGTGTTGGCTGCATACGCGTATCCTACATGTCGGCCCGCATCGCGGCTGCCGCTGCCCAGCAAACCGACGAGCAGCGGAAACTGCACGCCCGCGAGGATCGACGGCCCGAGCACCAGCAGGCTGGCGATCAAGGTCCAACCGGTGATCTGGCCGGAGAGACCCAAAGAACGCAACTGATTCACATCAATAGCGAAGACTGCGATGCGATCTCCCAGCGCAAAGGGCAGGGCCAGAAACAACGCCTGCCATGCCGCCACACATGCCAGCGCCGCCAGCGTGACCGCACCGGCCCGTGACGCCCACAGCATGCGGTAGAGCAATCCACCAAGGCCGATACCAGCAAGTGCCAGCGCGAGGATCAAACCAAAGCCATAGACCGAACTTCCAAGCAAAGGCGCGAGGATGCGGAACCAGACGAGTTCGCTGAGGAAAAACGTGAAGCCCGTGATGCCAGCGGCGAGGTAGAGGAAGCGTGCTGTCAGTGTGCTTGGAGTCACGATTTCGTCTTGGACGGTCACCGGGGTCGGCTTCACCAAGGTCTCATTACGCGAAACGAACCACGCAGCCGCACCGATGAGGAGATTCACTCCCGCAGCCACCATGACGGTGGTGCGGATGCCCCAGAGTTCCAGGAGCCAGAAGGTGCTGACGAGCACGCCGGTGAGCGCGCCGAGGGTGTTGACCCCATACAGCACACCGAGGCTGCCACGCTGCGTGTCTTGATCTGTCTCCACCCATTTGAAGGCTGCTGGCAGACTGCCGCCCATGAGCAGGCAGGGCGGTGCGAGCACTACAGTCGCGAGCAGAAGCTGCAGCAACGTCGCAGGCACCTGACCCAGAGCGGCTATGCCGCCGGTGCTGAGATAGAGGGATCGGACCAGCGAAAGGAGCAGTGGCGTCAGCAATGCTGCGACACCCACACCGAGCTCGATCAACGCATACAGCCGCAGCGGATTCGTGGAAGCTTCAGCCTTGCGGCCAAACAGCGCACTGCCTGCGCCCATAGCGCCCATGAAGATCGCCAGCACCGCCGCCGTGGCCGGTGTGGCACCGCCAAAGACGAGCCGAAACTCCCGCAGCCAGGCCATTTGATAGACAAGCGCGCATGCCCCGGAGAGAGCCAGCAGGCAGGAGAGGAAAGGGAGCCGGAGGGAAGATGGCTGAGACATGGTCATTCCATCAAGACGCACGAAGACAGCGATGTCCAGTCCCTCTGCGGCGAGCAGCTGACGGGTTTGCGCTGATGGCAAGGTCTGCGAGGGTCGGGAGACGCTCGAAAACGGCAGCTTGGCAATCGCACTTCAAATAAGCTTCGCGGAGCATCGGGCACGACTGGGAACTGAGTCAAAGGCTCAACCTCTGCGCTGCAGTTCAGCCCTTAGTTGATCTACTTCCTTTCTCAGCGCGGAGATTTGTGTCGTGGCTGTCATGCTAAAAATGAAGCCCATCATACCGAACATGAAACCAATCATTCCGAATGCATCCATGGCTATGTTTTTCCTTTGAGTGGTCTACCAATGCAATTAGCCAACACGAAAGCGCAGGCTGATTCCATTAAATGCCAAAATGGGTGATCATGGCAAGAGGAAAACCGGCTCACCCCACCGGCGTCGCCCAATGCTCTCGGTATTCGCGCCGGAGCAGCTTGGAGGTGTCAGCGTTGCCGATGAACTGTTCTTTCGTGGGATCAAACACCAGGGCGCTGCGGGTGCGGGCGGCGATGTTGCCGAGGTGGCAGAGGGAGGTGGAGAGGTGGTTGATCTTGATGTCGGCGTTCAGCTTGGCGCCGTTGCGAATGGCGTCGAAGAAGTTCGCGTGATGCGCGGCGAGGTCGGGGCCGGAGGTGGGTTTGATGTCTTCGATGAGCTTGTTTTTGCGGCCATAGATCTGCCAGCTGCCTTTCTGCTTGCCGCCGATGATCATACCTTCGGTGCCATACCACGCGCAGCCGTTTTCGTGGCCTTCCTGCACATAGGGCGACCAGTCGCGCTGCTCATAGATGAGCTGCTTGGTTTTACCTGCGATGTCGTATTCAAAACCGCAGTAGAGCGTGTCCGGCCATTCCTGATCGTCGTCAAAGAAGAGCTTGCTGCCCTGGCCGATGATGCGGTTCGGGTGCTGGTCCACACCGAGGCCCCAGCGGGCGATGTCGATGTCATGCACGCCGTCATTGCCGAAATCTCCCGCGCCGAAATGATGAAACCAGCGCCAGCTGCCGGGATGGTAGGTACTCTTAAAAGGCACCTTCGGCACGGGTCCGAGCCACAGTTCGTAGTCGAGATTCGCGGGCGGGTCCGTCTCAGGCTTGTGGCCTTGATTCCCTCTTAGCTGGCTGTTCCATGCCTTCGCCACCAAGACCTCGCCGATGATGCCGCTGCGCAGCTTTTCAATGATCTGGCTGATGCTGGCGGTGCTGCGGCTCTGGGTGCCCACCTGCATGGCCACCTTGTTTTTTGCTGCTGCCTCGATCATGAGCCGTCCTTCACGCAGATTGTGCGAGCAGGGTTTTTCCACATACACATGCTTGCCGGCATTCGCGGCGAGGATCGCCCCCGGCGCATGCCAGTGATCCGGCGTAGCCATGAGCACGGCCTGCACGGCTTTGTCGTCAAACACCTGCCGCATGTCCTTGGCGATCTTCGGCGTCTGACCGGTGAGTTCCTGAATCTTTTTGGCCGCCGCTTCCGCCTTTTTGGAGTCGGCATCGCAGACCCAGGAGTAGATCACGTCATCGCGTTTGCACATCGTGTTGATGTGGTTCGTGCCCATCCCGCCGGGGCCAATGAATGCCAGATTGATCTTGTCAGCCCCTGCCGCCTTCAAAATGGCGGGAGCAGCGAACGATGCCAAAGCGGTGCGACGGACGAACTGGCGGCGGTTGAGCGTGTTCATGGTGCCGTGACATACGGCGGGAAACGGGCGGACCATGCATGCTGAGCCGCCTTTGCTGCCTGCCAAAAGGGGTATTGGCGGTTTCGGCGGTTTTGGCAGTGCTTTTTAAAAGGGGCAGCTTTTTTGCGAGCGGCGGAGCGTGCAAAAGCGAACCAGCAAAACGAACGAAACTGGGGGTTTTGAAGGTTTTGAGGGTTTTGAGGGTGCTTTTAAAAAGGGGGACGAATTTTGTATTCGCAGGCTGGGATGGCTGAAACATCAATACGTAGCCTTGATGTTTCATCGGCTCTGGCCGTGGGGGAGCTGGTGGTGTGCTAGGTGGCAGATGTGAGCCAAAGTAGAGCCGGATGACAAAACTGCCTTTGATAGGAAGGCAGGTCAGGATAGGATGAGGTATTCATTGCTTTATAGTAACGCTAGGTGGTAAATAGAAGCATGGTGTTATCATATAGAACACACATCTTTGCTGCTGCGTACCAGCAGGGCTGCTTTACTGCAAGTCATGGCAGAAAGTGGATTGAGGGTGATTCCCCCCCTCACTTACCTAGTTTCTCCATTCATCCAGCCCTTACTGGCCAACCTCATGAATGGTGTACCTCTTGAATAGGGACTGACGAAACTGTCAAAACCCTCTGGACCGCCTCCGGTGTGGTCTTCCACGCAAGCCGGTAGAAAAACACTCCCCCTTCCAAAAAGAACCCTCAAAACCCTCAAAACCTTCAAAACCCCTAGTTTCGTTGGTTTTGATGGTTCGCTTGAGCACGCTCTGCCCATGGCGAAAAAATAGTCCCCCTTTTAACCCGGATCATGCAGTAGAGTAGGTCAAAGGAGCGACGAGGGAGTCGATTTTGTGGAAGATGGCGTCCATCCAGGGGCGTTTTTTGCGCGGCAGTGAGAGA
>CALRWM010000108.1:0-14932 GCA_943371875.1 Prosthecobacter debontii | reverse complement strand
CGGGCACCTGCCGCCTACCTGTCTCCCGAGCATGTGGCCGCCAAGGCGATCGATGCACGCACCGACATTTATGCGCTGGGCATGCTGCTGTATGAAATGATCACAGGGCGACTGCCGATTCCCACTCCCAGAGACGCGGCGGAGCACCTCAATGAGGTGAAGAAGGTGGTGTGTGAGACGCTTGTGGAAAAGCCGTCCGCGCTGATTCGCTCGCTGCCCAAGGCACAGATCACCGGCCTCGCTCTGAACCGCAAACTGGAGGCAGCCACCTACCCCGAACTTCTGGAGGAGCATTTCGACTGGGTGGTGATGCGTGCCCTGGAAAAGCGGCCTGAAAGCCGGTACACGAGCCTGGATGCGATGGAGAATGACTTTCTACGCTACCTCAAAGAGGCGGCGGCCATGGAAGAAAAGCCGGTGGTCCAGGGTACTGCGCTGGGCAGCTTCATCAGCGAGCACCGGGGCATGTTCGCTCTCGCGGCGATACTGGTGCTGCTGGTGGCAGGCGGCATGGCGGTGATGGGCTGGCTGCTAGTGAAGGAGAAGCAGGAAGAGGTGCGTGTGACCACCAAACAAAGGGCCGAGTCCTATTCCATGACCTCCCGCTTTCTGCAGGAGATGTTTGCCTTTTTGACGCCGGAAACGGTGAAGGGAAAAGACACCACGCTGGTGAAAGGCATGCTGGACGCGGCGGTCGAACACCTGGACGCGCTGACCGACAACCCCGAGTCTGGAGCGCGGGCGCAGGAGACGATCGGGCTGACCTATCTGGCGCTTTCACAACCGCTGGATGCGCAGAAGCAGTTTCAGGGTGCTCTTGAGAAGCGCAAGCTGGCGCTCGGCGGCACGCATCGGGACACGCTGCGCTCCATGCGGCAGCTGGCGACCGCCATGGAGGCCGAAGGCCGTTTAGTGGATGCGGAGACGCTGCTGCGCCGGACCTTGAGCGCCCAGCAAAAGGCCCTGGGCCCGGACCACCCCGACACCTTTGTGACGATCTCCGTGCTGGCGGCGGTTTGTGATGACCAGGAGAAACACGTGGAGGCCGAGACCTTGTTTCTCAATCTCTATCAGGTGCAGAAACGTGTGCTCGGCCCGGACCACCTCGACACCTTCGCAACCCTCGGCAATCTGGCGAATTCATACACCCTGCAGGGTAAAAATGCCGACGCCATGAAACGCCGTGGCGAGCAGATGGATGGGATGCGCCGCGTGCTGGGTGCCAACGATCCACGCACCCTCATCACGATGAACATCGCTGCCCAGGCCTGTGAAAAGGCCGGCATGCCTTCGGAGGCGGAGAAGCTGTATTTCGGCGCGCTGGAGGTCTTGAAAAAGTCGCTCGGAGCGGAGCACCCTGATACCTTGGTGCAGGCAGACCAGGTGGCCCTGATGCTGGGACGCCGCGGGCGGCATGTGGAAGCACTGAGGCTGCACCACGAATGCCTGGACGCCAAACGTCGCATGCTCGGCCCGAAGGACCCGCAGACGCTTTTCTCGATGAAGAATCTGGCGAACGAGTATGAGGCGCAGGGCAGGCATGCCGAATCCGAAGCCTCCCAGCAGCAGGTGCTGGAGACCTTGAAAACAGCCTTTCCCCCGGAGCATCCTGAAATCATCGCGCAGATGGACACCGTCGCCCGCGTGTATGACACCCACGGGCGCTATGCCGCGTCCACGAAACTCCGGCAGGAATCTCTGGTGGTGAAACAGCGCGTGCTGGGTGCCACGCATGTGCAAACTCTGCGCTCGATGCAGCAGCTGGCCGCCTCGCTCGATGCGGATGGCAAACATGCACAAGCCATCACAATGCAGCACGAAACTCTCGAAATCATGAAGACGGCCTACGGCCCGGGAGACCCTGATGTGCTCGCGCAGATGCATGCCATGGCGGCCATGCATGACCGGCACGGTGACCACGCGCAGGCTGAAAAGATCTACCAGGATCTGCTGCAGATTCAGCAGCGCGTCCTTGGTGTCGAACATGTGGAGACGCTCGCCACCCTGTCCGGCCTGGCAGAAACACACCGGCATGCAGGCCGGCTGGAAGAGGCAGAGGCGCTGTATCAGCAGGTGCTGGAACTGCAGCGCAAGCGCACTCCCGCAGACACCGCAGCGGTGGCCGCTGCCTCCGCAGACCTCGGGAGCTTGTGGTTGCAAACCGGACTCACAGCCAAGGCAGAGCCGCTGCTCCGCGACTGCCTTGAGCAGTGCATCAAGCAGCAACCCGATCACTGGCTGCGCTTCAATGTGGAGAGCCTGCTGGGCGGAGCTTTGCTGCATCAGAAAAAATACACCGAGGCAGGACCGCTGCTGCAATCCGGCTACGAGGGGCTGAACTCACACGCTGGCATGCTTGCGGTTCAGGATCGCGTTCGCCTCCGCGACGCCATTGTACGCCTCGCTCAATTCAACGATGCCACCGGCAATGCTGTGCAAGCGGCCCAGTGGCGGCAGAAACTCGCCGAGTTTGATCAGCCGCGGGTCGTCTCAGGTACCCCGAAACTCAGCATGAGTACCAAGTAGGGGAGTTTGCAGTTGTCGACCGTGGTTGACGGTTGTTTGGAAGGCAGACACCCAAAAGATGGAAACAACCTTTCTGAACTATCGCAAACAAAGCTCAGGCCTCTTCCACTTCGTCTGCACGACGGCATAAACGGTCACCCCAGAAGGTCGCGACGAGCAGACTGCTGAGAGCGAGGAGGCCAAGCCCATTGAGCACATGGAAGTTGGTGACCCAGAAGCTTTTGCCGGACAGGATCACGAAGATGCCCAGCGCCACCTGGACTGTGGGCATGAACAGCAGCAGCGTGGCGACAGGGCGCATCTGCGGCAGCGTGACCAGCCAGCGGCGCGCACGCACCGCGACGAAGATGATCAGCAACGCCACGGTGAAGCCCCAGTATTTGTGGGCAAAGAGAAGAAACACATCCGGTGGCTGAAACGGCGGCAGCCATTGGCCCTTGGTGGTGAGAATATCGCTCGCGGCCAAATGTGTGCGCTGCGTGTGGCGCAGGCTGGCGCCGAGAACAAGCTGGCCGAAAACGCAGAGAAACAACGCCAGCGACCAGAAGCGCGCCTTTGCGGCTTCTTTGAGTGTGAGAACGAGCCTTCCTTCAGTCCATGTGCGGGAAGATGCGAACGCGATGAAAACCAGCAGGCAGTAGAACAACTGACCGAGCGTGCCATGCGTGACGCCCAGCGGATCCGACATTTTCAAGACCCGCAAACCACCGAGTGAAGCCTGCAGCACGACCAGCAGCAACGCGAGCGTGGTCAGGCCGCGCAGCAAGGGCCAGCGCTGGCTGTACCATTTCAAAACGAGCCAGGAAAAGCCAAGGGTCCCGATGAACGCAGCGGTCCCAACGGATCCCATGTAGATGAGCACCAAGAAGCCCAAGGCACAGAGGATGATGCCGACACCCTCCATCAAGCCGGGCTTGAATTTGGCAAACTGCCAAAAGTAGAGGCCAAGCACCAGGAAACCGATGGTGGTGGCCAGCCAGCGGTGGCCATGCTCAAGCAGCAACGCCGGCACCTTGTACCAACCTTCAGGATTGAGCTTCCCGTAGCACAGCGGCCAGTCGGGCACCGCGAGGCCGACGTCTTCCGTGGTCACCGCCGCGCCCCACCAGATCAACACCACGCCCATGGCGAGCGTGAACAGAGCATAGCGATGAAAAGCGCGGGAGGGCATGTCAGTCAGATCAGAAACGTGCGGCAAAAGCAAAAGGGCAAAATAATGAGATCATTATTTTGCCCTTCGATTCTACCATCCAGAAGGATGGAAATTAGTGAGCGGCAGGCTTTGGCGCAGCGGCTTCGGCTTCCTTGGTTTTCTTGCTCGCGGCGTCAGACTGCTCCTTGGCCCAGGCGTCATATTCGGCGGCGGGAACCACTTCGAGAATGGCCTTCATCTGGGCATGGCCCGGGCCGCAAAGCTGACCGCAGATGATGTCCCAGCTGCCTTCCTTGATCGGCTTGAACCACATGTGACTCTTCACGCCAGGGGTGGCATCTTGAGCGGCACGCATCGGCACGAGCGCGAGATTGTGAATCACGTCTTTGCTGGCCACGTCCACGATGACCGGGCGGCCCACAGGCAGCTTCATGGTGCCGGGATTGACGAAGTCGTCCTTGCCGTTGGGGTCGTGCAGGTCCTTGCCCATGGTGTTGGTGGTGCCGTCCACATTGCGCAGATCCCAGGTGCTCAGCATCATGTCGGTGCCGGGATACTGGAAGTTCCAAAGGAACTTCTCGCCAAGTGCGCGCATGCGGATGGTGTCGGGAGAGGTGGGGTACTCGTCGGCCTGGCGGGACCAGAGCGGGAAGGCGAAGCCGAGCAGGAGAATGGCTTCAACGATGACCACGCCGATTTCGATGTGCGTGGTCGCATGGCCGCGGAAGCCATGGTAGTCGGCACGGGCGACCTTCTGTTTGCGGAAGCGGTAGAAGGCGATGGCAAGATAAATGGACCAGCCTACGCCGAGCACGACCATGACCCAGTGGACAAAGCCCAGCATGTGGTCAACAAGGCCGCCGTGTTCAGAAGCGTTTGCGGTCTGGCCCATCCAGACATTGATAGAATCGAGTTTAAGGGTCATAAGCTAGAAGGGGAATTCAGGCGGAAGCAGTGGTGAGGTCCTGATGCGCACGCTGACGACGCACAAAGGAAAAAACGAAACAGGCAGCGCAGATGAACATGAAGGCGAGCATGCCCAGCATGAAGAGAATGGCGAAGCCCTGGGCCTGTCCGACAAGGCTGCCTTTGTCGGCCATGCAGGTGGCGCAGGCGAGAACTGAGGATGGAAGTGCGGGAATCATGTGGTTCAGACGATGATGGTGCGCATTTTTTTGATCACGTACCACACGCCATAGAACAGCAGGGCCAGGCAAAGCAGACCAGCGTAGTTTTTGAGGGGTGCGGCACCGGCGGCAGCGGCGTCCTCAGGCATGAAATGCATCCACAGCCAAAACGCGGCATCGCACAAGATGGCGAAGACGAGAAAGACGATGTGGAAGTGCTTGAGCGACATGGCTGAGGTGCGGAGGACTACTGCTGTTCGACAGGGGCGTAGAAGCCTGAGAAAACGAGCGGATCTTCGTGGGAGAAGATGAAGAGCGCGAAAAGAACGACCGCCAGCACCACGGTGAAGAGCAGGATCTTGTAGATCATGCTGCGCTCATGATTGAGATGCATGAAGATCAGCGCCACGAGCGTGGCTTTGATCGTCGCCAGAATCATGCCGACGAGGATGTTCAAGCTGTGGGTGGGCAGCTCCACATAAGAGAGCCACACGGTGGCTCCGCTGGCGAGGATCAGGATGCCCCCGATGATGAGGTACCATTTGATCGATTTCTGGATTGCTTCGATGTTGTCGGCCATGGCAGTGAAAAAGGTGAGGGATTACAGGAGGTACAACAGCGGGAAGAGGAAGATCCACACGAGGTCAACGAAGTGCCAGAAGAGACCGCCGACTTCGACGCGATTGGCGAGATGCTCGGGATCCTGACGCAGGCGCTTGCCGTCAAACGCAAGGAAGTAGAGCAGGACCAGCGCACCGGCGATCACGTGCAGGCCGTGCAAACCGGTGAGCGTGAAGTAGATGGCGTAGTAGGTGTTCAGCTTCGGCGTGAAGTTGGAGAAGAAAGTGAAGTCCTTCTTTTCAAGCACCACCGTGGGGTGATGGGCGTGGGCTTCGCCGTGACCACCGGCAGGAGCATGGGCTTCAGCACCATGCGCATCGCCATGGGCCGCACCTGCGGCAGGAGGCTCAGCGGAATTCAGTTTGAAGAAGAGGGACTCTTTTTGCAGCGTGGCCGAGCGGGTCTTGTCACGGGTTGGATAATCCTTCTCGAATTTGGTGATGTGGTGATCGCGGTTTTCAACAAAGGCCTTCTGCCAGGCTTCACCCAGATAGCGGTGATCGAAGGCGAGTGACTTATCTGATTGAGCCACGCCACGTGCATCGACGCCGTCGACTTCGAGGGTCATCTTGTCATCGGTCAACTTGCCGGTGACAGTGGTGCCGTCACGGAAGGTGATGGTGGTGTCGGTGTAAGCGAAAATTTCGGAAGGTTTCACCGCAAACTTGATCGGGGTGGTGGCGATGAGCTTGATGGAGGCCGTACCTTTTTTTGCTGCGACCGCTTTTTTCACGGCTTCCGCGCTGAGCGCCTTGAACGAAGCCTCATCCAGAGTGATTTCCTGACCGTCTTCGGTTTTAAACTTCGGAGCCGTGCCTTCAATGAAGGGGAGGACGTGGCCGATTGGATCGGCGGACACAGCGCTCGTTTTGAGCGGAACGGAGAGATTGAACTCCGTGGCACCTTCAAACTTCACCTGATAGCCATGAGGAAGATGGCCGGTGAGCATGGTACCGTCCGTCAGTTTCACGGCGTAGTGGGCAAACTTGGCCCGATACTCGAGTGATTTGTTGTACATGAACAGCCCCGCGCAAATCACGGTGATGGCCATGTTGATGCGGTACCAGCCAAACTTGCGCAGCTTCAGCATGGCCCAGGCCATGACCACCGTCACGGAGGAGGCAATGAGAACGACGGTGTTGATGAAACCGAGCGTCACATCCAGATCATGCACCGGCCACGGATAGTCGGCACCGACGCGAAGGAAGATGTAGGCGGAGAACAAGCCGCCGAAGAGCATGACTTCCGAGGCAAGGAAGAGCCAGATACCGATCTTGGCATTGTAGAGACCGGTGTCTGGACGGGCGTGAACTGTGTAAGGGATGTCCATTGAAGTAGTCGCGGTGCGCGGTTGGGAGTTCGCGGTTTAGTGATGAGCCTGGGCTTTTTCAGCGATGGCTTTGAGGTCGGGTTTGCCGGGTTCGGACTCCCACTGCGGATAGAAGTCGGTGGTGTGGCCAGGAACGCTGTACTCGTAGGGACCACGATGGGCGACCGGATCAAAGAGGAAGTTGCCGTGCGGAGGAGGCGTTGGTGTGGCCCATTCCATGGTGGTGGCGTCCCATGGATTGTCGCTGGTGGCCTTTTTGCCGCCTTTGATGCTGAACCAGAAATTGATGATGAAGGGCACCTGGCCAAGCGCGAGGATGAACGCACCGACGGACATGACGATGTTGAGGGACAACATGTTGTCAGGGATGTCCAAGCCAAAGAAGGCGCCGACATTGTGTGTCAGGGAGGTGGTCCAGTGGGACATGCCGCTGGTGTTTTCGAAGTACTTGCCGCCGTCATACCAGCGGCGGTGGAAGCCGGCCATGCCCTGAACGAACATGGGGGCGAACACGAGATTCATGCCGATAAGCGAAGGCCAGAAGTGCAGCTTGCCGAGCTTGTCGTTCATGAAGCGACCGGTGAATTTCGGGAACCAGTGATAGACGCCGGCGAAGAGGGCGAAGATCGTTCCGGGAGCGACGACGTAATGGAAGTGGCCGATCACGTAATAGGTGTCGTGCATGGCAAGGTCGATGAACGAGAAGGCCAGAGGCAGACCCGTGAGACCACCGATACCGAACATGGGCAGGAAGGCGGAGGCGAAGAGCATCTGGGTGTTGAAGCGGATGGAACCGCCCCAGAGAGACACCATCAAGCAGGTCAGCAGCACCACCGACGGCACCGAGATGAGAACGGTGGTGATCTGGAAGTAGGTGGACATCATGGTGCCCATGCCGGTGAGGTACATGTGATGCGCCCAGACGAGGAAGCTGAGGAAACCGAGTGTGAGCACGGAATACACCATCGATTTGTACCCCCAGAGCGGACGACGGGCATTGCAGGGAATGATGTCGGTCAGGATAGCGAATGCAGGAAGAATAAGCACATACACCTCAGGATGGGCGAGGAACCAGAACAGATGCTGGTAGAGCAGCGGGCTGCCACCACCGGAAATGTCGAGGTGCTTGCCACCTTCCATCAGGCCGGTAGGCAGGTAGAACGAGGAACCGAACACGCGGTCGGAGAGCTGCAGGATGGCCGCCACTTCGAGGGGTGGGAAGGCGAGCAGGAGCAGGAAGGCGGTGACGAACATCGCCCAGCAGAAGAAGGGCATCTTCATCCATGCCATGCCTTTGGTGCGCAGGTTGATGATGGTGGCGATGAAATTGACGGAGCCGAGGAGCGAAGCAGAGATGTTGAACACCATCGCCATCAGCCACCACATGTGGCCGTGGCTCCAGATGCTTGTCACACCGATGTTGGTCGTGGAGGCGAGGGGCGAATACATCGTCCAGCCGGTCTGCACCGGGCCGGTGCCGACGAAGAAGCTGTACATCATGAGCACGCAGCTGATGAAGAAGAACCAGTAGCTCATCATGTTCAGGCGGGGGAACGCCATGTCGATGGTGCCGATCTGGAGAGGCATGACGAAGTTGCCGAAGGCGGCGAAGCCAAGTGGCACGATGCCGAAGAACACCATGACCGTGCCGTGCATGGCACCGAGCATGTTGTACAACTCGCCATTGAGCGAACCGTCTGCGTTCAGCCAGCGGCCAAACATCTGCTCAAAGAGGTCTCCGATGAGGGGCAGGTGACGAATCACCTCCACCGCCGGCACCGGGATGCCCGGATAGGCGATGCTCCAGCGCATGAGCAGCATGAGGAAGAAGCCAAACAAAAGGAAGATCAGGCCGGTGAGACCATACTGCAGACCGATGGTCTTATGATCCGTGGAGAAAACGTATTTCCAAATGAAGCTCTGTTCATGATGCCCGTGTGCATGGTCGTCATGCGAATGGTCGTGGGCGTGATCGTGAGTGGTGGCGGCGGCGCTCATAGGCTGGGGGTCAAAAGGGATCAGAGGGGGTGGGCGTTCGCGAAGTCGAACTCGAAATCAGCGGTGGCCTTGCCGCCACGGACGGTGACGGTGTGGGTGATGCTTTGCGAAAACTGCGGATGCCAGGCTTCAACGATGTATTCGCCATCGGCGAGCGCACGGGAGATGGAGAAACGGCCGTCGGCGGCGGACACTGCACTGTGCGCACCTTCATGCACAAAGACCCAGGCGTTCATCCAGCGGTGTACGTCACATTCAAGTCGGTAGATGCCCGGCGTGTTGAAGGTCTTCACATTTTCGTCGCCGCGTGAAGGCTGCCCGAAGTTGTCGATGTTCGCGCCTTTGCCCTGTGCGTCATATCGAGCGACGCGGATGTTGTGGAAGGTCAGGTCACTGTTGTGAAAGCGGACATCCTGTCCGGCTTGGATCGACACAGTGTGCGGGACGAACTCGCACTTCGTCTGGTCCACCAAAGGAGCAGCGGAGTGATTGCTGGCACGCTGACTGCCACGCACGGTGATCACGGTGTCAGCGAGGGAGCCATCAGCAGCCACTTTCCAAGTGGAATCAATGATGTCTCCATGCCCGGTGCAAAATGGATTGCCACCGACATCGACGACTTTGCGCAGTGCCGCAGCATCGGCACCTTTGAGCGTCACCTTGCCGGTGATGCTGGGAACTTCGGCGATCTCGACGGCAGGAGCGAGCTTCACCTCGGCGGCGGCTTCAGGCATCTTGCCGCAGCTCACGTTCGCGATCAGCATGACGGCTCCAAAGGCAGCCCAAGGTGCCTGGCGGGAGACGGTTTGCTTCACACGGGTCATTGCAGTTGAAATTACTTGGCGGCAGGTGCAGCGGCAGCAGTAGCGCCAGGGCCAGCGGGGACGTCACCGGGGACGTTCTTTTTAGCGAATGGTTCCAGCTCGGTGACAGTCCACTGCGAGGCGCGTTTTTCTTCATCGCGCACCTTCTGCACCATTTCCTTGGTGATCATGGAGGCTTCATTGCCCCAGGAGTTACGAACGAAGGTCAGCACGTTGGCGAGATCTTGGGAGGACATCGTCGCACCAAAGGGCTGCATGCCACCGGGGGTGTTGAAACCCTGGCCGTTCACCGTGACAGGACCGACAAGGCCGTGCTGAACGATGCGGATCAGGCGCTCCGTGCCACCCACAACATACTCAGACTTGGCCAGTGGAGGAAACTGCCCAGGAAGGCCGCCGCCGTTGCCCTGATGGCAACCACCGCAAACTGCGTAGCCGCTGGAGCCTTTTTTCATGGCCATCGCAAAGGGGTCCAGTGCAGCACCAGCACCAGCGCCGCCTGGACGTGGGTCTCCGCCACCAGCGGCGGCGAAAGGATTGCTGACGTTGAAGCTAAAGCCGCCGGTCATCGGACCAAGCTGGCCACCGGCGATGATGGCAACGAGCATGAGCAAAAACATCGCCCACAGGGGAGCGGGCTGGCTTTCGGGAGCGAGATCTTCCTTCTCGCGCTTCACGGCGGAGTGAAGGCGGTCAAGATCGGTGCTGTCTGGATGGGCGGGTGCGCTCATGGGGGCGTGCGGGTCGCGAGAGGGGGCTACTTTTTGGCAGGAGAGGCAGCGACGGCTGCGCTCTGTCCGGGAACAGGATAATCCTTTTTCAGAGAGAGAAGGTATTCGACGAGGCGTTCGGCTTCCGGTGTCGGAACGATTTCATAGCCGGGAGCTGGAGCAAACTTCTTCGGCAGCTTCACGGCATGTTCGGAAACGGGACCCTGAATTTTCTGCACTTTGAAAAGACCTGTGTAGGCGGGCATCGTGCTCCAGTCATGGACGGAACGCGGTGAGTAGAGGTGCTGATACAGCGCGGCTTTGTCCGGGGCGCGGAAGCCGAAATTGGCGAGGTCAGGTCCGACACGCTGAATGCCGAGGAAGGCGTATTTCTCGCCGAGGTAGTCACCCAGAACATTGGAACGAGCTGGAGTGGTGGGGCGGGCTTCCTGATCCTGACCCCAGCCTTTGTACCAGCCATCGAGACCGAGCTGAACCGGACGAATCATCTGCGTGTGGCACTGATTGCAGCCCTCACGGATGTAAACGAGCTGGCCCTGGCCGTTGATGGGGGCAGGTGGGAAGAATCCTTCGACTCCGTCCTTGTCCTTGTCATAAGCGACAGGAGTGAGCTGTTCGTACTGCATCGCCGGAAGAACGATGAGACACAGCCACGGCAGCCCGAAGGAGGCGGCGAGACCGAGAATGAATGTGCGGAAGTTCGTCATGCGTGGGCTTCGTGGGGAAGAGCTTGATCGTCGTGGTCGTGTTCAAGCAACGTGGGTGCCGAACTGCGGCGACCCAGACCTGCGACCATGAGCAGAAGATGGAGAAGGAACATGCAGTTGGAGAAGCTGATGAGCGTCCAAGCAACCGCACGGGAGACCACGTAAGGGCGGGAATTCACGACGTGATTCATGAAGGTCTGGTCCCAATGGTCGGGATCGTTCAGATCCACGCCCTGCTGCCAGCCGGCCACCAGGCTCATGATGACAATGGTGCCGATGCCGTAGACCGAGAACCAGAAGTGATTGCGGATCAGACGGACGCTGAGCCATTCACAGCCGGAAAGACGAGGCACGATGTAATAGATGGCACCAAACACGCACATGCTGAAGAAGCCGTACAAGCTGACCACCTGGAACGCATACCAAGACTGGGTGAACTGCACATTGGCACCAGTCCAGAAAGCGGAATTCAGGGCGAGAACCAGACCCGACACCGGATAGAACAGGGCTCCGAAGAAGATGAATCGGAGGGTAGGGCTGGCAGCCACAGAGCTGTGCTTGCCGAGGGTGGTGAGGTGGTGGTTGAGACCCACAAGACCCACCGGAATGAGCAGCAGCACGCCGGCACAAGCACCGACCGAGGTCATCCAAGCTGGCAGCGGGCCGCCCATGTATTTCTGCATGCCCGTCCAACCGCCAAGGATGGCGAGGCTCCAGAAACCGGCGGATGCCAGCTGAGCCGAAGCAATGGGCTTGCCGGTAATTTTTGGGATGAAGTAATAAACCGCGCCGACACCCACGGGGACGAAGAACAGCAGGATCACCGCGTGGATGTACCAAGCGTCAATACCGGCACCGATGGCACCCAGGCCTGGCAGGCAATGCAGAGCGACGTTGGCGGTGATGAAGATCCAAGGGAACCAAAAGCAGGCACCAAGGATGTACCACGTGCTGACCATGAAACCCTCGGGACGGAAGGCGCGGCCAAACATGCGGGCGATAGGCCAGGCATAGCAGAGGAAGCAGGCCAGCAGGACGGGCCAGACGAACTTCGGCATTTCAAGCCACTCGATCGAGGTGCTCTTGCCCATGAGGATGGCAATGATGCCGAAGGTGATGGTGATGTTCCAAAACACGCCAGCGGTGATGAGGAGGCTCTTGCCGCCCTTCAGTTCCTGACCGGAGCGGCGTGCCATGATCCACAGCATCACGCCCAATGCGGCCTGAATGCCCCAGCCATAGACGAGCGCATTGATGTGCGCAGGCTGCAGACGGCCATAGGTGATGTACTGGCAGTCTCCCAGAAACTCAGGCTCCACCAGCTTGATCGCGGCGAGAACGCCGAGCAGCGTGGAAAGCATGAGCCAGAAGGCTCCATTGGTGAAGAGAAAGAGCACAGGTCCTTTCACCGACTTGTCGATCGCCGCGCGGCGAAGATTGTCGGCCTGAAGGTCCGTGTCAGGAGTGGCGGGAGTGGTCTGCATGACTTACTTGGGCGAAGCGGGTGCGGCAGGGGCTGCGGGAATCGTAGGTGCGGAGCCAGCAGGAGCTGCGGGGACCGAAGGAACAAACGTTGTGGGAATCGGAGGCGCAGGATTTGAGGGGGCTGGAGCTGCGGGGGCGGCTGCGGCCGGTGCAGGGGCGGCAGCAGCGGCCTGTTTGAGCTGGGTCGGTGAACCGGGGACAACCTGAGTGCTGACACCGGTCTTCTTGGCGCCGAGTTCGGTGAGCGTCTTCGTAAAGACCGCGTTCTTCTTGGCTTCGTCGTTCAGGCCAAGCTTGGCGATGTTTTCAGTCTGCGCCTTGAGGATCTCAGCGGTGTTAGCGCGGCGTTCCTGTTCGCGCGGGTCAAAGCCCTGCTTCGAATCAGTGATGGACTGGATGATGATGAAGAGCATGGCGAAGCCTGCGAAGGCTCCGAGCACCCACACAAAAGTGGCGCCGGCTTTTTTAGGTTGATCGGGCTGCGACATGGAAAATCGGGGAATCAGTTGATGACGTTCACGGACTCGAGGAGGCGCGGGTCACGCCATGGATACAGGCTGTATTTGGCCAAGCCACGGAGATAAAGGAAGCCCATGATGCCAAAGACGGCACAGAAAGCGGCAATGTCCTGCACCCAAGCATACGGAACCAAGACGCCGACGCCGAGGGACGGGCCACGCTCAGGGATGACATTCCAGTAGATGTCAACCACGTGCATGAAGAGGATCCAGATACAGCCAAGGCTGATCACGACGGGGTTCTTTTTGCGCTGCTGGGAGAGCAGGAAAAGGAAGGGAACGATGAAATGCCCGAGGAGGATGAAGATGGAGACTGCCTGCCAGCCTTCCGTGTTACGGATGAGGTAGAAGCGGGTTTCTTCCGTGATGTTGGCGTACCAGATCAGGAAGTACTGGCTGAAGGAAATGTAAGCCCAGAACACTGTGAAGGCGAAGAGCAGCTTGCCCATGAGATGGTAATGCTCATCGGTGACCACCTTCTGCATGTAGCCCAAGCTGCGCAGCCAAGTGACGACCAGAATCGAAAGAGCCATGGAGGCCCAGGCGCAACCGGCAAAGATGTACACACCCCACATGGTGGAGAACCAGTTGTAGTCCAAGCCCACGAGCCAGTCGAAGGCTGCGAAAGTGACTGTCAGGGCGAAAGGCAGCAGCACAATGCAGGAGAACTGACGGGACCAGATGGTGTGCTTGATGTCGCCATCCTGCTCCTGCTGGAGTGATTTACCACGCAGCGTGCGGGCAATGAACCAGAGGACAAGGAAGTAGAGTGCAAAGCGGGTGTACCAGGAGAACCAGGTGTTCAGGTTCATGTAACCGAACTTGGTCACAAGCACATGCAGATGGGGATTTTCCACGGCCATGTGATGCAGAGCCTGCTTCACGGTGGTTGGATGATCGGCATGGGCAGCATGCTCAGCAGCGGTGCGATGGTGGCCCATCCACTCATAGAGCGGCTTGTTCACCGCGGTGATCAGAAGGGGAGAGGCAAGAATGGCCAGAGGGACCACCATGTTGGCCAGGTTTTCCCAGATGCGGCGCACGGCGACGCCCCAGCTTGAATTGGAGGCGCTGTGGAGGAGGATCCAGAAGCAGCCGCCGACCACGAAGGTGAAGCAGAAGAAGACGGCGAACAGCCAAGAGTAGGCAAAGGTGTCCGTGTTCTTGAAGAAGAACCAAATGGAAGCCAGGGAACCGAGCCCGCCGAAGAGGCCGAGCGTGCCGATGAGCTTGCCGCCCTTGGCTGGTTCGAATTTTTCTCCGCCCTGGGGCAGATCGTTAAATGTGACGTGGTGACTCATGCCGGGATTCGCGTGATCGTGCCGTTACTGGAGGGGAAGGGTGACGCCAGACTCTTTAGCGGCGATTTGCAGAGAGCGGATGTAGGCCACAATGGCCCAGCGGTCGCGCAAAGTGATGTTGCCGCCGTAGCTGCCCATCAGGCCTTTGCCGTTGGTGATGACATCAAAGATGGCACCATCCGCACGGTAGGCGGCGTTGGCAGGATCCAGATGGCCGGGCTGCTGAAAGTTGAAGGCGGTGAGGATGCCGTATTTGGAGGTCACACCCTTGCCGTTGCCGGAGGTGCCGTGGCAGATGGCGCAGTTGATGTTGTAGCGCTGCTCGCCGCGTTTGATGAACTCCGCATTGAAGACGGACGGATCGCTGGTGATTTCCTCCGGCAGACCGTCGCCGTAGAAGTCACCGACTTTGCCAGTGTCATAGTAACCCAAACCGCTGGTGAACGCGACTCGGGCGGGCTTGGCTTTAGGACCGACTGCATCAACTGCAGCGACGGCGGGGATTTCGAAACCCATCGGCAGCGTGCCTTTGACCGGCAGGCGGGCTCCGCGGCCATCCGCAAAGAATTCGGTGCCGACCTGGTATTTCACCTTGGCCTGATGATCCATGT
>CALRWM010000107.1:0-15268 GCA_943371875.1 Prosthecobacter debontii | reverse complement strand
AACCACCCCAGATCTGGTGGCAGCGAGGAAACGGCTGGATGAACGGCTTGAGCTGGCTGGATTGCGACAGGAACTGGACATCCGTCTGGAGTCGGTGCCCCATCTGACTACCGATGCGCGCACGGCCAAGTTCCGTCGCATGGTGAGTCGTGCGGGCATGCCGGAAGTTTTGGATACGTCTCTGAAGGGTGTGGTAGAGGATTTTGCGCCGGAAGAGAATGACTCTGCGCTGTTGATTTCCTGAGGTCTGTCGAAGTCTTTACCGTGGCTATGCAGGCAGAGAAACTACCTGAACGGATTGATCGTTGATTGGCACCCGACCGCATGCCCAAAACGTTTCCATTGCATGAATTTCTCTTCATGGGCCAGCCAGTTCAAGGATGCGGCTCTGGAGCACTTGGCGAAGTGGCTGGCCAATCGTTATCATCTCAAAAGGCTGGGGCGCATCAAGGAGCTAAAACTGAACAGTACTGCGCAGGAGATTTTTCTGGTGATGGATCTACACGGTGAAAAGGAGGCGATTGAGCTGACCCTGCATTACCGAGTGCAAAGCCCGACGGTGCTGGAGATTGCTGAAGTGCAGTGCTCCCGACCATGGATCACCGAATTCATCAATGGAATGGTGCCTGCGGAGCAAAAGCGGCTGACGGTTCCATCGACGGTGACCCGGATCCTGACACCGGCGCGCAGGGTTTAAGAGCTGGTCTCGACCTCGGTCATGCCAGATCAAGAACGGCCTTTGATCACGCGAAACACCAGCAAGATGATGATGGCACCGGCGACCGAGGCGATGAAGCCGACGGGTTCGCCCTCAGCATACCAGCCCGCAGTGCGGCCAAGGTATCCAGCCAGCATGGAGCCCACCACGCCCAGCAGCATGGTCACGAGGCAACCGCTGGGGTCTCTGCCGGGAGTGAGAAATTTGGCGATGGCGCCGACGAAGAGTCCGATGAGAAGCATCCAGAGAAAGGTCATAAGTCAAGAGGGGGGATGGTGAAGCTGGCACTGTCACATCGCCGCGCAGTCACAAACCGGCTGCATGAGAATGCAGGATCATTCTCCGTGCATGCAAAGGGCGCGACCTGCCTGTTTATTGAGGGAGCATCTCCGGAGCGGGCAGTTTATGACCTGCAGCTCCACACTGACGACAATGCGCTGTGTCGGCGACGGCTGCATGGGGCTGGGGCATGATGGTGTGCAGCTCAACAGTCCGCAGGGAAGCAGGAACAGAGACCGATGTGCGATGGTCAGCAGGAGCTCCATGTACTGTTTCATACCTTTTTATCGAGGATGTCGGCCCATGTGGACGGGCATTCGAGAGACAATTGAAGGACAACGATTCTCACGCCTGCTTCAAAAGGTCCACCCATCCATCTGTCATCTGACAGACGATTCTTTAATAACCAACCCTGATACCCATGAAACACATTCTATATCTCGTCTTCACCGCAGCGACTGTCCTGGCCGTCGGTTGCAACAAACAGAAACAAGCCATCGACGCGCAAAACGATGCGGCCAAAACCGCGATCGAACATCAGAAGGACGCCGTGGACGCCAACGCGAAAGAGGCCAAAGCGCAGGCGGAAATCAATGCCAAGATCGAAAAGGCCAACATCGAAGCCAAGCAGGCGGCCGACCAGGCTCAGCTGGATGCTGAAAAGAAAAAAGCCGATGCCGACGCAGCGGCTGCCAAGGCCAAATTGGATGCTGAAAAGAAGTGACAAGGCTCATGCCCTGAGCGGGCTAAGCGAATGAACCTGCTCATTTTTGAATGCAGCCCATTTCCCCAAACTCACAGCTCAACAATACTATGAAAACATCCATCAAACGCTTCGCACTTCTCGTGCTCGCCTCTGCCGCATGGACGCTCATCGGCACCAGCTGCCGCACCGTTCGTGGCTTTGGCCAGGACGTTGAACATGTGGGCGGCCACATTGAGCGCGCCTCGCGTTAGCCAAGGCCCATGTTCTTGAATCAAGCGTTGTCAATGAAGCCGACGAGGCTTTCATGCAACGCTTGGTTCATGACTTGGAGCGCCCGATTTTGACCTGCCCAACCAACCACGCCATGAAGCCGTCCCGCTCATCGTCATCGGCGGCGCCATGCTTGCCCATGAGGGCTCGACTTATACCACGAGGGAGAAGACCATCGACCTTGGGCACATCCAGGTGACTGCTGAAAAGCAGCACTTCGTTTACCTGCGCCTGTGATTGGGGGGGGCTGATGTTGATCCGGTGCAAAGGTGATTAGCATGGCAGCCTGGTGGGCGTGGTGACATCCCCGGAGGGAACCGTCGAGCCATTGTTAGCGCCGCCGGGACGATCTGGGCAATTCACGGTTTGGACACATCCAGAAGCGGTGCGGATCATGATTAACAAGCGCAGGGAAGACATTTTTGTCATGGCTTCCTCCCAACCACCGTCATGGACACATATAATCGCACGCTGTCGCACTTTTTGAAATTCGTCAGCGCGCTGCTGGTCATTGCCACACTCTACGTTGGCAGGGAGGTGCTCATCCCTCTGGCTCTTGCCGGTTTGTTTACCTTCCTGCTCAATCCGCTGGTCAAGAGATTGTGCCGCTGGGGTGTTCCCCGTGTGCTGAGTCTTGGGATGGTGACGATGGTGTGCTTTTCCAGCCTGGCGCTGGTGGCCTGGCTGCTGGGCGGAGAACTGGCACACCTCGCGAATGATGTGCCCAACCATCAGCAGAACATTCAGCGCCGCATGGATTCCCTCCATAAAATTGGAGAAACCCAGCTGATCACGCGCCTGCGTCAGATGGTGGGAGATGTGAGCAAGGCAAAAACCCCGGCGGCCATGCCTGCTGCACCTGCGCCGTCTGTGCCTCTCGCCGCCCCGCTCGCGTCTCAGTTCAATGGGGAAGGCATGCTGATGAAGGCCTTCAACATGGTCGTGTCCACGCTGGCCGATGCGCTGGGAATGGCGGCGGTGGTGATTTTGTTTGTGGTATTCATGCTCCTGCGGCTGAACGACATCGGCCAGCGTGTCGCACGACTGGTGGGCTATGGCCGGCTGACGCTGACGACGAAGGCGATTGATGAATCAGGAGACCGGATCAGCCGCTATCTTCTCATGCAGAGCACCGTGAACGCCATCTATGGACTGGTGCTTGGGATAGGGCTCACCGTGATCGGGCTTCCCTATGTGCTGCTCTGGGGCGTGCTGGCCGCCATCTCCCGTTTCATTCCGTATGCAGGCTCGTGGATTGTGGCCACTTTGCTCTTTGGTTTGAGTCTTGCCATCTTTGACGGATGGACGAAGCCGCTGGTGGTCGTCGCTTTTATCATCACTCTTGAGCTGCTGACGAACATGCTGCTGGAGCCCAAGCTTTACGGGCATAGCGTGGGGTTGTCAGACTTTGCACTGCTGCTGGCCATCGCTTTCTGGACGTCGCTCTGGGGCGGCGTGGGGCTGGTGCTGGCCACACCGCTCACGGTCTGCATCGTGGTGTTCTGCAAGCATATCCCTTCACTCGAGTGGGTGGACATTCTGATGGGGGAAAATCCACTGCCGCAGCCACACCTCAGCTACTATCAGTACCATCTTGCCGGCAATGAAGATGCTGCTCAGGACCTTTTGGAAATCTCGCTGCGAAAAGAAGGGTATGAAAAAACGCTGGAAGATATAGCCCTTCCTGCGCTGTCCCTGACACGGCGGGAGGAAGTCCTGGGCAGGCTCGACAAGGATGAATCGACAGAGATTTATCGAAGCATGCGCTCGGCCTTTCTATCATTGAAGGAGAGTGCTGAGAGTGGCGCTGTGGATGCAGCGCAGGTGGATGAAGCACCGCAGGCGCTGCAGATTTACGGGAGAGCCCTGCATGGCGAGGCCGATGCGCAGGCGCTGGAGATGCTTGCAGCGATTCTGCCCGGTGGGATCGCGCTGAAGGTGGATGAAGGGCCGAGGCTCATTGGCGAGCTGGTGAATGAGCTGGAACTGGAAAAGCCGGCCGTTTTTTGCATCAGCGCGATGCCCCTGCACGCACGGCACGACGCCAAAAATCTCTGCCTCAGGGTGCGAAGCAAACTGCCGGATATCAAGATCCTTGTCTGCCGCTGGAGGCTTCCTGGACAGGAGCAGGACCCCATGCCTCTCCGGGAAGCGGGCGCGACCTGGGTGGTTTCTTCATTCAAAGAAGCGCGGGAGGTGCTGGAAAAGCTGGTGTAATCATCTGGTGACATCGCGTTCTATTTGCCTCACCTATGGATGTGCAGACCCAACCGCCCCTCACCACGCCGGACGGGCATGCTTTCTGCTGGCATGACTCGGGGGAGCAGTATCTCAACGCTGAGATCGATGCCATCGCCACGGCACAAACGAGCATTCTCTTTGAGTGTTATCTCTTTCGCGCATCGAAAGTGGGGGAACGTTTCCGGGATGCCATGACAGATGCTGCAGGCCGGGGAGTGCAGGTGACGCTGCTGCTTGATGACGTGGGGTGCTGGGGGTTGCATCGGAACTACTTCAGCGAACTTATCCGCCTGGGAGGAAAGGTTGTGTGGTTCAATCCCGTGCGCTGGCGCTTTTGGTCGTTCCGGGATCACCGCAAGCTGCTCGTGGTGGATGAAGCCCATGCATTCGTAGGAGGTTGCAACATCGCTCCTGAATACGCAGGGGATGGCATCCACGAAGGCTGGCGGGATGGTGGCATCTCCATCACTGGGCCGGTGGTGCGGCACCTTGCCGCCTCCATTGCATCCCAGATCGAGATCGCCGGGAATCAAATATGGCGCGTGCGAAAAAATAGCCGCAGCGGCTGGGTGAAGGCTGGCGGGGACGTCTCCCTGCTGCTCATACGACCGGGACTGAATCAGGGGGTCTTTCAGCGCGCACTGCACAGTGATCTGCAGCATGCGCGTGACATTGCCATCACCACCGCGTACTTCCTGCCGGTGGGGCGCGTCAAACAGATGCTGCTGCGCGCCGCCAGACGTGCGCATAGTTTCCGCCTGCTGCTTCCGGGGAAAAGTGACGTGCCGCTGCTGCAGGTCGCGGCGCGTGCGCTTTATTCGGGTTTTCTCCGCCGTGGAGCGCAGATCCACGAATACCAGCCGCAGGTGCTTCATGCCAAGGTGCTCATCCTTGATGACGTCGTTTACATCGGTTCCTCGAACATTGATCCACGCAGCCTGGTCATCAATTTTGAAGTCATGCTGCGGATTCGCAGTGCGGCCCTCGCCAAGGAGGCGCGCCGCACCTTTGAGCGGGATCTCGACCACAGTGTGCGGGTGAAGCCCTTGTCCTGGCGGAAGCCGTCCAACTGGTGGCAGCGACTGAAGCAAAAGCTGGCCCGCTTCATTTTCACCCGGCTGGATCTGGGAGTGGCACAATACTTCGCGCAAAGAAGAGAGACTGCGCTTCGTCGCAGCAGCAGCCACGGCAGCACGCTTTGAAGCATGAGAAAAATCCCGCCCGACCACGAAGGCCGAACGGGGGAGAATTGAGCACAACCATGGGCTCGATGGAATGCGATGGTTAGAGCAACCACCAACCCCCATGAACAAACCCGCTCCAATCCCCAGCCGTCAGGAGATGATCGATCTGCTGAATGACGATCTTGCCCGCGAATACCAGGCCATCATTGCCTATGTGGTTTACAGCCAGACGCTGAAGGGCGCCGAATACCAGAGCATCGCGAACGAACTGGCTTTGCATGCTGCGGAGGAGCTCAGCCATGCCATTCAGATCGCGAAACAGATCGACTACTTCAACGGCACTCCGACGACGACTCCCAAAGAAGTGAAGACTTCCGACAAGCCGAAGGACATGCTGAAATTTGACCTCGACAATGAGATGGAAACGATCCGCAACTATCGTCAGAGAATACGCCAGGCGGAGGCCATGGGGGAGTATGCGCTGAGTGAAGTGCTGCGCAAAATCATCGCCCAGGAGCAGGAGCATTTCATGGATCTGGCCGAAGCTCTGGGCATTGACAACCCCGTCATCGAGCAGGACTGATGAGAGGAGGGGGCAGTATCACTGATTCAACATGAAACCCAATTCTGACCGCAGACGTACTGCTATTAACCCGCCGCTCTCTTGTGCCATGCGTACTTGTTTGATGCTTCTGCTCGCCGCCGGACTGACGCTCAGCGCCCGCGCTGCGCTCACCCTGCCGGCGATTTTCAAAGATCACATGGTGCTGCAGCGTAACCAGCCCATCCCGGTGTGGGGCTGGGCTGAGGCGGGGCAGGAGATCAACGTGAGTTTTGCGGGACAGACCAAGATCTCCAAGGCTGATAAAGAGGGTCATTGGAAGGTGGTGCTTGATCCGCTGCCAGCCAGCAAAGATCCTGGCATCCTGCGAGTATCCGGCCAAAGCACGGTGGTGGTCAAAGATGTGCTGGTGGGTGAAGTGTGGCTGTGCTCCGGCCAGTCAAACATGGCGATGACGGTCAAAGGGGTGGCTGATGCCGAAAAGGAAATGGCGGCTGCAGATTTTCCCCTGATCCGCATGTTCTTTGTGCAGTCCTTCACCGCCACGACGCCGCAGGAGCAGTGCAAGGGTGTGTGGCAGGGCTGCTCCCCGCGGACGGTTTCAAATTTCTCCGCTGCCGCTTATTTCTTTGGGCGGGAGCTGCATCAGACTTTGAAAGTCCCCGTGGGTTTGATCAACTCATCCGTCGGTGGCACAGCGATTGAATCCTGGACGAGCATGGAGGCGATGCAGAAAGAAGCGCAGCTGCAGCCGCTGCTCAAGCGGTGGCAGAAGGACGTGGATTTGTTCGAGCTGCCAGACAGCCGCGCGAAGAATGATGCCGCCAAAAAACAATGGCAGGAGGCTGCGAAGGCGGCGCTCGTGGCCAAGCAACCCGCACCACCCCAGCCCGGTTATTTGGGCAGCGATCCGCTCAACGCCAACCGCCCGGCCAACCTCTTCAACGGCAAGATCGCCCCGCTGATCCCCTTCGCGTTGCGTGGAGCGATCTGGTATCAAGGCGAGTCGAACGCGGGCAATGGCCCGCTCTATGCCGTTCAACTCCCGCTCATGATCCGCGACTGGCGGGCGCGCTGGGGAGCGGAGTTTCCCTTCGCCTGGGTGCAGCTGCCCAATTTTCAAAAAAGGGAGGCTGAGCCTGCGGCCCCTTCCACGTGGGCACGGCTGCGCGAGGCGCAGGCCAGGGCGCTCACCGTTCCCAACACCGGCATGACCGTCAATCTCGACATCGGCGACGCCGGCAACATCCACCCCACCAACAAGCTGCAGATCGGGCACCGACTCGCGCTGTGGGCACGGGCCAAAGTCTATGGTGAAAAAATCCTCTGGAGCGGACCTCAGTATGAAAGTCATGCCATTCAGGGCAGTGAAGTCGTGATACAATTCAAGCATGCTGAAGGGCTCAAAACGACCGACAGCGGCGCGGTGGTGAAAGGTTTTGCCATTGCCGATGAAACCCAGCACTGGCAGTGGGCGGATGCCCGCATCAAGGGCCAGCAGGTCATCGTGTCACACAGCGGCATGCAGAAGCCCGTGGCGGTGCGCTATGCCTGGGCCAACAATCCCGAGGTCAATCTGATCAATGCCGCCAGCCTGCCTGCGGCCCCTTTTCGAACTGACGAATGGCCCATGGACAATGCTTCACTGCCGCCCAAGACCGGTGCCAGCAAGCCGTGATGAGAGGTGTTGATGCAACCCGCTGCCAATCGAGGAAGTCAGAACTTCACGACAAGGTTGTCAGTCTATCGCACAAGCCTTGATAGAACAGCGCAGGCGTGTTTTGCACCAAGCCGCCAGTTTCATACAACCAAAGAGCTTGGTGCAAACGATTGCCTCATGATGATCGACACGCTTCTCAAACGGCCCTTTTTACCAAGCTCAGGGGGAGGATGATCGTTCGTTTTTTTTGCGGATGGCATAGCCCCCTTTGCCGTGCATATCCCAATGCTGTGAAGTTAACAATGCCTCTATCTGCGGAATCAATTGAGGTGAGGGGCCAGGTCCAGGGGACATCCTCAAACACGCATTCTATCGCAGCTGCCTGAAGACTCCCAAGAGGGGCGAAACGCTTTTCTGACCATGCCAGATTCCACTTCTCCAAAGATCCAAAATGAACCTCAGCGTCTCGCCGTGGTGGACGATCACGCCATCATCCGTGGCGTTTTTTTGACCTTGGTGGAGGACGATTCTGATCTCACCATGGCCTGGATGGCCGCCTCCCTGAATGAAGCACGGGCTAAACTCGAAAGAGACGTGCCCGATTTTCTGGTGATGGATGTGGAACTGCCAGACGGCAACGGCTTTGAATTCATCCTTGAGGTTTTGGAGCAGTTTCCACATCTGCCGGTGCTGATGGTGTCTGCGCAGACGGACAAGAGCTATCCCAAGAGGGCCAAAGCCTGCGGTGCCAAAGGCTTCATTGGGAAGGAGGCTTCGCTCGAACGTCTCGTGGATGCTGTGAGCGCCATTCAAAAAGGTGGGGTCTGGTTCACAGGGGCGGATTGAAGCGTTGCCTGCCTGCTGCTGGGAACGAAGGCCCCTGATACAGGCATCAGGGCGCACCCTGATGTTTGAGTGAAAACATCAGGTATTACCTGAGGGGCTGGGCAGGTCCGGGTCGGGTTGTGAGGTTCATGCTGTTTCATAGTGTTTGCCCATGAAAACATTTCAATCCTTCACTGTCTCGTCATCCAGCGATGTCCCCGGCCATGACGCGCAACCGCTTGATGAGGAACTGATGTGTGCCATTCAGATGCAAGATCCACTGGCCATGGAGACCTTGTTTCAGCGCTACCGGACATTGCTCCGAAGTGTCATTCTGCGAATTGTGCCTGATTCGGGTGCTGTGGACGACGTCCTGCAGGAATGCATTCTGGAGATCTGGAACCATGCCGATCATTTTTCCGCTGAGAAAGGCCGGCCGCTGGGGTGGATCGTGACTCTGGCCAAACGCCGGTCGATTACTATCTGCGCCGGTCCCAGGCCTATAACAACGCCAAGGACAGGATGGAAAATGAGGCCCGGCTGAGGCCGTTCACCCAGAATGCGGCGGTCGACTGCGAGCATGCCGACATTTCCCGGGTTCTGCATCAGCACCTGAACCGGCTGCCAGCCCACCAGCAGCAGGTCATTGATCTTGCCTTCCTCAAGGGAATGAGCCAGCGCGAGGTCGCACAAGTCACGCACACGCCGCTTGGGACGGTGAAAACACGGATGGAACTCGGCTTGAAGAAGCTGCGGTCGT
Source organism: Prosthecobacter debontii (assembly GCA_943371875.1). GTDB lineage: Bacteria > Verrucomicrobiota > Verrucomicrobiia > Verrucomicrobiales > Verrucomicrobiaceae > Prosthecobacter > Prosthecobacter debontii_C. Next base: position 6,063 of record CALRWM010000107.1, on the reverse strand, counting down.
CCTTTCGTGGCCGGAATGAGATAGAAAGCCTGCAATACTCCTGACCCGTGAGAAAAGCTGGCAGGGGCGGCTCTGCCATGCCAGCCTGATTTGCAGCCTTCAAGAAAAAGAGCCCTGTCCGGCATGCTGCCGGACAGGACTGAGAACAAGCAGGGTGGGTTTTTTTGAGCGGAGGGAATGGAGGTCTTCTCTTCGCAGCCTGTTCAATGATGTCATCGTTTCATGTGATGAAAGCGGATGCCCTGATCTTGCGAACGGAGACGAACGACTGGCTATTGGTTCGACTGGCTGCTGACCCATTCGACGGCGGCACGGATCAATTCGGGGGCGGTCTGGACCTTGAGCTTTTCCTTGATGTGCGCACGGTGGGTTTCCACGGTTTTGACGCTGAGGAAAAGAGTCAGGGCAATCTCGCGAGTGCTGCGGCCTTCCCCAAGGGCGTGAAAGATTTCGAGTTCGCGGTCGCTAAGCTGGTCCACGGCTGAGCCGCTGCCGTTGGACGTGCGACCATTGAGAAACGTATCCAGAAGACGGCCACCGATGGCTTCGCTGAGGTAGAGCGCACCGTCAAGGACACGGCGGATCGCCTCGATCACTTTTTCAGGTGCCTCGGCCTTCATGATGTAACCACGGGCGCCCGCGCGCAGGGCCCGCTCAGCGTAGAGGTTTTCGTCATGTGAGGACAGCATGAGAGCCGGCAGCGTGGGGTATTGCGCGCGGATGGATTTGATCAGCTCGATCCCGTTGGTGCCATTGATGGAGATGTCCACGATGAGCATGTCCGGTTTGAGCTCCTCCACGGAAGACATGGCCTGGGCCGCAGAGCAGACACCGCCGCAGACAAGCATGTCCGGCTGGTGATTGATGAGCTGGGTGATGCCGTCGCGGAAGATGGGATGGTCATCCACGATCAATACCCGCCGCTGCAGCTCTTTGGCAGGAAGTTTCTTTGTTCCGAGTGTGCTGTTGGAGACTTTCGTCATGAGAACCGGGATCAGATTGTGACGTGTAGGAAACAGCGTCAAACCGAGGCGGGCAAGCTCCATTTTACCGACGTCCACCGATCACGTGCTTTAGGGGATGGTGCCACCGGCGCGTGGTTTAGGTCTGTTTCAGGTCGCGTTAGAAACTGGGGGCTGTCTCAGATGGGGGCGGCAACGGTTTTGTGTCACCGCTAGGTGGTTCCACGAGAGCGAGCGGTGAGTGGGGTGGCGCCCACGGCTATTGCTGAACCAGCCCTCCGGGCTTTCGGAAATGATTCTGCGGGGCAAGGGCTCTGCCATGAGCAGCATCAAAAGCCCCCGCCGAATGAAGAACTTGAATGCAGTTTCGAGACACAGCGCGCTTCACCGGCTCACATGCAGACCAGTTTTCAACAGATCATGGCATCATCTCTAACGCCCGGCCTCCGGCATCGGCAGGATCTGCACCTTGATCTTGCCACGCACATTGTTCAGCCAGGCATCGTAAAACTCGGTGGCCTTCTGCTGCATCAGCATTGCAGTGGCTTCCTGCCGCCGTTCCTCCGCCGTCTTGCTCAGCATGCGCTCTTCATCAAATTTCACAATGATCCACGCGCTGCCGATGTCCACCACCCCGCTGATTCCCCCGGGCTTCATCGTCGCAAGCGGCCCTGAGATCGCGGGGCTCAGCGCGGCCGCGTTCATCCAGTCCATGGCACCGCCATCTGCGGCACGGCTGTCGGCGGAGTGTTTCCTGGCCAGCGCGCCAAAGTCCTGCCCCTCCTTGAGCTTGGCATGCAGCTCATCGGCCAATTTGCGCTGCTGCGCCTCGCTCTGGCCTCCGGATTGTTTCAGAATGGAAAGCGTGTGCAGCTTCACCTGCCGCTCCGGTGGCGCGTTGTCCTTCTCCATCTGCTGGGCGATCTCCTGTTCCGTGGGCGCAGGAGCCATGCCGCGGATCTTCTGCTTCATGAGTGGCGCGACGAGGTTCTTTTCGCGTATCGCGCGATACTCCTCCAGCGTGTAGCCGTCCTTGGCCAGTTGCATCAAAAAGCGCGGCTGGCTGCCTTTGAAACTGCGCGCCACGAACTGGCGCACGTCCTCGTCCATCTGCTCTTTAGTGACGTTGTTGCCCATGGCCTTGAAAGCCGCATGCAGCAGCGCCATCTCGATCTGTGCCTTGAGCGCCATCTGCTCCAGCTCCGCCTCCTTAGCCCCTGACTTGGCTTCGGCGGCATTTTTGCGGAACACCTCCAGCGCCAGCGTCACCTCCTTCCGGGTGACCTCCGTGCCACCCACCATCGCGGCCACCCGTGCCGCATCCACCGCCTTGCCATCACCGCCCTTCGGCGTCAGCTTGTTGCGCAGCATGCCAGAGAGCGTTTCATCCCACATCCTGTCCATCGCTGCCGTCGTGGCAGTGGCCAGCGTGCGGTCAGGCTCGCGGCGCAGCTCCTTCAAAAAGGAATCCAGGATGGAGGTGAAGCCGATCTTGGTTCCAGCCTCCGCACCGCCAAACACCTCGCGCAGCAGATCAGTCTCCGCATTCTGCCCGCCTGCGCGCACCTTCTCAAGCAGGTCCGCCATGGCCGTGCGCTTGCGTACATTGCAGTTCTGCACCAGCAGTCCCCAGTCCTTGCGGAAATCGGCCGCCGTCATCTTGCTCAGCGCCAGTTCGCGGAACTCACCCGCAGAGGCGGGCAGCGTCCAGTCCAGCAGCGAGGCCGCGAAGTAGCAGCCCACGGGCCCCAGCTCCGGGTCCTGCCGCACCTGCTGCAAAATGCGGCCGGTGTACTCGTTTCGCCCCGCCGTGCTGTAGTACACCTCCCTCGCCAGCAGCCAGGGCCAGCTCCCCTCGCTCACCACGCTGTCCACGATCGCCAGGCCGATCTGCGCAATCATCGTGGTGCTGGCCCTCGTCGTGCGCGGCTTGTCAGGTGCGTCCGGCACGTGAAATCGCGCATCCTCTGTGCCGGTGAAGGCGTTGGAGAGCTGCGTCATCGAAATGTCCACCCCGCGCCCGAGGTCCCGTGCTGCGGCCGTGCGCCGCGCCACCTCCTCCGGCGTCAGCGCCGCCGTCTTGCCAAAGCCTGCGTTCAGAAAGCCCGCCGTCAGCCAGCCTGCCCAGGAGGCAAAGCCTTCCCCGGGCTCATAGCTGTTCGCCACGCCGGCAGTCTGCGCCTCCAGCTCTTGCGTGGCCTTGTCCCAGGCCCCTTGGGCCGTGGTGATGCTGCACCGGGAATGTTCCGTGTGCTCCTTGTTCCAAATTCCCTTGCCGTTCCCGAGCTCGCGCAGTCGCCCCGTGGCCTCGTCGATCACGGCACCATACTTCCCTTGTCCATCCGCCGTTTCCGTTTTCATCACCAGCACGCCGTCCTTGTGCTCCCACTCATCCGCGTACTTAAGGCTGTTCAGCAGTGCAGCCGCCGGCTTCATCGTCAGTTCGAAGTCCAGCAGCCCGTTTCCCTCCTTCGTCCCCCATGCTCCGCCAAAGTTGACCTTGCCGGTCGTGCGGTTGTCCTTCGGTTCATCCGTCTCGATCCTCACAAACAGACTCGTCTTCAAGGTCTTTCCCAGAGGCTGCCGCAGCCATTGCCTCACAGCGCCATCATGCGCCGAAAAGTAGGCCGTCACTTCCCCGGGAGTGTATCGCAGCATGCAGCGGCGCGGATTTTTCCGGCCCTCCGCATCGTCAAAGACCGTCAGCGTCACCTGCAGTCCGTGCTTCGAATTGTAGAGTATGACCATCTCTCCGCTGTGTTCATTCTTGGATTGGAAGTACAGCGTCACCAGCAAATCCTCGCTGCCGGTGCGCATCAGCTCATTGTACCAGTCCCGCGCCTTCAGCAGGGTTTCACACGTGGCATTCAGCGGTTCGCCCAGCTTGGGTGCCTCGGGCATTTCCACCAGTTCCAGCTTCAGGTCCATCTCCGGGTGGTCCGTCTGGCGCGGAGTCGTCGTCACCTTGTAGGAAGTGTAGCGGGCGCTTCTCAGCAGCCGGTCCTCGATCTCCTTCACCTGCCCGGACAAAAACGGCCGGCCTTTCTGCAGCCCCAGGTACTTCAGCAGCACCGCCTCAGAGTCGCGCTTCAGGCCCGTGCAGGTGATCCCCTCCAGCACCGCCGCCGGTCCTTCCGAGAGAATGTTCACGTGCAGGGCCGCCGTATGCGCGGTGTCATCCAGCACGGTTTTGACCTCCACCTTGGCCTGCATCCGCCCCGCCTTCGCAAGCTGCTTGACCACCATGTCCTGCAGATCAACGGGGCGGCGTGCATCCAGCGCAGCGGGCTTGCCGATCTCCCACGCGATGTCCTTCGAGTCGGCGTCCGCGACCTCACTCCCCTTCGTCTTGATGGAGAGGCCCGGTGCATACGTTTCTGAGACATCCACCAAATTGGGCGGCGTTGTCCGTTCCTCGGGCTTGTCCTTCTTGGTGGAATCATCCGCCGCTTTCTTCGCCTTCGTCGTCAGTCTGGTGATGATCTGCGCCGCCGGCACCGACTCCGCCCCCGTCACCGTGACCGGCCCCGTCATGTAGCGCTGCCCTTCAGCGATCACACACAGCAGCCGCTGCGGATCTGCCAGCCAGCGGGTCTCGGTGATCTGCACATGCGGAAATCCCGCACGCTGATAGCCGCGCAGCAGCGCCGCCCGCGTGACCTGCACATACTCCTCCAGCGGAGCCTCCGGGTGCGCCGCCAGCAGCCAGTCGCCGTGCGTGCGCAGGCCACGGTGGAGATCCTCGGCGCTGAAGGTCTTGTTGCCCTCAAACAACATACGACTCGCGCTCCCCAGCGCACCCACCTTGGCCGCATCCGCGCCAAAGAGTAACACAGGCAGCAGCAGGCAAAGAATGAGAGCAGCGTGCTTTTTCATGCGGACAGGCGGGTGGGGGTTGAACGCATGGCTTGGAAATATCTTCAATCGAAAGTCTGAATTTAAGAAAATCCTAGTTGAGTCGCCACGCCTGAGTCAATCAGCATCTGGCTTGCCGAGTTTAGGTGATGGCCTGAGCAGCGCGTTCATGATAGAGAGGTGGATTTTTCACCGGACGCCAGCCGCACGGGGTGTAAAGTGCCGCAAGGGCAGACGGCAAAGGAATGATCAACAAACTCGAAAAATGGGCCTGGGCAGGCGGGGCGCTGCTGGCGGGAAACGCCGGCATGGTCAATGCCGTGGGCCTGAAAAGCTACGCCCATCAGGCCGTCACCCACGTCACCGGCAGCACCACGCTTTTCACCCTGGCCGTCGCGCACCATGACCTCCCGGCGCTGTCGGACCTCGGCATGGTGCTGCTCTCCTTTGTGGCCGGTGCTGCACTCAGCGGCTTCATCGTGCAGAAAGATGCCCTCAAACTCGGTCGACGTTATGGATTTGCGCTCTTGATCGAAAGCGTGCTGCTCATGGTCGCCGCGTTGCTCATGCGCTCAAACAACGGCCTCGCCAGCTACTTTGCCTCCGCAGCCTGCGGCCTGCAAAACGCCATGGCCAGCACCTACAGCGGCGCCGTGCTGCGCACCACGCACGTCTCCGGCATGTTCACCGATCTCGGCGCCGCCTTCGGCCACTGGCTGCGCGGCCTCAGTGTGGATGGCAAACGCGTCCGGCTCTACGCCACCCTTGTCGGCTCCTTCATGCTCGGCGGCGTGCTCGGCACTCTGCTCTTCGACGTTTACTCCTACAACACCCTCTACATCCCCGCCGCGCTCACAGGCGTGGCAGCCGCAGGCTACACCCTCTACGCCCACATGCGCCGTAAGTGAACTCAACGCACCGTTGGCGTCACCTCAATCGCCGCCGCCGGCACGATCCAGAACACCCGCTCGCTCGCCTCTCCCCCCGCCTGCGCCATCATGAGCTTCATCAGCTTCGGGTGCGTTCCACCATCAGACCAAAACGGGGCCCACTGCTGCGTGGCAGGCTGCAGCACGCGCCACTCGCATTCCGCCAGATCTTCAAACAGCACCACGCTGCTCTCTCGTTCCTCAGAATGGCACGTCAGCATCAGCCGCATCCCGCCACCGGGCTGCCCTTGAGTTAACAACGCCACCCGGCAGTCCGGCGTTTCATCAAAGGGGGATCGCACATGCTCCAGCTCCAG
>CALRWM010000106.1:0-15609 GCA_943371875.1 Prosthecobacter debontii | reverse complement strand
CCAGAGCTCCGAGGCCACCACCGATGAGCGCGCCTTCAAGGCCACGGCCACTTTGAGATCCAATGATGCCGCCGACAGCAGCACCGCCGAGACCGCCAATGACAGCGCCCTGCTGAGCGGCTGGACCAGTGGCGCAGGATGAGAATGTGGCAGCAGTGATGAGGGAGAGTATGAGATGTTTCATAATAGTGTGATTGTTGTGATCAAGCAGACTGCTTTGTCGTTAAATAGGCTCTAATTGTTCATAAAGAAAAGCAAAATCCTAAAGCTGTGGCAAGTGGGCACCTATAATACGCAGCCCGCGATAAGTCCGGCCTGCTCCGGCTTTCTTTATTTGACGCGCATTCTGCCAGCGGTTACAAACCCTCCCGCCTCCCTCCAACTTTTCTATGCACGTGCGTTTCTTTCTTCGTAGCCTGTTAGCCGTTTCACTCCTCAGCCTCGCCGCTTTGCCGCTTCAGGCCGAGCCGCTGCCGCTGGATCACCCCTGCGCCGCCTTGGTGAAAAAATACCTCACCGCCGTTGTGCAGCAGGACTGGAAGACTGCATCGGCAATGCTGGTTCCCTCCTCCTTGGAGCGCCGCCAGCGTGAAACGGTCAACATCATCAAATCCGCCCCTACCATGTCCGACGAGGAGAACATGCTCGCCGGTTACAATGTGAAGGGCGTGAGCGAGCTGGAAAAGATGTCCCCTCAGGAGTTTTATCAGGTGGATCGCGAAGCCTGGCACAAAAAGCTCAAGCTCACCCCGGAAGCCACGAAGCGGAAGCAGGAGACTCTGAAAGTCATCGTGCTCGGTCTCGTCCAGGAAAAAGACAAGGGCTACGTCCATGCCACCGTCCGCACTTCTCAGGAAACGCTGACCGACAAGATTGAGGAGCTCTTCCTCATCTCCTTCATCACCGATCCGGCCAATCCGAAAAACTACCTCATCTCCCCCGAGATGAAAGACCGCCCGGTCATCACCCCGCTGGATGGCTCGGCTCCAAAGGAAAACTGATTTTCACAGCAGCTCCCGCAGACCTGCCAGGAGCACTTTGCCCAGATCGCTGCGCGGTATCGCATGCAGCATGCGGACATCTTGAATTTGCTCAAAAGGCCTCAACGTTTCGTTGAGGCCTTTTTGCATTTGCGCGGCTTCGCCCTCAGTCATGCCGCTCACGGCCAGCACCAGGCGGCTTTCTTTGCGAGCGTCTGCGACATCACAAACAGCGGCATCTGCAGTGCTTGAGCCAAGTTTGAGCCGCAGCGCCTCGATGCGGTCCTGAATGGGGCCCAGGGCCACCAACTCGCCAAGGATCTTCACTGTCCCCGCCTCTCGTCCGAGAAAGCGCAGTTGGCGTGTTCCCTTCGCTTCGATGATCTCCACCCGGTCGCGCGTGCGCAGACCCTCTGCCGGTATCGGCTCCCAGCGCCAGCAGCCTTCCTCGCAGATCGCGTAGCCCTTCGCCAGAGCGGGGCCGCTCACGGTGAGCACACCCTCCGCATCCGTGCGCACCTGCCAGATCGGCAGTACCTCCAGCTCGGCACCCGGACGTGGCTGCGCCGCCACGCTGGAGCCAGTCTCCGTCATGGCATAGGTGCGGTGCACCTGCCAGCCCAGGCCCAGCGCCGCAGCCTCCAGCACTGCATTCAAAGCGCCACCGCCTACCAGCACTGCACGCATGGAATCCGGCGCACGCAGTCGTGCCGTCACCAGGTCAAAAATCTGCGTGGGCACCAGGGAGGCCAGCGTGGCCCCAGCCTCTTCACACTTCTGCACAAACGCCGCCGCATTCCATTTCCCTTCCAGCCGGGTGACGACACTGCCGCTGAGATGCGCGCGCGCCAGGATGCCAAAACCGCCCACATGGTGCGTGGGCAGCGCCAGCAGCCAGTGGTCCTGGGCCGTGATGCCGAAGTGCTCATTCACCGCTCTCGCAGAAGTCAGCAGCGCCTGCTTCGTCAGTCCCCCCCATTTACGCGCGCCCTCCGTGCCGCTCGTTTGAAAGAAGCACCAGTCCTTCACTTTCAGCTCGCGTATCGCCATTTCGGCCAAGCCCGCCCCTTCCACCGAGTGCTCGGAGAGGCCCACCCACACGCTGCCATCCGTCCAGAACCCGGGTTCCATTTTCACAGTCGTCTCCATGGCAGCGCCTCCAAAACTTCGCCAAATCCCAGCCCGCCTCCGCTGCGGTCCGCTGATAGATGGCCACCGTGCGAGCTCACACGTTCAAAGAACTCATCCTTCTCAAACAGATGCTCCGTGCACAGCCCGCAGAAATCCAGTGCCTGCCCCTCGGACAGCGCCACCCCCGCTTCATACGCGGCAAACATCTGTCCCAGCGCATGATCCATCGCCGAAGTGAGCACCAGCGGATGCTGCGGATGGGTTTCCGCCACGATCCGCCAGTCACGCCGCGCCGGTTTCACCACCACCGCATCAAAGCCCTGCGTGCCGTCTCTCCATCCTTTGTCCAGCGCCAGCTTCACGCCCCACTTCTGCCGCACGGCCTCCCACGCCGCCGCATCATAAGCGAAGGGGTCCTCCACGAAATCCAGCGCACGGTACACCCGCAGCGGCATGAACTCGATGAACTTGCCAAACGTCAGCCGGTCCAGCACCCCATTGAAATCCACGCGCAGCCGCACGCCCTGCGATTCAAACCGCTTCGCACAGCCTTCGAGGAATCGCGTTGTCTCACCGTAGTTAGCAAACCCCTTCGCCTTGATCGCGGGCCAGCCTTCCGTCAGCACGCGCTCCATTTGCGCCTCGGTGTCGGTGGCAAAGCTCCACGAATAGTGGCTGCGCGGAATCTCCAGCCCCTCAAACAAACTCACACCCGCACGCCGTGCTGCACCGTCGATCTCCGCACAGCGCAGCGCCATCGCTGTTACCGGGGTCGTGACCCCTTCGCTGAGCAAACGCAGTTGCTCCTCCACCGGTGCATCCCCAAACTCCGGCCACGGATGCACGCAGCCGTACCCCCCATCCACACAGATCAGCGCACCCGCAAACACCCGCCGCATCGACACCGCATTCAGCGCCACGCCGCTGCGCAGGAGGTACTCATGGACGTAGATTGGGGCGTCGGTCATTCAGGTATGGGGCTTCTACGTCATATACGCCGCACCCGGCGTGTTCAGGGCATCACATCCGCACTCTTCACAATCCCCCAGCACATCAGCGCCGCAAACAGCAGCAGTTGCCCCCCGCTCATTGCCAGCAGGCGATTGTGCCCCCGGCTGGGTGGTTCGGCGATCACCCGCCACGCCACGAACAAGCCAATCGGCAGCGTGATCAGGGGCAGCGTGAACGCACGCGGCCAGCCCTGCTGAAACCAGTAAATTCCCGCCGCATGCGCCGCCACAATGAGTCCAACGATTTCTGCCCGCGCAAAGCCCACGCCAAAGCGCACGGCCAGCGTTTTCTTACCGGTCTGCCCGTCCTCCGCGACATCGCGCAGGTTGTTGATGGCGATCAAGACTGTGCTCAGGCAGCCGATCTGAAACCCCGCCACGATGGCTGCCTCATACCACTCCCCGGTTTGTACAAAAGCCGTGCCCGTCACCGCCACGAAGCCGAAGAACAAGATCACAAACAGCTCTCCCAGCCCACGATACGCCAGCGGCACCGGCCCGCCCGTGTAGCCAAAGCAGAAATACAGCGATGGAATGCCGATGAACAGAATGGGCAGCCCCCGCGCCTCAAACAACGGCACCGCCAGCAGCGTTGCCACCGCCAGCATCAGCCACGCCGCAAACTTCACCGCTCCCGGCGAAGCCACACCACTCGCCGTGATGCGCTTCGGCCCGATGCGTGCCTGCGTGTCCGCCCCTTTGATCGAATCCAGCGCGTCATTGAAAAAGTTCGTCGCGATCTGCAGCGCCCCGCAGCTCCCCAGCGTGCAGAAGGCCAGCCACCAGTCGAAGTGTCCCGAAATCTTCGCTCCCAGCGCACATCCCACCACCACAGGCGCGATGGCTGCTCCCAGTGTTTTCGGGCGTGCAGCGGCGATCCAGTCTAAGAGGTGAGGCATGGTAAGGAATGACGAATGTCGAAGTCAGAGCCGAACGAAGTGAGACAGACGAACGAAGTGAGCCCGAAGGGTGAGTGAAACGAATCAATGACGAATGGCTGCGCAACCGCAATCACTTCGTCATTCGTGCTTCGTCATTAATTCGACATTCGGAAATTCGGCATTCGACATTACTTCGGCATCTCCACCTGCCCGTTCGACATCAGGTACGCGATCAGATTCTTCACATTCTCATCTCCCAGTGCCGCCAGCAGCCCTTCCGGCATCAGAGAAATCGGAAGCTGCGCCTGCTTCACAATCTGCGTGCGCTCAATCGTGAGCCGCTCGGCCGGCGTCTGCACCGTCAGCGTGCGCTCGGTCTGCTCGGGGATGACGCCGGTGATGGTGCGGCCGTCCTTCAGATTGAGCACGCTCACGCGGAAGTCCGCAGGCACCACGGCGCTGGGGTCCAGGATGTTTTCAAGCAGGTACTTCAGGTTGTGGCGGTCGCTGCCCGTCAGCTCGGGGCCGATGGCACCGCCCTGGCCATAGAGTTTGTGGCAGGCGCTGCACGCCGCCATGAAGATCATGCGGCCTTTGGACGGATCCGCCTTCGCCACCACGTCCGGCTTCAGCAGGCCCTCCCACTTCGCAAACTCCGCCTTCTTGGCCTCCGGTGTGTCGCGAATCTCGCCCCAGGCTTCGGTGAGCAGGGCGTTGAGTGATTCATCACCCAGGCTGCGGATCTGCCGCGCCTGGAAAGGGGAGATCGCCGTCGCTGGCACTTTCTTCGCCTTGATCGCTTCGAGCAACGCTTTCGCATAGCTCGGGCGTGAGGTCAGCGTCGCCACCGTCGCGGCCTGCTGCTCTTCGCTGCGGCCGGGCCAGGGATTCAGCATCGCCTTCGGAATGTTCGGATCATCATACGCCGCCAGCGCGTTGCGTGCCACAGTGCCCAGCACCTTGTCATTGATCTGGGCGCGAATCACAGCCAGCAGCTCCGGCTTGGCGGTGCGTGTCACACTCTTAAAGGCGTTCAGCCGCGCATTCGCATCGCCCTCGGTGTTTTTCACGATGGCGATCAGTTCGTCCGCTGCACGGCCGCTGCCAAAGACAGCTGAGAGCGCGAGGAGAGGGGACGTCGCCGTACCCTTGTCCGCTCCGGCAGCCGGGAGACCTCCGCTCTTGGAGACAAACTCATCCCAGCCCTTCGGCTTTTTCGCCGAGCTGAAACCATCCAGACCGGCCGCCAAGCCGGCGAGCACATCTTCCCGAACATCCTTCTGCTCCGTCATCAGCACCACCAGCGCATCCACCGCTTCCGGCTTCGCTTCAATCATCTCCGCGATACGGCGCGCCACCAGACGGCGCACGGTGGGCAGCTTCGCCTCCTTGATCAACTCCACACCCTTGAGCGGGTCCGCTGCCACGGCAGGCTCGATGCCATACCAGATCATGAGCGGCTGCTGACGGTCATTGGCGTCTTCTTCGTGCTTGGCCAAAGCGGTGGCGATGGGCCAGCGGGATTCGAGCGGGAGGCGTTGGAGGGCGGAGGCAATGCTGAGACGAACGAGGCCTGAAGCATCTTGTCGCGCACAGCGGTACAATTCTTCTCCAGCCGCAGCGTCAATCGCGACGTGACGCATGTGCTTTTGTCCCGCTTCTTCGCTTTTTAATCTTGCTTGATAAAGCTCCTCCATCTGAGCAAGAGTTGAGATGAACGGTGGTGGCGAAATGGACGAGAGCAATTTGATGGATTCGCTGCGGACAGCCTCGTTTGCAGATGTCGATTCCAAGTGTTCCAAAGCTGAAGGAAAGTCTGCCACGTAAGCTCCTCTTTCATGTCGCAACTCGGTTGCTGTCCTGACCCACCAACTATTGGGCGAATTCAATAACTTCACGAGAGCTTCCTCCTTGAGGGCTGCCACGTTGATCGGTTCCGCCTTCTTCGACTCCCCATACACGATCTTATAAATCCGCCCGCTCGTCCGGCGCACGCCATCATTGTCGTGGCACTCGCCGCTATCGCTCCAGTCGGACACGACCACGTTGCCATCGGGGCAGGTGAGGAGGTCGATGCCGCGAAACCATTTGTCCTTCGCCTGCATGAAGTCGGGCGCGTGCTTGCCCACGTAGCCGCAGCCCTCGCGCTCCAGCCGGTCCATGTTGATGCGGTTGCCGTGCAGGTTGCAGGTGAGCATGGTGCCCTGGTATTCCTTGGGCCAGACTCCGCCCTGATAGATGAGCATGCCCACATGTGCATGCCCGCCGCCGAGTTCGAGCGTCTTGTTGCTGATGCCTTTGCGGATGTCGCTCCAGCTTTCCGAGCCCGTGTCCCAGTGGAAGTGATCCGCCGTCTGCTCGATGACCTCATACACATGCGAGTTCAAATGCGTGCCGAACATGCGGCGGTAGTACGCGCCGGGGATCACATGCCAGAGGTGGCCGATGACGGTGTTGATCATGAACAGATCGCCATTGGCATTCCAGTCATGGCCCCAGGAGTTCGTGCCGCCGTGGGCCACGGTTTCCAAAATCTTCAGCGTGGGGTGGTAGCGCCAGATGGCGCAGTTCATCTTGATGCGCTTGTCCGCAGGCGTGCCCGGCGCGCCGACGCTGGAGGTGTCGGTGATGCCGTGGCGGCCATACAGCCAGCCGTCCGGACCCCAGCGCAGACCGTTGACGATGTTGTGGCCGATGGTCTTCACATTGAATCCATCCAGCAGCACCTCCGGCTCGCCGTCCGGCACATCGTCACCGTTTTTATCGGCGATGAAACTCAGCGTCCCATTGTGCAGCACCCACACGCCGCCATAGCCAGTTTCCACGCTCGTCAGATAGCTGCCGCCTTCCCAGAAAACCTTGCGTCCGTCGTGCTTGCCGTCGCCGTCCTTGTCTTCCAGGATGATGATCCGGTCCCGCAGCTTGGTGTCCCAGCGCATGGGGTTCTCCGCATAGGTGTAGTTTTCCGCCACCCAGAGACGGCCCTTTTTATCCCAGCTCATCGCAATCGGCTGCTGCACATCCGGCTCGGCGGCAAACACCACGCACTTGAAGCCCTTGGGCAGTTCCATCGTCCGTGCCACTTCCTCGGCCGGCATCGGATCGCCCTTTTCGGTGTTGAAGGGTTTCGGGAATTCATCCGCCCATGAGGCGAGAGTTGAAAAGGACAAGAATGACAGAAAGGCGGCGCGGCGTATGCTCATAAGCGAAGTGGACCTTTCCAAACGCCCGGCACGTACGCAATCTTCAAATCATCCCATGAAACACACCCTCTTTTTCTTTGCCGTGTTTACCATGTGTTTCGGGGTCGATCTGACCGCTGCAACCAAAGGCGCCGCCAAACCCAAAAGCCCGCCCGCCCACACCGCCGCCGAGTTGGCCGAGACCATCCGCCCCTCGCTGGTTAAAATCACCCAGATCGGCCGTGAAGGCACCGACGGCATCGGCTCCGGCTTCATCGTGAGCGAGGACGGCCTCATCGCCACCAATCTGCACGTCATCGGCGAGGCCCGCCGCCTTCGAGTGGAAATGCACGACGGCAAAACGCACGAGGTCACCGTCGTGCAGGCCAGCGACAGCCATCACGACCTCGCCCTGCTCAAAATCGATGCCAAGGGTCTCAACCCCCTGTCGCTGGGAGATTCCAGTAAAGTTCGCCAGGGAGAACCCATCGTGGCCATGGGCGCGCCGGAAGGTCTGGGTTTCAGCATCGTTCAGGGGGTGCTGTCCGCCACTCGCGATGTCGATGGCTTGGAGATGCTGCAGGTCGCCGTGCCCATTGAGAAAGGCAACAGCGGTGGTCCCTTGCTCGACATGCAGGGGAATGTGCTGGGACTGCTCACACTGAAGTCCCTCAAGACTGACAACCTCGGCTTCGCCATGCCGGTGAACGACCTCAAAACCCTCATCGAAAAACCGAACCCCGTGCCCATGTCGCGCTGGCTGACCATCGGTGCGCTGAATCCCAAGCAGTGGCAGACCTATCTGGGGGCGCAGTGGACGCAGCATGCCGGCGTCATTCGCTCCGAATTTCCCGGCGCAGGCTTCGGCGGGCGCGCACTCTGCCTCTCGACACAGAAGGTGCCCGACGGCACCTTCGAGATCGCCGTGACGGTGCGGCTTGATGACGAATCCGGTGCCGCCGGCCTCACTTTCTGCTCGGATGGCGCGGACAAGCACTACGGCTTCTATGCTTCCGGCGGCAAGCTGCGCCTCACCCGCTTTGACGGGCCCGATGTCTATTCCTGGACCATCCTCGCCGATGTCCCCAGCGATGCCTACAAAGCCGGGGAGTGGAACACCCTGCGTGTCCGCGTCGAGCCGGAGCGTCTGGTCTGCTTTGTGAACGGCAAGCAGGTCATCGAAAGCGACGATACCGGCCTGCGCAGCGGCTCCGCCGGGCTGTGCAAATTCAGAACGACGGTGGCAGATTTTCGCAATTTCCGCGTGGGCACCGATCTCGCCGAAAAGCCCCTGCAACCCGAGGTAGCCTCTAAGCTCCGCTCCAAAGTGGAGGAATACATCGCCGCAGCGGCCACCGCCGACAAAACCCTGGACGGCCTGCTGGAAAACCCCGCCGCCGCCCGCCGCGTGCTCGTGGAACAGCGCCGCAAGCTCGAAGAAGAAGCCGCGAAGCTCCGCGATCTCGAGCGCGAGTTGCACCGCCGCGCCATGACCAAGGAAATCCTCGCCGAACTCGCCAAGCCCGAGCCGGAGATCAATCTGCTGCGCTGCGCCCTGCTGCTGGCGCGCCATGACAATCCGGAAATCGACATCTCCACCTACTTGAACAGCTTCAATGCCATGGTGCTTGATCTCAAAGACGATCCCGAAATCACGAAAGGAACCATCCCTGCGGTGAAACGCCTCAGCCGCTACCTCTTTGAAGAGAACGGCTTTCATGGCAGCCGCGGCGATTACGGCAGCCGCTCCAACAGCTACCTCAATGAAGTCCTCGACGACCGCGAAGGCCTGCCCATCACGCTCAGCGTACTCTACGTCGAGCTTGCCTCCGCACTCGGCGTGCAGGGCGTGTTTGGCGTGCCGCTCCCCGGCAAGTTCATGGTGGGTTATCGCGACGGCCCCGAAGGCGAGCTCCAGCTCGTCGATGTCTTTGAGCATGGCAAACTCGTCACCGTGGCGCAGGCAGCGATGGACCTCACCGAAGACGGCCATTTCCCCGAGGGCGCCCTCTCTCCCACCACCAAGCAGGCCATCCTCCTGCGCATGCTGCGCAATCTCATGAGCAGCGTGTTTGATGACAGCCGCTCCCTGCGCGAATCCCTCCCTTATTTGAACCTCGTCCTCGCCATCGATCCCCAGTCCGCCGCCGAACGCCTAACTCGTGCGCAGATGCGTCAGCGTCTCGGAGAAAAGGCCGGCGCCCGCGAAGACGTGACCTGGCTGATCGACAACTTTCCCAATGATGGTCCTCCCGAACTTATGCAGCAGCTTGATCGCTGGCTGCAATCATTGAGGGAGTAGTTTTATCCCTTAAACCCCGCCAGCCTTACTCCAAACAGCCACCGAAACGGCGGCTTGAGCGCGATCGTCTTCCGCAGGACATGGGGCAGCAGATCAAGCAGCTTTTCGCAAATCACCGCCGGCCAGGTGGGCAGCAGCATAAATTTGCCACGCCCGCCGAAAATGATGCGTGTTTTGGCAAAACCAACCTGCCGGAAAAGCGCGGAGAGATCACCCACCGTGTATTCCTTGAGGTGAAACCCCTTCGCTTCACGATCAATGATGCAGCTGATGTCGTGCGGGCCGGTGAGGCGGCTGGGGGTGATGCAAAGATAGACGCCACCGGGAGCCAGCGCGGCATGCAGGTGCCGCAGTTGCTCCACCGCATCTTCCGGGTGCAGGTGCTCCATCAACTGGTTGCTGTAGGCCACGTTCACGCTGCCTGGTTCTACGGGAATCGTGCTGCCGTCAGAGAGCACCAGCCGCAGATTCGCCGGCAGCGTGCGTTTGCGGGTGATTTCATCGGACACATCCACAGCCAGCACCTGGGCGACTTGGGCCGCAACCGTTTTGGCCAGCTCACAATCTCCCGGCCCGACTTCGAGGAACACTGTTTTCGGCGTCAAAAAGGGCGTCAGGATCTCCATCTTCTCCGCCACATCGGCCGCCAGCCGTTCGGGGGATGACTTGTTCGTATGCTGAGGGTGCTGAGGTACGCGTTTGAATAGCTCGTCATAGACTTCGGAGTACAGCGTGCGGCGCTGTTCCTTGGTCGCATTTCGCAGCCGGTCGGCGAGTTCGCGCTCCACTTCGTAGTGCTGGCGGAGTTGTTCCGGGGTGCGGGAATCGGTGACGGTGACGGGCATGGATGCCGAAAAGCTAAGCGCCATATCCGTTTCAGGCAAGGATTCGCACTCTCTTGCTCATTGCCGAAGGCGAATTAGCATGAGGGCGATGCTGAAACACCTTCTTCTGCTCTGCTTTTTTGCGCTTGCGGCCCATGCTCAGGATCTGGGTCCCGCCAAGGACGACCCCTCCGTGCCCAAGGATCGCGACACCATCCTGCGCATCCAGATCTTCCTCGACAAAAACCTCTTCGGCCCCGGCAAGCTGGATGGCGCCATCGGCGAGTTTACCTACAAGGCCGTGGTGAACTACAACTATGCGCACGGCCACAAGGATCTCTACAACTGGGCGCGCATTCAGGCGGCTGCGGAAGCAGAGGTGCCCATCATCTTTGCCGCGTTCAAGATCCAGCCCATCCTGACACGCTACGTGACCGCCGACCTGCCGGAAGACTACGAAAAGGCGTCGGTCTATCCCTTCATGGCCTACCGCAGCATGCTGGAACTCATCGCCGAACGCTTCCACACCGACGAGTCCTTTGTCGCCGCCATCAATCCCAAGAAGAACATGGCCGCGCTCAAGCCCGGAGACATCATCGTGGTGCCCAACGTGAAGTCCTTCCGCATCGAGGACATCAAGCCCATGCAGGGCTTCAAAGCGGATGCGACCCTCAGCAGTCACACCATCGTGGTGGACACCACGGAGCGCATGGCGGCGGTTTACAGTGACAAGGAGATGATGCTGGCCGCATTCCCAATCACCCCCGGCAAGCCGCAATTCATCCCGGTCGGCACCTGGAAAGTGGTGACCATGATGGCCACGCCCACCTTCCGCTACGACAAGCAGTTCCTCGAAGAAGGCGTGCGCGGGGAGGAGGCCTTTCAGATTCCACCCGGGCCGAACAGTCCCATCGGCGTCATCTGGTGCGGCCTGAGTAAATCGGGCATCGGCCTGCACGGCACCGCCATGCCGCGCACCATTGGACGCACACGCAGCGCCGGCTGCGTCCGCTTTGCCAACTGGGACGCCATTCGTCTTCCGCAACTCATCCGGCCAGGAACGCGCGTCATCGTGCGTTAATCTTCCACCATGCGCATCCTCATCGCCGGTCTCTTCCACGAGACCCACACCTTTCTTGACGGCCTCACCCCGCTCTCTGACTTCCAAATCCGACGCGGCGAGGAACTCTGGGCCTCAAAGGGCGATTCCTCACCCCTCGGTGGCGTCTTGGAACTGGCCGATGAATTCGGCTGGGAGATGATTCCAACGGCGGACTATCGCGCGCAGCCTTCCGTCACCGTGGCGGATGACGTCATCGAGCAGTTCTGGAACGACATAACACCCGCTGCTGCCAAAGCCGACTATGACGCCATCTACCTCGTGCTGCATGGTGCCATGGTCTCCCAAACCCTCCTCGACGTCGAAGGCGAGATCCTCCGCCGTCTGCGCACACTCACCACGGTTCCCATCTTTGGGGTCTTCGATCTGCACGCCAATTTCTCCCCGCAGATGGCCGCGCTGGCTGACTGTTTGGTAGGCTACCGCGAAAATCCGCATACTGATGCACGCGAGGCCGGATTGATCGCCGCGCGTCTGCTGAACCGCTGCCTCACCACGGGCCAGCGTCCGCACATGCAGCTCCTGCAGCCGGGCCTCAACTGGCCGCCGACCGGCACCGGTACGGCGAATGATCCCATGCTGGCGCTGGAAACGATGGCTCGGCAGTTTGAAAGCGAGAGCGATTCGCTCTGGGCCATGAACATTGTCGCAGGCTTCAGCTTTGCCGACACGCCGGACACAGGAGTCAGCTTTGTCGCCTGCACCACGGCGGATGCTACGCAGCCGTTGGAAGCGCTTGGAAAGCGTGCGCATGAACTCAGCCACCTCGGCCAGATCACCGATCCTTCTGCGGATGAAGTGCTCGAACAGCTCAAGCCGCTGCCTGCGGGCCTGACCGTGCTGGTGGAGCCAGCCGACAACATCGGTGGGGGGGCACCCGGAGACTGCACCGGGCTGCTGCGTGCGCTCATTCGCCATGGCATTCCGAATGCTGCCATTTGCGTCAACGATCCGCAGTCCGTCAGCGAGATCGAAGCCGGCGCACGCACCATCAAACTCGGCGGCAAAGGCAGCCGTCTCGACCCAGGCCCGCTGGACCTCGAAGTCGAACTCATTGCTCTGAACGACGGTCGCTTTGAACTCGAAGACAAAAACAGCCACCTAGCCAGCATGTGCGGCGATGCCTTCGACATGGGCCGCTGCGCCGTGGTCAGGCATGCAGGCATCACCATTCTCATCACCAGCGTGAAGACGCCGCCCTTCGATCTCGGCCAGTGGCATAGCCAGGGCATTGCGGTTGAACAGCTTAGCGTCGTCGCCGTCAAAGCTGCCGTGGCGCATCGTCGAGCCTATGACAAGATCGCCGCCCGCATGCTGTGGGTGGATACGCCGGGACCTTGCAGCAGCAATTTGCAGACGCTGCCGTACAGGCATTTGCAGCGCGGTCGATAAATTTATCCCAAGAGGATCTTCAGTGCAGCGTCATGCGGTGTGATTCCACGCCGCCATGAACACGAACGATCCCCATCAGCCGTCTGCGTATCAAGTTCCACCCGGCTGGGAGCGGTTTCAGCCACCGCCTGTGGTGGAACCCATCTTGCAGGCGGTCATTGTGGATGAGGCGCCACCATCACCACCACCGCAGGTGCCAATTTCGGCATGGTTGCGCTTCTGGAGGCAGATGGGTGGGGGCTCGCTGATGCTCAGCATTGCCGTGCATTGCGGTTTGCTGCTGCTGGCTGCCATGATTGTCGTCGGAACACAAATGGCGAAGAAGGAGGTGGACTTCATTCCAGCCGGGCAAACCCAGGCAGGCAATGAGATAAAGTGCAAATGGGGAGCCAGGCGTCTAAATGCCATGGCGAAGCGGCCGCCGCAGACACGCATCGGTGTAGTAGGGGTTGGGGGTGTCGTACTGCCGGAGGCTGAATCAATGATGCTGCCGGAATCTGGGCAGGGGTGGAGTGCGGCTGGTGGCAGGTTGAGCAATGCATTCGTTGGCAGCAGTATGCGCGGTCCGGGAATGGAAGGTTCTGCGCCGTCTGCCATGCTGGCGAATTTGCCGAACATGTTTGGGGGCAGGTGCTCGATGCAGAGCCGTTTGGAGAAACTGAGGGAAAATGGGGGCACGCCGGAGTGTGAGATGGCAGTTTCGCGCTCGCTGGCGTGGTTGAAGGGGCAGCAGAATGCGGATGGGTCGTGGGGGCGGGCGAACAAGGCGGCGATGACGGGTTTGACGCTGCTTTGTTACCTGGGGCGCTGCGAGACGCCGGATTCGGCGTTCTATGGCGACAACGTGCGCAATGGGATGCTCTATTTGGTGGAGCTGGCGCGGAAGAATCCGTATGGGATTTTGGCGGAGAATCTTGTGTCGAATTCCGCAACTTATGAGCATGGGATCGCGACTTATGCGCTTGGCGAAATGTATTCGTTTTATCGGCTGGGGAACCGCAGTCTGCCGGGATTGCGCGAGACTTTTGAAAATGGGGTGAAGATCATCATCGAGCAGCAGAACCCGCAGGGTTCATGGACCTATGGGGGGAAGGATGCGGGAATGCCATATGCTTACAACAAAGACAGCCGAGGGGAGGATTTGTCGGTGAGTGGGTGGCAGTTTCAGGCGTTGAAGGCGGCGAAGCATTCGGGGGTGAAGATTGAGGGGCTGGATGCGGCGATCAAACGCTGCTGTGATTATCTGGAGTCGAAGCAGACGAAGGACGGTGGGTTTGGCAAAACGAACCGGGATGAGCATTACAACCAGTGGAGCCTCACGGGGTGTGGGGTGCTGGGGTTGCAGACTTTGGCGCACAACAAAGCGACTCCGGTGAAGAAGGGGATTCGTTTTCTGCGGGAGTTTCTCACCAGCGAACCGCTGGACTGGGAGCGCAACTGCAACCTGTACTGCTGGTACTATTACACCCAGGCTTTCTTTCAGGCGGGGGCGGATGACTGGAAGTTCTACAATGCGCAGTTTCTGCCGCAGATTCTCGGTGCGCAGCAGGCCGACGGCTCCTTTAAACGGGGCCGCCCGAACTGGCCTGCAGGGGATGCGGCGGACGCGATTTACCGTCAGTGCCTGTGCACTTTGCAGCTCGAGGTTTATTTTCGTTATCTCAAGGTCGCGGATCGTGATGAGCCGTCGATTTTCGAGAAGTGACCGGTGCGGAAAAAGCGCAGGAATTGCGCTACGCCACAAGATCGGGTGAGGCATTACCAAGGGGGGGGGAGCGACAGGGGGTAATCTGCGCTTCTGTGAGTCCAGCGAGAGCCTGATGCTCCGCAGCCCCTTATGGAAGTTTTCGCAGTCACCATCTTCGTCAGCCTGATGTTCGCCGTCTTGTTTGCGGCCCTGTATCTGGCCGAGCGGGGGCAAAGACGGCGGGGCAGCCTTGAACAAGATGCGCTGCTGCCACTCGACGAACCTGAGGGTGCTCGCGTGACCGTGCCTGCAACACTTTCCTCACACTCCCTTTCCCATGACTAGCACCGCAGCCTCCAAAGTACCCATTGAATTCAACGACAAAGTCGTGCGCCAGTTTATGCTGGCCTCGATCATCTTCGGCGTCGTTGCCATGCTCGCAGGCGTTTTCATCGCCAGCCAGCTTAACTTCCACCAGCTCAACCTCGCTGAATGGCTGACCTTCGGCCGCCTGCGCCCGCTGCACACCAATGCGGCGATTTTTGCGTTCGTGGGCAACATGATGTTCGCAGGCATCTACTACTCCACACAGCGACTGTGCAAGTGCCGCATGGGCAATGACACGCTGAGCTCCATTCACTTCTGGGGCTGGCAGCTCATCATCGTGGCGGCGGCGATCACGCTGCCGCTGGGCCTCTCACGCGGCAAGGAATACGCCGAGCTCATCTGGCCGATCAATATCGCCGTGGCGGTGATCTGGGTGGTGTTCGCAGTGAACTTCTTCCTCACGCTGCACAAGCGCAATGAGCCCAGCCTCTATGTGGCACTGTGGTTCTACATCGCGACAATCGTGACGGTGGCGATGCTCTACATCGTCAACCATCTCTCCATTCCCACGAGCTGGACGCACAGCTATGGCATCTTTGGCGGTGTGCAGGACGGTCTGGTGCAGTGGTGGTACGGGCACAACGCCGTGGCCTTCTTCCTGACGACGCCCATCCTCGGCATCATGTATTACTTCCTGCCGAAGGCGGCAGAGCGTCCGGTGTACTCCTACCGTCTGTCGATTGTTCACTTCTGGTCGCTGGTTTTCCTCTACA
>CALRWM010000105.1:0-15711 GCA_943371875.1 Prosthecobacter debontii | reverse complement strand
TCGCGGGATGGGGGAAATGTGGTATAGGGGGGCGCATGCACATCCTCGAACAACTGGGGCTCGCGCTGGGACTGGCTTCACTGGCGGGGCTGAATCTTTACCTGACGGTTTTTCTCACGGGAATGCTGGTGAGGTTTGATGCGCTGCATCTGGCGGCGAAGTATCAATCCCTGGAAGTGCTGGGGCATGAATGGGTGCTGATTGCGGCAGGAGTGCTGTATGCGATTGAGTTTGTGGCGGACAAGGTGCCGTGGCTGGATTCGCTGTGGGACAGTGTGCATACACTGATCAGGCCCGTGGGTGGAACGATCCTGGCGATGCAGGCGCTGGGGGACATGCCGCCGCATGTGGAGGTGATCGGCGCGCTGCTGGCGGGTGGTGCGGCGCTGACGACGCACAGTGCGAAGGCGGGTGCGCGGCTGCTGGCGAATCATTCGCCGGAGCCGGTTTCGAATGTGGTGCTGAGCATCGCCGAAGACATCACGGTGGTGGCGGGGACGCTCATCATGCTGATGAAGCCGGTGCTGGCGCTGTGTGTTTTTACCGCGGTGATCATCGTGCTGTGGCTGTTGCTGCCGCGGATGTTTCGTGTGGTCCGGCGGTCGTTTGAGATACTGCGGGGTAAGTGGCGGGCGGTGATGCGGCGTGATACACCTGCCACTGCTACGCGGGAGTTACGTGGCGCTGTTTCGTAATGCTGGAATTAGACTGAAGCTGACCGGACCGCCTGAAGGCGGAACTACAATACATGGTCTCTGGACTGCGGAGCGCTGTGCGGGTGTGGAGGTGAAGCGAGGAGCAGAGATTATCGGTGCTGCGTTCGGCATTCGGAACTCAGCGCGAGAGTGGAGCGGAAGGATCGAGAACCCATTCTTCGCTGAAGCTACGAACGCTGACTGGCTGGCGGAAGTTCACCGGCTCCCGCCTTCGAATAACCCGAGATATGCGTGAGCCGAGCAGCACGTCGAAAGCGGTAGCTGCGTTCGTGCCTCACTGCGCAACCGCAGTCCATATGGGAGGCGCGCAATGCTTTGGGAGCGATGCCGTGTCACGAATGGCTGGGTGCCTATACAACCGTGGAAGTGATTCGGGAGGACAAGTCGAGTTCGAGGAAGAGGGCTATGCAGGATTTCGCTTTGGCGAGACTCCATCATTCACTACTCGATCTCTTCACCGGGATCATCGAGGGCGTGGGCTTTTAGGTCTTCGAGGTCGACCCATTCGAGGGCGGATTCGTGGGTGGCGGAGAGGGAGACGGGTGGGGCGCAGCCGGCATCGAGGGCTTCTTTCCAGCGGGTGACGCAGAGGCACCAGCGATCGCCGGGTTTGAGGCCGGGGAAATCCCACTGGGGAGCGGGGGTGGAGAGGTCGTTGCCGCTGAGAAAGGAGAAGTTCAGGAACTCCTCGGTGGCCTCAATGCAGACAGTGTGCAGGCCGACGTCTCCGGGGCCGGTGCGGCAATAGCCATCGCGGTAGAAGCCGGTCATGGGTTTGCGGCAGCAGCAGGTGAGTGGTTTGAGGAGGACGTTGGTACGCATGGGGGATTATGAATGTGGCAGGAGGAGAGTGCCTGAGGGTTCCAACGCGCAGGCCAGAGAATTGACCACGGAATACACTGAACACACGGAAGCCGGAGTTTGGTTCAATTTCCGTGTATTCGGTGTATTCCGTGGTTGATCCAATCTGACGAGTGACACTCGGAGGTGCTTTATTGTTGTTTCCATGAAGGGCCGGTGGGTTCGAGTGATGTAGATGGCTTGGTGGCAGGCTCGGTGGTGCCGGTGTGATTGTCCTTCATGGTTACGCCTTCTGCTGAGCATTTGATTTCAAAGGCTTCTCCTTTGTTGGTCTGGATCGTGTTGCCGCTGATTTCGGTTTCGAGCGGTGGGAGCGTGGCTTTTTTGTCGCCGCTCATGCCGATGAGAATGTTGTGCGCGCAGTTGATGAAGGTGTTGCCGATGACCTTGGCGCGTTTGACCTGGAAGTAGCCGTTGGGGACGGAATCGGGGATGCCGAGCATGATGCAGAGGGCGCTGCGCTCGTTGTCGCCGGTGAGGTTTTCGAAGCGGTTGGCGGTGACGGTGTGGTCCTCGCCGATGATGCGGACGCCGCCGGCGCCTTTGGCTCCATCGCCGATGAAGGTGTTGTGCTCCACGGTGCAGGCGTTGCCGTGGCGGAGGGTGAGGGTACCGGAGACGCCTTTGAAGGTGTTGTGGCGGTAGAGATTGCCGCAGGATTTGTTGGAGATGCACTCGGCTTCGCCATCGCACTTCTCGAAGAGGTTGTGCTCGACGATGCAGGAGGCGGTTTGCATGGAGGTCTTGCTGTCGCCGAGGCGGATGGTTTCGCCGCCGTTTTTGCCGAGTCTCTGGCGGGGGCCGAAGTGATTGTGATCGATCTGGTGTTTGCCCTGGTCTTTGGATTCGTTGGAGAGCCAGACGACCATGGTGGTGCCCTGAGTGGTCTTGCCGGCGATGTAGCAGTGGTCCACGCGATTGCGTGCGCCGTAAATGGAGACGAACTGGGCGGAGGCTGTGGAGGTGAGCTGAGTGTCGTTGGTGACGGCGCAGTTGGTGATGCGGGAGTCGGAGGCGAGGTGCTTGGAGTCTTTGCGGAGTTCGATGACTTGCTCGGCGGTGGGGTTTTGAAACCAGAGGCCGTCCACGATGATGTGAGAGCCGCCGACGGAGAGGCGGGAGGTGCCGGTGAAGATGACTTTGCCGGGGGTTTGGGCTTTGATGGTGACGGGTTTTTCGGCGGTGCCTTCGGCGTGGAGTTGGAGCTGGGCATCGGCCCAGGTGCCGTCGTTGAGGATGAGGGTGTCGCCTGCGTTGATGGTTTGAGCGGCGGCGGCGAATGCGATGGCATCTGCGACGGGGATGTCTCTGGCCAGAGCGGGAATGGCGAGGGCTAAGGCGAAGAGGGTGAGGCGCATGGGTGCATTAAGAGATGGAGCCCGCCCCATCGGCAAGCATGATTTCCAGATGCGTCACACGTCTGGCATTTGCTTTCGTGGGGAGAGCCCCCTGCGTTACCGTCTGTTCAGGCAATCTCAGTCGAGCCAGTTTTCCACGCGCAGACCTGGCACCTGATTGAAGTCACGCAGATTGCGAGACAGCAAGGTGGCCTGGTAGGCGATGGCGATGCTGGCAATGCGCAGATCGAGAGTGGCGATGCGGACGCCCTCCGAACGCAGTCGCGCAAAAACCGCTGCCGTGTCGTGATCCCATTCCAACAAGGTCCATTTGTTGAGCTCTGTGAGACTGCGGCCAAACCGCGAGTAGGCGTGGACTTGTTCATCAACATTGCGCGCCTTGTTCAGCAGCGCGAGCCAGCCGCGCAGGATTTCCTCGCTTACCACGATGGGCAGGAAATGATCTTCTGTGGACTCCGCCAACCGCTGCTTGAGGGCACGGCCTTTGGGTGTGTCGAGATCAATCTCCGAAAGATGATTGGTATCAAGAACCAGCATGCTCGGACTCCACCGTCATGCTACGCCGGTACTCCTGACCCAAGCGAACTGCCTCGGCATAAAGTGTGTCGTTTTTCGCCCATCCGGCGGTTTTCAACCAATCACGCTTCGATGGAGGCGGCGTCTTTTTTGGAGAAGGCGGCACCTGGGTGATGGAAGTATCCACTGCACTCTTCATGACTGGATGAGTAGCGCAAAACGGCCCTGTTGGCAATTGGCGCTTTCATGCTCACGATGCCGGACGTTCGGAAAGCTGCGATGGGTACTCTTACCCGTCGGGTGTGGCGGGGCGCTGGTCGACGGGCAGGAGTGCCCATCGTACTTTTGAATCAGAGCGACACGCCGCGTTTCCAGGGGAGGAAGTCGTCCTGGCCGAGGGAGACGGCTTTGGGGGTGTATTCTCCGCTGGCGGTGGCGATGACGAGGTTGAGCATGTCTTCGCCCATTTGTTCGACGGTTTTTTCGCCGGAGATGATGGGGCCGGTGTCGAAGTCGATGAGGTCGGGCATGCGTTTGGCGAGGTCGGTGTTGGTGGAGATTTTGAGGGTGGGGCAGACGGGATTGCCGGTGGGGGTGCCGAGGCCGGTGGTGAAGAGCATCATGTTGCAGCCGCCGCCGGCGAGGGCGGTGGTGCTTTCGACGTCGTTGCCGGGGGTGCAGTAGAGGGTGAGGCCGCCGTGCTGGCGGATGGGCTCGGCGTAGTCGAGGACATCGACGATGGGACTGGTGCCGCCTTTCTTGGCTGCGCCGGCGGATTTGATGCCGTCGGTGACGAGGCCGTCGCGGATGTTGCCGGGGCTGGGGTTGGCATCGAAGCCGGAGCCGCAGGCCTGGGCGGTGGCTTCGTAGGCGCGCATGAGGCCGACGAATTTATCGGCAAGGGCGGAGGTGACGCAGCGGTCGCTGAGGCTTTGCTCGACGCCGCAGAGTTCGGGGAATTCGCTGAGGACGGGGGCGCCGCCGAGAGCGGCGAGGAGATCGGCGGTGTGGCCGATGGCTGGATTGGCGGAGATGCCGGAGAAGCCGTCGCTGCCGCCGCATTCGACGGCCATGATGAGATTGCTGAGGGAGCAGGGCTCGCGGGTTTGTTCGTTGGCGCTGGCGAGGTGGAGGAAGGTGTCGCGGATGGCGTTGGCCATCATGTCGCGCTCAGATTTGCTCTTCTGCTGTTCGTAGATGAGGAGAGGCTTTTCCAATTTGGGGTAGAGAGCGGCCATCTCGCTCTCGAGGAGGCTGACCTGGGCGTGCTGGCAGCCGAGGCTGAGGATGGTGGCACCGGCGACGTTGGAGCTGTGGATGTAGCCGGCGAGGAGGCGGCAGAGGGCCTGGGCATCCTGGCGGGTGCCGCCGCAGCCGAGGCCGTGCTCGAGGAATTTGACGCCGTCGATGTTTTTAAAGACGCGTGCGGCGGTGGCGGAGGATTCGGCTTCGAGGGTGGCGGCTTCGATTTGATCGCGTGAGGCACCGGAGCGGTGGAGATCGACGAGGTGCTGGGCGAAGCGCTCGTAGGGGGAGGTTTTGCCGTAGCCGAGGCTGCGGGTGAGGGCCTCGCGCATGAAGGCGAGGTTGCGGTTTTCACAGAAGACGAGGGGGATGACGAGCCAGTAGTTGGCGGTGCCGGCAGGACCGACGGAGCGTTTGAAGCCGTTGAAGGTGCGGGTCTTCCATTTGGAGACGTCCGGCGGAGTCCAGGTGTAGTCGCGCTGTTTGCCGCTGAAGGCGGAGGTGGCGTGGACGACGTTGTGGGTGTGAATCAGGGCACCGGTGGCGATGGGCTGGGTGGCCTTGCCGACGGTGACGCCGTACATGGTGACGATGTCGCCGACGGCGAAGTCATGGGCGGCGAATTTCTGCTTGGCGGGGATCTTTTCGCGGAGGGTCCAGGAGCGGCCGTTCAGGGAGAGTGCGGTGCCGGCGGAGAGATCGGAAAGGGCGACGATGGCGTCGTCGGCAGGGTGGACTTGGAGGATGGAGGCCATGGTTGCGGAGGAATAAAGCGTTGGCGGACGAAGGGAAGGCAGAATTTTGAACTTTGCTCTTTCTGCCAGACCGGGTTAGATCGGGATTATGCTCGAAATCAACAATCTCTCCCACGTTGTCCCCGGAAAAGGCAAGGAACCGCTGCGCGTGCTGGAACAGGTCAGTTTCATGGCTCCGGGCGGGCATGTGCTGGCGCTGATCGGGCCCTCGGGCAGTGGGAAAACGACGCTGCTGCGAATCCTGGCGGGGCTGACGGAGCCTGAGGCAGGCACGATTACTTTCGGAAAGCGGGATCTCATCAAGCAGCCGCTGTATGCCAATCAGCTGGGCTGGGTGCCGGCGGGAGACGACAACTTGATCGAACACCTGACGGTGCGCGAAAACCTGATCAGCGCGGCGATGCTGCGCGGAGCGGGACGGAATCGGGATGAAGTAATCTCCCGCGTATCCCATGTGCTGGTGACGGTGGGGCTGGAGAACATCGCGACGGAGCGCACGTCCGCGCTGGCACTGCCGCAGCGCCGCCGCCTGAAGCTGGGACTCGCGCTGGTAGCGGACCCGGTGATCGTGCTGTGTGATGATTTCACGGTGGGGATGGATGTGCGCAGCGAGCGTGAGTTTGAGGCGCTGCTGAGACTGGTGGCCAGCGACCGGCCTGACCGCATCGTGATTCACGCGACGGACTCACTGGCGAATCTGGGAGCATATGACACGGTGGTGGTGATGCATGAGGGCTACGTGGCTTTCCACGGTCCTGCACGCGCCGTGCCGCATTACTTTACGGTGCCGACCTATGATGAAGTTTATGCACGTCTGGCGAAGCGCCCTGCGCAGCGCTGGGGTGACTCCTGGATGAAGCACCGCGATGCGTATTATGCGGCCTTCAAGCTGGGGAGTGGCGTGGCGGACAAGCTTTCTGCCGCCGAGGAAGATCCGGGTGATGAAGACCGCACGATCATCATGAAGCAAAAGGGCGGCGAGGATGAAGAGGAGGTCAAAAAGCCTGACGAAGCCGAAGTTCGTCCGATCATTCCGCTGCCGGGCATTCTCAGCCAGGCGCAGCATTTGGTGAAACGCCGCTGGTCGCTGCTGCGTCGCAGCCCACGCGAATGGATCGTGCATGCCTCGTTGCTGGTGGGCGGGCCTGCCGTTGCGGCTCTGCTGCTGCTGCCCAATTTAAAAGGTCTCAAGGAAATGCGCGCTGGCAGCACCTCCATTGAAGTGGTCTGGCCGGCAGCGCATGCGGTGTCGATGATCGTCCTGATTCAGATCCTTCTGGTGATGTTCATGGCGCTGCGCCTCGGCGCACGCGAGATCGCCGGACGACGTGCGATTTATGAACGCGAGCGCATCGGCGGTGTGGCACCCTCCGCATGGCTGATCGGTTCCCTGCTCTTCATGCTGCCCATCATTCTGGTGCAAAGCATCTGGATGGAGATGTTTCTGGACATCGTTTCCGGCTCCGGCGTGCTGCCGGGCACTGGAATGGCCAAGCTGATGCTGCCCGCACTCTCGGGCGCAGCTTTTGCCGCCCTCTGCCTAGGGATCTCCGCCAACTCCGACAGCAAGGAGCGTGCGCACAGTGTCTCGCTCACGCTGCTTTGCGCGAACGTCCTGCTCTGCGGCGCGCTGCTGGGCTTCCCCAAGATTCTAGGACATTTGGTGCATCCGTTCATCACGGCGCATTATGGGTGGTCCGGAATCATCGATTCACTGGAGAAGACGGCCTACTTTGAGCCCATCGACAAACTGGTGAAGACCTGGTTTGCGACACCGGATATTGCGATGAGCATGCTCGGGGTGCATTTCCTCGTGGGCGTGGTGCTGGCGTTTGTAGGCTTGAAGCGGAGGGCTTGATACGGCGCAGTTGGCAGGAGGTGAAGTATCGTGTTTGCAGCTTCAGATGAGATCGTGGCCTGGATGGCATTCAGGTCAGGGATTGGGATTGCTCGTGAGTGTTGGATCTGGCGGCACGGTTTGACGTGGAGGGACTCTTTGCAGACGCTGCTGGTGGGCGTTGGATGTGGCGGGGCGGTGGGTTTGCTTCCTGGGTTGGATGGCGGGCACCAGGGTAGCCTCGCCCATGCTCGGCAACCCTTCGCTATGTTGCGCAGTCCCGTTGGGACTGGTGTGAGGCGGGGCTGCGGCGGAGGGCGTGATGGGCGGTCATGTGGCTACCGGACCGCCTGCACAGGCGGGACTACAATACTTGCCTGGATTGATGTGCGTGTCCTGGGTGTAGCGAGGTGTAAGAATCGAGGACGAGTTCGAGTAAGAGGACGAGGACGATCTATTCGGCGACGCGCTTTGACTGCTTGATTGCGCAGCAAGCTTGACGACACGGCCATCCTGAACTCCGATTCTTACTCCCCTCCCCTTTTCTTCATGCTCAATTTCGTACGCTTCAAGCACGCCCGGTTTTCCGCCCGTTTTCCAGATACTTTTCGATACTCGCGCTCGCACTACTGGATGGCACCGGTGGAGGGGGAGACGAATTTGTGGCGTGTGGGGTTCACGAAGTTTGCAACGCGGATGCTGGGTGAGCTGGTGGACTGCGAATGGAAGCCTGCTGAAGGCGGTACCGTGGCTCCCGGCGACAACATTGGGTGGGTCGAAGGATTCAAGGCGGCCTCCGATGTTTACTGCGTGATGAACGGCGCGTTTGCGGGTGGGAACCCGGAGCTCAAGGTGGATGCGTGCATTGTGCGCAGTGATCCGTATGAGCAGGGGTGGCTTTACAGCGTGCGTGGGGAGCCTGAGGCTGAGAGCATGGATGTGAATGGGTATATTGAACTGCTAGGCGGGACGATTCACCGGATGGCGGAAGAGGGGCATGGGGAAGAGGGAGCGGATGGGGAGTGAGGGAGGGGCGAGCCTCGTACGAGGGATTGAAAGCCAGCGTTGAGTGCAAGCACGGTTTGTCTCATCGCTACGCGGTTTGCCGGAGGCCGGCGCTCTGGAGCATTTTAAATTCTGACGTAGCCAGTCAGAAGACTCTGTTTAGTGCGATGGACATGGCCCGTCGGTCTGGGGTGATTGGGCAGCGCTGATCGACAGACAGGAGTGTCTATCGTACTTCAATCCACCCGCGCAGACACAAAGCGTGGCTTCTTGGGCATGCGACTGTAGAAGCTTCCCTTTCGATGGTTTCGTGGAATGCGTGTGCTGTCCGGCCTGCGGAAAGCGGTAGCTGCGCTTCCTCCTTCGCTCTACGAGCTACGGAGGACAGGCTGTTCCTCGCTGCGCGACCGCAGTCCAAAAACGAGTGCGGTTGCGCTGCTTCTATGCCGTCTTGATGAAGCAAGGACTCCCCTGCCCTCTATTTTCCGAGGAGGAAGGCGAGGAGGTCGGCCATTTGCTCTTTGGTGATGGCGGCTTCGAGGCCGACGGGCATGAGGGTGTGATCGAGGGATTTCATGTCCTTGATGGCGGTTCGGGCGATGGTTTCTTTGGCGCCGCCCATCATGGCGAGGACGATGCCGTCGCCGGTTTCGCTTTGGATGAGGCCGGAGAGGGTGCGGCCGTCTTTGGTTTCGACAGTGTAGGCGCTCCAGCGGGCTTCAAACATGCGGTTGGGATCGAGGATGTCTGAAAGGAGTCCTTCAGGGGGCTTCACTTTGACGTCGGAGAGAGGAGGGCCGACATCGACGCCGAGGCTGCCGTGCTTGTGGCAGGTGATGCAGATGGTGGCGAAGACCTGCTGACCTTTTTTGGCGTTCCCTTTCATGGTGGTGGAGACCATGTAGTCCTGAACGACTTTCGCACGGTCGCTGCTGGCTTCGCCGAAGATTTTTTTGGCGAGTTCGGGCATCTCACCGGTGCCGCGCTGATAGCGCCAGCGGGTTTCGACATCAACCCAGGCGGTGGGGAACTCGCCTTTCTCCATGCGCTTGAACAGAGCGAGCGCGGTGGTGGCGTTGGCGGTGAGGACGGGGACGAGGTCGCGCTTCAATGCGGGTCCGGCTTTGGGCAGGAGTTCATAGATGAGCGGGGAGGTGGTGGTGGCGGGGTATTTCCGCAGCAAGGCGAGTGCGGCGAGCGAGAGTTCCGGAGGCTGGCTGGTGGTGAGGAGGGTCTTTACGACTGGCTGCACGGCATCCCATTTGCGCTGGCCGAGGAGAGGCATGACGGCGAGGCGTTGGTCGAGCGGGGATTTTGGATCGGCGATGATTTGGTCGATCTCGGACTGCAAGGTGGCAATTTCCTTGGCGGCGTCTTCGTGGCCTTTGGGGAGTTTGGCGAGGCCTTGCAGCAACGCGGGTTTCCACCAGAGGAGTTTGCCGGGCTCTTTTTGCAGGAGGGAAAGCAGTGCGGTCACGTCTTCTGCTTCAGCATCGGCGATGGTCCCCAAGGTAAAGGTGCGGATGGTGGTGCTGCGGGTTTCGGAGAAGGTTTTGAAGAAGTCATCGCCGAGGGAGCTGAGGATGCGGCCCATCTGTTTGCTGGCGGAGGAGGCGACCATCTTGGCCATCCATGGGTCTTCAGGATACTTCGCGATGAGAGCGCTGAGCTTTTTGGCATCGGTGATGGTCTGAGCTTTGAGGAAGGCAATGCGCTCGGCGTGCTCGGGTGGGACTTCGCCCCAGCCGACTTCGGGAATGGCGTGGTATTTGCCGGGGGTTTTTGTGACGAGTTTCTTCGTGCCCTTGGGCACGACGCGCCAGATGCGGCCTTCGTTTTCGCCCTGGCGCATGTCGTGGGTTTTGACGAACTCTTCGGGGAAGAAGCGGGCGTGGTCGATCCAGCGACGGTAGATGTCGCAGATGTAGATGGCACCATCGGGGCCGGTGGTGAAATTGACGGGGCGGGACCATTCATCGCTGCTGCGGAAGAATTCGGTGCGGTCGCCAACACGGGTTGCTTTGAGGGAAGCGCCGTTGGGGGTGATCTTGTAACGGGTGACGAGCTGGCCGGTGGGATCGGGGACGAAGACGTTGTTTTTCAGAGCAGGCATGAGCGAGCCACGATAGACACCCAGGCCGGAACAAGCGGTGTTTGTGCCGGCATGGGCGTCTGCGGTGGTGTGGGTGATCTGCAAGGGGAAGACGCGGGTGTCTGCGCCGAAGGGGGCGATGTCCTCAAAGTTCTGCGTGATGCCCGCGTGGGAATTGTGCAGCATGGCCTCGTAGGGCATGACGGTAAACATGAGGGGATTGCGATTGGAGCAGTAGAAGTGGTGGCCGTAGTCATCAAAGGCGCCGCCGTACTGGCCTTTGCCGCCGGTGGGGGTGATCTTGTCGGTGCGCGGGTCCCACTTGAAATTGCTGCCGGGGATGTTCACGACATCGGCGGGTTTGTCGGCGGGATAGATCTCGCGTGCATCAAGACCGTTGTTGAAATGAATGCAGCCATCGGGGCCCCAGCGCGGGGCGCTGACCTGAAGCTGGGCGTGCTTGGGATTGAAGCCTTTGATGAGGGATTTGACCTCGTCGGCCTTGCCATCGCCATCGGTGTCTTTGAGGAAGAGAATCTGCGAGCGCGTGGTGGCGATGAGGCCGCCGTTGTAGGGGAGGAGGCCCTGCACGTTGTCCATGTGATCGGCAAAGGTGACGGCTTTGTCCATGCGACCGTCGCCGTCTTCATCGGTGAGGAGCTGGATGCGTGAGAGCCAGGGATCGCCGGGATTCGGAGGACCGAGGGGGTAGTCGCGCATGTCGGCGACATACATGCGGCCCTTGGCGTCCCAGGTGCATTCGACGGGATCGAGGACGAGGGGTTCGGCAGCGACGAGCTGGACTTCATAGTCGCCGTCGAGCTGGATGCGTTTGAGGGATTCTTCGGGGGAGAGGGCTTTGGACTGACCATCGCGCACAGCGCCGATGTCGCTGCCGCCGCTGGCCTGGATGGCGCTCCATTTTTCTTTGAACTCGCCAAGGGGGTAGAGCTCGTAACGGCGCACGAGCATTTCCGCGCCTTCGGTCTGAAGGAGAATTTTTCCTTCGGCGGGTTTGCAGTCGAAGGCTTCATTGACCATCGCGCCATTGACGAAGTATTGCAGGGTGTCGCCTTTGGCGATGACTTCGAGGCGGTTCCACTCGCCGGAGGGAGACTCGACATCTTCGCGACCGCGGAAGCCGACTTTATCGGCCCAATCCACATCGCGGTGTTTCCAATTGATGCGG
The DNA here is from genome assembly GCA_943371875.1 of Prosthecobacter debontii. Classification (GTDB taxonomy): domain Bacteria; phylum Verrucomicrobiota; class Verrucomicrobiia; order Verrucomicrobiales; family Verrucomicrobiaceae; genus Prosthecobacter; species Prosthecobacter debontii_C. Next base: position 4,137 of record CALRWM010000105.1, on the reverse strand, counting down.
CCTGCGGTGACGGTTTGACGGGGCTCGCCTTTCTTCCAGATTTTTTCCTTGTCGCGATCGAGGGCGAATTCGGCGGAGAGGGAGGTGGTGAGCTGGGTGCCGTCGGCGAGTTTGGGGGAGAGGACGAGGATGTCGCCCACGCCTCCTTCGATGATCTGGGCCTCGATGCTGGCCATCCAAGTGTCGCTATACGCACCATGGGGGCCGTAGCCGTGGAGGAGGATGCCGTTGTCCTTGGCGGCTTTTTCGCGCTTGCCCCAGGTTTTGGTGCCCCACTTGAATTCGAGCACGAGGTGGTAGTCGCGGAAGTTTTCCTTGGTGGCGACGTAGCCGTAGCCGCGACCGCTGATGTGGAAGGTGCCGTCTTTGTCGAAGGTCCAGACGTCCTTGGGGGCGTCATGGAAGTCGGCCTTGGGATTGACGTGGTAGTCGACGTTGCCGGATTTGATCACCTCCAGGAGGTTGAGCTTTGCTTTGACGGGTTCGATGGCAGGCAGAAGGCCGGCGGAACAGATCGAAAGCACGGAGAGGAGTGAAAGGATGCGCATGGAGTGTATACGGCGAGGGTGAGCGTATCATTACGGCGTGGCTGTGCATGATGCAGACACGATTGAGGCCAAACTTGGTGCTTTTGTGACGGGCACCGGCTTTTGCAGACTCTGGGTAGCGCGCCCGGAACCGGCTGAAGCCGGGACTACAATACGTGTGGTGTGGACTGCGGAGCGATGGAGCTGCGGCGTTTCCAGAGCGAGCTCAAGCTCGGCAGCACTTTTATCCAGCTCAGGAGAGCTTGTTGCGGAAGTCGGGGTAGCCGAAGCGGCGGACGACGCGGTATTCCTGAGTGGCGGGATCGTAGATGGCGATGTCGGGATGGGGGACGCCGTTGAAGGTGGTGGTTTTCACCATGGTATAATGTGCCATGTCTGCAAAGACGAGGCGCTGGCCGATGCGCAGGGGCTCGGGGAAGGAGAAGCCGCTGAGGACGTCTCCGGCGAGGCAGGAGGTGCCGCCCATTTTGTACTCGTAGGGGTGCTCTCCGGGAAGACCGGCCCCGAAGATGTGGGGGCGATAGGGCATCTCGAGCGTGTCCGGCATGTGGGCGGTGGCGGAGATGTCGAGGATGGCGGTGGGAAGGATGCTCTCGCAGCCGAGAGGCTCGGGCTCAATGTCTTCCTCAGGCAGATCGTCAAAGGCCACGCCTAACACGTGGACGTCGATGGGGATGAGCGCACCGTTTGGACGGCGCAGAAGATTATCAGGGCGCGCGTCGGCCACTTTGAGGCCATCGGGGCGGACGTAGGTGTTCTCGCGTTCTTTGCCAAAGCCGAGAGCCGCGAAGTAGGAATCAATGTCCTCCACGGTGGCGTTTTCGCCGATGATGAAGGGCTGACTGCTGAGGATACGCAGGCCGTCGTCTGCCTGCACCACGGCTTCAAAGCGCCAGTCGAGCGCGAACAAGGCATTGCAGGCGAGGATGTTTTCCAGATAACCCAATGCGCTGCCGCGTGCACCGAAGTTTGGCGGCTTGGTCCATTTAAGCACGCGACCTGCGGCGTGATCGACACAGACATCGTGCTCGGATGCGCCTTCGAGTTCTTCCAGGCTGGCAGTGATGCGGACGAGATCCGCAGCGGTGATCAGGCGGTGGTTTTCACGCGCCCACTCAAGAAGGGATTCGGTCTCGGCGTGGATCCGCTGCGCCGCATCTGGCTGATCAAGCTTGCCTTCGGAAGCTGTGAGGAAGCCATGGAGTCCTCCTGCTGCATGATGCGCATCTGCTGGCGGACGAAAGAGTTGAGGACGGGGGCGATCTTGGCCATGGGGGATGATATTCTGAGGGTTCTGGGTGACAACTGTTGATTTGCGTTCGCCGACAATGATGTCCTGCACTTCGGCGATGAGGTAGCCGGTATTCAGGCCGGCGGCTTCGCCGGGCTCGATGTAAACGTCCTTGCCCCATTTCTCGCGGAAAGTGCGCAGGACGCGGATGAGGCGCTCCACATCGTAGTCTTTGCGGGTGATGTGGTGGCCGCCGCCCATGTTGACCCACTGCACCTGCTCAAGGAGGCGGGGGAAACGTTTTTCAACGGCGGCGACGGTGCGTTCGAGAACGTCGGAGTCTTGCTCGCAGAGGGCGTGAAAGTGGAGGCCTTCGATGCCGGTGAGGTCTTCGTCTTCGAGGAGGTCCGAGCGAATGCCGAGACGGCAGCCAGGGGAGCAGGGATCGTAGAGGGAGACTTCGACTTCGGAGTGCTCGGGGTTCACGCGAATGCCGGGGCTGGGCGCGTGGCCGGTGGCGGCTTTGGCGGCATCCAGCATGGGCTTGTACTTTCGAAATTGCGCGAGGGAATTGAAGCTGAGGTGATGCGAGATGGGGATGATCTGCTGCATCTCCTGCGGTTTGAAGGCGGGGGAGTAGACGTGGACTTCCTTGCCGAATTCCTGGGCGAGCAGTGCTTCATTCAAGCCGCTGGCGCAGCAGCCGCTGAGGTATTCCCGCATGATGGGGAACACGCTGAACATGGAGAACCCCTTCAGCGCGAGGAGGACGCGGGCACCGGATTCACTCTGCACATGGGCGAGCTTTTCCATGTTCTTCCGCAGCAGCGCGACGTCCACCACGTAGGCGGGGGTTTCGATGGCGTTGATGTCGAAGGCCGGAAAGGGCTGCTCGTAAACGTGGGGAGGAGTGAAGGAGGTAGAGGCCATTCAGGGAAGGAGCTGGGGCTATGAATAGGTAACGATGGGGGAAAGAGGCAAGGGGCGAAAATGACGAATGAGTAAATCCGAATGACGAAATAATTCCGAATCACGAATGACGAAATTTTCGACTCGGAGTGTCGGATGCTTGTGAAGTGGAAGGTGGCGTCATGTGGAGCACGCCGTGAGTTCGCCTCGACCTTCGAGCTTCGAGCTTCGGCATTGGTCATTCTTTAGACACTAGGATTTACTCATTCGTCATTTTCCAAGCCTCTTCACGCATTCTGTGAACAAGCCTGCATCAAACACCACAGCAGCTTACCGCTGCACTTTGGCGTCTCCGCCTTCGGCGAGCTTTTGGACTTCGGGGAAGGTGGCCATGCTGGTGTCTCCGGGGGTGGTCATGGCGAGGGCGCCGTGGGCGGCACCAAAGTCGACCGCTTTTTGGGCATCGTTTTCCACGAGGAGGCCGTGGATGAGTCCGGCGACGAAGCTGTCGCCCGCGCCGATGCGGTCGAGGATGTCGAAGCGGGGGTAGTTGCGGCTGCGATGGAAGCTGCCTTTGTGCCAGCAGAGAGCGCCCCAGTCATTGACGTTGGCGGTGTGCACGCGGCGCAGGGTGGCGGCGATGGTGTGCAGGTTGGGGTACTGAGCGGCGAGCTTTAACATCATGGGGCGGAGCTTGGCGTCTTCAGCAGCAAAGATGTCGGAGGGATCCGTGGGCGTGGCGGAGGAGACGGGCGGCTCGTCGCTGAGGACGCCGATCATGACATTGACATAGGGGGCGAGCTGGCGGTTGAGCGCCTGCGATCCGGCGAAGCCGCCGCGCTCCTGCCACAATGAGGGGCGGTAGTTGAGGTCGTAGCTGACGGTGACGCCGTGTTTTTTGGCGGCTTCGCAGGCCTGGATGGTGATCTCGGCGGTGGATTCGGAGAGGCCGGCGAAGATGCCGCCGGTGTGCAGCCATTTGCAGCCGAGGGTGCCGAAGAGGTGATCGAAATCGAAGTCGCCGGGCTTGATCTGCGAGGCGGCGCTGTGGCCGCGATCGACGCTGCCTTTGGCGCCGCGAACGCCGAAACCGCGCTCGGTGAAGTTGATGGGATTGCGGACGCGTTTGCCCATGCCGTCATAGGGCACCCATTTTATGAGGGAGGTGTCCACGCCGCCCTGGAGGATGAGGTCTTCGATGAGGCGGCCGATTTCGTTGTCTGCAAAGGCCGTCAAAATACCGGCACGCAGGCCGAAGCAGCGGCGGGCGCCGCGGGCCACATTGTACTCGCCGCCGCCCTCCCAGGCGGTGAACTGGCGGGAGGTGCGCACGCGTCCCTCACCGGGATCGAGGCGCAGGAGGACTTCACCGAGGGACAGGAGATCGTAGGCAGGTTGGGCGGACATGGAGGGGCTAGATATGAAGCGCGACGGGGCAGTGGCAATAAC
>CALRWM010000104.1:0-16170 GCA_943371875.1 Prosthecobacter debontii | reverse complement strand
GATCAGCGCCATGCCGCCAAAGGGCGTCACCGGCTTGTCAGAGTATTCGATGGGCAGGTTCACCATGACGGTGAGTGTGCCACATGCGTCAATCCCCTGATGGTTCAACCTTTTGCGCCTTCCGCTCCGCCTCTATTGCATGCTCCGGGTTCAAAAACGCGGTAGCCCTGGCTGCGCATCCTGCGGTTGGAGGACTTCTGTCTCGAGAGTTGTGCGGGTGTCGCCATCGCGTGAGGTTTCAGTGGGTTATTGGGCCGAACGTTCAAGCCCGAGTCGTGCGGATCTCCGGGCAAGCCTGCGCCGCACATAAAATTCAATCAGCGACAGCACAAACGAAAGCAAGAAAGCGCCGATCAGCACCAGGATCTTCGCCCACGCGATGTCATGATCAAACAGGTAGCTCTTGACCGTCGGCCAGCGGCTGGTGGTGCGCTGGCCATCCAGCAGACCGGGGCATGCCTGATAGATGATCCAGCTCCGGGCCACGTCCTGCCCCATCCACAGCAGCGGCATCCACACCAGCATGACGGCGTAGCTCGGCCACCACCGCCACATGGCCACCGCCACCAGCACGCACAGCAGCAGGGCCCCGCCGCTGCAGATCCCCTTCGCAAAATCATGTGTGATGAAATACCACGGCGGAGCATCTCCCGGGCTGCCCCCGTGCAGGCCAAACCACTGCATCACCGGCTCTTGAAACGAATGCGCTGCGTAGAGCGACCCGATGAGCACGGCTAAGAAAATAATCATCCCCGGAAGCTCAAACTTCCGCACGGCCGAAGGGCTCTCCGGCGCAGGTGGCGAATCTACCAGAGGCCCCTTCTTGTACGTGGCAGGGATTTCATACTCGCTCAGCTCTGGAAATTCCTTCTTGAAGACCGCAGCTGCAGAAGCCCGGTCCGCATGCGTGGCTGCGAACACGAGAAGCCGCTGGCTGCTCTGGAGATAGATCACGCCAAACTCATCGCCGGTATCATCCGCCCGAATGCCACAGGCCACACTCGGTTCCGGTGCGAAATGGCTCTCCTCCTTCTCGAAGGGAAGCCTCTCGGCAAGCCCGGCTTTCAAAGCCTCATCGAATCGATATTCCAGGATGGAGTTGTGAAAATCCATCTGCTGACTGTAGCGGCCAATGGCATGCATCATCGTTCGTTGGGAGTATCTGCGTTAAGTGGCGGGTGGCTTGGAGCTGGCATCGCAGCCTTCGCAGGACCCCTTATCGTGCGCGGAGCCACATTGCAATCGCATCTCTGGGTAGGAGCTTCGGGCGGAGAATCTCACGGCTGCGGCTGCTCAGCTTCAGCTTTTGGCACGGACTCTTTCTTCCGTCTCTTCTTCGACACCGGAGCCATGCCCAGCAACCAACGCACCGCCCCCACCACCTGATCCAGTGCCTCCAGCATAGACAGCACCATATTCCCGAGCAGCAATCCGATGAAGGCGGAAAACGGCAGCCCAGCCCCCTCCCAAAAATAGAAGTACAGAAATCCCGGCAGCGAGACCACCGCCTCCCAGACCACGATGAACGCGATAAACATCAGCACGGAGCAGTCCTTGCGGCGCTTGGTGACGGCCTGAGTCAGCATGGTCAGAAAAAGGGCAGGGGATGGGTTGCGAAGCAGACGTTATACATCAGGCGACAGCATGCGTGACGCTTTCGATGCCGCACACATGCCATACGCGCCTTAGCCTGCATCTGTTTTGTTCAGGCCCCTCATTGCTGGGAGTCTCCAATGCTCAGCGGCAAGTTGTTATCCGTCGTATCGCTGTCCGACGAGCTCCAGTCCACGAAAGCTGATCTCGAAGGCACCTTCGAGTCCGCAGGGCTCAATCGAGACGCTCCACATGGAAGTTTCCACGTCATCCATCGGCAGCTTGAAGTGCATCGGCTCCAGTTGAAAATCACCGTCCAGTTCGATCTCATGGGCCGTCGCCAGCTCGTTCATCCCCACCGCCGCCGCATTCCAGATGTCCGCCATGTGGTCCTGCAGCCACGCGATGTTTGCAGGCATCGTCACAGGCATTTGCGCCGACTTCACGGACATGTCGAAAACGAGTTCCACATCCTCCTGAAAAGGAAAGTCAGCCGCACATGTATGCCGCCAGGTGCCGTCCAGGCCCATGAAAAAACTGCCAGCTTCAGGTTCCTCATGGAGAGGGATGCCAAGGGCTCTCATCAAATCATCCGGAGTCGTCATGGGCGGGGTTGCTGTGGGGAAAAGACTCGATGAGACCCAGTTTGGCCCACTGCGTCAACACCCTTTGAGACTGGCTTGATCACATCCCACACCCCTCGCCCTACCTCACCCCAGCTTCCCCATCTCCTCATCCAGCCACCCGCGATACCATGAGTAAAAACTCACCCTCTCCGCTCCGTGCGTTTGCAGCGGCGAGAGCCCTTCATAGTCCGCGCGCTTGTCCTCCCACACATGGCCCGCCTCCGGGCCGGACACGATGAGCCACTGGCGCAGCGCGCAGCCCAGATGGCAGATCGGGATCGCCCCGTCCAGCGGCGCAAAGTAGCCCGCTTCAAACTCCGCCCGCTGCCGCTCATACGCCGCCGCATCCGAGTCACAGAGCGCATCCTCCGGCATGCCCGTCAGATCATTCCACGCCGCCGTGTGAGGGAAGGGGAGCCGCAAGGTGCCCACGAAACCATCCCCCTCATGCCACGCGCGAAACTCAAAACCCTCATCGCACTCGCCCAGATCAAACACCCCATAGCCCGGCCCCGCACCACCTTTTCCCACGCTCATGAGAAACGCCCGATACTCCTCCGGCAGCCGCACCGCATGTGCCCTCTCAAACTCCAGCACCTCCGCCTCCGTCATCACCGCGCTGCACTGGTACTCCGCCTCATCACTTTCAAACGCCATGGAAACCGAGGCCCGCAGCTGCGCCAGATCTCGGACCATCTGCGCATAAGACTCGGGCGTCGGCTTCATGGTGTGGGGAAAAGTTTCAGGTATTGCTCAACCCATTTCCGCAATGCTAGCGAACGTGAAGACTGGGCCTTACGCCAGCGAGCCCGGATAGGCGCGTTCGATTTCAGCGATGATAAAATCGGCAAAACTCCGAATCCCTTGAAGGCTGTGCGGATTGGTAGACGGCTGCTAGCTCTTGTTCCGCTTCAAATTTTTAAGCGACTCCCAGGTGATGAAATCAGGAGGCAGTTCTCCTTTGCCGTAATCGGGGAAAATATGTTTGATCTCTGGGAGATAGCCGTCCGAATGGAGTGGGGTGGCGAAGTGGCCGCGGTGGCCAAATTGAAGCCATTGCTGAAAGGGCGCACCATCCCAATGCAGCGCAAAGAAGTCTTCGAAGTTGTGAAAGGAAAAGTGGAAGTCGGGGATGCCTGCCGTCTTTCGCGAATAGTTATCGGCGCAACTTTTATCGTTGCGATGGTAGAGGTCAAAATCCGCCCAGATTTTGATGGATGCGTGCTTGTTGTCACTGCGGGTTTGATTGTAACGGCTTTTCAGTTTTCCGAAGGTGCCGTTTTTAACAATCACCCTCTCCGGGACGATGAAGCGCAAGGCTGGCTCGAATTCACCTTCCGTCAGCTCTTCCTTCTCCAGAAAGCTCTGCAACCGCTGCAAATAAGCCCACTCCGACTCTCCTTCGCAAACAATGATGTGGCGAGTGCAAGGCATGACAAATCAAAGCGCTGGATGAGGGATGCCGGAGTAGAAGCCAGCGAGGTATTGCTTGCGAAAATTGGTGACGTTGCGGACGTCTTCGCCGTCTTTTTTGATATCGATCAAACGACGCACCAAGGTGCCGTTGGAGGTCGTTTTCCTGACCAGGGCGATTTCAGAGAGTCGCAGGATGGAGTCATCCAAAATATCCGTGTTATGCGTCGTCACGATCAATTGCGCGCCATAGGGATTGAAGCGTCTCTTTTTGAACATCAGCACGATCTCACGCATCAAGAGGGGATGGAGAGAGCATTCCAATTCATCCACCAGCAGCACACCGCCGGTCTTGAGCGCATACAAGATCAAGCCCACGAGGCCTGCCAGTCTTTGGGTGCCTGCGGACTCTTGTTCCATAAAATTGAACAAGGCAAGATTCCCAGAGATGTCTTTGTGGGTCGAGGTGATCTGGAACGCATGTTGGGCACCCGTTTCAGGGTTGGTTTTCACGATGCCGAATTGAGGTTGTTCGTTGGGGGCCAGTTCCTTTTGAATTATATTAATTGCGGCAATATCAATATCCAAGCGGCGAACGACGTCAGTGATTTCTCGAAGAGCGGCCACTTCATCTTCGCCCATGGTCGAAGCCAATAGCTCAACCGAAAATGGAAGAGGAAGTGCTTCTTCATTTCCGTAATATATAATGCGGTCCTTAAAATAAGAGAAGGTATTTAGCAGGTCAGCATGAAGCCCTGCATAGGCGAGGCCGATGCGATGGAGGAAGAGTTTGATTTGCCGCCCAGCGCCGTTGGAACACTCCACGCGCAGAATGTCAGATAGTTTGTCGTCCGAGTAGGTGGAGGATAGGATGTGTGGTGAAAAGGCCGTCTTTAGGGACTCAATGTTAAAGATGGATTTGCCATTTTTTAACAAAGACTCTCTTCGGATCTCCTTGGCGTTGTAGGTGATCCGGTATTCGAAACGCTCTCCCCCCATGAAAAACTCGGCTGCGAAAGTGGTATCCGAGAATTTTGGATTGAGCAGATTGGGCTCAAATGAATCGGACAATAAACCTCCTTCGCGGAGCAGATTTTTGAGCTTCCCGATGGCCTTGAGAATGTTGGTCTTGCCCGACGCATTGGCTCCGAAAAACGCCATGCATGGCACCAGCCTTCGGTGCTGCGGGGCATCAATGAAGGGCATGATTTCCTGCCCTTGATAGCCATTGGGCGCTTTTCCTTCACCGTAGGAAAAGTCCAACTTGAGATCCAGAATGGAGCGGAAGTTCTGAACAGAAAAGGAAGATAACATGATTCAGGCGTGCATTTCTTGAAATTTGGCCCGGAATTGACCTTGTTCAACCTTTAATAAACAGTTATTTTGTTTATTTGCCTGCTGTCCAGAGCGAAGCCGGGCCACAGACCTGCCCGGCGCGCATTTGTTCATCGCATCATCCCCCTCACCCGCCGCCGCCACCGTGAAGGCCGCTCCGCCGCAGTGGTCAGCGTGTGGAAATCCTCCGCCTCAAGCACCACCTGCAGGCGCGTGGCAAAACACCACGGCCTGAAGCGCATCACCCTTCCTCGCGGCAGCGCTGCCTTCTCCACCCAGGCGGGATCATCCAGATCGCACAGGAAATGCCCCGGATCTTCCGCCACCTCCGCAAACGAGACGAGCTGCCCTGCGGGGAGTGTGCCCGCCTCGGAGTCATCGTAGTCAGGCAGGATCGCCGTCGTGTCATAGGCCCACACAAACGTCACCGGCAGGTCGCACAAAACGAGCCGCCACTCGCCGGAGATCGCAGTGTCATTCGTTGGATTCATAAGCAGGCTGTTGAAGCTGAATGCAGCGCCGCGCTCCTCGCCCGGCGCCCACCCTTCATCGTTCCTCCGCACAGGTGCAGGTGATCTTGGGCATGTCGGCAATCCTCACCCCCTTCGCCGCACAGTCACGTTCAAACTTGAAGTGCAACTCCTCGTTCACCGGATAGAAGTCGTAGAACCTTGGCACGGTGCAGCGGTCATAAATCGTCACCACACTCCTTGGCGGCAGCTCTCCCAGCGCTGCAACAAAGTCCGCATAACTGCCGAACTCACGCACCGACTTCCGCGCCCGGTCGCCCAGCACAAACCGCGCCCCACGCTCGCGGCTGTGGTACAGCACCACGCCGTAGTCGGTCGTCAGACAGGCCACATCGGGAATCTTCGATCCCGGGCTGAACACATGGAGCACCAGATTCCCCGATTCATCCACAGTGCCCACCACCGGATCCGCCACCTGCTTCTCTTCAGAGCGCCACACCAGACCCGCCGCAAGAAGCGCCAGCACCACCAGCACGAGGCCAAGGATCAGTGTTTTGTTCTTCATGAGAGTGCGCTGTGTCAGGTGGCCGCAGCCTCTGCCACGGGTTGTGTCATCACCGTAGTTCATTGGACCATTCCCACCCTGGCCCGTTGGGCGTAAGAGACAAGCTCGGGGCGCAGATTCGGCGTGTGCGCCAGCCATTCGTCCACCATGCGCCTGGCGCTTGGGTAGCAGCCCTGCCACTCGCTGAGGCCATGCAGCGCGCTCTCCCGGCAGGCATCGTGCGGAATGGCAAGGAGCCGCTGCAGGACTCGCAGCACCTCCGCGTCGAACTCGGCGCGCTCCGGCTCCCCCGGTCTGCCGCAGATGCAAAGGATGTCCCACCACATGTAGCACGCAGCATTGAGCGGGCTGGCCGGCTGCTCGTCAAGGTGGGACAGATGCGGCGAACACCGCGTCGCCATCACCTGCTCAAACAGCGGAACGAAAGAGCGCAGTGCCCGAAGCCGGCCCGCCAGAGGGACCGCTGGCTCCACGAGCGCGAGCATCAAGTCCGAGCTGCAGCCGCTCACCAGATACCAGAAACCTTGATTGAGCTGCGCATCCGTGAAGCACGCCAGCAGCCCGCCCGCCCGCTCAAAGGTCTCCGCGATCAACACCACGTTTTGCTCCGAACTGCCCCGCCACGACGGCGCATCCGGCGACCAATACCACTCAGGCTCCGCCACCTTAACCGGATGGTCAAAGACGTGGGCAATCCAATGCGGCAATGAAATGTCTTCGTTCACTGCAGCATTCATGGCGTCTCCTTCGCATACGTGAAATCCGCAGGTCCGCCGCCCCCGTCGTACAGGCGCTGCACCAGAAGCGGCACCGCCTTCCTGCTGTAGGTCACGGTGTGCAGCTTCTTCCCGAGCCAGAACGAAAGATGCAGCCCTTCGGCAAAGGGCACACCCGGTGTGCTGGCCGGGAGGCCCGGCAGCAGCTCCTGCGCTACCACCATCTGGTAGTGGCTCATCTCGCGCGTCTTCGCATTCTGCTCCGCCCAGTTAAACACCTCCCGCACAGTGGAAACCTTCGACTCCTCAATCTGGATCTGCATGATCATCCCCACTCTGATGCTGTTATCCACAAACCAAAGGCAGCGAATCTCATTTTCCGGGCACTTGGAAAGGTAGCCCGTGAAATGTTCCAGATTACGCCGGGATAGCTCCACGTTGATCTCGTCTGCGGCGATCTGCGCAGGATCCGCCGCCTGCGCTGCGCACTCTGCGAACAAACCCAGGATCAGGAACAAAATCACAAGGCATCGTTTCATGTTCATGGCGCAGGAGTCTTGCGGGCCAGCCAGCTTTGGTATTCCTCCCAGTCTTCCCGCATGGCCTGCTGCTCAGCCTTCGGATCTTTGGGGGTGGACCACGCAAGGGCCGCGTAGCGCCGGTACTCGGCAGCACTCAGCACGTCCCGATAATCCGTACACGCCGTCTCCGTCTGCCGTTTCAGCTGGCTCACGTCGCCCTTGGCCAGCTTGAGGATGGCCAGATGAACTCGGGCTGGATCACGCTGCCCGTCCTTCGTGCCGTAGCCGCTCAGGAGGGCCTGCACTTCGGCGGTCCGCGCATCCCCGAAATCTCGACGGATGATCCGCTGCACGTCTTCGGCGGTGACACTGGGTGTGGGCTGGGTCGTCATGGCTTCATCGTTCGCCTGGGGCGGAGTTTTGGCACGACAGCCCGCCAGCACGGCCACGGTGCAAATGAGAGTGAGAAAACGAAATCGAGGAGGCATGGCAGGAGCAGTTCTTACGCTGAGGTTCGATGTCATCAAGGGTGAACCCTTCCGCCAAGTTTGCCAGCCCCATGATGCGACGCCACATTTTTTCCGTGCGCAGCTCATGACTGGGAGCGCCGACATTTTGTCGGCTCTGGGCGAGCGTCCCTGCCGCCGCATAGCATGACATCCCATGACCTAGCATCCTCACGGCAGCGTCCCAAACGCAGTCACCCATTTCGAGAAATCTTTCGGGCAGTCCAGCGCCCACATGCTGCTGTGTCGTTTCACTCCCTCCGGCGTTGTCACGCGGACCTCCATCCCCATTTGATCGCCGCCATCCCGACTGCCACCGTCGGCCACGAGGCGCTCAAACCACTCCTTGGCCTTGGCTTTATCGCTGGGCATTGGCCCTGCCTTCTCCCTCGGCGTCTCAGACAGCGTTGCCGCCAGATAAAACAAAGCCGTCTCAGACAGCAGCCGCTCCACCTCCGGCGGCGTGATCGGGCGTGGCACACCCACCTGCGCCCTGCCTTTGTTCTCGCTCCACGGCTCCACCGTCAGCGTCCCGCCCTCCCGCTTGAGGCAAAATCCACTGAAGGCAGGCCCCGTGCACGAGCAGTGGTACGTATGAGCGACGATCACCGAAGTCCACGCCCCCGCCAGATCCGCCCGCAGCGCCGCCACGGCCTTCTCCCCCTCATCCGCCAGCTCCTTCTGCCTCTGCAGTTCCAGTTGCCGCCGCTCCTCCAGCCGCTGCACATCCGCATCTTTCTGCGCAGCGCCCACCGCCAGCAAAGTCAGGCTCAAGGCCAGGGTGATCAGGATCGTTTTCATGGCATGGGGTGAGTGAGAGTTGCAGCAGCGCAGGATCAAGCACGCGTCATTGTTCAATCAGCAAAATCACACTCCTGGGGATCCAGATTTCTTTGCCGTTCCTTTCAAGCACCACCCACTCCGCCGTCGCGCGCTTCAGCGTGCCCATCACGCACGTCTCCGCGCCGTTGATGTTGTGGGTCGTCGGCGAAACGGGGAGATTGGCAGCCGCCCCCAGCGCATCCCGCCGAAACTGCACCGTGCAAGCCTTGCCCGTCTGCAGCGCAGGCGCCTCCGGGCCGTCGCACCCGGTGAAGACCACGGGGACAAGAAGAGCCAGCGTGAAGATGAATGATTTCATAGGGAATGAATGCCAGAGGCTGCGTTTCCAAGACACTGACATGAAGCCCGTCCATAATCCAGCTTTTCTGAATGCCTCGGATCAGCGCCTCATCGGCATCTCATACACGTTGAGACCCTCCGTCATCCTTTCATGCCTGGCGTTCACCGCTCAGGGCGGCTTCGCTTCATCTCTTCAAGCCTGATCGCTTCCAGCACCAGCGCATCGAACTCGCGCCTGCGCGTCAGTTCGAATTCATAGGACGGTTTGCCATCGATGCCCTCCCTGATTCTCTCCACTTCCGCATGGCTCAGCGCGCCGCCCGCCATCGCCTCCTGCAAAGCTATCTGCGCGATGCTGCGCACGGGCTAAAACTTCTCTCGCAAGGTGCCGCAGGCGCCATTGAGCACGAAGTGATCGTCCCGCAGCGCCATCAGAAACCACTCGATGCTGCGCCGGTCCCTGAGCCTGCGCAGCGTCCGCGCGGCACTGATGCGCACGGCCGGATGCTCAGACCACACCATCTCATGGTATGCCTGCCTCAGCGCGGCTTCATCTCCCAGAGCCGCGGCGATGACGGTCAGCATGCCGCGCAGCTCATCGTCCCGTTCCCGCGCCAGCGCCCGGCGCACCTCAGGCAGCAGCTTCCCGCCGCTGCTGCGACACTCCGCGATGATCGCCTCGCGATTCCGCTCCGTCGGCCTCGTGCTCTGTGCCCAGGTGTAGTCTGCATCCGGGTTCATCGGATCACACTCATGCCGCAGCCGGGAGAGAATGCCCGCAAAAGCCGAGGGCGGTTCGTCGCTCCATTTCAGCACCAGGCACGGCACCAGTACCAACAGCACGGCAACCATCAGGCGGTCAGAGCTCATGCCCATGGAACGTCCAGCCCGCTGCTTTCATTAGCCGCATTGCAGAAGTTGCAGCCCTCCATGCCAAGCACACGAGTCCGCCAGTGCGCCGCCTGGCCGACATCATTCCCCCCAAACAAACAGCCCCGCAAAGCCAAAGCGCCCCGGAGCGCGGACTTCCAGTCCGCAGCAGGTCGCCTGCGCACAGCGGGTGACGCCGCCGGCAGAACATCGGAAACACGACGACATCTGGCACGATAGAGAGCCATGGCATCAGGACCGCCATGGAGTCTGGAACGCCGCCGGCCCATCAGGCCCCGCCCCCTCAGCACCGCCATGCTATACAAGACTCGCATCTTAGCCCCGGTCAGCCCACACTCCCCGCATGAAAAAAACCATCCATCCACTCCTCATCACCCTTCTGCTCTTCGTTTCAGCCACGCTCTTCGGCAGCGACCCAGCAGCTGCGCCGAAATCCAAAAACCGCGACTGGTCCCTCTCCGAGATCCGCCGCGTCATCGCCCAAGACAAACATGCCTATCAAGAAATCCTCGTGAACATCGCCATCGTCAGCGAAGACACCTTGATCGTCACCATGGTGACCTCCAGGCTGCCAATGACAGGCAGCGGGCAAAATATCACCCTTACTTACGACGAAAAAAAAGGCTGGCATGCCACCAAACACCAAGGCTTCGACAAATAGCCCGCCGCCCACCGCAGGGCAGGGGACCGCAGCCACCACACAAAGGATCACCAATCGGCTCCCCGTCCGCCAGCAGCCTCGCCTTCACCTCAGACCTCTGCCCCTCAAAGCCGGCCCGCAGTGAAATCTCAAGCCCTGGGCGACTCCACCGGCAGGCCAGCCTCCCAAGGACGCCTGCGAGGATCTCTAGGCGGCCCAATGGCCATCCGGGCCCGCGCGCACTGTTTGCTCACGGGTTCATCATCTCTGGAGAGGCTCCGTGCCCTCGCTGAGAATCGAAAGATACGCCTCGCAGGCGCGACAGGGCGAAATTCAAGGGAATGGAATTTGGACCGACCAAATTCAAGGAAAGCCCCCCATCCTTGATTTTGACTCCGATGAAATCAAGTTTGTTGAATTTCACCCTCACCGCCTACCCGCCACACCCGAACTGTCCTCGGGAACCCAGCTTGACCCAGAGCAGGGGAGCCACCCACCACCGCCGCCACACCCACAGCGCCAGCCGCCACCTCAGCATCCACGTCTTGCACCGCTGGGCCGATTTCACTCAAACAGCCTGTTTCACCCAATGCTGAAAAGGGCCGCCACACTGAAACGGCCACTTTGAATCGGCACAAGATCCTTAGTCTTGCGCGCAAATACTGATTCTCAATGGTTTATGAGGAAATGTGGTCAGTAGAGCTGGTTTGCTTCTTGATTTCCTCTTCGGCCGCTCGGCGGAGCTTATGCTGGATCGCACCGTAGTGCGCCAACTTCTGACCTAGGAGCCCCTTCGTCGCGGCATTGAGCATGAAGTCGGAGTCATCCGTGATCAGAGGTGCGTGACCTCGCCAAAGCCTACGCCGGCAAAACCTCCAAAACCCTCCAGCGCGACCTCAACGAACTCACCCAGCAAGACCTCATCGAACGCGACGGCCGCAAGGTGCGCGCCCGGCGTGAGCTGATCTTCGCGTTTCTGCCGCTGAAGAAGCGGGGGTGAGGTGGCGGTGGGGGCTTTGAAAGGCTTGCGGAGCCTCCCTGCGCCCCGGCGATGAAAAGGCCGTCAAAAACGAACTCGTCTTCGTTTAAAGAATGTGAGACTGTTTGTAGTCATCACACAGAATGTAGCCTCTCGTTCCGGCAATCTTAGACACAAAACCTGATCTCTCGAGCTTATTGAAGATGTTTCTAACCTTCCGATAGAAGGTGTCGAACTGTTTGATGTCTCCCTCTGGGCCACGGCTCTCATACCAAAGAGCAAAGGCCGCCTGTTTTGCGCTGCCGCCCTTTTCCTTGCAGTAATGATTGTGGCGGTAGATCACTCCGAGAGCCGCCTGTGCAGTCTCGTCAAGACTGTCAAAAGCTGCGCCAAACATGGCCCGCAGTTCCCGCGTATAGCTCCGCTGCACCAGCACCCGGTCGGCGATGTAGATAGGGCATGCTGGAGTGCTGAGCGGATGTTTGCTGATCAGGCCTGCTTTTTCCAGGGTGCTCAGCGCCGCGAAATGATTGTTGTCCGGGGTAAGCAGGATGGTATAAAAATACTGCTCATTGGCCCATTCCGATTTGATGAGATAAGCGAGAACCAGCTTTTGTTCTTCAGTAAGGCTGCCGCCTTCCAGTTTGGTGGAGATGTGCCGGTCAAATGAATCGAAAAGCCTCTCCATGCGGTCCCCCATTAGCTTGCCTGCACAGATGTGCAGGCAGACCTCCTCGGTGTAAATGCGGTAATAGGGTAGGTCGATGCGGTTCTGCAGGCACAGGTTCACCAGAGTGGCCATGCCGATGCCTCGTCCTTCCCACTTTCGGTACACTCGCAGCACATCTGCCAGCTTTGGGTTGCGCGGTTTGGCTTCCGGCAAAATGCGGCGCACCGGTATGTCTGCATTGCCATCTTCAATAAGAAGCGTCTGTCGAAATTTTCCCGGGTTGCGGATCGCGATGTGTACGCCGGGCTTGATGGCAATGATGACCTGCTTGTCCACCGAGTAGTCCCGGTGGGCCAGCGCATTGTTTACCGTCTCACGCAGCACTTCCTCTGGGTACTGAGGCACAGCAGTGCCACCACCTGCCGCGATGATGCCCACCTGAATGTTTCTCAGCAGGTAGCCCAGACTCGACTCCATCAGCTGCAAAACGTTGTCCACGAAGTCCTGCTTGTCCTGCGCGATTTGCTGCGCCACGTCCACATAGCCATGTACATGGCTGCGGAATCCGAGGCGGTCTCCAGGATGGTTACCACAGACCAGCGCCCCCAGAATGGTGACGGTGCCATTTTTCAGAAAACACCGCCGCTCCAGAAATGCCCGCGCTGCCGCCAAGTCCGGCTTCAGCGTCTCTAACTGCTGTGGCTGATTCAGGTGAAAGATGAAGTGGTTGAGCTTGGTCAGGTCCAGATCCGTATCCTGCATGTCAGGCACGACCTGCAGTTCTTTGGCATGCGCGGCTTCCTCCTTGAACTCCTCCTGCATCTCCACCTCTCGTTCGGTGATCTTGTGATCGCCGGTCAGAATGCGTTTGTAGGCCGTACCATTGAGAAAGACGAATTTACGGTCCGCTGCCAGTTCGTCCACATACACCAGTGCCACCCTTTCACCCAGCAGCGTGCGTATTTCCATCTGCGGAAAACAGTCGCCTAGGTCCAGTTTGACACCTTTGCGGTCGGTATAGATACGCTGAAATTCTTTAAGGTTTGGCTCAGCATGTTCCTTCCACCCGCTCAGCACATAACGTCGGGCGGCTCCCGTGCCCTCTTCCTTCACACCTAAAACCAGAATGCCACCGCGCGTATTCAGGAACGCGTTCACACTCTTGTGCCGTTCCTTCCATTCGCCCCCGTCAATAGGAACAGGCTTGATTTCCAGCCCTTCTGTCTCCAGTTCCACGAACCTTCCCTGCTGAATGAGATCAGCTAGTTTGGTCAGGAGTTCGTCAATGATTTTCATGCGGTCAGCGCACTGTAGAAGGTTCAGTCATCCTTGCATCATTCTTCTTTCGTGTTCGGCATCTTCTTTCGCCGTCTTTTTGCTCTACCCCCCACCCTCACCGATCCCAGAAATCCGGCACCTCCTGCGGGACTTCGACCATCCAGCTGCCGTCGCGTTTGAGGCGGGAGGCGATGCGGCCGTCGATTTGTTGTTCGATCTCGCGGCGGTAGAGGTTGGCATCCAGCAGGGTCCACTTTCCCGAGCGGAGCTGGAGGAGTTCGGCGATGCGGTTGCGGGTGACGGCGCCGGCGCCTTTGTCCAGGGCGGCGCCGCTGCCGATGTCCTCGATGTAGATGACGTCGTACTTCGCGTAATCGCGGGCGGCGCGGAAGTCCTCAAGATCCAAGGCGGGGATGAGGTGGGCCACTTGCGGGCCGCGATGGCCGGTGGGGGTGGGGATTTTCCAGTGGCCGCGTGCGGCGGCGGACTGCAGGCAGGCGAGGGCTTGCTTCAAAACATGCGTCTTGCCCACGCCGGAGGGGCCCAGCAGCGAGACCCAGCGGCGGGGCTGCTCGCGGCGAATGACGGCGCTGCAAAAGGCCTGCACCGCCGGCAGCACCTCGCGGAGGCCTGGGTGATAAACCTCAAATCGCCACGGCCATGCGGCCACGTGCGGGTGGAGCCCTGCCAGGGCCTCTTCAGGCGTAGCGGCCAGGGGCGTTCGCGCTGTCGCTGCGCGCAGGAGTTGGGCGGGAGTGGGCATGGGCTTTGGAGGGGTGAGAGGTGGAATTTTGAAAATGCAGGCCCTGCCAGCGGGCGTGGATGGCGGCATCCACCTGGGCGGCCACGGCGGACCAGCCATGGGTGGCGGCGTGGCGCTCGCACAGGCGCAGGGCGGCCTCGGCGGCATCGAGCGTCCAGGCCACGGACTCGGAGGAGATGCGGGCCTCCGTGGCGCGGCGGGTGCGGTAGTCGCGATAACGCGTCCACGACTCCGCAAACTCGGGCGGAGCGTGCAGCGGAGCGCTCACCGCTTTGGCCCTCCTGGCCTGCTGGCGGTGCCAGTCCCGCCAGTCCTCACGGCGGGGTTTCAGGTTTTGCGGCGGCGGTTCCACCGCAGCCGCTGGGGCAGCAGGTGCTGCCATCTCGGAGAGGGAGTCAGTCCGGGGCGGCCTGCCGCCCGTACTTCCGGTTCCTTCCGATACCTTCCGGTTTATGTGAACCTCCTTCACTGGTGGCCGTGAACCAGGTTCACAGGTTTGCGCAGCAGGTTCACTTGAGGCGATGCCATGGCTGTGAAGCACGTTCACAGGCGGCAGTGAACCACGTTCACCGGTGGCGGCAGCAGGTTCACAGGTGGCGTGCTCCCAGTTGTGAAGCACGTTCACAGGTGGCTGTGAACCACGCTCACAAGTAAAGGCAGCGTGTGCACGGGCGGCGTGATCTTGGCGGTGAACCACGTTCACAGGATGTGGCGCGGCATGTTCACCGCCAGCACTGGTGTCGGCCATCATCGTCGTCGGCGGTGGTGCCGGTGATGCTGATGCCACATGCGCCGCCGAGGGTGAAACAGCGTGTGCGGCAAATGCCGAAGCGGCCGATGCAGAATTTGCGGCATCAAAACTCTGCGGGGTGAGCTGGTAGCTCGTGCGCCAGCCGTTGCGACTGTCGAACTGCAGCACGCGGGCGTCACGCAGCGCTTGCAGCGCCGTGGCCACCGCGCGGTTGTAGAGGCCCGTGATCTGCATGATGTGCGCGTAGGACGGATCGCAGCGCTCCGTGTCGCCATTGTGGCAGTCCGCCAGGCAAAACAGCACCAGCTTCTGCGTGGGCGTCACGCGCAGGCGTTTGATGCTCTCGATCATGCGTACGCTCATGGAAATGGAGGGGGTAGGGGGAAGTGGGAGAACATGGTGGATTCTGGCATCAGGGGTGGGTCAGGCGACGGAATGCTGAATGCTGGATGCTGGATGCTGGATGCTGGATGCTGGATGCGGTGAGGTGGCCTGTCCGTGTGACGGGAGCTTTGCGGTGGATGCGGCCGGTTTTTCTCATGAAGAGAATCGGACGCATGGGCCAAATAGGTCTGATAGGCCGAACAGGTCCTATGTGATCTATCCACCGTCTCCGAAGAGCGCGGCACACCGTTGCCACAGGGCACGGCAGCACCCTGCAGGCCCCGGTTTCCCGATTCCTTTCTGCCTCTTTTTTGCGCCTCTTTGCGGCCATCCTCATCCTCAAAGCAAGTCTTCATGGCGGCTTGGGGCGTGGGGTGGATGGATGGCGCAGGCGCGCCTCTTCCTGGCGCTTGAGGCCGATGTCGCGGTTGCGCCCGCCGATTTCATTCAGCCGCTGGAGCAGTGCCGCACCGTGCAGTCCGGCGCACTCTTTGTAGCCTTTCAGCTTGCCGCGCTTCAGCAGGGCAAAGTTCAGCTTTTTGATGTGCACATCATGCCCCGGCACATCCAGCCAGGTGATGCCACGCCACGGCGCCACCGCGGGTGTTAGACTACCACGATCTGGTGGAAAGCAGGGATCGCCCGCCGGGATGCCGGGGCTTGTGGCGCTGGGGTTCGCGGCATTGGGTTTCTTGGATTCGCCCGCCGTGGTCAGATCCGCCGCCACCGCCTTCTCCGCAGGAAGTGCCGCATGCTTTGCGGAAGCCGCCTCGCCCATTTCCGAGGCCGCCGCTCCATGAATTGACTGCGCAGCCTTTGCCGCAACAGTCGATGCCGCATAAGCCGCCGATGCAGGTTTTGCGGCGGAGGTGGAAGACGTGCGCAGCTTCCGCGTGCCGCGAGTGCTCCGCCTCCCGCCCGTGCTCCGCATGCCAGCGCCCGCAGAG
>CALRWM010000103.1:0-16835 GCA_943371875.1 Prosthecobacter debontii | reverse complement strand
GGCCATCAATCCCAACAAGCGTTACCAGCTTGAGACCACCCGGGACCGCCTCACCACCCGCGTCATCGACATGATGACCCCCGTCGGCCGTGGCCAGCGCGGACTCATCGTCGCCGCGCCCCGCGCCGGCAAGACCACCATCCTTCAGCACATCGCCGAAGCCATGGTCACCAATCATCCCGGCGTGCACTTGATGATCCTCCTCGTCGATGAGCGCCCCGAAGAAGTCACCGAGTTCAAGCGCATCCTCCCGCAGGCCGAAATCTACGCCAGCAACAACGACCAGGACGTCAAGAACCACACCCGCATCTGCACCTTCGCCATCGAGCGCGCCAAGCGCCTCGTCGAATGCGGCGAGCACGTCTTCATGCTCATGGACTCCCTCACCCGCATGGCCCGCGCGTTTAACAACACCGCCAAATCCGGTGCTGTCATGAGCGGCGGCGTCGGCGTCGGCGCGCTGGAAATCCCACGTCGTCTCTTCGCTGCTGCGCGCAATACCCGCACCGCAGGCTCCCTCACCATCCTCGGCACCGCCCTGGTGGAAACCGGCACCCGCATGGACGACCTCATCTTCCAGGAGTTCAAAGGCACCGGCAACATGGAGCTCGTCCTCGATCGCAAGATCGCCGAGCAGTTCACCTACCCTGCCGTGAACATCTTCAAATCCGGCACCCGCCGCGAAGAACTCCTGCTGCAGACCTTCCAGCTCGACAAGATCCATATGCTCCGCCGCGGCCTCGCCGGCCACAAGCCCGTCGAAGCCATCCAGCGCGTCATCTCCCTCCTCGAGCGCTACCCCAGCAACGCCCAGATGCTCGTCGATCTCCCCAGCAAATCGTAGCACCTCGGTTAGCCACTCCTCATTCTCAGCACGGGCTTTCCCATCCTTCGCCACCCAGGCAAGGAGGAAAGCCCGTTCTGCTGTATACGCCGGGCGTCCGCCCTCCCGCTTGGACCAGTTTTGCAGTCCCGGCTTCAGGTCCCGCAGCTTTGGTGAAGCAGGCAGCAAGCACGCCTCTACTTCCGCACCTAGCCGCCCACGCCCTCGCCCCTTCCTCACCCCCATAGGCCCTATCCGGCTTATTTGGTCGCGCCCCGCGCCCCCGCATTCCACCTCCGGGTTTCGTCATTCCCCATTCCCTCCTCCCCACCCCCTTGTGAAATTTTTCACAAATCCCAGTTGCCCACCTTATTCACACTCGGATACTGCGAATCATGGCCTCCCCCGTCCAGTATCTTCCCGGAAAAGAACCCCATGCGCTTGAAAAGCGCCTGATCTTCAAGAACATCGACCGTGCCGGTTACAATCCGTCCATCGAGTGTTACATGGAGAATGGCGGGTATGAGCAGCTCAAAAAGGCGTTCACCATGGAGCGCAGCGCCATCACGAATGAGGTCAAAGCCAGCGGTCTGCGCGGCCGTGGGGGTGCAGGTTTCCCGACCGGTGTGAAGTGGGGCTTCATCCCGCCGACGAACACGAAGCCGGTCTATCTCATCTGCAACGCGGACGAATCCGAACCCGGCACCTTCAAGGACCGCTACATCATGCACCAGGATCCGCATCAGCTGATCGAAGGCATGACGATCGCCTGCTTCGCCGTGGGCGCCAAACTGTCCTACATCTACGTGCGCGAAGAATTCCCCTACGCCGCGAAGATCCTCGAAAAGGCCATCGCTGAAGCGCATGAAAAAGGCTTCCTCGGCAAGAACATCCTCGGCACCGGTTTCGACTGCGAGATCTACGTGCATCGCGGTGCAGGCGCCTACATCTGCGGTGAAGAGACCGGCCTCATCGAATCTCTCGAAGGCAAGCGCCCCTACCCGCGCATCAAGCCCCCTTACTTCCCTGCGGCGCTCGGCCTCTACATGAGCCCGACCATCGTGAACAACGTCGAATCCCTCTGCCACGTGAAGCACATCATCGAGATGGGCGGCGCGGAGTACGCCAAGCTCGGCACGCCGAACAACACCGGCACCCGCATCCTCTGCGTGAGCGGCGATGTGCAGAAGCCCGGCTACTACGAAGTGGAAGTGGGCAAAATCACCATGGGCGATGTCATCGACGTGCTCTGCGGTGGTCTCAAACCCGGCCGCAAACTGAAGGCCATCATTCCTGGCGGCAGCTCCTCCAAAGTGCTGCGTGCCGATGAAAAATTCAAGCTCAAGGACGGTCGCGAGCTCGGCATCATGGACATCCCCATGGACTTCGACACCATGGCGCAGTGCGGCACCATGGCCGGATCCGGCGGCGTCATCATCATGGACGACAGCCGCAGCATGACCTGGGTCATCAACAATCTGAACGCCTTCTACGCGCACGAATCCTGCGGCCAGTGCACCCCCTGCCGCGAAGGCAGCCTGTGGATGAAAAAGATCAGCGACCGCATCGTCGCCGGTGACGCCAGCCCCGATGACGTGGACACCCTGGAAACCGTGGCGAATCAGATCGAAGGCAAGACCATCTGCGCCTTCGGCGAAGCCGCCTCCTGGCCCACCCAGAGCTTCATCAAGAAATTCCGCGACGAACTCAAAGGCGACTGCAAACCCGATTTGGCAGGCAAGATCGTCAATGAAGAGACGCTCGTGGCCGCTGCGGGTTTGGTGGTGTGAGTTCGTCCACCGACA
Source organism: Prosthecobacter debontii (assembly GCA_943371875.1). GTDB lineage: Bacteria > Verrucomicrobiota > Verrucomicrobiia > Verrucomicrobiales > Verrucomicrobiaceae > Prosthecobacter > Prosthecobacter debontii_C. The sequence goes on along the minus strand of CALRWM010000103.1, from coordinate 14,207 downwards.
AGAAAAAGCTCTGGAGCTTCAGACGGTGGATGGTGAATATTCAGGTCTCTGCGGAAGTGGGCAGCGGCTCATGAAAGCTCGGCTGTTCCCCTCACCCAGCCTCTCCCCCAAGAATGCTAGGAGCTGCGAGGCCATGGGCGGGGAGAGGGGATTCGCGCTGGGACGCTTTCACGCTCAATCGGAGTTGCAACGCGTCCCCCTCTCCCCGTCGAGGGCGTGATTGGTGTTATGTTACTTCGGGGAGAGGCTGGGTGAGGGGCGTTGCAAAGCTTCGTTGCACTGCTGCTTGATTCCCTACGCACGGACTGGAAATTCGACGACGCCATGGTGCAAAAGATCGACATGCCAAGGAGCATCGCCACGCCCAACAAAGACGGCTGGGGCTCGCTCTACTACATCGTCTGCGACTTCAACAACGACAGCCAAGTTCCCAATCCCGAGCTCATGACAGTGCCGCCGAAGCCCGGCGCGACGCAGAAGGAACTCACCACACGCATCGCCATCTTCTCTGCGGGACCTGATGGCAACCCGGCGACGTGGGCGGATAACATGCCTCCTCATTTTACGAGGTAGTGTGGGGGCCTAAGACATTGGGACGTCGGCTTTGATTCAAGGCTCGACAGCGTAGCCCTTGCTGAAATAAAAACAGCGCCATGAGCAAATCCACCACGCGCTACCATGATCCGCTCAATCTCAAGAAAAACGGCTGCGTTAGAAACCTCGTCATTCTGGGAATCATCGCGGGGGGCCTCATGCTCTGGGGCATCCAATACATCACCCAAAACGCGCACAAACTGCCCCTGCCACAAATAGTCATCAAAGACATCCGAATGGCGCTTTCGTCCTATGAATTGGACTACGGGCACTATCCCATCCCGGAAGCTGACTGGCACGGACCCGATGTCTCCATTCGCACCCGGGGGCCGATGTTGACAGCGCTCAACGGAAGCAATGCCACCCTCAATCCCAAAACGATCAAATTCACCGACTTCCCTGCCGCCAAGGACCGCAAATTCGGCCTCTGGCAGGACGGCGGTGAATGGGTGCTCAGCGATCCCTGGGGCGAGCCTTACTACATCACTCTCGACACCAACAAGGACGGCAAGGTCGCCAATCCCGAGCCAAGGGGGGAGAACATACCGGCCATGTTTGCTACAGCGATCATCCTCTACTCCTCCGGCCCGGACCGCGATCCCAAGACGTGGCAGGATAATGTGTGCTCGTGGCGGACTCGCTAGCTGCGGAGAAACAGTCCCCCTCATCTCCCATCAACTCATCGCTCTTTGACCTACGCCCCACCGTGATCTGATTCAGGGCCTTGTTCCCGCAGCAGCCGGGGGACGGGCCTTCATGCGCGCATGCAGCCCAAAACCGAGGGGCAGATACAAAGCAAATCCGTAAGCCAGAAACCAAACGCCGATGCGCAGCCAGAACTTCACCGGCTGCAGCTCCCGAAACGTCAGCGCCCAATACCCATTCACACAGCCTGTTTGCAGCGTCTGAATCAGACGACTCGCCACGAAAAGGCTCCAGAGCGGCACCAGCACCGTTACCAAGCCAAAGGAATGCATGACCGCACCGCAAACCGCCGACAAAACCGCAAGCAAAAAAAGAAGCCAGACCCACGGCGAGCGCAGCTCAATCCGCCTCACCGGCACGCTTTGCCGCTGAGCTGTCAGCACCACCTCAGGCTGGGATGCACCATCCGGCAGGCCACTGTCGATGATCTCACCACAGCCCGGGCATTGGATCGCCACGCCCCTGGTGCGGTGCCTTTTTCCCACCCCCGGGCGTTTGCAAAAAGGGCAGCACAGAGCCTGCCAGCGCCGCTGAATCTGAATGCCAGCGACCACACACCCAGCCACAGCAATGATCTGCAGAACCATGACCACCGTCTGCTCCGGCGATCCACCGCCTGGCGTCTGATCCAAGTAAGAACCAAGAAACGAAAACATGCCGGTGACTGAACACACAGGCATTCCTTGGGGCAGATAAAAGCAAAAGCAGTCAGTCACACGGCCAGTGAATCAGTTTTCTTCATGCCTGGCAATTCCACTTTCAGAGCCTTCGTGGAACCCGCCTTCCTCTTCAGAAACCGCTGAATCAACCACCGCACCCCAGCAATCGAAACGCCGCAGCCATTTTCAAAATCAATCTCTGCGTCCGTCCATCCTCTGCGGTTCAAATCCGTGTTTAAAGCAATCCGAATGCTAACCACGGAATACACTGAATACACGGAATATGAATCCACTCCGGCTTCCGTGTATTCAGTGTCTTCCGTGGTTGATAAAAATCTGGTCAGCCGTGACAAGGGCATTCGATCTCACCCCTCCGTCATCTCAATCTGAAACGGCGTCTTCATAAACAACGGCGCGTCTCCCGCACACTCAAACGGATACACCATGATATTCGGCACGACACAATTCAGATGAAAATCGAAAAACTCGCGCATGTAGTCCGCTGTGAAATCCGCCTCCGGGTGCAGCTGCCGCCAGAGGATCGCCTTGATGACGTAGGCATGGCAAAACACCGCGATGCGCTGCTCCTCGCGCTCCTGCAGCGCTTTCAATGAGGCATCCACGCGCTCGCAGAAATGGCGAAACGTCTCCGCGCCCTCGCCATCGCAGTAGTCGGGATCGCAGCGCTCCCAGTACTGCCTCGCGGGCTCACGGCGCGTGGTCTCCGTGGTGCCGATGTAGCGGCCCGGCGCCAGGAAGGTGAGCTCATGCACCGGCAGCTCGACCACCTGCACCTGTGGGTGCAGCCGGCACAGCGGCACCGCCGTGTAGGCCGTGCGGGAGTAGCGCGACACCACGATGAGATCCGGGTCCGTCTGCCACTGCGCGGCCACCGCCTCCGCCTGCGCCATGCCCTTCTCGCTCAGCCCGATGGCATGCGGCGTGTCCGTGGGAAACCCCGCGTTGCTCAGACTTTCGGCATGACGAATGAACCAGATCTTTTTCATATTTCACCTCCGCCATAGGCGCTCTCGGGCGCAGTGGCAAATGCAGGTGCGTTTAGATTGGAAATGGCACAGACCGGCTTTCCTCACTCTTTTTTCTTCTTCAGCGGCCAGCGGGATGCGAAATGAAACAGCGGGAATGTGGCGACGGCCATCATCGCGAAGACAAGGAAGGCACCTTCATCCGCGCCCAGCCCAAAGGCCACCAGCCCAACCACGGCCCCGAGAGCACTGAACCCCAGCAGCAGCTTCCATAGCCAGGTGTTTCGTTGGGAGTTCATCACAAATAATGAGGCGTTCAACGCTCTGGTGCCACCTGAGTTTCCACATCTCTTGGCGCTTTGATTCCAGCCCGCGCCTCAGTCTTCGCCTTCTCCTCCATCTCCCCGCGCTCCTGCAGCGCAAACCCCACGGGAATGTACGCCGCAAACGCATAGCCACACAGCCACACGAAGGTGCGCGCCCAGTACTTCACCGGCTGCCGGCTGCGAAACGTCGGCCCCGCATTGTCATCGAGACACCCCGTGCTCAGCGTTTGAATCAACGGACTCGCCACCAGGAAACACCACAGCGGCCCAAACACCGTCATGAAGCCGAATTCATGGATCACCACCCCGCACACCGCCGACACCACCGACACGCCAAACAGCACCCAGAACCACGGCGACCGAAACTGCATCTTCCGCACCGGCACCTTCGGCTTCGGCCCGCAGGCCTCCTCCTTGTCCCGCACGATCTTCCACCCCAGCCTCCCACCGCCACGGATTTCCCCGCACTTCGGACACTCCATCGTCAGCCCTTCGGAGCGCTCCAATTGCCCCAGCCCCGGCCGCGAGCAAAACGGACACAGCAGCACCAGCTGCCGCCGCAACATCTTCACCCCCAACACCAGTCCCACCAGCCCAAACACCACCAACAGTCCGATGAACACACCTTCCGCCGGCGATGTGTACCCACAGGGCTGCCCCCGATCCATCAGCAGGTTCAACAACCAGCACCCCACCAGCACCCACGGCATCGTGTGAATCGCATAAAAACAAAAACGAAAGCTCAGCATGCCCCCGAGTGAAACGGATTCGCCGAGTTTTGGCAATGACAGTCTGGGGCGGGGATTGGAACGAGGGCCTCAGCACTCACCACAATTCGTAATCTCAGGAAACAGACATGATAGTCTTAACTCACCCCTGAATCTGTACTCGACAGACCACCTAAGCTCAATTACGCACACCAACCATGAGCCAACCGCAGGGAGACACCGATTTCTTCATCAGCTATCGCGGTGCGCGCACGGACTGGGCGCTATGGGTCAACTGGGTCGTGCGCAGCGCAGGCTTCTCCACCGTGCTGATGGATGAGTTCCAAGTTGGCACAACTTGGACGAGCAACATGCGCAACGCGGCCCAAAAGTGCTGCCGACTCATTCCGCTCTACTCTGCCGACTATTGGGTCTCTGGAGCCTGCGCGGAGGAGTTTGATGCCTACTGGCAGCACCACCTGCAAAATGGCATGGCCCGCTTCCTTCTCCCGATGGAGATTCAGTCCTGCAATGTGCCTGACATGCACCGAATGCTGCTCTGGAAACCAATCCATGCCCTCACCCGCGACGCTGCTCGTGCTGCAATCCTGAAGGTTCTCGAAGGCATTACACCGGTCGCCGCAGCCACTGTCGCCTTTGCCGCTCCTGAGCCGCCCTTCCCAGGAATTCCATCGCCTGCTTCTATCGCCTCTGAATGGCCCGATTCTGTTCCGTCCTTGAAATGGCCTCTGGCAAATCACGATCACGCACGTGCCTCATTTGCATCTCTCGTCACCCGAACCCCAAGGCACAAGTTCCTCGCCATAAGGGGCGCTAGCGAAACAGGAAAGAGCCACCTCACAAGGCAGTTCTTTAACAATGCTCAGCGCCGCCTGCCATCCGGCTGCTACAGCGGACGCTTTGACTTCAAAGGAACCACAAACCTCGACGAAAGCCTCACCGAGTTCGTGCAGCATCTCGATATTCTACTGCCGTCCGCCACTCTTGGCCTTTCAGACCGCTTCCGCGCAGTGCTCGTGAGCCTCGTCCAACGGCGTGCGCCAACCTTGCTCATTTTCGATACCTACGAAGACGCTGGCGATGCTGACCGCTGGGTGCGCGAAAGCCTCCTCACGTCTTTGCATCGGCACGACTGGTTACGCATCGTCATCGCAGGGCAAACCGTTCCTACCTGCCACGGCCAACCTTGGGAGGAGGAAGCTATCGTACTCACACTCGATCCGCCCAGCCCGCAAGACTGGCATGACTACGCCATGCAAAACCACCGCAGCATCTCACTCACGACCTTGACCGAGGTACATCGCAACTGCTGTGGCAAGTGGAGCATGCTCGACACCCTCTGCGGTCCTCGACACTAACTAACGATGGACGCCGCCGAACAACGCATTCTCGATACCCTGCGTACCGCCGAGGGCAATCCGGCCTTGCTGGCCCTCGCCAACATCGATCTCACCTATCCTGAACTCCCGCAGTCCGAGATTAGCATCCTACACACTGCTCTCTTGGCCGCCGCCGTTCCTCATTGGTTTGACATTACTTTCCTTGCTGGCCTGCTGAGCATCTCGGAGCTTGAAGCAGCCAGCCTTATGGAACGCTTACGCCGCCTCACCAATGTCGAAGCATTCACCGCTCGAGGAGCCCAAACTTTCAACGTTCACGAAGCCTCACGCCTAGACCTACGCAAACATCTGCGCCTGAAACATCCAGATCTCTGGCAAACCTACGCAAGACGCGCACACGACCACTTCACCGCAGGCAAAGAATCACACGAGCGCATTGAAGCACTCTATCATCTCTTCGCCGCCGATCCCGAAACAGCCGTCGATGCCTGCAAAGCCCTCGAACGTGATCTCAGGCAGAATCCCTCCTCCGAGTTTGCTCTTTGTCTTGCTCTCCTAGAACTCAATAGTTCTAGTTGTTTAGGCGGTAAAGCTCGTGAAGAAGCGTTACGCATTTGTATTTCCCACTCCGATTCTTTGAGTGTGCTTGGTGACTCTGCTGTTAAAAAAGGAGACTTGTCTGGAGCTATTCGTTGGCTAACCGAGAGTAAAACGATCCGCGAGAGGCTTGCTGAAGGCGACCCGGCAAACCTCGATCATCAGCGAGTTCTTTCCGTGGCAAAGGTAAAACTGGGTGACTTAGCAGTAAAACAAGGAAATTTGGCGGGAGCCTTTCAGTCCTTCAAAGAGTGCCTAGCCATTCTCCAACGCCTCGTTGCCAACTCCCCCACCAATGCCCTGTGGCAGCGCGACCTATCCGTTTCGCTGAACAAACTCGGCAGCCTAGCTGTGGCGCAGGGCGATCTGGCCGGAGCCTTGCGTAACTTTATCGAGGGCAAGACGATCCGCGAACGCCTCTCCACCAGCGACCCCGCCAATGCCGAGTGGCAGCGTGATCTGTCTGTTTCACTTAGCCAACTCGGCGATCTTGCGGTTAAATCTGGTGATCTTGGCAGCGCATCTAAAAATTTCCAAGAAAGCTATTACATAGTCAAAAAAATTGCTGCCAGCAACCCCGCAAACATGGAATGGCAACGTGATCTCTCAGTCTCACTGGAAAGACTTGGTGATCTAGCAGTAGCACAAGGTGATTTTGCCAGTGCATTACGATTTTTCACAGAGAGTAAAGCCACCGCAGAACGCCTCGCAGCTAGCGACCCCGCCAATGCCGAGTGGCAACGCGACCTGTCCGTTTCGCTCAACGATCTCGGCGATCTCGCAGTGGCGCAGGGCGATCTGGCCGAGGCTTTGCGTAGTTTTACTCAAAGTAAGACTATCCGCAAACACCTCGCCGCCAGCGACCCCGCCAATGCCGTATGGCAGCGCGACCTCTCAGTATCGATGGAGAAACTCGGCGACATCGCGACGGCGCAGGGCGATTTGGCCGAAGCCTTGCGCTGTTATTCCGAGAGCAAGACCATCGCCGAACGGCTCGCCGCCAGCGACCCCGCCAATGCCGAGTGGCAGCGCGACCTCTCAGTATCGCTGGAGAAACTCGGCAACATCGCGGTGGTGCAGGGCGATCTAGCCGGGGCCTTGCGCAGTTTCACCGAGAGCAAGACCATCGCCGAACGCCTTGCTTTCAGGGACCCCGCCAATGCCCAGTGGCAGCGAGACCTCTCCGTATCACTCGAGAAACTCGGAGACATCGCAATGGCACAGGGCGATCTGGCCGGTGCCTTACGCTGCTGCACAGAAACCAATACCATCCACGAGCGCCTCGCAGCCAGCGACCCAGCCAATGCCGATTGGCAACGCGATCTCTGGGTATCCTACTGGAGGTTGGCGCAGCTTTGTGAGAAGTCGCAACAACCCGCTGATGCCCAAGTATGGTGGCAGCGTGCCTACAACACGCTGATTGCCATGAAGGAACACGGCCTACATATATCTCCTGAAGATCTGGGTTTTCTAGAATTGCTCAGGGAAAACGTTAGCAGAGCCGAAACTTGAAGGCTGCGTTCCGGCTCACGGAAGAACCGGAAGCAAGATGGTAGTCCAGAGTACCGGCATCGCCTGACAGCCCCCATCACACCCCCGCAGCCTTCTGCTTCTCGGCTTGCAGCGCGGCTTTATCCGCAGCCAGCTGCGCCAGCGCAGCGGCCTGACGGGCCTTCTGCTTGGCCTCATACTCTGCCAGCGTCTTGGCGCGGGCTTCGGCGCGGCGGGCTTTGGCTTCTTCGTCGGCTTGATTGAACTTGGCGCGCTCGGCTTCCTGGGCGGCTTTGGCGGCGGCGGCTTCTGCGGCGCGTTGTTCTTTTTCGAGGCGGATGGCTTCCTTCTCGGCGAGCTGCTTGGCTTTCAGCTCGGCGGCGGCGGCGCGGAGGGCTTCTTTTTCGGCCTCGGCCTGGGCTTTGATGGCGGCTTTCTCGGCTTCGGCCTGCTCCTTGGCGAGGCGTGCGGCTTCCTTGGCGGCTTCTTTCTCGGCGAGTTCACGGGCTTTGGCAGCGGCCTTCTCGGCTTCGGCTTGTTCCTTGGCCAGACGGGCGGCTTCCTTGGCGGCGGCTTTCTCGGCTTCGGCCTGCTCCTTGGCGAGACGTGCAGCTTCCCTGGCCTCTGCGGCGGCGAGCATGGCGGCCAGCTTCTCGGCCTCGGCCTTCTCCTTGGCAGCGGCCTTCTCGGCGGCTTCCTGCTCTTTGGTCAGGCGGGCGGCCTCTTTGGCGGCGGCTTTTTCGGCTTCGGCCTGTTCCTTGGCAAGGCGTGCGGCTTCCTTGGCGGCTTCGCGCTCGGCCAGTTCACGGGCCTTGGCCTCGGCTTTTTCCTGGGCGGCCTGTTCTTTGGCCAGACGCTCGGCTTCCTTGGCCTCAGCAGCGGCCACGCGTGCGGCCTCCTTCTCGGCCAGGGCCTGGGCCTTGGCTTCCGCAGCGGCGACCATGGCGGCCAGTCGCTCGGCGATGGCGCGCTCCTTGGCAGCGGCTTTCTCGGCTTCCGCCTGTTCCTTGGCAAGGCGTGCGGCTTCCTTCTCGGCCAGCGCCTGAGCTTTGGCGGCTTCCTTTTCGGCGAGTTCCTTGGCCTTCACGGCAGCGGCGGCGGCGCGCATGGCTTCGAGCTCCAGCAGGGCCTGCGCCTTGGCGGCAGCGGCGGCTTCTTCCTTGGCAATGCGTGCGGCTTCCTTGGCCTCGATGGCCGCGAGGCGCGCGGCTTCCTTCTCGGCCAGCGCCTGCGCCTTGGCGGCTTCGCGTTCCGCGATGTCGGCGGCGACCTTCGCCTCCATGGCGGCGGTGAGCGTGGTGGTGAAATCGATCATCTGCTGGCTGAGCTCCGCCGCGGTGGCGGTCAGCGCCGGGGCGGCGTCATCGAGCACGCGGGGCTGGATTTCGAGCGCCTGAAGTTTCTGCGCGGTGTCAGCAAGAAGGGCGAGGAATTTGGGATCGAGCTTGGTGGTCATTATCGGAGGTCGGAAAAAAACGAGCGGGGATCAATGATCAGAGATGGCCGGGTGTAAAGCGGAAGCACTGATTCAAGTTGCCGGAGTTCTCGGTTCTCGGTTCGTGGTAGCGGTGGCTGGTTCGTTTGCGTCCACGGTCTTTTTCGTGCTGGAAGCATCAGCAGACTGAGATTTGACCACGGAGCCGAACGAAGTGAGACAGACGACTGAAGGAAGCCCGGAGGGTGAGTGAAGCGAATCAATACACTGAATACACGGAAACTGAATTTGACTCAGATTCAGAATCAGAATTCCGTGTATTCTGTGTCTTCCGTGGTTGATCCAATTCGGGTAAAAACCGTTCTCGATCCATTCGGCGCGGGAGTCCTCCACACCTTGGCTCAATCCACAAACAGCATCTCTTTGCCAGCCCTCAGCCCATGCACCGCCCCTTTCTTTCCCTCGCGCTTCTCGCCTCCACCGTCACCGGCTTCGCGGCGGAATATGCCCCGCTTTTCCTGAGTGCGAACCAGTTGTCCATCGCCACGGGCAAGCCTTCGCTGGTGATGATGTCGAGCGGCTCCACGCACATCCCGGTGTGGTCCATGTCGGGCGGGACGGATGGGCAGTCGGTCAGCGGCGTCGTCACGGGTCTGCCCAAGGACTGCGGCGGTGTGCGGGTGGAAATCACGGTGACGACCACGGACGCGGCGACAAGCCCCGCCTTGGAGGATGTTTACCGCGTGCACCTCTCGCAGATGGTGGAAGGGGCACCCTTCACCGAGCGGCATCTGCAGGGCGATCCCATTCGCACGGCGCTGCCTGCCGGGCCGCTGCACTCCCGCACCATCGTTTTGGAGTCCTACTACCAGGTGGTTCCGGAGGCACCCCTGTGCATTCGCATTCAGCGCGAGCCTGCGGACCCCGCCGACACCTTCACCAGCCCCACCGGTCTGGCGGTGGTCAAGGTGACGCCGCTGAGCGCTCCGCCTGATGCCCACCTGGTGCAGGAAGCGCAGGGCTACAATTCCTGGCCGATGCTGCAGGCGCTCGGCGACAAGCTGGTCTGCGTGTACAGCCGGGGCTCCGGGCACACCATTGGCGAAGACTCTCGCGCCACCTACGCACGCACCTCCACCGACGGCGGCAAAACGTGGACCGCTGAAACCCTGGTGGCGAACTCGCCCGGCTACGGCGATGTGCCCGTGGGCAAGGGGCTGGATTCCACCGGGGCGATGCTGCTCTGGGTGCGCCGTGTCGGGGGGCAGTGGCACCAGGATCTTTACCGCACGACGGATGGGGTGAAGTTCACGCTGGTGACCACGCCGGAGCTGGCCGTGCGCCCCGTGCAGATCACGGATGTGTTTGCGGTGCCCACGGTGGGACTCATGGCGCTGTGGTTCGCGGGTGATTACGGCGATGCAGGTCCGACTCACTCCTGGGGCATGATGACCAGCAAGGACAATGGCAAGACCTGGACGCAAACACCCATCGAGTCCGGCCTCACCAAAGATCAGTGGCCCACCGAGCCCTCCGCCGTTTACCTCGGCGATGGCAAGATCTTCGCCATCGGCCGCACGGAGGCGGGAGACTCCACCACGGCGCGCTCTCAGTTCCAGATGCTCTCCACCGATCACGGCAAGACCTGGACGCGTGCGCAGACCAACATCACTGACGTACTCATCTCCACGCCGAGCCTGATCCTCGATGCCAAAACCGGGCTGCTGAGCAACTACCACTTTCAGCGTGGCCGCGCAGGCATCCTGTGGCGTCGCGTCGTGGATCCGAAAAGCGTGATCGCGAATCCGCTCCAGTGGCCCATGGGCGAGGCAGTGGCCGTGGGCAGCGGAAGCACCATCGATGCAGGCAACGTGAACGCCACGGTGATCGGGGACACGCATTACCTCTCGTTTTACTCCGGGAAGAAGCCGGACACGGCGGTGCTGGTGACGGAACTGCAGGCGCCGGGGGGTGGGGGGAAGAAGTAGAGGGGGCGGGACGCAAGCCGAAGGCTGGCGCCCAAAGTGGTCCGCACAGTCCTCTGTGCGGTTCGGAAAAGTCTCCTGACAAGCTTTGCAGAACAAGAGCAGTGCAAAGAAAACGTTCTTAGTTTGGTGCGGAGCAGCGGGTGATAGCGGAGTGCCGCACAGGGGACTGTGCGGACCACTTTACTGCCGCCTTCTCGATGTCCGTGACATTTTCCGCCGCTGGGCAGGCTACGTTTTTTATCCCCCCGCTCAATCCACAAACAGCATCTCATTCCCGGCCAGCAGGGCCTGCGCGTACTGCGCCCACACGGCTGCATCGTTTTCGCGCCCACTCACAAACGCCTGCGCCACTGACGACTCATGCGCGCTCGGCTTGCGGCCGAAGAGGCGGGCATAGACGGCGTCCACGCGGTGCTGCATGGCCCACTTCCCCAGCACCTCGGACTGCTGCTGCATGAAGGGGGAATTCAGCGCAAACAATCCCTGCAGAGGCGTGATGGTTTCGGTGCGCCAGGGGTTGTGCGCGCCGGGATCGGGCACGTCGTGGATGCGCAGCATGGGGTCCATGTCCTGGCGGTCGGAGGCGCCGTAGAGGGAGCGGCGGTGATTGGCTGCATCGCTGATGGATGAGGCAGGGCCGCCGATCTTGAGATCGATCTGGCCGGTGGCGCTGAGAATGGCATCGCGCCAGGATTCCCAGTCCAGGCGACGGCGCAGCATGCGGGCGTAGAGTTTGTTTTCGGGATCGCGCTGCTCGGAGGCGGCGGCCACGCTGCTCTGCTGCCAGGTGGCGGAGTTCAAGATCTCACGGTGCAACCACTTGAGCGACCAGCCGTGCTCCATGAAGCGACCGGCTAGATCATCGAGCAATTCAGGGTGCGTCGGCGCTTCACCCAGATTGCCAAACTCACTCGGTGTATCGACCAAGCCGCGCCCGAAGTGGTGCTTCCACACGCGATTGACGATGACGCGGGCGGTCAGCGGTGCGGCGTCTTCCACGATGGCTTGCGCGAGCTCCAGGCGGCCGCTGCCGGTGGTGAACTTGCGCGGCAGGCCGGTCTTGGAGGGAAACATGGAGAGGAAGCGGCGCGGCACCGCAGCGCCGAGGTCATTCGGGTTGCCGCGCTTCATGAGTTCAAGATCGCGCGCCATGCCCATCTTGTAGTCGAGCTTGGTGCCGTGCTCCTTTTCCTTGTTCACCACGTAGAGCGCCGCGTCCTCCACGGCATTGGCCATGGGCATGTTGTAGTGCGGGGTCGCGGTCTTGATGGAGGCAATGACGGTTTCGATTTTCTTCGCCTGCTCCGCGAGATCCTTCGACTTCTTTTTCTTGAGGTCGGCCATCTGCTTTTCCATCGCCGCCACTTCCGCCCGCGCCTTGGCCACGGGCTTCCAGAATTCATCCTTCATCGTGGGCAGTTCGGAGAGCTTCACGGAGGCGAAGACGCCGGCCAGCGCATAATAATCCTGCGCGGAGATGGGGTCGGATTTGTGATCATGGCAGCGCGCACAAGCCAGCGTGAGGCCGAGGAAGGTGCGGCCGATGGCATCCACATGCTCCTCCCATTCATCCGCGACGGTGGTCTTGATGATCTCCGGCGGGAGCTGCAGCTCTTTGAAATACGTGGGGCTCAGGCCGATGAAGCCCAGCGCCACGCGATCCTGCGGGCCGCACTCCGGCAGGAAATCCGTGGCAAGCTGACGCAGCACGAAGCGGTCATACGGCATGTCCTCATTGAGCGCCTGCACGACCCAGTCGCGGTAGAGGTAGGAGTATTTGGTGGAGTCCAGCCAGTCGGGGGTTTGGTCCGTGTAGCGCGCCAGATCCAGCCAGTGGCGGGCCCAGCGCTCGCCGTAGTGGGGGCTGCGAAGGGTTTCATCCACGGTGCGGCTCCAGTCGGCAGCGGCCTGCTCGGCAGGGGGCAGGCCGGTGAGATCAAAAGCCAGCCTGCGCTGCAGCACGCGCGCCTCCGCCTGTGGGGCAGGCTTCATGCCTGCGGCCTCCATTTTGGCGAGGCTGAAGTAATCGATGCGCGTCTTCGGCCACGCGGCGTCCATCACCTGCGGCAGCCCGCCACGCCGCAGCGGCGCAAACGACCACGGCACCGGCTTCGGCCCTTCGTCCTTTTTACCGATGGCCATCCCCGCCGCAGCCAGCAGCAGCAGAGTCACACAAAAGGAACTGGAAGCAAAAAAACTCACCAGCAAAATACACCCCTCAAGACCCAGAGCTTTCCAGAAAAGAAGTCCCTCAGTTCCTATCCGAGCTATGGAGTCCCATTCTGCGCGCACGCTCCAGTCATCCCGCATCCCCCTCCACAATTCCCCCTTCTCTCCGTTGCCAGTCCGTCCCCCTCAGCGTATCCCCTCCCATGCCAGCTCCCGCCCGTGACATCAAAGTGGACTCCGTCCTCCCGCCCACGCCGCCGGAGATCAATCCCATCGCCGCCAAGCTCGCCTCCAGCAAAGACCCTGCCAACAACGCCGCCGCACGCATCCTCTCCAAGTACCTCGACGAGCTCATGCGCGTCCCTGGCACCAACGTCCGCTTTGGGCTCGATCCCATCCTCGCCCTCATCCCCGCCGTCGGCGACACCGTCGCCTCCGGAGCCGGATTCATCATCCTGCTCGATGCCCTCCGCAGCGGCATCCCCATACCCGTCTTCCTACGCATGGCCCTCAACATGGGCGTCAATTTCGCCATCGGCCTCATCCCCGGAGCCGGAGCCCTCGCCTCCATCTTCTTCAAATCCAACACCCGCAATTTGAAGCTCCTCCTCAGCTGGCAGGCCGGTCACAAAGACAAAGTCAAGCGCAGCACCTTCCACTTCTACGCCGGCATCTTCATGCTCATCGCCATGGTCGTCGGATTCGTCGCCATCGCCTGGGCCTTCTACGCCTGGCTCTTCTACTCCGCCGCCCAGGCCATTTTGCACGCCCTCGGTTTCAGCTGAGTTCCCCCAGCACTAGCGGCGCGTTGATGGATGCTTGATCAATGCTCCCCCCCTTGCTTTGGTAGCCGGCAAGACAAAGAGGGTGCCTGAAAAGCAACGCAAACTTCTCAATGAACCGCTCCCCATCCGCATACCGGAGCTACTCCTCTGAAGACAAAGCTGGCCAGTTTTTCCCGATTTTGCGTGTAGGGCTGCGCGGACTCCAGGGTTGGAAACCACTTGGGCCACACTTCCATCATCCCTTCGGCGCTGCAGTTCAACCCGGAGCATGCAATAGAGGCGGAGCGGAAGGCGCAAAAGGTTGAACCATCAGGGGATTGACGCATGTGGCACACTCACCGTGATGGTGAACCTGCCCATTGAATACTCTGACAAGCCGGTGACGCCCTTTGGCGGCATGGCGC
>CALRWM010000102.1:0-16951 GCA_943371875.1 Prosthecobacter debontii | reverse complement strand
CCTCCTCGAAGGCTTCACGGTCGGCGAGGCCGCCTGGAATGCCACTCCTGCGCTTTCCTGGATGAACGTCGTCCTGGGTGATCCCTTGTACCGCCCCTTTGGCAAAGGCAGCGGAACCAAGCTCGGTGAAGGAGCCGACCGCGACTACGCACTCTATCAAGGCATGGCGCTGCGTCTGGCGGGTGAGCCTGATGGACACATCAAGACCGCGCTCACCGAGTTCGCCGAAAAACGTCAAAGACCGCGCCTCCTTGAACTCACAGCCCTGCTCTCCGCTCTTCAATCCAAGCTGCCACAGGCCATCGACCTGCTCGAACACGCCGAATCCACCACCCAGGATGCCGCCGAGCTGCTACGTTTGAGATTGTACCGTGCAGAATTGCTACGCCGCCATGAAAAAGCCGATGCCGCACGCAAGCTGCTGCGCGAGGCACTAGGGGACGCACGTTTCAAAGATCAACCCGCCCGAACTGCTGCCGAATCCCTGCTCAAGGACATGGGCGGATGAAAAACTGCGGCCAGATAGAATGCAGCGAAATTGGCAGTCTGTGCTAAAACCGGGGTCTCATCGCCCGTTTGAAGTGGGCCGCTTATTCACACCCATCCATGAAGATCACCACCACCGCTCTGTTCTTACTTTGCCTGACCCTCGGGGCCAGCGCCGAAATCCGCATCTGGAAGGACGCCTCAGGCTCCCACGAAATCAAAGCCGAGCTCGTCAGTGTCGCAGGAGGCAAAGTCACTCTGAAGCGTGAAAACGGCACCCTGCTCACTCTGGCGGTCGCCTCCCTCAGCAAGGCAGATCAGGCTCTCCTCGGTGGCGGTGCCTCCAGCGCGGGCGGCGCTCCAGGCGACTGGCCGCAGTGGCGGGGCCCGGGCCGTGACGATGTCTCGAAGGAAACGGGCCTGCTCAAAAAATGGCCAGCCGAAGGTCCGAAGCGCCTGTGGGTAAATGAGGAAGCCGGACTCGGCTATTCCGGTTTCGCCGTTGTCGGTGGCAAGCTCTACACCATGGGGTTGTACGATGCTGAAGAGAAGCTCATCTGCTTCGACACCACCACCGGCAAGAAGCTGTGGGAAACCGCCGTCGGCCCGATTCTGAAGAACGGCTGGGGAGATGGACCACGTGCCACCCCCACCGTCGCCAACGGCATGGTCTATGCCACGAATGGCACCGGCGAAATCATTTGTGCAGATGCAGCATCAGGCAAGAAAATCTGGGAAAAGAGCCTCACCAAGGATCTCGGCGGTAAAGTTCAAGGCTGGGGCTACACCGAATCCCCTCTCGTGGATGGCGATCTCGTCATCGTAACTCCCGGCGGTGCCCAAGGCGCTGTCGCTGCACTTGATGCCAAGACCGGCAAGGTCGCATGGCAGACCAGCGACGTGACGGAAAACGCCCAATATTCCTCCGTCATCCCCATCACCCAGGGGGGTGAACGCGAATACGTGCAGCTGCTCATGAACAGCATCCTCGGCATCTCCAAAACGGGCAAGGTGCTGTGGAAGACCGAATTCCCGGGCAAAACCGCCGTGATTCCAACCCCCATCTACAACGACGGTCAGGTGTATGTGGCCGCTGGTTACGGCGTCGGTTGCAAGTCGGTCAAAATCGACGGTGGCAGCGTCACTGAATTGTATTCCAACACCAACATGGTTAATCACCATGGCGGCGTGATTTTGATCGACGGCCTGCTTTACGGCCACTCCGACAAGGGCGGCTGGACCTGCCAGGATTTCAAAACCGGGGACATCGTCTGGCAGGACAAAGGCATTGGCAAAGGTGCGGTGACCAGCGCGGACGGCATGCTCTACTGCCAGGCGGAAAATGATGGCACCATCGCCCTGGTTGAGGTTTCCAAAAGCGGCTGGAAGATGGTCAGCAGCTTCAAACTCGCAGCCACCTCCTCACAGCGCAATCCCAAGGGCAAGATCTGGACTCATCCCGTCATCAGCAACGGCAAGCTCTACCTGCGTGACCAGGAGTTCATCTCCTGCTATGATGTGAAAAGCTGATGAGCAGCATCATCAAATCTCTCGGAGGCAGGGCCGCATGGCTCTGCCTCTTTTTTGTGCTCACTCACTGCGGTCCGGCGCCACGTAGCGAGTGGAAGCTGGTCTCGGACGAGTTCGCACCCGCATGGAAAGCCTCCGGCATCTTCGAAGAGGGCAAAGTTTTGATCCATGACGGCGAGATCACATTGCAGCCCGGCCAGCCAATGACCGGCGTACGTTTTGACGCGTGGATGTCCGCCGGCCTGCCCGTCACACGGTATTCCATCGAATTCGAGGCCATGCGTGTGGAGGGGAACGACTTCTTCGGTACCGTCACCTTTCCGGTGAAAGATGCTCATGTCTCGCTCGTCGTCGGCGGCTGGGGTGGCACGCTCGTCGGCATCTCCAGCATTGATGAAATGGACGCCAGCGAGAACAACACCCACGGCAACGGCTATTTTGAAAACAACTGCTGGCACAAAGTGCGCATCGAGGTGCGCGATGAGGAACTGCGGGCCTGGATCAATGACAAGCTCTTCGTCAATACCAGCACCAAAGGCCACAGGCTCGGCCTGCGAAGCGGTGACATTGAAAAGTGCCTTCCCTTCGGATTCGCCAGCTATGCCACACAGTCACGCGTTCGCGGCGTGGTGATTCACCGCCTCTAAACTATCCGACCTGAGGCTTGACCTTGCAGGGCCACCCCATATCCTCCGCACTTATGGCAACCGAGCACTTTCAACGAGGTCAGGTCATTTTTCGTGAAAACGACAAATCCAAGGAGGCCTACTTCATCGTCAGTGGGTTGGTCGAGATCTCCATCAACACCGCCCATGGCATCCAGTCACTCGCTCAGATCGGTCCGGGTGAAATCTTTGGTGAGATGGGCATGATCATGGACCGCCCGCGCTCCGCCACAGCCACAGCGCTGGAGAACACTACGCTAGAAACCATCGCCGAGGCAGAGTTTGAACAGCAGATCATCCAGCGCTCCGATCGCCTGCATGTCTACCTCGCCACGCTGTTTGAGCGCATCCGCAGGACCGACCTGCTGCTGACCACCACCACGAATGCCACCGTGCCGCTGGTGACAACCAAACCCAAACCGGCCAAGGAACCTGTCTTTCGTGTGAAGATCCGTTCGCATTACGATGAAACCGGTTTCGATCATCCTCCGGTGGAAAAAACGATCACCAAGCTCCCCTTCCGCATCGGCCGCACCTACTTCGACACCGCAGTGTCATCCCTCGCCCGCAACGATATTTCCATCGAAGAACCGCATCCTTATCAGCTCTCGCGCAATCATTGCGAGATCGATTTCGAGCACGGTCATTTCGTCCTGCGTGATCGCGGCAGCAAGCTCGGCTCCTGGGTGAACGGCGAGCACGTCAGTGTTGATGCAGGCTGCATCACCAGCCTGCTGAAAACCGGCGAAAACAAAATCATCTTCGGCAACGCCGACAGCCCGCACCGCTACACGATCACGATTGAGGAGCTGCCGTAAGCACGCGCTTCACTTCATCTGCCCGATAGCCAAATCCCGGGCCGCTGAGCGTGCTCAAGTCCACGATGCCATTGCGCCGCTGGAACAGGCCGGGGTGAATCTCCAGCTCCGGCAGTGACGCATCAGGATAGAACTGCATCGCATTGCACTCCACGCCCTGAATCGTTCCCGCATGGGCGGCCAGGCGCACGTGCGGAATCATCGCCAGCATTGGATTCGTCAGATCCTGCACCATGAGGGGCATGCCATGCGCTTTGGCCCAGCACAGGCTCAGCAGGGCACCGGTCTGCGTTTTGCAGGTCTTCAAGGCCACGCCGGACCAGCCGAGGCGGCGGCCCAGGCGCACGAACTCCCAGTCGTGCGCGCTTTCGTCCAGGAACAATGGCTTGCGCGCCGAGACGCTGCGCACGTCGATCTGATGCGCTTCAAGATCATATGGAAACGGCTGCTCCACATACAAGGTGCGGGCAAAAATTTCCGGCTCGTCACGCAGCAGTCGGTCAAGGATGTCATTCACATACCCAGGCTCCTTGACGGTGCAGTTGAAGTCAGCGCTCAGCCACTTGACGCCACCGGCGAAACCAATGCGGCCGATGCGCTGCATGCGCTCAAAATCCCATGCTGCATCCGTACCGCGCAGCTTCACTTTGAGGCATTTCAAACCGTCGCGCTTGATCCAGTCTGCCAGCAGCAGTGGATGTTCGTCTTTCGGCTCGGTGCCGTTCAAATCCGCTGCCTCCAGCGCATCCACACCGCCTACGAGATGCCACACCGGCAGTTGCTTCGGCGCATCCATCACAAGGTAGTCTTGCGGATAGCGTCCCTTGAAGTCAATGCCGCTGCCCACTTCCGGTGTGATGAACGCAGACAAATCCCGGCTCATGAACTCCGAGTTGTACGTGGAGTAAATGTCACGGTTGTGCAGCACGCCGTACGCATCATGCACAGCGATGTCGAAGGCGCTGAACGCCACAAGCGAGCCGAGGTAGGGCATCTCATCCCCTCCGGCAGCTGCGTTGGCCTCCTTCAAGGTGGCCGCCAGCGGGCCATGCATGAAGTCCTGGCCGATCTCCATCGGATGGCCAGTGAAGCCGCTCTCCACCAGCCGCTTGGCCAGCAGTGTGGAAAAATCCTGCATGCGCTGCGCACGCACCGCCACACTCAGGCTGCTGGGCCAGACCCATGACACGCTCAGTGGCGTCTCGCCCCAGCCCTGTGCCGTTTTACCACTGCGGTCCGCCACCGTTACACGCACCCGCAGGCAGACGGCGCTGGTCACTGTTTCCGGGCCAAACTTCAGCGGCACACGCATCGTGACAGGCAGAAAGAAAACTTCGGCGGCGGTGACTCGGACGTCAGTGGGTTTGGTGGTGGGCATGAGTTCAAAATGAAGCGCCTCGGCAAGCTCGCAAAGAAAACATTGCCGTGGCGATGGGCTTCCGCTTCATTCATTCCCATGCGCATTTGGGATCTGCACTGCCACATGTCCGGTGTCCCCGGCCTCACCCCGCAGGAACGCCTCAAGGCGCTGCTCGTTTATGCCGACCGCATGGGCATCGAACGGCTGTGCGTGTACATGGGCTTGAAATGGTCGCAGGACCCCTCACCCGCTGATCTAGTGCAGCAAAACAACGAAGTGCTGCGCGCCATTGCAAAATTCCCCGATCGCGCCTTTGGATTCGTCTATCTCAGCGCCAAGCATCCTGAGGAAAGCCTCGCGGAACTGGAACGCTGCGTGGCCAACGGTCCGATGGTGGGCGTGAAGCTTTGGGTGGCGGATAGATGCAACGTGGCCGCCATCGATTCGATCATCCGCCGCGCCGCTGAACTGAAAGCCGTCATTTTCCAGCACACCTGGTTCAAAACCACCGCCAACTACCCCGGTGAATCCACGCCGGACGATCTCGTCGCACTGGCAAAGCGTTTTCCAGATGTCCCCATCATCTGCGGCCACACGGGCGGCAACTGGGAGCTGGGCATTCGTGCCATTCGTGCCCAAACCAATCTCTATGCCGATCTCGCCGGCTCAGATCCCACGGCAGGTTTCACGGAGATGGCGGTGCGGGAGCTCGGCGCTGAGCGCGTCATCTACGGCAGCGACTGCGGCGGGCGCAGCTTCGCCAGCCAGCTGGCGAAAGTTCACGGCGCGCAGATCAGCGATGCCGACAAACAAAAGATCTTCTGCGACAATCTGCGCGGCCTCATGCTGCCCATCCTGCAGGCCAAGGGCATCAAAGCGTGAGGTCAGTCCTTCTTTTTGCCGAAGCCAAAGAGACGTTTCAAGAAACCACCACCTGATTTGGTCTCGGCGGCTTCAGTGTTCGGGGCGTTCGGTCCGGCCAGCCTGCGGGCACCTGAGTCCGATTTTTCTTCAGCAGGTTTCTTGGCCGCCACAGGCACAGCTCGACCAGCCGGAGTCGGCAACGATGCCGCCCACCATGCGGGTGCCAGCACGGCCACCGTCTGCCACGCTTCCAGTCCCGCATGCCAGATGAGAGAATCCGAAGACAGCTTTTTGGCACGGACCAGCTCGGTCATCGCCTGGTCATCCATGGGACCCTCGGCTGCGCCTGCGTTGTTGTAGTACCAGTTCATCGGAATATGCGGCAAGGCTACGCACGCATCAAAACAGCGCAAGGCAGGAGGAAATGCTTTTCACAGCCCCCGAATCGTTCAAACTACCAGCATGAATCGCCGGAATTTCATGCTGACCTCCAGCGCCATGCTTGCAGCCACGTCACTGCGCGCGGTGGAAGAGACGAAACTGACTGACTGCCACGTCTATCTGGGCTCCCATCCGTTTCGGCAGCTTGGCGCTGAAAATCCCCAGGAATGCATTCAACGTCTGACCCTGCGCGGCGTGACGGAGGCCTGGACCGGTGCCTTTGAAGGCCTGCTGCGGCGTGACGTGGCGAATGTGAACCGTGAGCTCGCCAAAGCCTGCCAAAACTCCATTCTCCGCCCCTGCGGCACCATCAATCTTTCTCTGCCAGACTGGCAGGATGACGTCAAACGCTGCGCTGAAGATCACGGCATGCGCGTGATTCGCCTGCATCCGAACTATCACGGCTACGACTTGCAAGCGCCAGCCTTTCGCCAGCTGCTCCCCCTCGCTGCAAAGCACCGTCTGCTGGTGCAACTGGTGATCCAGATGGAGAATGAACGCACTCAGAACCCGCAGGTGCGTGTGGCACCGGTCGATCTCAAGCTGCTCTCAGGCATCCTGCAGGAAATGAAGGAGTCGCGCATCATGCTGCTCAATGCCAATGCCGCCATGCTGCTTCGCCATTTGCAGGAATGCCCGAAAGTGTGGATCGATTTCGCGATGATCGAAGGCGTGGGCGGCGTGGAAAACCTGCTCAAAACCTGGCCTCTGGAGCGGCTCGTGTTCGGATCATTCGCCCCCGTGTTCTACTGGGAGGCCGCACGCCTGAAATTGCAGGAGTCCGCGCTCAATGCCGTGCAAACTAAGGCGGTGCAGTGGCAGAGCGCATCCGCCCTGCTCGCCTGAGATCCAGCGCAGAAACCTATGCGGAGGTGCGTTTTGTCAAAGCCAAACCTTGCGCTCCCGCCCTCTGCATCCATCAATCCTACCCACCCGTATCCCCATCCCCCCCGACCATGATCAAACTCACCGGTATCGCAGACGAAGCAGGCGCATCCTTGGATGTGCAAATCCAGGCCCACCAGGAACTCGGCTGGGACAGCATCGAGTCACGGGGCGTCGAATTCGACGGCGTGAAGGGCAACCTGCATGAGATTCCCGAAGCCACCTTCGACAAGGTCGTGGCACGCCTGGCCGAGAAAAACATGAAGGTCAGCGGCTTCGGCTCCCTCATTGGCAACTGGGCCAAAAAAATCACCGACGACTTCAGCATCACAGAGGCCGAGATCGGTCGTGCCATCCCGCGCATGCAGCGCCTCGGTGCCAAGCTGATTCGCGTCATGAGCTACGCCGTCTGCAAAGACGAAGGCGGCAAGGACCTGGAAGAACAGTTTGCCCCTGAGCGCATCCGTCGCATGACGGAGATCAACAAGCGCTTTGCCGATTCCGGCATCACTGTGCTGCATGAAAACTGCATGAACTGGGGCGGCATGAGCCCCAGCTACGTGAAGCGCATGGCCGAAGCCGTTCCCGGCATGAAGTGGGTCTTTGACACCGGCAACCCCGTCTTCATCGACGACCGCGACAAACCCGGCCACAAGCAGGATGCGTGGGAAATGTATCAGGCCGTGAAGCCCTTCATGGCTCATGTGCACGTCAAAGATGGCATCTGGGACAAAACCAAGAACGACGCCGTCTACACCTTCCCCGGCGAAGGTGAAGGCCAGACCGAGCGCATCATGAAGGACCTCGTCGAAACCGGCTACGATGGCTACATCAGCATCGAGCCCCACGTGGCCGTCGTTTTCCACGGCGCAGGTGCTGCCGATGATCTCTCCCCTGAGCAAAAGGCCAAGGAACAGTACGACAGCTACGTCAAATACGGCCGCATGCTCGAGGCGATCCTGAACAAAGTGGGCGCAAAGCTCAGCTAAGCCAGCTCATCACCCCTCTAGAATTCTGTCATAGGGCAGGAGTCGCTCACAGAGCTATTCCTGCCCTTTTGGCTGTTCAGCCCTTACACCTCAAACACGCCCGTCCCACCAGCGAGAAACATCTCCCAGTCGCGCACGCGGTGATGGTTTTTGATGAGATGCGTGACGGGTATCTCACGTGGCACTGAGGGACGGCGCAGGAGCTTGAGCCCCGCCTCCTCCGGCAGTTTGTTCCCCTTGCGGCTGTTCACCCGGCGGTCTGCCAGCACGCAGTTTTCCCAGTTGCTCGCGCCACCACGGGAGACGGGAACGATGTGGTCGATGTTGCCTTCATGCGGTCGCAGCTTGCGGCCCGTGTACTGGCACATGCCCCCATCGCGCTCCCAGATCGCCTTGGCACAGAATTTGGGGCGACGCTTGGGCACCTTGTCAAAGCGGGCCAGCACCAGCACTGAGGGAACTCGAACAGGCCCATGCACGGTGCCTATGCTGTTGTCGCCTTCACGCACCTCCAGCTTCAGCCAGTCCTCCCAGGTCACGGGTCGCATGTCGCCGGCTTCGTGAATATCGAGCGCGGTCGCATTGCCCGCCGCCATCATGCTGAAGGACTCCACGGGCGTTTTAGAGTCGATGGCCTGCCAGTGCCGATTCAGCACCAGTACGGTCGTTTTGGTCAACGTTTCATTCATGCGCAGCTCCTAAGTTGGAATTTCGGCACGAAGGAACTCACACGCTTGGTGATCGTTCCTTGATGTTGGGCCACTATGCTGGCGAGTCTTCGCCATTTGCCAAGTGCCAAGATCGTTTCTCCGCACCAAACAGCCAAAAGCCGCCGGGTCGCCCCGGCGGCACAGGTCATTTGGCCAGCAACATCTCCCAGTCCCGCACCTGATGCGTGTTGCGGATCAGCTGGGTGACGGGCAGTTCGCGTGGCACGGCAGGTTTTCGCAGCAGCTTCAGGCCGGCCTCTTCAGGCAGCTTGCTGCCTTTGCGGCTGTTGACGCGCTTGTCGGCAAGGACGCAGTTTTCCCAGGAGGTGGGCCCGCCACGGGACAGCGGCACGACGTGGTCGATGTTCCCTTCGTGAGGACGCAGCTTGCGACCGGTGTACTGGCACAGGCCACCATCGCGCTCCCAGATGCCGCGCACGCCAAACTTGGGCCGTTTCTTCGGCACTCTGTCATAGCGGGCCAGCACCAGCACGGAAGGCACACGCACCGGACCGTTCACGGTGCCGATGGCATTGTCGCCTTCACGCACCGGGAGGCCCAGCCATTCCTTCCATGTCACCGGACGAATGTTTCCGTCCGCTTCGATGTCGAGCGCTGTGGCCGCTCCGGTGGCGATCATGCTGAAGGCCTCCAGCGGCGTTTTCACGGCGATGGCCTGCCAGTTGCGGTTGAGCACCAGGACGGTGGATTTGGTGAGGAGGTCTTTCATACCTTTCTTGAACTTCATTTTTTAATCTTCTGCTTTCTCTCCAGACGGACACATCTTCACGATGCGTGGCTCAAACTTGCCGAGCACTTCGACAAGATCGGTCTGCGCGGCCATGACGCTGTGGATGTCCTTGTAAACACCCGGCACTTCATCAAGACCGGCGCTGAGCAGCTCGACACCTGCGGCGGCGAGCTGTCTCTTCACGTTTCCCCAGGCGAAGCTCTGCAGCGCCTGGCTGCGGCTCATCACACGACCTGCGCCGTGAGAGGCGCTGTGGAGTGATTCGGGGTTCCCCTTGCCACGCACCACAAAGCCCGGCGTCGCCATCGAGCCCGGGATCACTCCCAGCACGCCTGCTCCTGCAGGTGTGGCACCTTTGCGGTGCACGATGACTTCGCGCGATTCGCCGTTCACCACATGCGTTTCCTTCCATGCGAAGTTGTGATGGTTCTCGATGTCGAGCATGACATGAGCACCCACCTTCTTCGCGATGTGCTTGTGAATGAGCGCATGATTCGCCTCTGCGTAGCGTCCCATGAGGTTCATGGCCGCCCAGTATTCCTGACCGGCCTCTTCCTCAAAGGTGAGCCACGAGAGGTGCTTCATCTCGTTCGGCAAATCGTAGCGCCGGTCCATGGCGATGCGGCTGTAGTGCTGGCACACCTGCGCCCCCGCACCGCGTGAACCGCTGTGCGAAAGCAGCGCAATGTACTCGCCCGGTTTGATGTCAAAGCCGGACTCCTTCAGCGCTATGGCATCATCTGCCGACACGGAGAAAGAGCCAAACTCCACGAAGTGATTTCCTGAGCCGCTGGTGCCAAGCTGCGCCCACGCCTTGTCTTTGTGACGACGCGTGATCGGAGACACGCTCCAATCCTCGTCCATCACATCGTGCTGGCGGCGCTGCTTGAACTCACAGCCCAAGCCAAAGCGGGTTTCGCTTTCGATGATGTTCGCCAGCCGGTCCTTCTGCCCCGAGATGGTGCTGGCCTTGCGGTCATAAACCGTGAGACGCATTCGGCACGCGATGTCCACACCGACAGCATAAGGGATCACACAATCCTCCGTCGCCAGCACGCCACCAATCGGCAGTCCGTAACCTGAATGAGCATCCGGCATGAGCGCTCCCGCCACGGCGACGGGCAGCGCACAAGCATTCGCCAGCTGCTGCACCGCACTCGCATCGAGTCCGACGCCCCATTGATGCCAGGGCGCAATTTGATCGCGCTGCTTGTAGGCAGGCGCATAGAGATCACGAGCGAAGGCCTCCCGCAAAGGATCGCCAAGGAATGATTCCGGCTTGGAGATGATGGCGCCAAGTTCTTCCTCCAGGCGCGCGGACTCGCCGCCTTGAGCGATGAAATTCGCAATGAATTCCATGCCAGACTTGAGCGCTGCGCCCTGGCGTACGCCAAGGCGTGTTAGTTCTTGAGTTTGCATGATGAAATAGAATGAGATGCTGAAATGCGGACACGGTCCTCCCGGCAGCGGTGTTCGTTCTTGGAGTTTTGGAATTGCAGCCTGGAAGGAATTGGAATCCTCCCAGGCTGCTGATTGGCAGAAGTGATCCGCTACGACTTCAAGGCGTAACGCCGGAAGAAGATGTCGAGTTCATCCAGGTCACCCATGGCGTCCTCAGGATCATTCAGCGCCTTGAGCCGCTGCAGTTCCTCGACAATGAAACGCGAAAGCACGGCATCGGGCGCAGACTTGCTGAGTTCATCACCAGCGCGCTTGCGGACCAGAAGAGCCTCCAGGGCCAGCCGGACTTCGCGCTCATCGAGCACGGCATCCACCAGCTCCTGAAAGAGCATGGGCACCTGACCAAGCGCACGCTCGATCCAGCGGCACGCCAGCAGCGGCCGGAGGACGTAGAGATACTTTTTCAGGCTCACCTGATCCCTGCCCTCCAGATAGCTCTTCCAGTTGCCGGATGCCATGTGCAGGTAGTGCGCAAAGCAGCGCCGCGGCGAATAAAACATCCCCGCCAGTTCCTCGAACTCACGGGTGAAGTCTGGATCACGATGGTACACCATCGGTGACTTCATCCATTCAAGGAGTGGCGGATTGCTTTTCCGCAGCAGGCGCAGCGCCTTGCGCAATTCCCAGCCGCTCACGTCGAGTTCATCGCAAAGCGGTTCTTCGATCACATCGCGCCGGCTCTCGATGGAGAGATACCATTCACGACGGTGCACATACAGAAAGCGCACATCGTAGTCGCTGTCTTGGGATGCAAAACCCCAGGCGCGGCTGCCGCTTTCGCAGGCATAAAGCACCCGGACATCCTGCTCTGCTTCGAGACGGTTGAGCGCACCGCGCACACGTTGGGACACATCATTGGTTTTCATGGGAGTGGTCTTTCTATGGAATGGCTGGTTAAAAAATGGTAGCCCGTTAAGGTGCTGCCCCTCGATTTCTGGATGTAAGCCAGACGTGATGCTGCTTCACCAACAGGCGAAAATGGTCGGTCCACAGGGACATGCACCCTGCTATGCCGGTTAAAAGCCGGCTGCTTCGCTGTCTAAGCTTTGGACCGAATAATGGAATTGCCGAAAGCGGATCATTTCTGGCAGACTTGTTGCATGCACTGCGCAAAACCAAAGACTTCAGCCTTCATTGCTCTGGCATGCTTTCTGATCACATCATGCGCTTCGAAACGTGTGTGTTACGAAATCCAGCCTGCCACTGAGAGATCTGTACTCGTGCTGGGTGCAGTTGTGCATCAAGGAGCTGTGCCGTGGACCAACAAACTGACGCTGATCAAGGCCATCATGAAAGCCGGAGGATTGCTTAAGCATGGAAACAGCCACGCCATCAAACTTGCGACTCCATTCAACAGCTGGCCAATGCACCTGACTCGTGAGCAGATAGTCGACGCTAGAAAGGACCGAACAGATGTTATCATACCTGATCGCAGTGTGATCGTTGTGCCGGAAAGAATGCTCAATTGGTAAAGGAAAGTGCTCACAGCGGAACGCCATGCGAGGAAGCGCACGGTTCCACGCGAAGCCTATTTGCGCAGGCTGCACAGCAGCCAACTTGCACCCGCACTGGCGACGTTCTCGATGTCGTGTCTCTGCTGTTGGGCTACATGAGCTTTGGAAATGGAGCGCAGCCTCGTCATGCAGGCTGCGTCTTTGAAATGGAATGCGAGGGCTGAGACTACACCTCGCGTGCTGCTCCGTTGGAGTCATTATCCAGGGGTTTGCGGCCCTTGGTTCGACTCGTATCCACCCCGCCGAGCGGGGTCGAACAGCATAGCTGCCTTTTTTAAAGTGTGGCGTATCACTTGTCGCGTGACGACTGTCGGCACGTCACCTACCACCGACCTTTGGGCCGTTCAGGGGAGCTACCCCTTGTGTGCGGATTCGTACCGACATCTCCGGGCTTGCGGCCCTCGGATGCCTCCATTGCCCCATGGCTGGAGGATTGAGCTATTTCACTCGTCACGCCGGACACCTCTTTGCGTTTTTGCTGATTACGAGTCATACCTGCGACGATGCGGATGTCCTGCGGTTGTCGCCGCTTTTTGGGCTGCGAAATGCCGCACATCGTCTGTCTTTCACCTGTCGGTTACTCAACGGAGTCTCAAGACAACGTCCGTGTTTGCACACGTCCGCCACCTTTCGCTCTGCGCCATCACCCTTGCCGACAAGGCTCGGATGTTTCTGGCACTACGCTTGGCTTTATGGATCGCAGTCTGGTTGGTCGTGAGGCCGGCACCACCCGCTGCTCTCCGGCGGCTGATGTTCCCCGTTTCCGGGCATCTAAACCGCCGTTCGTTCCACGACTCACTGCTTTCCCAAAACGACCACGACCTTGGGGGCCATGATCGCCCGCTTTCGCGGGAAGCCTGGGCTTGCATGGATTGTCCGTGATCCCTCACGGCGCGAAGGTTTTCAGGCACCTTCGCCTCTGACCGGCTCACGCCGGCTGTCGGGGCCATGCCCCCATCGGTTTCTGAGTCTCCCCACGGCACCGACGGCCCGATGTTAAAAATAAAATTGGCAACCCTGGCGGGATTCGAACCCACAATAACCCGATAGAAAGTCGGGTGCCTTGGCCAGTTAGACGACAGGGTCATTGAAATGGCGGAACGTCGAGGACATGCTCCTCATGCCGCACGGTGGCGGCACGATCTTGTTAGCAACAAGCCCCGGCACGCTGGTCCGGTTGGCGTTCCATGATGATGTGGCACTCCCGGAAGGACTTTCGCCTACAACCTCCGCGTTCGAAGCGCGGTGCTCTATACATTGAGCTACGGGAGCATTGATAGAGTGCCCATGGCAGGAGTTGCACCTGCACTGTGCCGGGTTTGAATCGGCCGTCTCTGCTGTTGGACTACACGGGCATTAAGGTGGTGTCTCCGGCAGGACTTGCACCTGCGGCCTGCTGATTCGTAATCAGCCACTCTTTCTACTGAGCTACGGAGACTTTGAAATGGTGCCCATGGCAGGACTCGCACCCGCACTGGACCGCTTCTGAGGCGGTTGTCTCTGCTTTGGACTACATGGGCATGAAACTGGCAGCCTCGGGTGGGTTTGCGGCTCCTGCCGCTGTGCGAATTCTGCTCCGCACCTCATGATAACGCGCTATAGCGCTTTGGCGCTGCACCACCAACCCTCCGCTTCAAAGGCGGATGCTCTGACTGTTGAGCTACAAGGCTAGGTTGGCATGGGCGTGGAGACAGCAGCACAGAATCAATCTGTGCGTGTCATGCTCACTGCCCCATGCTTTAAATGGTCGGTCCGGCTGGACTTGCACCAGCACCCTGCGGGTTATGAGCCCGACGCTCTACTGTTAAGCTACAGACCCATGAAAATGGTCGGATACCCCGGTGCTGCCCCGGGCGTGTCTTGGTCCCAAACCAAGCGAGAACGGCTGGCTCTCTCGTATCCGATGAAAGGATGGACGTGCACCCCAGACTTGCACTGGGTAATGCGGTTTTGCGGACCGCTGACTCGGCTCTTTGTCTTGCGCACGAAATAAATAAAATGGTTCCCTCAGCCGGTTCTGCCCCGGCACCGCTTCGTTCACAACGAAGAATGCTGCTGTTACACTATGAAGGGTGTGTTGAAATGGATCCTCCGGTGGGTTTCGCACCCACATGCTCCGATTTACGAAATCGGTGCCTTTCTGTATCGGCCACGGGGGGAATTTGAAAGTGGTGCGGCATGTCGGTTCTGCCCCGACATGATGAGTTTGGAAGACTCGCATGTTACTGTTACATCAATGCCGCAATCAAATGGCCGCTGGAGTTGGTAGCGCGCCAACCTCTGCGGATCTTCAATCCGCCGCTCATCTGTCTGAGCCATCCAGCGTATGTTAAAATGGTCCCTCGGCGTGGTGACGCTCCACGGTCTGCCGGTTATCGACCGGCTGCTCTGCTCTTGAGCTACAGAGGGATGAAAAAAGTATGAGCCAGAAATCCGGCACAACTGCACGCAAGGCGGCAGCGACAAACGAAGCTTCTGCACCAGACTACCGTCCTAAAAATGCAGGCCTCAAACACTCGATCCTATACCCGCCGCCTCCTGCTGGTGACAGCCTATCTGGGTTTCATCAGCCTGGGGCTGCCAGACACGCTTATCGGCGTGGCCTGGCCTTCGGTGCGGGATTTTTTCGGGCGGCAGCAGAGTGACATCGCGTGGATCTTCTTAGGTGCAGGAGCCAGCTATTTCGTTTCAGGTTTGCTCACGGGAAAACTGCTCAAGTCATTTGGCATCGGGCTTCTGCTGGGTGGCAGCAGCCTGCTGGTGGCGGCGAGTGCCCTGGGTTATTCGGTCGCGCCAGCATGGGGCTTGTTTGCAGCTTGTGCGCTGCTGCATGGGCTTGGCTCCGGCGCCATTGATGCCGGGCTGAATCATTATGTAGCGAATAATTTTTCGCCGCGTCACATGAACTGGCTGCATGCCTGCTACGGCATTGGCGCCACTCTGGGGCCGCTGATCATGACCTCCATGCTGGTTTCGCTGGGATCTTGGCGGGCGGGTTATGCAACGGTCGGCGCCTTGCTCCTCATTTTAACAGGTCTGTTCATTTACACTCGCAAACTGTGGGCCACTCCAGGCGACACAACGCGCGCAGCTTCTGAGGCTGAAGCATCCGTGCCCATGCTTGATGCGTTGAAACACATCGGCACCTGGGCTCACATCGCGCTCTTTTTCATCTACACAGGTCTCGAGGTGACCGTGGGCCAGTGGAGCTTTACGGTGATGACCGAAGCCCGTGGCATGACCAAAGAAACCGCCGGCATGTGGGTGACGATTTTCTGGGCCAGCATCGCCATCGGTCGTCTGGTGTTTGGCTTCATCATCGAGTGGCTCGGCATCGACCTCCTGCTGCGTCTGAGCATGCTGGCAGCGGTCATAGGCACCGGATGGTTTGCGGCAAACCTGCCTTTCCCAGCAGGAGCGCTGGCGCTTACAGGTCTTGGACTGGCCTCCATTTATCCATGTCTGATGACACGGACGCCCCAGCGGCTGGGCAGAGCACGTGCAGCGCATGCCATCGGCTTTCAGGTCAGCGCCGCCATGGTGGGTGCAGCCGCGCTGCCAAGCGCCTGCGGATGGCTGGCGCAATCTCGAGGACTAGAGGCCGTGACATTGGCCACCATAGCCATGGCGGTCTGCCTGCTGCTGGTTCATGAAGCGCTGCTGCGGTTTGATCGCAAGGTTTAACGAAATGGCGGAGCACCAGAGAATCGCACTCTGGACGCCTTGATAGGGCGCAGCGGTTTTCGAGACCGTTTCCTCGTCTATGCCGGACGTGCTCCTTTGAAAATGGTGCCCACACCAGGATTCGCACCTGGAACCACAGCCGTTAGAAGCGGCGTATGCATATTCTATTACACCTTGCGGGCATGAAACTGGCTCCTCAGGTTGGATTCGCACCAACACAGCCGCTTTAACAGAGCGGCATCCTACTGTTAGATCACCGAGGATTCTAAAAATGGTGGAGCCGGACGGTAACGCTCCGTCTCTTGCTGGGTGCAAGCCAGCCGTGCAGTCTTCTACACTACGGTCCCATGGAAACTGGCGGTCCGTGCGGGCTTTGCTCCCGCGACCCTCCGCTCGACAAGCGGGCGCTCTGCTGACTGAGCTAACGGACCTTCTAAACTGGTGGACGAGGACGGTAACGCTCCGCCTCCTGCTGGGTGCCACCCAGCCGTGCGCCTTGTACACTACAAGCCCATGGAAAAATTGGACGCAGGGGATGGAGTTGCACCAACCAAGACAGGCTTATGAGACCCGTCAGAGCACTGGCTCTCCCTGCAGCTTTATAAAATGGTGCGGCGTCACGGTAATACTCCGTGCGGTCTCTATGAGCTCTGGAGTTACAGTCCAGGTCGCCTCTTTAACGATCTACCGCCGCGTTCTTGATTTGGAATAAAATGGCACGGCGGGTGGGTATCGCGCCCACATCTTCGGGTTTTGGAGACCCGTGCATTGCTTGTCTGCCACCGCCGTATTG
>CALRWM010000101.1:0-17472 GCA_943371875.1 Prosthecobacter debontii | reverse complement strand
GATCAGCGCCATGCCGCCAAAGGGCGTCACCGGCTTGTCAGAGTATTCAATGGGCAGGTTCACCATGACGGTGAGTGTGCCACATGCGTCAATCCCCTGATGGTTCAACCTTTTGCGTCTTCCGCTCCGCCTCTATTGCATGCTCCGGGTTTATGACTGCTGATTCAGCATGATTTTTTTCAGTTCAATGGCACGTTTGTTTTCAAAATCCCCCCAGCCATGGGGATTGTCTCATGATGTGCAAGCAGCCTATGCTTGCATGCAAGCCTCAACCTAATGCCTCCAGACTCCCTCTCTTTTTGCTTCTCCAGGAGCCTTCGAGAAAACATCTTCATTGCTCGTAAAGCCAGCCTTATCTTTCTGGCTGCCGTCGTTGCGGGGTTGTCACTCCCGGTGGGTTCTGAGGCACAAATCACCCGTGCTGAAGATCTCAGCGTCATCCTCAGCGGCTTAGCGAGCAATCAGACCCCGACAGCCGCAGCCACAGCCCCCGCTTCCGACCCCTCCGTTTTCGATACCGCGCCCGGGCCATGGGGGCAATTGAAGTGCGCCTATGTTTATTTGGAGGCACCTGCCAGCCTCATTGAGGAGTTTCCTCTGCCAAGTCCGATTCCACGCTGGACCTTCCCTGCCTCCTCACTCTACAGCCTGCCTGCCTTCTTGACCAAAGCTGGCCTTTCAGAGTCGTTGATTGCCACCATCCTCGCCCCGAAAAATCTGATCAAAGAAGGGCCTTTTGTTCATTTGCTGCCTCCCCTGGCTGAGCTGGAAGGCCTGACCCCGAAAACGAGGGCGGAGATATACACAGAACTGGCGAAGTACCCTGAGAATGAATATCAGGCGGATCCCGTTCTCATCATTGGCACCACGGTGGAGGAATGGTACAAAGGCAGCAAGCTGCGGCCTGAAATCATCAGCAAAATCAAACAGCTCAGCTACACACGCGGTGAGGCCACTGCGTTCAGCGACATCCCTGTCCTGCTCAATTACGCCCAGTCGGATTCCGAGGCCCGGGCCATCTTCAAGGCCTGCACCCGCACGCGCACCCTGATGATCCGCCTCAAGCTCGACAGAAACTCCAACGCCGAGGAAGTCATCAAATACTGGAGTTTTGGCACCGGCATCCGCCGCAAGGACCTGGAGCCCATGGTCCGTTCCGTCATTGAACTCGACGGCGTGGATGACCTCGGACTCGTTCACATTCTGCCCGCACTCGCCCGCAAGCTGCTCTACACCTATCCTGGGCTGGACATGGCCAAGCACGGTGTCATGCCGGACTGCCACTGGACTTCGCTCAACTTTTTCAACTACGAGCCTCATCAATACCTGCTGGACGCCCGGCTGGCCACCAGCCAGGTGCTGGAGCAGTTCACCCCGGTGGAACCGCCTTATCAGTTCGCGGACGTCCTCTTCTTTCTCGACAACACCACAGGAGACGCCTTTCACTCCTGCGTTCATCTGGCGGACAACATCGTCTTTACCAAGAACGGACGAAACATCCTCTCCCCCTGGGTGATGATGCGGCTGGATGATGTCAAAAAAATCTACCTCTACAAGGGCGACGGACGCGTCCAGGGATTCCGCCGAAAGGACATCGCTGCTGAGAAGAAGGCAGCGGAAGATGCCCCCTAAGCCCTAGGTTTTGACATGCGGCTGCAATGAGCCGCCGGTGGCAGGCGTTTACACCCATCACCATGTCCTCCCGCCGCCACTTTCTCCACACCGTCCTCGGCACCAGTGCCGCCGCAGCCTTCGCCGCCGACGCCAAACTCAGCTACAAGGGCGAAAACATCCAGTTTGGCCTCGTCACCTACATGTGGGGTGCCGACTGGGATCTGCCCACCCTGCTCAAAAACTGTGACACCGCCCAGGTGCTGGCCGTGGAGCTGCGGATCGACCATGCGCACAAGGTCAGCACCGCCCTCACTCCTGAGGAACGCGCCACGGTGAGAAAGCAGTTTGAAGACTCCCCGGTGGACCTCCTTGGCATGGGCACCAATTTTGAATTTCACTCCCCCAAGGAGGACGAGCTGAAGAAGAACATCGAAGGGGCCAAGCAGTACATCAAACTCAGTCATGACCTCGGCGCCAGCGGAGTCAAAGTAAAGCCCAACGGCCTCCCCAAGGACGTTCCCGTGGAGAAAACGCTCGCACAGATTGGCAAGGCGCTGGCGGAGCTGGGCGATTACGCCGTCGGCTTTGGCCAGGAAATCCGGCTTGAGGTCCACGGCAAGGACACCTCCGAACTGCCGCATATCAAGACCATCATGGATGCAGCCGACCGCGACAACGTCCGCGTCTGCTGGAACTCGAACGACACCGATCTCATCGGCGCGGGTCTTGCGGCCAATTTTGCCCTCGTCAAAGAGCGCCTGGGCCACACCGTTCACATCCGGGGCGTCAATCAGAGCACCTACCCGCTCGACCAGCTCGCCAAGCTGCTCGTGGAAGCCGACTACCAGGGCCACGTCTGCCTCGAAGCCCACAAGCTGCCAGCCGGAGACCGCGTCGCCGCGCTCGCCGAGCAGCGTGAGCTCTTCATGAACCTCGTGACCGAGGCGCGCAAATCGGTGAAGGATTGAGAAACGAAAGAAATCCCAGCACTCCGGCGGAGAGAGATCGTCCCGATCCCTCCACGCTCCGCTCTCGCACTGGGTTCCGCGCCGAATAGACGCTGCTTTCTTCTTCGATCACGCCGCAGCCATCGCCGCCCCAGATGGGGGATCGGGACGATCCCCCTCCGCTTGAGCCTGCGCTGCGCTTTGTCACGCCCCCGTTCCCAAATCGTAAATCATAAATCCTCCAGCCCGCCCTACTCGTACGACCAGTACACCCCCTTGACACCCCCGCCCCTTTCTGCCATCTCAGACCGTTGATTCGCTGCGCTCACCCTACGGGCTCCCTTCGGTCGTCTGTCTCGCTTTGCTCGGCTGTTTTTCGTCATTCTGATTTCGTCATTCGTCATTTTTCCTTCCCATGGCCACCCCCGCCCCCGCACACGGTTACACTGAAGATTCCATCAAGTCCCTCGACTGGCGCGAGCACATCCGTCTGCGCCCCGGCATGTACATTGGCAAGCTGGGAGACGGCGCCCTGCCCGAGGATGGCATCTACGTCCTGCTCAAGGAGGTGCTGGACAACTGCATCGACGAGCACGTCATGGGCTACGGCAACACCATCGAGATCACCATCGCGGACGACCAGACGGTCAATGTGCGCGACTACGGCCGTGGCATCCCGCTGGGCAAGCTGCTGGAGTGCGCCGCGCAGATCAACACGGGTGCGAAATACGACAGCGAAGTCTTCAAGCGCTCCGTCGGTCTGAACGGCGTCGGCATCAAGGCGGTGAACGCTTTGTCCGAGTTCTTCGAGATCCAGGCCATCCGCGAAAACCAGACCCGCTCCATCGAGTTCAGCCAGGGCATCGTCGTTTATGACATGGGCAAGCCCACGCCCTGCACCGAGCCGAACGGCACCC
This sequence comes from Prosthecobacter debontii, assembly GCA_943371875.1. GTDB lineage: Bacteria > Verrucomicrobiota > Verrucomicrobiia > Verrucomicrobiales > Verrucomicrobiaceae > Prosthecobacter > Prosthecobacter debontii_C. The sequence continues at coordinate 13,994 of CALRWM010000101.1, read as the reverse complement.
GCATCGCCTTCCGTGCCGATGCCGAGAGCTTCGCGGACGACACCCATTTCCGCCTCGATTTCGTGCGCGAGATGCTGCGCTTCTACGCCTGGCTCAATCCCGGCCTGACCATGCTGCTGCGCACTTCGTCTGGGGAGGAAAAGTTCAAGTCCAAGGACGGCCTGATGGACCTCATCCGCGCCAAGCTCACCGAAGAGCCGCAGTACCCCATCATCCACCTGGAGGGCAAGGACGTGGAAGTCGCCTTCACCCATGGCACCGGCTACGGCGAGGAGTACTACAGCTTCGTCAACGGCCAGCACACCACGCAGGGCGGCACCCACCTCGCCGCCTTCCGCGAGGCCATCGTGCAGGAATGCCGCGAGTTTTACAAAAAGCAGTTCGATCCCGCCGACGTGCGCGGCAGCCTCATCGCCGCCGTCAGCGTCAAAGTGCAGGAGCCCATCTTCGAGTCCCAGACCAAGACCAAGCTCGGCTCCACCCACATGGAACCTGCCGGACGCAATCTGCGCGGCCACATCACCAGCGTCATCACCGCGCAGCTCGACAACTTCCTCCACAAGCACGCCGACATCGCCAAGTCGCTGCAGGACAAGATCAACTCCAACGAGAAGGAGCGCAAAGAGATCAGCGGCATCCAGAAGGCCGCCCGTGAAAACGCCCGCAAGGCCAAGGTCTGCAACAAGAAGCTGCGCGACTGCCGCGTGCACTTCGACACCAAGGATAAGCGCCGCGAGGACAGCACCCTCTTCATCACCGAAGGTGACAGCGCCTCCGGCAGCATCACCAAGAGCCGCGATGTGGAAACGCAGGCCGTCTTCAGCCTGCGCGGCAAGCCGCTCAACTGCTTCGGCCTCACCCGCAAGATCGTGTATGAAAACGAGGAGTTTTATCTGCTCGCCAACGCCTTGCAGATTGAGGAAGACCTCGAAGAACTCCGCTTCAACCGCGTCGTGCTCGCCACCGATGCCGATGTGGACGGCATGCACATCCGCCTGCTGATGATCACGTATTTCCTGCAGTTCTTCCCCGAGCTCGTGCGCAAAGGCCACCTCTACATTCTGCAAACGCCGCTCTTCCGCGTTCGCAACAAAAAGGAAACCTACTACTGCTACAGCGACGACGAGCGCCAGCGCGCCATCCACCGCTGCGGCAAGACCGCCGAGATCACCCGCTTCAAGGGCCTCGGCGAAATCAGCCCGGATGAGTTCAAGCATTTCATCGGCCCGAACATGCGCCTGGAGCCCGTGAAGGTGCGCGACCACGAAGTCGATGCCGAAGGCAAGCCCATCCCCTCCGAGCACCGCAGCGTGAAGGAGATGCTCTCCTTCTACATGGGTAAAAACACCCCCGAACGCCAGGCCTACATCGTGGAAAACCTGCGCATCGAAGAGGAGCTGGAGTTCAAGGACGTGGCCGCGACAGCGCTGGCGGTGGCGGCGTGAGGCAACTGAGGGGGCTTCCGCGCGGCAGCGTCGTGGAGTGCGGTGGCAGAGATGCACGGCGCAAGCCTGCATCGACGACACCGCTTTCGCGAGGTGTAGCTTGTTCTCCGGCCTCATCCTGCCGTCCGGCCTGCGAAAGCGGCGTCGCGCCCAGGCTTGCCGCTCGCACTCCACGAGGCTGTCGCGTTCGCGTAAGCAGCAGGCGAACGTACACTTTGCTAAGGAATCCCCCCCCAACAAAAAACCCGCCAGACCTTGCGGCCTGACGGGTGATGAATGGGTCAATCAGCGCACCGTAGTGCACTTCAGCGCATTGTTGCGCAGCGCCGTTACTTCTGCTTCACCTTGAAGCTGCGGAACACCACGGGATCGCTATGCCCCGCGAAGCCGATGAAGCCCTTGGTGTGGTCCAGGCCCTTCGGTGGGTGGGCGATCTGGCTGCGGTCGAGTTTGTCGATGTCCACGTCGAGGATCTTGGTGCCGTTGAGGATGACTTTGATCTTCTGGCCATCGACCTGGATTTCTTGGAAGTTCCATTCACCCACGGGGCGAAGGTAGCCGTGCTTGGCACCGGCGGTGTGGTAGAGGGAGCCGTGATACTGATAGGGCTCAAGGCCCTTCTTGCCGGCGGCGGCCTGCTTGGCGTTGTAGCCGTCGCTGTCGATGACCTGGAGTTCAAGGCCGTCGGAGGCGGAGTGGCCACCCAGCGGGGTGCGCAGGGCGATGCCGTTGTTGCCGGCAGGTGGGAGCTTGAATTCCACGCGGATGGTGCCGTTTTCAAACTCTTCCTTGGTCAGCAGATCGCCGCCTTTGCCGGGCTTGCAGGTGATCGCGCCGTCCACCACTTCGTAGCTGTCCACCGCGCCCTGCCAGTTGCTGAGGTCCTTGCCGTTGACATATTCCTTGAAGCCGTCTTCTGCCCAGTTGCCTGCCAGTTCCTTGTTGGCTTCTTCAGCCGAGATCTCGCGGATGTAAACGTTCTTCCAGCGGATTTCGCTGCCGTGGGTCTGGAGCTGGATGGGGCCTTTGGCAAAGGCGGGGTCTGGGAACCAGCCGTTGGGCATTTTCTCAGCAGGCTTGTCCGCGGCCTTGGCGTCTTTTTTGCCATAGGCGAGGTAGCCGGCTTTGCGGTTGGCGAAGAAGTTTTCCAGCACCGCGTTCTTCACGACGACTTCGCCGTTGAAGGTCACCGTCGCACGCTCGCCGACCATGCGGATGAGGAAGGTGTTCCATTCGCCCAGGGGCTTGTCCATGAGCTTCAGGGGATTCTTGCCCTCAGGGCTCTTGTTGTTCCAAAGACCGCCGGAACCGAAGGGCTTGCCCAGCGCGACGGCTTTTTCGTCCTTCTCCGTGAAGTCCCAGATCTGCACCTGGGGGATGCCGCGCAGGTAGATGCCGCTGTCGCCGAGCGGGAGCATCTTGTAGTCGACCATGAGCTCGAAGTCGCCGTAGTCCTTGTCGGTGGTGAGGTACAAACCTTTGCCGTCGTTGACGAGCTGGCCGTCCTCCACTTTCCAGTGCGCATTGACGTGGTCGCCCTTGTCATTGCCCTTCGCATCCACGAGGCCGCCATCGAGGGATTTCTTCTTGTACGCGGCCTGCTCTTCTGGCGTCATCTTCCACAGGTCGGTCGGGTCCTGGGTGCCCCAGCCATACCATCCGGAAAGGTCCTTGCCGTTGAAGAGTGCGGTAAAACCCTCCGGTGGGGTGTTGTCCGCAGCGCGGCAAAACGCGGCTGTGGCGAGGAGGAGTGTCAGGGTCAGTGTGAGTTTCATGGATGAAGAGACTCAGGAGTCGCACCCCATGGCAGGCATCTTTCATTCAGCCCAAGGAAGGTCACTTTCTGCTCGACATTGGTCACAAAAATCGGGACGCTTCCAAAGCCATGAAATCTGCCCTTTGTGTTTTTCTCTTCTGCTGCAGCCAGCTCTCCGTGCATGCCCAAGCCTCTGCTGCTGAAGAGGCCACAGCCGGTGCTCAGGCGCTGGTGAAGCGGCTTTTCGCTCAAGACACGACCGAGGAAGACCTGCAGAAGCTCGCCAAAGAGGCCAACAAGGCCGGGGTGCTGCGCCAGCAGATCATTGAGGCGAAGCTCGTTTGGGGCCTGCGGCAGCAAAACACCTCATTCCTCGTCAAGATTCTGCCTGAAGTGGAAATCCTCGCTGGCAGCTTTGATCCAGCCAGCGCCGCCGCAGTGCCGAGTGTCGAAGCGGTCAAATCCTTCATCGCCTACATCAAGGCCCTGAAGGCAGGCGAGGCCAAGGATGCCGCCGGTTTCAAAGAGAACATCCTCGAAGCCATCTGGCTCAGCCCGCAGCAGGCGCCGGTCTTCATCCAGGCCATGGAGAAGTTTCGCCTCGAAGCCAAGATGGCGGCGCTGGTCATTGACCTGAAAGCCCCGCTGACCACCTCGGCAGGAGAGGCCACCACGCTGAACGATGTGCTGGACGGAAAGAAGGCCCTGCTGCTGGACTTCTGGGCCTCCTGGTGCGGCCCCTGCATGCAGCTGATGCCTTCCCTCAAAACAAAGGCGCAGATGCTCCCTGCCCACGGCATCGTCGTGGCAGCGATGAACAAGGACGATGAAAACGCCGAGGCCACCGCCGAACGCATCCGCCAGGAGCAGAACGCCAAGATGCCCTGGCTCGTCGAGCCCGCTGAGCGCCCCTACACCAAGGCCCTCGAAATCACCACCATCCCCCGCATGGTCCTGCTCTCCCCTGAGGGCAAGGTCCTCTTCAACGGCCATCCGGAAGACCCGGCCCTGTGGGTCGCGTTGAAGAAGATTGATTCGACGATCGAAGCTCCGGCGCACTGAGGGCTTGCTGCGGGGTGAGTTTGCCGTGGGTTGAAGACTCGCTGCATGAGCGCGTGCTCGTGCACGGAGGCTTCACTTCACCCCCCATTCGGGTTCCAAATCATAAATCATAAATCATAAATCCCCCGCCCCCTTCGCAAATATCCTGTCCAAGTCCCCGCCTGCGCCGCCTTATAGCCGTACGCCCATGTCCTCCCCCGACCGCACCCAGGAATTCCTCGAACTGCTCACGAGCCATGACCGTGCCCTGGGCGTGTACGTTCACAGCATGGTGCCCGCCCCGCATGACGCGGACGACATCCTGCAGCAGACGAAGATGATCCTGTGGCGCTGCTTTGATCAGTACGAGAGCGGCACCAACTTCCTCGCCTGGGCACGCAAGACCGCCTTCCACCAAGTGCTCACCCATCGCCGCCAGAAGAAGCGCGAAGCCACACCCCTCAGCGACGAGATGCTGGAACTCCTTCACGATGAAGTCTCCAAGCTCAGCGACAGCGGCGACCGCCGGGGCGATGCCCTGCGCGCCTGCGTGGCCAAGCTGCCCGCCGCACACCGTCAACTGGTGACGCTGCGCTACTACGAAGACCTGGAGATCGATGGCGTGGCCGAGCGCATCCGCAGCACGGTGGGCGCGGTGTATCGCGCCCTCAGCCGCATCCGCATGAGTTTGATGACCTGCGTGGAAAAAGAACTCCAACTGGAAGGAGCCGAATCATGAAGCCTGCCGATCAATTTCGACTGCTGGAACTCTCCGAGCGCTACGCCGATGAAAAACTCAGCGCCGCCGAGGTGGCCGCGCTGGAGACCGAACTGCGTGAAAATGCAGAAGCGCGTGCCTTCTTTGCCAAGGCCCTCCATCAACGTGCCGAATTGTGCTTTGACGACTCCTGGCACACTCAGGCCCCTCCCGCAGCACGCCCGACGGCCAAGCCCGTGTGGTGGCGTCATGCCATCACAGCAGCAGCGGCCGCCTGCGTGACCTTTGGCTTCGTCTGGCTGAATGGCACGCGCGATGGCACGGTGGCCACGCTCGTCCGCGCACAGCAGTGCCAGTGGGCCGGCAGCAGCCTGCCCACGGTGGAAGGCGCACGCTTGAAGCCTGGGGTGCTTGATTTGATCGAAGGCCTGGCCGTGCTGCGCTTTGACAGCGGCGCGGAGCTGGTGCTGGAAGCCCCCGCCACCGTGGAAGTGCTGGACGGCATGAACTGCAAGCTACGCCGTGGCACGCTGGTGGCCGAAGTGCCGCCCCAGGCCAAAGGTTTCAGCATCGACACCAAGGACGCCAAAGTCATCGACTGGGGCACCAAGTTCGGCCTCAGCGCCGGAGAGGACGGCAAGTACCTCGTGCAGGTGATGGAAGGCCTTGTGGAGGTGGACGACAAGACCGGCGCCGCCACCAAGAAGCTGGAAAAAGGCCAGCGCGTGGACCGTGGCTGGTCGCAGAGGCAGATGCACCCCTCCGCCGGCGATGACGCCGATGCCGAGCCCAGCCGCTGGCAGCCCTCCATCGTCATGGATGCCGGAGACGGCTGGCAGGCCGTGACGACGGCGTTTGGCCGTGGCAAAGACAGCTACATCCAGTCTTCTGATAAAATGCCGAACGACTTCGGCACGCACCCCTTCTTCCGCGTGAAGCGCAGCAAGGACACCAAGCCCGACCTCAACCGCAAAGGCTACATCGCCTTTGACCTCAGCAAGTTTCGCGGTCGCGCCATTGAGGATGCGGAGCTCGTGCTCACCATCGAGCCCAGCGAGCTCGGCTTCGCCAGCTTCGTGCCGGACAGCACCTTCGCCGTCTACGGCGTGCTGGACGAAAGCGCGGACGCCTGGGAAGAAGCCGGCCTGACCTGGCAGCAAGCCCCCGCCCATGACCCCGCGCAGCCCGACCGCCACCTCCCCGTGGCCAGCAAGGTGAAGCTTCTCGGCAAGTTCGAGATCGCCCAGGGCATCAATCGCGGCACCCGCAAACTGCGCGGCAAAGACCTCGCCGATTTCCTCAGCGCCGACACCAATCAGATCGCCACCCTGATCATCTGCCGCGAGACCAACGAAGACCAGGAAAGCGGCCTCGTCCACGCCTTCGCCACCAAGGAGAACGGCACCCGCTCCGCGCCCATGCTGCGGGTGAAGGTGCGGTGAATGAGGGAGGGAGGAGGATAGGCGTCCCGCCTGTCAATGGATCGAGGCGTCCTCGCCTACGACTTCCCACCCAACGCATACGCCAAGGCCCAGCGCCTGAAGGCTGGAAGCCCCTGTCCATCCTCAGGCAGGATGCCTGACCTCCGCAGAAGAACTCCAGTTGCGGCGCAACTGGACAACTTTCACCGGATCCGGATCGGCTTCGCAATCGGGTGGTATTTCTGGATCCACACCAGGGTGAAAAACAGCCGCAGGCGCCACCAGGTGCCGAAGGTCATCTGCGTGCGGCCTGCCAGCGTGCAGTTGATGGCGCAGAGCAGGTGGAACTTGTTGCTGGGCTGGAAGAAAATCTGCGCGAAGTGCTTGGTGTAAAACCGCTCGATGAACTGCCAGAAGCCGCTCACGTGCCTGCGGGTGGCCCATTCATACCGCTTCATGGCAAAGGTGTAAGCCTTGCCGGCGGCGATGGCTGCATGCACCACCTGCGCGCCCTTGCGGCCGCTGCTCATGGCCAGCATGACGCCGCTGGAGAACACCGGATCAATGAACCCTGCGGCATCCCCCACGCGCACGATGCGGTCGGAAACGAGCTTGCGGTTCGTGTAGGAAAAATCGGTGAGTACATGCCCCTGCGTGATGGGCTGCGCATTGATCATGCGCTCACGCACGGCGCGTGTGTTTTGCACGGCATCGTCAAACACCTCCTGCGGGTCCTTCTTGAGCGCCTTGAACTGCGCCTGGTCCAGCACGAGACCCACGCTCACCTTGTCGTCGGAAAGCGGGATCATCCAGAACCACGAGTTTTCGCGGCGGATGATGAGGATGTCCCCCTTCTCCTCCCCGGTGGTCATCTGCACGCCGCTGTAGTGGCCGAAGATGGAGATCTTTTTGTGCTCGGGGTAGTAGTCCCGCAGGTTCTCGCGGTTCGCCGTGAAGTTGCCCAGGCCGCTGGCATCCATGAGAAACGCCGCCTGCACTTCGTGCTCCACGCCGTCCTTGGCGCGGAACTTCACCGTCACGCGGTCTTTTTCCACGCGATGCTCCGTCACGAGCGCCTCCTCCCGCACCTCCGCGCCCAGCTCCTCCGCATGGCGCAGCAGGATGTCGTCAAACGTCGCCCGCTCGACTTGCAGCGACTCTGGAAATTCGGTGAACGAGCCCTGGGAAAAATTCATCCGCGTGTGGATCGAGCCATCGCCCATCCAGAACTGCGCGCCGCGCTTCACCATGAATCCAGCGGCTTCGATCTTTGGCCAGACACCCAGCTCATCAAAGATGCTGCGGTTATACGGCAGCAGCGATTCGCCGATGTGAAAGCGTGGAAACTTGGCCTTTTCCAGCACCAGCACGCTACGCCCCGCCTGACGCAGCGTGGCCGCCGCCGTGGAGCCCGCAGGCCCGCCGCCGATGACAATGACATCCCAAGATTTTTGGCTCATGTGTGAGTGTGATGCATGGCCGGATTAACGCACAGGCGCAAGGGATGGCCGCGAAAATGGTGCAAAATTTTTCAGGCCATCACCTGGGCGGTGCCACATCCGGCATTGCCGATGGGATGGCAGTGCAAACCGCTCTCACCCCGGCGGCAGGTTCACAGCCTGCAGGAGGTTCACAACCAGCAGCACGTTCACTGCCTGCAGCAGGTTCACAGGGTCAGGGAGGGGTGGGGCAATGGGGGTGAGTTTCCATTCCCACCGGTGGTGGGTTCAACGGGATCATACAGATTACCCGTTGGGTTCAGGTTCAGTATCACCATTGGGGTTTGGGTCTAGGATCACAGGATCAGTACCTATATATAGGTACTGATCCTGTGATCCTATTGGGATCAGGATCAACGCAGGATCATGATCCTGGTTTGATCCTGATCCTGCCTTTTCAAGCCCGTAGGTAACACGCCGTTGATCCCTGCTTGATCAACCCGATGGACAGCCAAAGCTTAATGCGGCGTTTGGCGGTCGGCTCAGCAACGTGGATCTGCGTCATGATGCGTTGCTTCAGCTCGCTGTAAGGCATTTGCCCCAAGTGCCCGGCGAAGACGGCTTGGCACTCCATTCCTTCCGTCTGCCGCGCGGTCTCGGCTTTGCTTTCCTTGGTCTCCGGCTCCACGGTCATGTGCATGCCGTCGGGGGTGGACCACGCGAAGCGCAGGGCGTCATCCCGCGAAATGCAGGCGTGGCGGCAGCGCTCGGAGAAGAGCATGGAGGCTCCGCTTTTGCCCTCTTTGGCGATGCGGAGGTTGCTCTCCGCATTGCGCTCGAGCTGGCTGCCGAGGTGGCCGCGTGTCTTCCCCGTTTCCAGGCCGGAGGGGTTCTCATGCAGCACGAGGATGATGGGGCAGGCGTGGGCGATGGCGAGCTGCGCGAGGTGCTCCACCAAGGCGAAGGCTTCGATGTCGTCGTTCGGGCTTTTGCACAAATCGGCCACGCCATCAATGAACACGCTGTGGATGCCGCCGCACTCCTGCTGGGCGCGCTGCATTTCGGCAGCGAGGAAGGCGCGGCGCCGCTCCGTGGAAACGTCTGCCAGCGAGTAGCCGCGAAAGCAGCCGGGCATGGCGGAGACGCCGGCACGCTGCGCGGAGCGCTGCACGAGGCTCCACGCATCATAAGGCGACTGCTCGGTGTCAAAGAGCACCACGGCGCGCCCCGCATGAGCGGCGGCGGTGAAGCCGAGGAGATCCTGCTCCGGCTCCCAGTCGGGGATTTCGTCATCGTCGTCCTCCGCCTTCGGTGAGTCGGCAGCCAGGATGCTGGCAATCATCGCTCCCACCACGGCGCTCTTGCCACCCTTCGCCTGCGCGGAGATGACGGTGAGATTTCCTGCCGTGGAGATCTGCTGGGAGAGCAGCGAGAAAACCGGCACGGGCTGCGGCGGCGGCTGCTCCAGGTGGATGCGCCGTGCGTCCAGGTCCGTGAAATCCACCGCGCTCCCTGTGGCGGCGGGACCGGTGATGGTGATGGCGATCTCCCCGCCAGGCGGGGCGGTGCTCAGCGTGCTGGCGCTGCCGGAGCAGTCCACCACGGTGTAGTTCGCCGGATCGCTGACGAGGTCGGCCAGGGCCTCAGCCCCCAGGGCATTGTGGTAGCTGCGGAGGTCTTTCATGAGCGTTTGAAGTGAAGGATTCGTACCTGGCTGGCATGCGGGCGCAGCAGGGCTGTGGTGCGCTCGGCGGCGGCGGCCCCGGCGGCATCTTTGTCAAAGAAGAGGCTCACCTCGCAGCCCGCAAACAGCCGCGCCCACTCCTCCCGGAAGGACGTGCCCGGACTGGCCACCATGGCGATACCATCTTCTGGTTTGATTCGGTTTGTAAGAGCATCCGCCAGGGCGATGAGGTCCGACTCCCCCTCCGTGAGGTAGTAGTGCCGCACGCCGGGGCGCGCGCTGGCGCAGGTGTGGCGCCAGGGCTCCGTGGCGCGGCCGCAGGCCCAGGCAAAGCGGGCGGCCTCCGCCCCCCAGGGCTGGCGGATCTTGATGCCCTGCGGGTAGATGTAGCCGATGCGGTCCGGCAGGCAGGGTGTGCCGCCGATGCTGATACGCGGGAAGAAACCCAGCGCCCCGCCCTCCGGCATGGACAGGCGGCGGATCGTCTCCACCCGCACGCCAAACTCGTCCGCCATGACCATCTGCGTTTCCAGGCAGGCGGAGGCCCTGAGGCGCGCCGTGCGGACCGTCTCCGCAAAGTCCGGCGGCAGCACCGGCGGCGCAGGCACACGCCGCTGCCGTGGCGGCGGAAACGCACCCGGCGGCCCGCTGCTGCTGCGGCTGAGTTTACGTTTTTCCTCCTCATTCCCCGCCAGTTCCAGGATGCGGCGCGCGTGCCCGCTGTCGCCCTGGAAGGCGGCGCAGGCAAAGCAGCCGCTGTCAAAGATGACGAGGTTGTCCCCCGCCCTGTCGCTGTCCTTTTCGGCACAGGCCGGGCAGCGGGCGAAGGTCCGGGAGCCGCGCTGCCGGACCTTCACCAAACGATCAAGCTCGAGTTTCATAGGCATGTTCGTGGTGGGCTTGGGGTTCTCAGCGCTTGGCGACTCCCTGCTCGTGGTGCTTCAGCGCCGCCATCACCTGCGGCGGGTCAAAGCGGCACACCCGCCCGATCTTGATCATGGGAATGATCCGGTCCCGCGCCCAGCTCCCCAGGCAGCGCCGCGAGACATTGAGCTTCTGCGCCATCTGCTCCGGCGTGAGCCACCCGCCCTCCGAGGCGGCTGCGGAGCCGGAGAAGGATGCGGCAGAAGCGCCAGAGCCGGGCCCAGACGCATCCAAAGAGGCCGCGCATGCCACGACACCCGCACCGGGATGCGACGCGTCAGAGGCAGCGCCAAACGCAAGCACGGAGCCCTGGGAGGAGGCTGCAGAGACTGCGGATGCGGAGGTGGAAGAGGAGGAGTCGATGCCCTTGCCGGGGTGTCCGGAGGAGGCGTTGCTGGCGGAGCCGATGCCGGGCACAGGCGCGGCGGAGGAGGTGGAAGAGAAGGTTTCGATTTCAGGCAGTTTCATAGCAGTAGGTGGTAATAAGTGGTATTTAGTTGGCATAGTTTGGCCTGGGGATGCGCAGAGACGCAGGATGCGTGGCAGAGGCATGGGCTCAGGCCCTCGGAAACAACCGGCACCGCCCTCACCGGCCCGGCATCCGCGAGAGTGCATGCACCCCATGGAATACCCGGCCCGGCTGCCGTGCCGGCCTGCATGGTGCGAGACTCAGAGTTCTTCACTGCCTCCCTCGCTGTCCCCCTCCCGGCCCGCCGCGTTCTTCACACCAGCCACCCGAAGGATGAGACAAGACTTGGGCTCAATTTTTCAAAGTCAAACCGATTCTGCAACTTTATGTTACTTTATACCACGTTAGAGGGCACGTGGGTAGGCGCTGCTGAAACTGGACGAGAAGAGTTCAAATGATTTCGAACTCTTCTTTTAGTCAGTCGATTTATTAGTGAGGAGGAATAACCACCATTTAATGACACGTTATATTTTCATAAAAACAGTGGATTTCTTTTATATGGAACATCACCATTCCAGGCCATAAGCTTAACCTAGGAGACCATTATGCGAAATTCGATCAAAGGCCCTGTTCTGGAGGTCCGAGCCATTGGCGGACTGCATGTCGTGACTTTGGCGTGGGATTTTGTCAAAGGCCAGGATGCCAAGAAAAACAATCTCCTGGGCTTTGCCATTGAGCGCTGTGAACTTGCCCAAGGTAAAGTAATCGAGCGCTATTTCCTGCGTGGGATCAAGCGCTTCAAGTTTAAAGATGAGGGTGCGCCCGCCGGTTCGCCCATGCCCACGTCCGAGCACCCGATTCAGTCGTTCCAGTGGGGCGACTATACAGCGAAACCGGAGACGACTTACAGCTACAGGGTCATCCCTGCGTATGGCCAGCCCAAGCTGCTTGAGCTGGACGAAGCCTCATCGACCACGGTCGATATCACCACAGAGGCGGAAGAGGGGCCCAAAGGAAAGACGGGGCAGCCCCGGCATGACGTTTATTTCAACCGAGGGGCAGCCGGCTCCCAGGCGTATGCCCGCAAGTTCGGGAAAAACAAGCCCGATGAAAACGACCCGAAATCCGAACAAATGGAATGGCTTTCACGCGGTCTGTTTGAAGCACTCACCGGTTTCATCAAGATCGCTGCGGGCAAGGATGCTGCCGACTACAAGCTGAGAGCCATGCTGTATGAGTTCCGCTATCTGCCGGTGGGGCAGGCATTCGCGGCGGCCAAAAAGCAAGGGGCGGACGTGGACATCCGCTATGAAGCTCAGAGCTATCTTGAGGAGAATGAGGTCATGATCGCCAAAGCTAAGATCAAAGGCATCTGCAAGCCGCAGAAATCAAGGGCCGGCATCCGGCACAACAAATTCATTGTACTGATCCACAAGGACAAGCCCGTGGCAGTTTGGACGGGTTCCACCAACATCTCCGCCGGAGGCATTTTCGGCCATTCGAATGTCGGGCATATCGTCTGGGATCACGACATCGCCAAAATCTACCTCGAATACTGGGAACGGCTGGCCAAACCGGATGTGACGCGCGGCCCGCTGGTGGCCGCAAACATCGAAGCAGAGCCCACTCCTGAGCCAGAGTCAGAGCCACCAGCCGGACGCATGCTGACGCTCTTCAGCCCGCGCGATAACAAAGACGAGGTGCCAACCCTGCACTGGTATGCAGATGTGATGCGCTCAGCCAAACGAATGATGTGCATGACCTTTGCCTTCAATCTGGACGAGATCTTCGAAGAGATCCTGGAGAGCAAGGATGACACACTGCGCTACGCTGTTTTTGACAAGACGCTCGACGAAGGCACTGTGGCTCAGATTGACAAGGCGCAAAACAATGTGATCGCCTCAGGAGAAAAGCTTGAGAAAGGCGACATAGAGAACTTCATTGGTGAGGTGTTGACCGGCTTTAACAGGAACCGTTACATTCACGACAAGTTCATCCTCGTGGATCCGCTCGGAAAAGATCCCATCGTCGTGACCGGTTCTGCGAATTTCAGCAAACCCTCTCAGGCGACCAATGATGAAAACATGCTGGTCATTCGTGGAAATGAACGAGTCGCAGACATCTACTTTGGTGAATTCATGCGCATCTTTGACCACCTGTATACACGCTACATCGTCGCACGAATGAAGGCCGCAGGAACAAACAATCCTGATGCCGGATACCTCAAAGAGAAGACGAAGGACTGGCTGCCACCCCATTTCAAGGACGTCCGCAAATCCCTCCGTCGCAGCTACTTCATGGGGCGATAAACCACCCCCTCACTCCGACGCCTTCGCGCCTTCCTTGGCACCCTCTTTGGTGCTTTCCTTGGCATCCTCCTTGGCACCCTCTTTCGCCTCTTCCTTGGTGCTCTGCCGGCGAAACATACCGAGGGCTTCGAAGGGCACGGAGACGCCTTCGCGGAGGACGAGGCTGCTGAGTTTGGCGGCATTTTTGACGACGCTTTTCGCGGCTCCGATCAAACCTAGGGGGGCGACTTTGATGTCGTCAAAGGGGCCCTTCACCTGCATCTCCATGAACACGACGCTGATGGGCGAGATGATCACGCCCACCACGCCGCGCATGTTGGCGCGGCCATGGCCATCCACGGTGCGCTTGTTCAGATCCACGGTGCCACGGGCGGTGACGACGATGGACTGCCCGAGCACCTTCATGGGCTCCACCATGGCGACGCCGTTTTTCATGATGAATGTGGTGCGCACCTCCCCGGTGTCACGGGCGCTCTCGCGGTTGAGGATTTTGGGGAAGAGCTGATAGGCCTGATCCAGCAGGGGCACGTGCACGATGGGCGCATCGATGAGGTCCAGCGTGCCGCTGCCGGTGGAGTTGCTGGGGTCATCGCCAATGACTCCGCGATAGGTGAGCGTCATCTGCGCATCCTCCAGCTTCGTGCTGAGCTTGCCCACCCAGGGCGTGAGGGTGTCGAGGTGCAGGCTCTGCAGCGAGACGTTATAGCGATTTCCAAAACTGATTTCCGGATAACGGAGCAAAAAGTGCTGTACAAAACGGGCGGCAGTGCTTTGAGGATGGTTGTTGAGAGCGCAAGAACTCAGACCTGATGTGGACAACGCCACGCTGGAGCAACTCCAGGCGGCGA
>CALRWM010000100.1:0-18111 GCA_943371875.1 Prosthecobacter debontii | reverse complement strand
GGTGATCTTGTCTTTGAAGGTGCGGCGGACTTCGTCGGCGGGGGTGAGGGCAGCGGCAACGACGGGGGGCTTGACCGCAGGTGGAGTGGCCTTTGCGGGTGCCTGTGTGGTGGCGGATTTTGCAGGCGCGGCAGGTGAAGCGGGAGCTTTGGCGATGGCTGGCGCGGAGGGGGCTTTGGCGGAAGCGGTGGGAGCTTTGGCGGAAGCTGGCGGTGTGGCTGCTGCGGGGGCCTTGGCAGCCGGTGTCGCGGGGGCTCTGGTGCCTGCGGGGGCTGCAGGTGCCTTGGCTGGCGCGGGTGTTTGTGCGTGCGTGGTGGGCGCGGGCAGCAGGGCGATGAGGGCGCAGAAGAGGGGCAGGAGGACGCGGAGGACAGGCCGCTGGGAACGTGGGGGCATCGGGGGATTCTTCAATGGGGGTACCGGAGGTTACGGTGTGCGTGGGGTGGGTCTTGCGCTGAGTCGTGCCCGGTGGCTTCGCGCCGTAATGATGTGCCGAGCGAAGCGAACCGGAGCGAAGCGTAGATAGCCGAAGGCAAACAGACGACCGAAGGAAGCCCGGAGGGTGAGCGAAGCGAATCAATGACGAATGGTGGAGCCAAGGGGATTCGAACCCCAGGCCTTCTCACGGCGCAGGAGAACAGGCATCCCGCATCCAAGGACGTGGTTGATCTGAACAGGTTAAGACAGTAATCTCACGGCATGTCCGACCACGATATCCAAGTGCTCGAAAGCCAGTTCCCTGCCCTGTCAGGTCAGGCTTTTGCGGCAGCGCGTGCGCAGGTGCTGGCTTCGGGGCAGAGCGTGCTGGACAAGATCGCCTGAGCCCTGAGAGAATGCCTGGTGTGCTTTTACAAGACGACAGCCGGCAAGGTCGCTAATCGACATCGATTTCGACGTTCTTTTGAATCAGGTATTTCAACGCATCGCAAGAGGTGTTTGACTCTGTCAGCTCTGCTCTTTGAAAAATTTCACTGAGCGGAACCACACGAGCGCTGTGAGGCTCAAACGTCCAGTAATGATCAAAACCCAATGTCGTTTCGATCTGCGGCAGGCTCTTCTTCACTGCTGCCAAATAGGAGGCCTGGATCTGCCCAAAAAGCGTGGTAAATTCGAATCCATGGCGGTCGCCTATTTGGGCGGTGAGGATCACGTCTTTGGCGAGGTGACGAAAGAACTCATCCGCGCTTTCGAGCAGTTCAACGAGCGGAGGCTTCGCCTGGATGAGGAATGAGTAAGTGCCTGTCATGGTCTGAGTGCTCGCAGACTAAGCCATGCTCAGCTTTTTTCAGTTCAAGACGGTGTGTTTCATTTATTTCACCTTCCAAGTCTGCTGTCAGCCTCTGCACCGCCTCCGCCTCAGGGCGTAGAGGAGACCGCAGCCGAGTTCGTGGACTGGCGTGTGAGGGCAGACTCCCCTGCCCTGCGAGCGGATGCGGGGGGCTTAGCTCAGGATCTGCAGGAGGACGCGGCTGCAGAGGAGGAGGATCACGGAGGCGTAGATGATGGCGCAGACGGTGTCCTCTGGATGGGTGACGCGCCGTGCGGTGCTGGGCGCGGATTCATTGAAGGTGAAGGGCGGCATTGGAGATGTCATGGTCGGGGTGGGTGCGGGGTGGATGACGTCTGCGCCGGAGGGCGTAGGAGGCGGTGATGGACAGGCCCAGACTAACCTGCCGCAGAGGAAGTGCCGATGAGTGAAAGGTTTATATTTGCGCCGGGGGTGTTTAGGGGGACGAGGGGGTGGACTGCGGGGGTGTCGTCATCGGAGGGTGTTGGGAATGCGAGAGCGCTGGGTGATGGGAGAGCGTGGAGGGATCGGGACGATCCCTCTCCGCCGGAGGGTGTGGCGGAGGTTCTTCTGAAAAAGGCCTCGCATGCGAGGCGGATGGGATTCATCATCGCGCTTTATTCCTATGGAAGAAGATGTGTTTAACCAGTTCCTGACGAAGCGTTTCAATGATCAGCTGCAATGGTTTGAGGCCAAGGCGGCGGCGCAGAAGCGGCGCTACCATGCGCTGCAGACGTCTGTGGTGGTGCTGTCGTCTTCGCTGCCGGTGCTGGTGACGACGGTGTCGCCGACGCAGAACTGGGTGACGGCAACGGCTTCGGTGATGCTGGCGATCGGCACGGCGCTGCTGAAGATGCTGCACCTGCCTGAGGCATGGATCAACTACCGGGACACGGCGCAGTGCCTGCGGCAGGAGCAGTCATGGCTGGAATTTCAGATAGGCGCGTATGCGGAGCTGGAGGCGCCTGCGGCACGGAGGAAATTCATCGAGCGTGTGGAGGACATTCTGAGCAAGGAATCGGGCAACTGGCGCAGCACGGCGATGGCTCCGATTCCCAACGGCTCCAACAATGCCTATCCGGCCTACGGGATGCCACAGCAGCCGAACCGCCAGCAGCAACCGCGTGGCGACCGCCAGGGCGGGTATGGGGGTGGCACGGGGCAGCAGATTCCGCCGCCGATGCAGCAGAGGGTGCCGCACTCGGATGTGGATCTGGGGAATGCGTGAGGGGCGGGTGGGTGACGCTACGGTTTCGTCGGGCATGCGCTGCTGTGCTTGGTCTTCGCTGAGGAGCAGGGTCTTGGCGGCATGCGGTGTCGACGGTGATGAGACGTTCGATTTTGCCGCAGAGGGGCAGAGATGCAGTGGGAGCAGAGAATGAATTTTTTCTCTGCGGCTTATGGGCCTTTGAGGAAAACTGAACACGTCATGCGCGGTGGGCTGAGTGGTGTGGCTTTGTGGACGTTCGTCCGGAACCGCCTAAAGGCGGGACTACAATACGTGAGCTGGGTTTGCGATGTCGTGGAGCGGAGGGGAAGAGATTGGGGGCCTGCCTGCGGGGGGCTCGGTCAGGCGCGGTGGGACCAGGCTTTGATATGGGATTGTCAGTCTGGTGCGTATGACTCAGCTGGGGGCGCTTTCGAGGGAGCGTGACGGGCGTGGGGTCTGCGGGTTGAGCGGAATTGGGGGCTGCCGCTTTCGGGTATTATGTGGTATGCGGGAGTCTCCGAGGACGGCGAAAGCGGCAGCTGCGTTCGTTCCTCACTCCGCGACCGCAGTCCATATGGGGCTTTGCGGAGCGGTGGGATTGAGCATCGAGGACAAGGACCAAGAGGAGATCCAGAACGAGCTAAAGCTCGGGAGTACTTTCATTTTCAGCCGGGGCATCACACGAACCACTCGGCTTCCATCTGGAGGCGGCACCATTCGCGGTGTTCGTTGTTAAAGAAGTGCTCGCTGTAGGCGATGTGATTGAGGGTCTGATTGACGCTGGTGGCGCCGGCGTTGCCGCGGGCGATGTAGTCGTCGATGGCGAGGGCTTTGGCGCGGAAGAGGTTCCGGCTGCGGGGGGCCTCAAAGGCGGCGAGCCAGGCGCGAAAGCCGAAGCCGATGACGGGCAGCACGGCGGCGAGGGCGATGCCGAGGATCTCGTAGGTGAGTTCGTTGGCGGTGGTGCCGTGGGCTGCGGGCGCGCCATGGGCGACGTCCATGACGGTGCCTCCGGCGGCGGCATGGGCGGCTTCGATGGCGGGCGCGGCATGGGCGGCGGTGCCGGTGAGGAGCCAGTCATGGACGCCATGCCACACGGAGTGCATGCCGTGGATGAGGACGATGATGACGCTGAGGGCGAAGATCCAGAGGCCGACTTTCATGTCGACGATCCATGAGCGGCTGTGGGCTTTGTTGGACTGGTGCTCGAAGTAGTGGCGCTGGAATTCGAGGCGCTTGATGCGGTAGAAGTTGGAGAGGGCCTGGAGATCTGGCAGGGGGACGGCACAGGTGACGGCACCGGGGAGCACGGGATGGAGGGTTTCGTTTTTCTGGGCCCAGTGGTGCGCGGACTTGGTGTCGATGGCGGTGAGAGCTTTGATTTCATCTTCAAGCTTCTTTTTCCATGCGGGAAAGTCTGACCAGAGCTCCGGCCAGGAGAGGGCGGTGAATTTGAGGATGCGGAGGCGCTCTGCGCACTGGCGGTGGGCGAGCCAGCCGTGGTGGAGGTGAAAGTAGAAGCCGCCGATGACGGCGAGCGCGGCGATGACGACGGAGAAGGTCTCCAAGAGGCCGAGCAGCATGGTGTCACTGCGGTAGGTGAGCTGGACGATGGCGAAGAGGATGCCGGCGATGCCTGGCCAGATGGCGATGGCGGCGGCGCGGTGGTGCCACTTTTGTTTGCTGAGGGCGTGGGCGTCTTCTTTCTGCCAGGCGGGGTAGACGGTGGCCTGGAACTCCTGCAGGGCGGCGCGGGCGCGATCTAGCTGCGGGTGGTTTTTCTCCAGCCAGTCGATCTCGGGCTGGTCATCCATGTCAAAGGTCCAGGAGCGGGGGCCGTTGCTGCGGGCATCGGTGGCACAGCTGCTGAGGTGCTTCTCCCAGTCGGTGAGGGCCTGGGTGCCTTCGATGGTGAAGATGCCGTCCCGGGGCTCGATGCGGTGGCCGAGCTTGAGGATGGTCTTGAGGGTGCCGACGGCGGTGTGGCGGTCGAACTCTTTTTCGGAGTCGGGGAGCTTGTTATAGGGGACAAGGCAGGGGTGCTCTTTTTTGGTGTCGTCGCGCTGGGGGCCGAAGCGCCAGCCCTGGGCGATGCGCTCTTTGGCCCAGAGTTCGTGGATGTTTTCCGCGAGCTGCTCATTGAGGCCGGTGAGCTGGTCGGTGAGCACCACGTTCGCGGTGTCGATGGGTGCGGGGGTGTAGGTGGTGTCAGACATACGTGCTGGCGGTTCCCCGGTGCGGGTGCTGCGGAAGTGGAGCGACTGGGGGCGGGATTGGCAAGCAGGATTCTTCAAATAGCGGCTTTTGATGTAGGGCGAGAGCTGAGGGTGAAGGCGCGACGGGGATGCGTGCTCCCCTGCCCTGCGCTGAGTGATTTGAAAGAGGCAAACAAAGCTTGACTCCATACTCAAATGATACATAAATAAGTATCAAATGAAAAAAGAACCCACCCTCGTTCAAGAAACGGCCGCCGTGTACCACAGCCGTGCAGAAGGCGGCGCAGGCACCCGGAAAGCGGGCGGCGGCATCGTGGCTTACCTGGCGCATGGCGCTGCAGGCAGGCATGCGCCCTTGGAGTTTACCACGGCCAAGCTCATCCAGTCTCTCAAGATCGGGCTGCCCGTGCAGGAGTTGGATGACTTGCGCAGCAGCCTGGACGTCTCCATGGAGAGGCTCGTGCCCATGCTCGGCATCTCCAAGGCCACGCTGCATCGGCGCATGGCGGCGGGCAGGCTGGATCCCGCAGAATCAGACCGCGTCGTGCGTTTCGCCCGGCTCATGGGCAAGGCCGTGGAAGTCATGGAGTCCACGGAGAATGCGCGTGCATGGCTCACCTCCGCCCAGCGCGGCCTCGGCGGTGCGGTGCCGCTGGAGTATGCAGAGACGGAGGTCGGTGCCCGTGAAGTGGAAGATCTCCTCGGCCGCATTGAATACAGCGTTTACTCATGAAGCTGCAGGCCTGGCGCATCGTGAAGACAAAGCACGCCGCCACCGCCTTCAGTGGCGAAGGCGCGCGACTCTACGGCGGCCGCTGGAACTCCGTCGGCGTCAGCCTCGTGTACACCAGCAGCACCCAGGCGCTGGCCGCGCTGGAGTCCCTCGTGCATCTCAATCCGCCCGTGATCTTCACCTACGCCGCCATCCCCCTCGAATTCGAGGCCGAGCTCGTGGAAAAAGTCACCGCCCTGCCCCCCGGCTGGGCGAATTCTCCAGCCCCGCCCTTCACGCGTGCGCTGGGGGATCTCTGGGCCAAAGAAGCACGCTCCGCCGTGCTGGAACTCCCCAGCGCCATCATCCCCGGCGAGTCGAACTTCCTCCTCAATCCCGCGCACCCCGACTTCAAGAAAATCGTCATCGACAAGCCCGTGCCCTTCTCGTTTGATCCCCGATTGCTCTGAGCAATAGCGCGACGATGCCCCTCAGCAGCTCGGTCTGTCGCGCCCACCACCACCGCCCATCCTCCCGGCGCATGCTTAAATGATTCACTCGGAGTTAATTTTTAAACGAATTATTGATTGTAAGAATTTTGTATTGATCAATTCTAATTCAAGGCTCATGATGAAAACGTGATTATACTACGAACACTAGGAGGCGCGATGGGTTCCATGTTTACTTTAGGATCAGCAATGACTCCTATCGAGCTTGATCTTTTACCGCGCCTATTCGTCGGCCTGTTTGGCCTCTTCATGGTCCTCACCGCCTCCCTCGCCAAGGACAAGACCCTCGAGCGCTGGTTCGGCGGACTGTGAGGTTTCAGGCAGCTTTGGCCAAGGCCAGGTCTCATTCGTGTGCGGCTCATTCAGCACGGCGAAGCCCCCTTTAGCTGACCCACCGCGAAGGAGCCAGCCAAAAGAGGCACGGTAGGAAAATAGCCCATGATGCATTTTGGCGATACCCATTGTGCGTACGCATTTCCCACCTAGTACACCCGCATGAAACAACCTGCCCGCCTCCTGCTCGTACTCCTTGCTCCGCTGTTCATGCTGCATGACGCCAGCGCGCAAAACGCCGGCGGCGTGCGCGCCTTCAAGGACATGCTCAAGGACATCCCCGCCAAGGAGATGCTGAAACTCTGGAGCGACAAAAAAGCCGAGGTCGCCCTCAGCATCACCCGGCAGATCGAGACCAAGGAAGTCGGCAAAGTCGGCACCTACCGTGGCAAAGTCACCAAGCTCGACCCCTACTCCTTTCGCAATGAGAACCTCGTCGGCTGGCGTCTCGGCGTGGAGGAAAATTTCAAGCGCGGTGGCGACACCCTCCTCGTCTTCTCCTGGGTCATGGTCCACACCGATCCCAACGGCCTCATCCCCAAGATCCGCCTCGGCGATGAAATCACCGTCACCGGCACCGTCAACCGCGCCGAACTCACCGCCATCGACAATCCCCGGCTCAATGTCGATCTCATCGTCCCCGTCATGAACAACGGCAAAGGCGCGGCCGAAAAAGCCACCGCCGAAAAACCCGGCGCCAAACCCGCTGCGCCCGCCGTCATGCCCGCACCCGCACCCGCCGCCGCACCCGCCGCCGCACCCGCCGCCGCACCCGCCGCCGCACCCGTGCCCGCCGCACCCGTCCAGACCGCAGACTACCCGCTCGATCGCATCCTGGATGCCCTCCCCGAAGCCTCCCGCGCCACCCTCAGCACCGCCCCCCTGGCCAGCGACTCCATCCCCGCGCTGAACACCGCCCTCTCCACTCTCGCCCTGCGCAAGCCCTTCAAGCTCACCTTCAAGACCGAAGCCGCCGCCGCCCTCCCCAAGAGCCCCGAGAGATTTCAAATCCGCGCCGCCCCCGGCCTCCTCAGCGGCAAATACCCCGCCATCCAGCAGCACTGGGTGCATCTCTACATGCCCACCGCCAACGCCGCTGACATCGCCAAAGCCGGCCTCGGCGCCACCCTCACCATGAGCGGCACCATCACCCGCATCGACATCATCACCACGCCCCAGGGCGTCCGCCAGCTTCAGCTCAATCTCGAAGACGCGCAGGTCCTCACACCGCCCTGAGCGGGTCAGGCAAAGTAGCCCAGTTGCGCCGCAACTGGTTCAGGAAAGGCTGCCTCAATGCAGTGCATCGGGGTCAGTCTCCAAAAATTCGCCTCCACTCCGAGTTTGGAGCCGAACTTCCACCCTTCACATCCCTGCTCAAAATCTGCCTCACGCACCCCAAAGAATGAAATGACACCACCCGGAGTCAGCCCTTCCGTTTCACCCATGAGCAGCCGCGCCTCCATCCTTTGCCACCCGCGCGCCACACTCTGGCTCATCGCCCTCCTCTCAGGCATCGCCTGGCGTGCCGAGCTCGAACTGACCACCGGCTGGGCCTCGCTCAAATGGATCGGGCAGTTTCACTGGGCCATCCCCGCCGGCGTCCTCGCCTTTATCCTCTGGGTCCTCAGCGTCACCCGCGTGCCGCGCCGCTGGGCCTTTGCCGCCTTCCTCATGTTCTACTCTGTCGGCGCGTATGTCATCGTGGAACGCCTCCTCCTGACCGCCTTTGGCCGCTGGATGCCGTTTGGCGATAACGATCAACATTCGATGGCCACTGAGAAACTCGTCAGTTTCCTCCTCATCGTCCTCGTGCCGCTCACTTTCAGCATCCTCTGCCGCCTCTTCGGCGTCCGCGTCAGACTCCTTCCCGTACTCGCCTCCGCCATCCTCTTCATACTCAGCTGGCCCCTCGCCGCCTACGCCTTCTACTTCGTCGAGCAGCGCGGCATGCCCGGAGATCCCATCCACGCCCTCAAAAGCGGCTACGTCATCCCCCTCCTCATCCTCTCCCTCGGCCTGCCCGTGCTGCGCGCCCGGCGTGATGCAGAGCGCGGTTAGCGCCTGCTATTCGCTTTCAGTGAAGTGCTTGGCCTCATTTTTTTCGCGGATAACGTTTAAGCGCTGGCACCGCTGGGGCGGGGGTGAGCGTCGAAACGGGATAGCGGGTTAAAGCTAGGGAAAGCTTGGCCGAGAGAGCAGCCCCAGCGGTTGTCCAGCCGCGCCTTGTTCGCCCTTGGTTGGTAGCGGTTCGTCATCTGAGCCTAAATGGAGTCAACTTTGGAGTCGAGGTATAACGCCAAAAAGGCATTGAAGTCTGAAGCAATGTGCTCCGCCGCAGCAGAAATGTCCTCAACCGAGGTATCTTCCCCGAAGGTGTATTGAAGCCGCACGATCTTGGAGTGGCCCGACGTATCGCGGTCATTTTGATTGAAGCAGTAGATACGGCCCTCAAAATCACGGGCAAATGGAATGAATCCATGCTGCCACACCTCGCAATTAGGAGTCACCGTATCCATCATGTCTAGATTGTCCTTGGCGGGATCCAAGCTGACTAAATCAACCGATGCTTCAAAGTTAAAATCCCGGAAGTAGTCTAAAGCGTCTCCGTTGATGTTTCGTTCGCGTAGCAGACTGAGGGTTTGCTCGTCGGCGGGATTGGCAGTGGCCTCAGCTTCTGAGGCAAGTCTCTCTAAAAGTGGAGGTGGGATGTTCATGGTGTTTTCGAAGTTGGGCGAACGGGTAAGTGTAGGCAACCCCGCCGACACAGCGGGCTGACAGCAGGGGGATTGTTCGAGTTAAGTTGAGCATGGAAAACAGAAGAAAGGGCGGGGGTTGCCTACCACGCCTTGTTCGGCTTTCCAAGGACGGGCTGTATGGCAACGAACTTCGGATCGGCATCTGAATCCCACGGATAACACCCATCAAAAGCAGACGGCCATACGACCTGAAAGACAGGAAACTCTTCCTCGCCGTAATATCGCATAGCTAACAAGCAATACTCTGCGAATGTAGATCTAGGAACCTCAACAAACAGGACATCGCAGTCCACAAGAAGCTTGTCGGTTGGTTCTGAAAGATTGAATGGCGTGCCCTCACGAGCCTTAAGTGCGATGTCTGAAAGTAACCCTGCAGCTCTCGCTGGCGGAAGCCCGAATACGATCAGCTCGGGATGAGCATAGGACTTGTAGAGGCCTGTGGTATACGAAAACTGAGGGGGATTGCCCACTACCGACATGGTCGAGAATCCCTCCTCGGCGATTCTCCGAACATGGTCATCGAAAAAGGCTTTCTTTTCAGAATCTGAGATCATTTGGTGGCAGCGTGGTTTTGTGGCCGAACGTCTAGCTCATCCACGGCGGGGAGGGAAGCCCGAATTCAAACTGGAGCGTTACCCGCCGTTGGATGCAGCGTCTTGTTCTTCATCTTCGTGAAATGGAGGGGGTAAGTTGTCAAGAATTTGCATCCTGACCCCATTTTGCGGCTTCCCGCGTCAACGCTGCAGACTCAAAAGGGGGTCAGTGTGCAAATACTTGACAAAATGGCGCGTTGCAAAATGACCGCCAGCTCACTCCTTCACCACCGCCACACGCACATCCGGAGCACCTGCGCACTCCTCATGGAAGCGCTGCGCCAGCACCTCGCAGGCCGCGTTGAATTCAGCGGCGCTGTGCGCCTCCTTGGCGGAGACAAAGATCAGGTGCACCCCGGGGTCTCTCCACGGGCAGAAGGTGCTCTGCACGTAGGCGGGGTAGTCTGCCAGCATCTGGCCGTCCTGCATGAAAAACTCGCGAAACCAGTGCTTGCCATCCGTCATCACCTGCGGGCAGTCCTCCACCGCGCTCAGCTCGATGCCCCGGTACTTCAGGCACACCTCCAGCGTGTGGTGCCGGTCGCGGCTCGCGGAGCTGTAGCATGCCAGGCCGATTTCCTTGGGCTGACCGTGCAGGCGCACTTCAAAGCAGTTTGGCGAGATGCACCGCGCCATCACGCCCGCAGGCGGCTCCCAGCTTTTCTGGCCGATCGCCAGCAGCGTGGACGCGAGGAAAGGAAAAGTGAGGCAGGCATAAAAAGCCATCTGCACCGCCCAGCCCATGCGCCGTGGCCTCACGCACACAGGCAGCAGAGGCGCAGCAGCAGTGGCAGATTCAGTGCGCTCAGCGGCATCTGCACTCGCAGCGGCACTCTCATAGGTCGTATAGGTCCTAGAGGACCCATCTTTCTGGTCACTCGCAGCCGCATTCTCATCAGCAGCCTTCAGATCACCAGCGTCCGCCTTGGCACCCGCACCCGCCTTTGCAGTCTCCTCCGCGCCCTCGCCGTAAAACATCACCCAGGCCACGCCAGCGGCCGCCACGGCCCATGACCACGGCTGCATCACCACCAGCGAATTCGTGCACAGCACGCAGGCCAGTCCCGGCACGCTGAAAATCCAGCGCGACTGCACCAGCAGCGGGCACAGCAGCAGCCACGGCAGCCAGAAGGACTCCATGCCCACCACCGCGATTCCCACGCCCGCCGTCACCCACGCCACCAGCGGCCACGCACTCGGGCGCGCCGCGTCATCGCGCACACGGCACTGCGCCAGGCCCACCACCGCCGCCAGCGTCAGCAGCAGCGCATTGGGCGTGCCCGCCATGGGGGCCAGCAGCGCCACCACCGCCGCCGCATGCAGCGTCTCCATCAGCCCCGCCCGCAGCGCACGCCCGTCACGCGGCGTGATCAGCGAGATGAACGGCACCAGCCAGATAAAACCGATGAAGTAATGCGTCTGCGGACTCTCCACCCCCGGATACGCCACCGTGCGATACGCCAGCAGCGTCAGCACCCGCAGCACATTCGCCACCGCCGCCGCCGGCACCATGCCCAGCATGCACAGCCAGAATCTCCACGCGCGGCTCTCCTTGCGGTTCACCCACACCGCCAGCGCCAGCAGGATGAAGAGCAGATTGATCCCCGCGCAGTCCCGCGTCCACGGCACCAGCAGCTTTCCCACCCGCAGCTCCTCCCCGCAGTCCACCGCCTCATTGCCAAACCATCGCAGCGTCCCCAGCACCAGCGGGCGCGTGAAGTCCACCACCACGTCCCGCGACTGAGCCAGGTGCACCGCACCCGCCACCACCGCAGCCGCCACGCCCGTGCGCACGCTGGCAGATGAAATGCGAAAAGTCATGACGTGGTAGAATGAGGTAGAAACTGTCAGGAAAATTAAAACACCGCGCAAACTCACGCCGCCTTGCGCAGACGCGTGCGCACCTGGCGCAGACCCAGCACACCGGCAAAGGCCGCCAGCAGCGTCACCGGGGGAGCCGGAGCGCCCGGAGCCGCACCCACCGCCGAATTATCCAGGACGGAGCCTGCATTCGCGCCCGCGCCCGAAGCCCAGTCAGTGCCAGTGATCGCCAGCAAAACCGCCATCGTCGAGTCGGCAGTCTGGATGGCGGCATCCGCAGCCATCGTTGCTGCCATCTGCACTTCTTCGGCCATCTTCGCGTCATCCGCAGCCTTCGTGGCCGCGATCTTGGCGTCGTCCGCCACCTTGATTGCCGTCATCCTGGCTTCTTCGGCCCTCTTGGCGTTATCCGCAGCCTTCGTTGCGTTCATTCTGGCTTCTTCGGCCCTCTTCGCGCCATCCGCAGCCCTTGTTGCTGCGATCTTGGCTTCATCGGCCTTCTTCGTGTCTTTCGGATCCTTCGCTGCGTCGATCCTCGCGTCTTCGGCCTTCTTCGCGTCATCCGCCGCCCTCGATGCCGCATCCCTGGCTTCATCCGCAGCCTTCGCTGCCACATTCCTGGCTTCATCCGCAGCCTTCGATACTGCATTCCTGGCTTCTTCGGCCTTCTTGGACTCATCCTCCGCCTTCTCTACCGCATCCTTGGCTTCTTCTGCAGACTTCGTTGCTGCCGTCTTGTTGGCATCGGCCTTCTTGGCGTCATCATTCGCCTTCGATGCTGCTTTCCTGGCGTCTTCAGCCTTTTTGGCCATTTCGGCCTTCTTCACTTCTTCAGCTTTCTTGGAGTCATCCGAATCCTTCGATTCCTCCCTCTTCGACTCTTCCTCCCTCTTCATTTCTTCAGCCTTCTTGGCCTCTTCCTCTTTCTTCTCGTCATCCGACTCCTTCGACGAAGCGGCCTCCTCAGTGGAAGTTTTTAAAGAATTGGAGTCCTCCGCGAAGGCAGGCAGCGCGGTGGCGAAAAGAACGACAGACAGGAGTTTGGATTTCATAGGCCAATCACAATGGCTCCCATTTCCTTTCCCGAAAACCCCCACAGATGCAGGGGGGGCATCGTGCTCCGGCACACTCACATTCCCCCAGCGTACGACCACCCAACGCAGCGCAGAAAAAGAGCAGCGCTCATGGTGCGGCACAGCCGTCTGTACTGGGAGCGCCGGTTTTTAACCGGCTCTGGGAATCTCCGCTGCGAGGACACGCGCCGCACTCCCCCATGAGCCTCATTCCCTGCCGCAGCCCCAAGGACGCTCGCCCAGAGCCGATAAAATATCGGCGCTCCCAGCCCAGAGACTCCCAGCCCAGAGGTTCTCGGCAAAGAGCAGCGGCCACCCCGCTTCACTTCCGCTTCCTCTCACACACACCAGCACATAAAAAACCCACAGCCATAGCAGGACAAAAGACAACGTGGCAGGCACCCGAAGGCGCCTGCCACGCAAATTCACGCCGCATTCAGCAGCCGTTCACACCGTCTTGCGCAGACGCGTGCGCACCTGGCGCAGACCGAGGACGCCTGCAAAGGCCGCCAGCAGCGTCACCGGAGGAGCCGGCGCACCCGGAGCCGCACCCACCGGTGATTTCCCCAGGCTCCACTGCGTGCCTTCCAGCGATTCCTTGGTCACCACTTTCGTCGTTGTGCCGCTCACCAGCGCCACCGGCACGCCCGGCAGCACCCCGTCCACCAAGGGATCCCAGGCCGCCACACGCGTCGTGTAGTTGTCCGACTCAAAGCCTGAGGAGTTGTTGTTGCTCAGCACGATCTTGTTCCACGTCGTGTTCGGATCGCCAAAGAAATTGATGAAGCCGAAGGCCTCGTAGCTGTCCAGCGAGCGGTCCTTCGGATTGCCAAAGTAGGTGTCCGGCAGCTGCTCCATCAGACTCGCCGTGGTGAAGGCACCCACCAGCTTCGAGCCGTTGTAAAACTCCAGCTTGTTGTTCGGATCTCCCGCCGACCACCACATGCCAAAGTAGGACGAGCTCTTGTCCAGCGTCAGCGTGCTGCTCAGCACCTCCGTGCCCGCGCCCTGCAGCGAATAGAGCGAGCCCTTCGGATTCGCCGCATCCACCGCGCCGCCGAACATGTCCGTGCTCTTCACATAGAGCTGGTTGAAAGTTCCCACCCCCTTCCACGCCACCTTCTTGTCCATCCCCGTCCGCAGATCGTTAAAGGTGAAAACATTGGTATTTGCCAGAGACGAGAGATTCGACTCCGGACTCTCTGCATAGGTGATGATGAGTTCCGCGCTGGCCGGCAGCGCAGAGGCGAAAAGAACGACGGATAAGAGTGTGGATTTCATTGGGCCATATCTATCGGCTTAGTACCGAAGCCCGAAAACCCCCACAGATGCAGGGGGGGCACAAACGCGCACCACAGCCCCAGGACTCGCCCGGAGAAACCCAGTTGCGCCGCAAGTGGCTCCCCGTTCTCCGTTCATACTCCGCGCAAATCCAAAGAGGCAAAATAGGGCCGGGTCTTCAAAGAATATCAAAACAAGCCAAGCCTCCATCCGCAGCCACAGGCACGTAAAATTCCCCAAAGATCTCTGGATCAGGCCCAGGTTGACCGCAGCAAATCTGTCAAGAATTTGCATCCTGACCCCATTTTAAGCCCTCGCCGCAATCCGCAAAAGGGGGTCAGTGTGCAAATTCTTGACAAACTGCCAGCTGGAAAAACCGACGCCACTCCACGCGCCCCTGGCAAAACTTTGAAACGCATCCTCATTTGCGCCTGCCAGACCTGCGGGTAGCTTTGTGCCATGGAAGACCCCGCACCCGCGCCGCAGTCCTCTCCCTGGAAGGGGGGGGATTTCGTGCTTCCGTTTTTTCTGCTGATGCCCATCTGCAGCGTCGCTTCCATTTACGGCGATCAAGCGGCAGCCCTGCACATCGCGGGGGCGGGGCTCGTCAAAATCAGCCCTTTGTTCATGCTGGCGGCTGCCATCTTCACACCTGCGCTCCTCCACGGCACTCGACTGGACCGCTGGCGGCATGGGATCACGCTTGCCATGATTTTCCTCTGCCTGATGTCCGCACCGTGGCTGCTTAAGGCTGGCAGTTCTTCCATCCCGCTTTCCCGCGGGCTCTCCAACGAGGAAAGCACCGCGCTGTGGCAGGCTTTCAATGTCCCCTGTCTGTTCTGCTCCGACTCCAGTGAAGAAGGGCAGTGCATGCGAGTGCGCCGCGCCGATGACACCGCAGCGCTCAGAAAGTATCTGCAGACACTCGGAGTTCTTGCTACAGGTCGCGCAGCGCCGTGAAGGGGGGAGCAACGGCTTGGCTGACATCGCTGTGCGCAAAGCTCCTTTCTGGTGGAGCACGCATGCGATGTACGGTTTGCCGCAGAGGAGCTGAGGAAAATGACTCTCTCAAAACCTGCATTGAGGCTGACGTTTGTCATGCGTGGACGTATCGGTGTTTTGTGTCACCGCTACGCGGTTCCACGAAGTTTGGGAGGGGTGGTGCTGCAGTTCCGGGGGCTGGTGCCCCCGGCTACGATGATGCCAGCCCTCCGGGCTTTCGGAGAGAGGCGCATGGGGTGTGGAGTTTGCTCCAGGCATGAATGGCACTCCGTTAAGGGGGGCATCGTTCTTTGTTGGCTTGCCGTTGTGGGGCCTGATGTGCCAGCAGCGTTCCACGCTCCATGGCGTCCCTGATGCCATGGCTCTCTCGTCCCAGAAGTCGTCGTGTTTCCGATGTTCTGCCTGCCGCCACACCCGCTGCGTGCAAGCGACCTGCTGCGGACTGGAAGTCCGCGCTCCGGGGCGCTTTGCTTCTGCGGTGCTTCAATCCGCGACACACGCCCTTAACTGAGCGCCATTCGCCCCAGGCATGAACTCACTCCACGGCAATCAGCACAGGCTTTCTACGATAGCGATTCTCAAAACTCATTTCCGGCATGTCGAGCCTGAGGATGTCCGGTTTGCCGCAGTGGGGCCAAGGTGCTGAGCTGGCAGAGATTGAATCTGTTCTCTGCCACCTCTGCCTCTCCGCTCCTCTGCGGATAAATCGAAAGTCCCCGAGACTTCCAAAGGTCATGGCTGGGGAGGTTTTATACCAAACGCCATTGAAAACAGGTCTGTATTCCTGTCGTAGCAGAGGCTGTAATCGAACAGGTGAACAGCGCGGCGCCCAGGGCCCGTAGGTTGGATGTGTTTGGCGTCGGGCGCTTATCGTGCTCCACAGCGCTCTCCGCCAAACCGTCCGACCACCAGGACGTTCGTACGCCATGGTGCGTTGCCGCACGCTGATGGACGGGCGGGCTGTCGCCACACCCATCCTACGATGAGGTCGGCACTCCGGCCGTAGGTTGGGTGTGTTTGGCGTCGGGCGCTTAGCGTGCTCCACAGCGCTCTCCGCCAAACCGCCCGACCACCAGGACGTTCGTACGCCATGGTGCGTTGCCGCACGCTGATGGACGGGCGGGCTGTCGCCACACCCATCCTACGACCGCCTTTGCCTGTCTTCTCGCTGATCTTCCGACTCGTTTTTAACTGCTCGTGGTATTACCCGCGCCTTTCGGCAATCCGTTTTAGAAAACGCTATGCCGACCAGCCCAACCCCGGCAGCTGCACGGAGACGCTTTCGCCCATGCAGCTCAGCTGCGCGTTGCAAACTGGGGCAGCGCTTCCCCTGCCCCTAGCGCCGTCTCCGGCCACCTGGTTCCTGGGGTGCGTTCGGCACTCCGGGGGCTGCAGGTGATTGCTGCGGCGGCTGCACGCGTGCGGGCGGGGGCTGCTGCGGCGGGCGCTGCTGGGGAGCGGGTGGCTGCGGACGCTGCTGGGGTGGTGCCTGCGGCGGGCGTTGCTGGGGAGCGGGTGGCTGCGGGCGCTGCGGCACAGGCATCACACGCGGTGGCGCCACCGGAATGGAAGGCGGCGCACTTGGGCGCTGCGGCTGCTGGGGACGCTGGGGCTGCTGCGGGACATTGCCGGGCTGCTGGCCTGGACGACGACCTGGAAAGCCCGGCTGCATGCCTGCTCCCGGCGGAAGGCCCGGCCTCGGCACTGCGGAAGGTGGCGGAGCCTGTGGCTCGCGACGCGTGGGCACCTGAGGTGCCTGCGGGATTTGTGGCACCTGCGGCATCTTGGGAATGCCCGGCCTTTCACCCCTGCCGGCACCGTCTGGAGTTGGGGCGTTTCTTTCACCTGGTTTCCGGCCTGGAGTCTCGTCCGGCTTCATGCCGGGGCGTTGCTTGGGCGTATCATCCTGCGGCTTGCCGGGAGGAATGACGGGGCGCTCGCCCTGCGGCTGGCCGGGCTTCATGCCGGGGCGTTGCCCAGGGGGCAGGTCTTTGTCTGAGCGGTCATTGCTGCGCGGGCGGCCTGCAGGCGGCACGGTGCCAGCTCCGGGCACGGTGGGCGTGCGCGGCGGCACTCCGGGAGGCCCGCCCTGGGGGCAGTGGATTCTTCGGCGTCATGGGCTGGCGCTCCTCGTCCTTCTTGGGGCGATTGTCCCCTTTCGGCGGCATCGTTCCGGGCGCATTGCCACCGCGGCCACGGCGTTCCTCGGGATTCAGCACGCGGCCGGTGGCGGGTGGCGGTGCGGTGCTGGTGGCAGGCAGCACGCGTTTCTCCGGCAGGATGGCCGGGCGCGTGCGCTCCAGATCATCGCGCTGCTTCTGGCGCAGACGCTGCGTATCCGCCCCGCCCTGCCAGCCGCGATCTGTGACCGGCTTTTCAAATGACTCCCGCACCCGCGAAGGCAGCGCATGGGAGGCATCGTGCCGGAAGCTCGGCGCTGCCACCACCAGCTGGCCGCGATCCCGATCGATCCGCCACTGCGTGCCCGCGCCACGGGGTGGCCCGCCGCCGGGGCGGTCCATCCAGTTCCGGCGAAAGCCCTCTTCATCATGCCGCAGCGTCAGCCGCCGCACCTGATTCCCGCCCATGCCATTGATCCGCTGCGGGTCCGGCCCGCCCACGAAGATGTGATTCATCACGTTCTGCTGGTAGTAGGTGTGCGTGACGTTCACCGACTGATCGTAATACGTGAAATTCCGGCTGCGATCCAGGATGTGGAGCAGCATCGAGCCAGTGCTGGCAAACAGGCCCACCGGCACAAAATTGTAATAGGCCGGGCCCACATCGTAGTAGCTGTCCGTCCAGCCGCCAAAGCCCACATTGGGCGACCACATGGCCTCTGGTGGCAGCGGTGCCCAGCCTATTTGACCCTGCGTCTGCCGCCACGAGACCCACGCCGGCGCCCAATCATTGCCCGGCACCCACATCCAGTTTCCCATCAGGCGGATCCAGCGGCCGTAGTGA
Organism: Prosthecobacter debontii; assembly: GCA_943371875.1. Lineage (GTDB taxonomy): Bacteria > Verrucomicrobiota > Verrucomicrobiia > Verrucomicrobiales > Verrucomicrobiaceae > Prosthecobacter > Prosthecobacter debontii_C. The sequence goes on along the minus strand of CALRWM010000100.1, from coordinate 353 downwards.
TACGTCAGCCAGCCAAAATCCTCGTTTGAGATCCACGTCCAGCCTGCATCTGTAAAGGCCCAGCTGCCATCCGCATAGGGCGACCACCCCTGCTGCTGCGAAGCCAGCGGCTGCCACACATAGCCGTAGTTTGGCGTGTAGATCCAGTCCCCGTAGGGGCCCAGGGCATCGTAGACAAACTCGATGGGCAGCGCATCGCCACCCGACTGCGCACGCGCCGGCACCAGCGGAGCCGCCGCCGCGATGAGCACCGCGCATAAGAGAATCAAAGAACGTTTCATGGTTGGGGACAAGGGAGAAGGGTTGGAGGAGAAAGGATCAAGCAGGACACACAGCACGCGCCCCACACCTGG
>CALRWM010000099.1:0-18903 GCA_943371875.1 Prosthecobacter debontii | reverse complement strand
GGGGTAATCGGCCGGTGGGGGCTCGACTTCGAAGACGTCGAGGGCGGCGCCGGCGATGGTGCCGTCGGTGAGGGCCTGGGCGAGTGCGGCGTCGTCGATGAGGCCGCCGCGAGCGCAGTTGATGATGCGGCAGGTCTTCTTCAAGGTGGCGAGACGCTTGGCATTGATCATGTGCTTCGTCTCAGGCGTGAGCGGCATGTGCATGGTGATGTAATCAGCCTGCACGATAGCGGCGTCGAGGTCCTCGCAGAGGGTGACTCCGAGGCTTTCGGCGCGGTTTTTGGAGAGGTAGGGGTCGTAGGCGACGACGCTCATGCCGAAGGCTTTGGCGCGCTTGGCGAACTCCGCGCCGATGCGGCCCATGCCGAGGACGACGAGGGTTTTTTCAAACACTTCGGTGCCCTTGAACTTGGCGCGGTCCCACTTGCCGCTGACGATGGTGGCGTGGGCCTGGGGGGTCTTGCGGGAGAGGGCCATCATGAGGGTGAAGGCCTGCTCTGCGGTGGAAATGGTGTTGCCGCCGGGGGTGTTCATGACGACGACGCCGCGCTTCGAGGCGACGGGCACGTCGATGTTGTCCACGCCGACGCCGGCGCGGCCGATGACCTTGAGGTGGGGGGCGGCTTCGAGGACCTTGGCGGTGACTTTGGCACCGCTGCGGACGATGATGGCGTGGGCGTTGCGGGAGGCCTCGATCATGGCGTCCTCCGCTTTGAGATTCATGTTCACCTCAACAGAGAAGGACGGCTCCGCTTTGAGCAGGTCGATGCCTTTGCTCGAAATGGGGTCGTTGTTGCCGGCGATGAGGATGTTGAACTTGGACATGTTGGGGTTGGGGGGAAAGGGCGCGCAAACTAGCTGCCTTTATCCGCCGCTCAAGGAGCAATGCGTGCTGGACAGAATAGAGTGGGAGCGTTCATATAGTGCTATGTTTGCAGGAACTACGTTAGAAAAAGCTATGCTCGCTTTCATCGGCCCTCTCTCTTTGGAAGAAATGGCCGCTGCTGCGGTGGCCGTCCTGCTGCCGGTGCTGATCACGTGGCTGGTGATGGGGGGCAAACTCAAGCGCGTGCAGCGCGAATCGGGCGCGGCGCTGGAGCAACTGCGCACGGAATCTGGGGCTGCGCTGCAGGCGGCGCAGGCCAAAGCGGTCGCCGAGGCTGCGGAATATGCCCAAAACAGCGCTGCGGCTGCGGCGAGCTTTGCGGATCTGCAGCAGCGCTTTAGCACGCACCGGGAAGTGGCGGAGCGCCGTGCGAACGATGCCTCCCAGCAGATCACGCGCCTGGAGGCGGATCTGGCGGCGACGCGGGAGGTGGCGGCGCAACTGGTGCCCACGCAGAGCCGCATCAAGGATCTTGAGACTGCGCTGGCGGCGGAGCAGGGCCGGATGAAGGCGCAGGAACAGGCCATCGCGGCGACGAATGCGCGTGCGGCTGACTTTGAAAAACGGATGATCGAGGCGCAGGAACTGGTGATCAAGCACAAGGCGGAGATGCAGGCGAGCCTGGTGGAATTGAAAAAAGTCCGTGATGAGCAGGCGGCCTACTCTGCCGCTGGTGGCGCCGAGGCGGAGCTGACCAAGGCCCGCGAGGCCACCCAGGTGGCCGAGGGGAAGATCACCAACCTGCAGCGCGCCCTGAAGGCGGCGGAAGCGCGGGTGGAGATGGTGCAGAAGGAATTCATGAATGCCGTGGGCCTTTCGACCGCCCCGAGTCCGAATGCGTCTGCGAACGCCAGCGACAAAAAACTGCGCGAGCAGGAGGAGAAGCTCGCGCTGCTGGAGGCTGAATCGCGGAAGCGTGCGCGGGAAGATGGGTACAAGATCGCGGAGCTGGAGTATCGCCTGAGCGAGGCGCTGGAGGCGGTGAAGAATGCGCTGGTGGAGGCCAAGTCCAAGGCTGTGGCGGAGCCAGTAGTGCCAGCGGTCGAGTCAGCATCGCCGGTGGTGGAGCCAACGCCGCCGCCCGCAGTGGTGGTGAATGAGGTTCCGAAGGTGGAGCCGGTGAGCAGCGAGGTGGCCAAGGATGAGGCTCCCGCTGTTGAGGCTCCCGCTGTTGAGGCTCCCGTGGCTGAGGTGCCGGTGGTGGAAGTTCCCGCAGTTGAGGTTCCCCTTGAAAACTTACCGATGGCTGTGTCCCACGAGGCAGGCATACCGATGACCGCAGCTCCCGAAACAGGCATCTTGATGGCAGAGTCCCCTGTGGCGGATGCCCATGCTCCGGAAGTCCCGCCGCCCGCTGCGACGGAGACACCTGTTTAATTCGCACTTCTCCCATTTAGTGAGGACTCTTTGGGCAATTTTTTCCCAACCAGCCACGTTCTATCCGCTCGCATGAAATTCACTCTCGCATTCATCACCCTGTTTTCTGTCACTGCGCTCTCAGCCGCAGACTGGTCACGCTTTCGCGGCCCGAACGGCACCGGAGTTGCCAACACGACCGGCCTGCCGGCGGTGGTGGATGACAGCACGACGGTGTGGAAGGTTGCTCTGGGCAAAGGGTGGTCTTCGCCGGTGCTGTGGCAGGACATGGTGATCGTGACGGCTGAAACCAGCGCGACGAAGCGTGCGGTGATCGCGATTTCCGCCAAGGACGGCAAGGAGCTGTGGAAGCATGAGGAGGAGTTTGTGCCGCATCCGATCCACAAGACGTACAACACTTATGCCAGCAGTTCCGCCTTTGTGGATGCGGAGCGCATTTACATCAACTGGAGCAGCGGCACGAACATCCAGGCGCTGGCGCTGGATCACACGGGCAAGCTGGTCTGGCGCAATGACCATGTGGCGGATTACATCCATGAGCACGGCACGGGGATCTCTCCCGTCGTGGTGGACGGCCTCATGATTGTGCGCAGTGAATTTGACTGGCAGCGCGATGGCAAGACGTACACCGAAGATCCTGAGCAGCAGAAGTGGAAGAGCTGCATCGTGGCGCTGGACACGAAGACGGGCAAGCAGGCGTGGAAGCTGGACATCCCGAACTGCCTGAACACTTTCTCCACGCCGGTGGTGCATGAACTGAAGGGCGGCGCGAAGGAACTCATCTGCGCGGACACGGGCAGCGGGGTGATGGGCATCGCGCTGAAGACGGGCAAGATCAACTGGCAGCACAATCCGGGCTACAAGCAGCGCAGCCTTGGCTCCGGGGTGATCAGCGATGATTTTTACTTCTGCACCTTCGGCACCGGCGGCGGTGTGAAGGAGATCGCGGCGCTGGACCTCAAGAGCGGCAAGCCGGTGTCTGTGCCTTTCGATATTCCGAAGGGCCTGCCCTATGTCCCCTCCCCTCTCGTGATTGGCGAGTACATGTACCTGCTGGGAGACGGCGGCATCATGCGCTGCGTGGAGTTCAAGACGGGCAAGGTGATCTATGAGGAACGCATCGAAGGCACCGCAGGCAGCGCCAAGTTCTTCAGCAGCCCGGTGGCGGGTGACGGCAAGATTTTCTGCGCCAGCCAGCAGGGTGATCTGATTGTGATCAAGGCGGGGCCTAAGTTTGAGAAGATTGCGGCGAGCAAGCTGGACGGCCCGGTGAATTCCGTCCCTGCGATCGGTGACAAGCGGATCTACGTGCGCACGGCGAACTCGCTGTACAGCATCGGGGCCAAGGGGCAGCCGGTGCCTTGAGTGTGGGTGGGGCCTTGGGGTCTGAATGGCGCGACAGCGTCTTGGAACCGAAGCGCAGCGGAGGTAGACAGCCGCAGGCTGCCCGAAGGGTGAGCGCAGCGAATCAATGCGGTGACAGAGATGCACGGCACAAGCCTGCATCGGCGGCACCGCTTTCGCGGGGTGATGAATTTTCTATGGACTTAGCGCGCCGTCCGGCCTGAGAAAAGCGGCGTCGCGCCCAGGCTTGCCGCACGCACTCCAAGACGCTTCGCGCACGCTCGGGCACTGGAGCTTTCGAAAGTGCGACAGCGTTTTGGAGTGCGGTGACAGAGATGCGCGGCACGGGCCTGCATCGGCGGCACGGCTTCGCGGGGTGATGAGTTTTCTATGGACTTAGAGCGCCGTCCGGCCTGCGGAAAGCGGCGGGGCGGAGCTGCTTTTGCTGCGACGTGCTGCGGAATGAATTCCGCGCTCCGAAGATCAGCGCGTCAGCACGGGCATGGCGTGGCGAACTTCGGCAGGTGGGGCAGCGGCTTTCAGCACCGCACCCTGTTTGGGCAGGATGGCGAGGATGTTGTCGTGGGCGATGCGTTTGGCGGTTTCGGGTTTCATGGCGTCGAGCAGGAGGTAGTAGCGCTGCATGACGGGGGCGTAGTCGTGGAAGCGACCGACTTTGTCGGAGCCGATGATGAAGCGTGCGGGGTATTTTTCGAAGAGGGCGAGCCATTCGGGGACGGGTTTGCCGTCTTTGACGAGGCAGGTGTCGAAGAGGACCCAGGAGATGTCGATGCTGAGGTTTGAGTAGGTGGCCAGCATGCGGTCGATTTCCTGCATGAGGGTGGGGACGTCCACGCGGCGGCTGATGCCGGCGTGGCACCAGACGAATTTGGTTTTGGGGTGATTTGCGACGGCTTCCTCAAACTCGTGCAGGTAGATGGGTTCGCGCTTCCAGACGGAGGAGGCATTGGAGTGGACGAAGACGGGGAGGTCCAGCTCTGCGGCGAGCTCGTAGATGCGGTGGAGGGAGGCGTTGTTGGCCTGGGGAGTCTCGCCGTAGGTGAGGGCGGAGAGGTCGTCATGGCGGGTCATGACTTCGCCGATGCCCTGCCAGAAGCCGGGGTTCCATTCGATCATGCGGCGGACGTGGTCCACGGCGTTGCGGTCGGCGCCGTTGAAGCCGCAGATGATGGGGTGGAAGTGCTTGCGGTCGGCTTCGGGGAGGGCCTGGATCTCGCGCGCGACGAGCATGTCGGTGGCGGAGTACCAGTAGCAGCGGGCGTCGTCCTCGAGGTAATACTGGGGCTGCTGGGGCTCGGATTCGGACCACTGCTTGACGAGGGGCATGCCGCTGACGACGGCATCGGTGACGCCGGATTTGGTCATGGCCCGGAGCGCGGCGGCGGCGCCATCGGTGCGCTGGAGGAAATCGACCAGGTGCAGGTGGCAGTCTGCCATGGAGTATCGCACCGGCTCAGGCTCCACAGGCACCGCAGCGGGGGGCTGGGCGGGAGTGGGGCTGGCAGGCTTTTTTTGCAGATCGCGGGCGAGGAGTGCGGTGACAGCCAGACTCAGTACAATGAGGAGAACGAGGGTGATTTTCATGGGGTCAAAGGGATCGCGGGCGCTGCACAGCGGAAATGGGTGCCTGATGTGCCGGAGGCGGCCGAGTCTCCCCGGCAATAGGGCCGGATTTCTCTCCATTTTGGGCAACGTGGCAGTGCATGCGGATGCAGGGTGAAATGCGAGGTGTGCAGGGATAAACGAAGGCGCGGAGAGGGCACAACTGCAAAATCGTGCCGATTCCATCAATCCGGCTCATGCCAGGCATGAGGAAAATCCCCTTTGCCAAGCGGGAGGGGGCGGGTATGTCTGCGGCCCCTAAATATGAGCAAAAAAAGTGACTTCGGATTGATCGGCCTCGCTGTGATGGGCCAAAACCTCGTTCTCAACGTGGAAAGCCGCGGCTTCCAGGTGAGCGTCTTTAACCGCACCACCAGCGTGACGGATGAATTTGTGGCCAAACACCCTGGCAAGGCCCTCGTCGCAGCCCACACGCTGGAAGAGTTCGTGCAGAGCCTCGCCCTGCCGCGCAAGATTCACATCATGGTGAAATCCACCGCCGTGAAGGACACGGACCGTGACGCCGTGGACGCGGTGATCGAGCAGCTCATCCCCCTCCTCGACAAGGACGACATCATCATCGACGGCGGCAACAGCTTCTACCAGACGACGGAGCGCCGTGACGCCTACCTCGCCGGCAAGGGACTGCGCTTCATTGGCGCGGGTGTTTCCGGTGGTGAAGAAGGTGCGCGCAAGGGCCCTTCCATCATGCCTGGTGGCCCTGCTTCCACCTGGGAAGTGATGAAGCCGATCTTTGAAAGCATCGCTGCCAAAGTGGACGGTGAGCCTTGCGTGATCCACATCGGCCCTGGCGGCGCAGGTCACTATGTGAAGATGATTCACAACGGCATCGAATACGGTGACATGCAGCTCATCTGCGAAGCCTACAACATCTTCAAGCACGCTGGATTCACCACCGACGAGATGGCCGCCATCTTCAACGAGTGGAACGAAGGCGACATGCAGAGCTACCTCATCCAGATCTCCGGCAAAGCGCTGGAGCAGAAGGATCCTGAGACCGGCAAGCCGATCGTGGAACTCATCGTGGACAAGGCCGGCCAGAAGGGCACCGGCCAGTGGACGTTGATGAACGCCGCTGAAAACGCCGTGGTGATCAGCACGATCAACGCCGCTGTGGAAGCACGCATTCTTTCCTCACAGAAGAAGCAGCGCGTGGCTGCCAGCACGCAGCTCACCGGCCCGACAGTGAACATCACGACCGATAAGGCTGAGCTGGTGAAGAAGGTGCATGACGCGCTGTATGCCTCCAAGATCATCAGCTACGCTCAGGGCCTCGACCTCATCCAGACGATGGGTGCGAAGAAGGACTGGAAGCTCGACCTGGGTCGCATCGCCGCCATCTGGCGCGGGGGTTGCATCATCCGTGCACGTTTCCTGAATCGCATCACCGATGCGTATCGCACGAACTCCAGCCTGGCCAACCTGATGCTGGATCCGTTCTTCAAGGACGTGCTCAGCACCACGCAGCAGAACTGGCGCGAAGTGGTCAGCATCGCGACCTTGAACGGCATCCCCGTCCCTGCGTTCAGCGCCAGCCTCGGCTACTACGACAGCTACCGTGCGGCACGTCTGCCTGCGAACTTGCTGCAGGCCCAGCGCGACTTCTTCGGTGCTCATACCTATGAGCGCACGGACAAGCCTGAGGGCCAGATGTTCCATACGGAATGGCCTGAGGTGATTGGCTGAGGTGATTTATGACTCCAGTTGCGGCGCAACTGGGCTACTTTGAAGGCGGCTGGGGAAACTCAGCCGCTTTTTTGTGCTGTCATTGCTTCTCCGCCCGGCGAGTAAGCCCCACTACTTTTTTAACGAGGGTGCCATCATCTGGTGGCGGAGACCATTTCCCGCCTCGAAGCATGAGTGCATTGCGCCGCAGCATCTCCAGGCGATCCAATGGCGGCACATGAGAGAGACTACCGCCCACGCGCTTTTTAAATGGCTCCGTCAGGTCATTTAACATGGGGGAGATTTTACGTTGTCAGGCGTGGATGGCAAGATTGGAGAAGTGGGGGCTTTCACTCCTCTACCCGTCCCACCACGTTTGGGTTGTCATTTGAGGCGGAAGATTTTACTGGCTGCTTTTTTGTGCAAAGTGGGCTGTGCTGTACTACTCTTTCACGCCATGGCCTCCAACCTCACCCCTGAATACATCGCCATACTGCGGCGCATGACCGGCGCGCAGAAGCTGCGCGTCGCCTTTCAGATGTACTGGGGAGCGCGGAGGCTCAAAGCGGCGCGGCTGAGACAGCAGCATCCTGATTGGAGTGAGGAGCAGGTGAAGCAGTGGGTGAAGGAGATTTTTATGTATGCAAAAATGTGAGAGCTGTTGAGCTGCCATTGATTCAACGAATACACGGGCTGACTGCGGCGGAGGCTAATGGAGGATTGAAGGTATTGGCTGAAGCGGCGCGATAGGATCGAGGACGAGTTCGAGTAGGAGGACGAGGACGATTTTGCTTCGGCGGGGCGGTTTCACAGCTTGAACATGCTGGACGTCTTGACGATAAAAAAACGGAGCCCGGCTCTTTCGAGACGGGCTCCGCGTGGGGGGCTGGGTCATGCTTTGAGCATGCGGGGGAGGACGGAGGCGGGGACTACTTCGTAGCTGGTGGGGACCATGGAGTAGCTGGCGCGGCCGCGTGAGAGGCTGCGAATGGCTCCGGCGTAGCCGAACATCTCTGCCAAGGGGACCTCGGCGAGGATGCCGGATTCGGTGCCTCGATGATCGATGCCGGTGATGCGGGCGCGGCGACGGGTGAGATCGCCGAGGATGTCGCCTTGGTGCTCGTCGGTGACGGTGCATTCGACCTGCATGACGGGCTCCAGCAGCACGGGGGCGGCGAGGCGCACGGCTTCGCGGAGGGCTTCGCCAGCGGCCATGCGGAAGGCTTGGTCGTTGGAGTCCTTGGCGTGGAAGGCGCCGTCGATGATGCGGACGCGGACATCGACGAGGGGGCTGCCACGCAGGGGGCCGGCGACGGCTGCCTCGGTGATGCCACGGCGCACGGCTCCCATGAACTGGGAGGGGATGCTGCCGCCGATGATGGCGTCTTCGATGATGAAGCCGCCGCCACGTTCGAGGGGCTGCACGGTGACCTTCACGCGGGCGAACATGCCGGAGCCGCCGTTTTGCTTTTTGAGCAGATGATCGGCTTCTGCATTTTGCGTGATGGTTTCACGGCAGGCGATCTCGGGTGCGCCAGCGATGGTTTCGACACCATGCTCGCGCAGGAGTTTTTCGCGGATCACTTCGAGGTGGAGCTCTCCCATGCCGGAGATGAGGCACTGGCCGGTCTCCTCATGGGTGCGGACGCGGAAGGTGGGATCTTCATCGCTGAGACGTGAGAGGGCCGTGGCCAGACGTGACTGGTCGGACGATTTCGCGGGCTCGATGGCCATGCTGACGACGGGTTCGGGGAACACGGGCGGCTCAAGCATGATGGCATGATCTACCAGACACAGGGTATCGCCTGTGCTGAAGTTGTTCAGGCCGGTGACAGCGCAGATGTCGCCTGCCTGGACGCTTTCGAGTTCGTCGCGGCGGTTCGCGAAGACACGGAGCAGCCTGCCGCAGCGCTCGGTTTTGCCGAGGCGCGGATTGAGGAGCGGTGTGCCTTTTTGGAGGGTGCCGGAATAGACGCGCACATAGACGAGGCGGCCTGCCTGCGGATGGCGCACGATTTTGAAGGCGAGCGCGGCGAGGGGTGCATCGATGGCGTTCACGCGCTGCACTTCTTCAGGAGCAGGGAGGAAGTCCACGATGGCATCCACCAACGCGGAGACGCCGATGTGTTTGTAGGCGCTGCCGCCGATGACGGGCACGAAGCGGCCTGCGAGGGTCTGACGACGGATCGCGGCGCGGAGTGCCTGCGCGGGCACGGGGAGGCTGTCGATCCAGAGTTCGGCGATTTCATCGTCGAGGCTGGCGAGAGCCTGGATGAGATCACGACGTGCGGATTCGACGGCGGTAAGCCATTCGGTGGGAATGGATTCCACGGTGAAGCCGGTGGGCGAGTCGGCATGGGTACGCAGGGCGCGCTCTTCGATGACATCAAACTGGCCGAGCAATGCGGATTCGGCACCCCAGGGTAGGAGGACCGGCCAGGCGGTGGCGCCGAGCTTCGTTTGGAGTTCGTTGACAACGCGGGGGAAGTCCGCGCCGAGGCGGTCCATCTTGTTGATGAAGGCGACGCGAGGTACGTGGTAGCGATCCATCTGACGCCAGACGGTTTCGCTTTGAGGCTGCACGCCTCCGACACCGCAGAAGACGGCGACCGCGCCGTCGAGCACACGGAGGGAGCGCTCGACTTCGGCGGTGAAATCAACGTGGCCGGGGGTGTCGATAATGTTGAGACGATGCGGCTGTCCGGTGAAGAGGCGGGTGAGGCCTGCGACAGGCTGCTGAGTCCACGAGCATGGAGCCGCGGCGGAGGAGATGGTGATCCCCTTCTCGCGTTCGATGTCCGAGAAATCGGTGGTGGTGTTGCCTTCGTGCACGTCTCCGCAGGCATGGATGGCGCCTGCGTAGAAGAGAATGCGTTCGGTGAGCGTGGTTTTGCCAGCGTCAATGTGGGCGGCGATGCCAATGTTGCGGATGCGGCCCGAGTTTGTCAGATTAAGTTTCATAAGAGTCAGAGGTTCGATGTGAACGTGCTGCTCCCCGGAAGGATATGAAAAGGCCCTGATGCAGACTGGCGGCAATCAGGGCTCCCGGGGATAGCAGCGATATCTGACTTCTGTCCTCTATGACATAGTCATCCCGAGCCCTGGCCGCAGCCGGGCTGAATGAACTATTTTGAGAACGCGGGGTGTCATAAGACGCGGTGGTTACATAACATACGGCTTGAAAAAGTCAATGGGTGCACAAGCCTAGCGGGCCAAAGCTTGTTTGATTATCGAGGCAAAATTGACGCTTCAGCGCGGCTAAACAAACCCGCCATGCGTCTTGTGATCGTCATGAACCGTGGTTGGGTGCGGACATGAAAACATCTTTCGTTCCTCTGCTGGTTTTGAGTTTCAGTCTGGCAGTTGCGGATGTCTCGCTACAGGCGGCGGAGGGGGATTTGAAGAAGGCGGTTTATTGCCATGGGTTTAAGGAGGATGATCGGTCGCCGAAGGATGTGGCGGAGTTTTTCAAGCCGGATGAGACGGTGTATCTTTCGATCGAGCTGAAGGGGCGGCCTAAGGCCGGGGTGGTGGCGGCGAAGTTTATGTTTCGTGAGGATCTGATGGCCGAGGCGAAGGTGGATGTGGCGACGGTGAACAAGGGGGTGATCTTCTCGTTTGGGGAGGACACGTTTGTGAGCTTTGACATGAAGACGAAGCAACCGATGCCGGTGGGGGCGTGCTATCGGGCGGATGTGACCCTGGATGGAAAGCCGCTGGGGCAGTTCCCCTTCCGTGTCGCGCCGCCGAAGGAGGCTATTCCGAGCAAGCTGCTGAAAGCGTCGCTGGCCAAAGGCGCGGACGAGGACCACAAGCCGGTGGATGAGTCGCATGAGTTTGACGGCCTGGACAAGGTCTTTCTGGCGGGCGTGGGCAACCTGGGCCTGTCGTCATGGCTGGAGGCTACGTGGCTGGTGAATGGCAAGGTGGATGATGCGGGTACAGGCAGCTTCACCATGGAGGAGAACAAGGAAAACGTGCCGTTCCATTTTGCCTTCATCCCGGCCGGAGGCTGGCCTGCGGGAACGCATGAGGTCTCGCTGCAGCTCGACGGGCAGGAGGTGGCGCATGAGAAGTTCACGGTGAAGGTGGGCGCGCCGATGGCCGGGAAGACGAAGCTGGTGCTCGACTCCTCGCAGTTGTTTCGGGATGACGGCAAGGGCGAGCCCGGCAAGGAGGTGAAGTATTTTACCACTGACGACACTGAGCTGCATGCGCGGTGGAATCTGAAGGAGAAGGCGCTGGCCAAAGGCGTGCAGTTTGTCTGGGTGCTGGTGGAAGTGGAAGGCGAGAAGAGCCAGGAGCTGGCGACGGCGGATGTGGAAGCGGCCGTGAGTGATCAGATCGACTCTTCGCTGACGGCGAAGGAGGGGCTGCCGGTGGGGAAGTATCGTATTGATCTGGTGCAGGATGGGAAGGTGCTGGATACGAAGGCGTTTGAGGTGAAGTGAGGGGCTGCTGCCATGTGATACCATGCTCAATTGAAAACAGGTCTGTTCGCTGAGAGGACATGCGTGCTTTCTGGAACGTAGGTCGGTCGTGTTTGGCGTCGAGGACCGCTCATGCTCCAGCGCCCACTCCGCCAAACCGCCCGACTGCGAGGACGTTCGTACGCCCCAGCGCCCATGGTGCGCCCACGGTGCGCTCAAGGTTGCCCGAACGCTCGCAGGCTCAAGACGTTTGCCTCACGCTCATGGACGGACGGGCTGTCGCCACGTCCATCCTACGTCCCAGCATGAAGCGCCGGGCCTGATGCTCTGCTTGGAAAACAGGCCTGTTCCTTCAGACTCTTTTTCAACTGTCCTGGGTATGAGGCGATTTGGGAGTGCGGCTGCGATTGGCTGCCGCTTTCGAATGTCTCGTGGTGGGCGTAGGGTGACCCGCTGGCGAAGAAGCAGCGGCTGCCGCCTTTGAGCATATTATGGTATGCGTGTGCTGACCGGCCCGGCGAAAGCGGTAGCTGCGTTCGTTCCTCACTCCGCGACCGCAGTCCATATCGGAAGCTTTAGCATGCGGAGCATGGCTCAGGGCTGAATGATCCGTGCGCCGCGCTGCCAGGTGATGTAGGACCAGACCCAGTGGAGGAAGACGATGGCGCGATTGCGCATGCCCATGAGGAAGAGGAGATGGACGAAGAGCCACATGAGCCAGGCGAGCATGCCGCGTAAATGCATGCCGGCAAAGCTGACGACGGCGGCGCTGCGGCCGATGGTGGCCATGGTGCCTTTGTCGAGATAGGTGAAGGCTGAGCGCGGCACGGACATGCCCTCATTGAGAATGGTCTTGGAGATGAAGTGGCCCATCTGAATGGCTGCCGGGCTGACGCCGGGGACGCGGACGCCTTTGGTGTCTGTGAGCGCCACGAGATCGCCTGCGGCAAAGACTTCGGGATGACCGGGGATGCTGAGGTCTGGCTGGACCTGGATGCGACCGGCGCGATCGAGCGGCACGCCTGCGAGAGTGCGTGTGATCCCGCTGGCCTCCACGCCTGCGGCCCAGATGACGGTGTCTGTCTCGATGCGGTGATCGCCGGTGATGACGTAGCCTGCGCCGACTTCTTTGACGGGTGAATTCAGATGCACCGTGACACCGAGGTGCTCGAGATGCTTGCAGGCGTAGTCTGGCAGTCCGCCGGGGAAAGTCGCGAGCAGCTTGGGGCCGGCCTCGATGAGGTGGACTTTTGCCAGGCTGGGATCGATGCGCCGGAAATCCTCCTTGAGCACCTGCTGGGCGAGTTCGGCGAGTGAGCCCGCCATCTCCACTCCGGTGGGACCACCGCCCACGATGACCATCGTGAGCAAGCGCGCGGTTGTCTGGGGATCATTCGAGCACTCCGCCTGCTCAAAGGCGAGCAGCACCTGTTTGCGGATTTTCATGGCATCATCCAGGCTCTTGAGGCCGAGCGTGTGCGCGGCCCATTCATCATGGCCGAAGTAGCCGGTCTTGGCTCCGAGGGCGATGACGAGGTAGTCGTAATCGAGCACCTGATCCTTGAGGTGGACCTGCTTGGCATCGAGATCAATGCGGCTCACCTCGTCCATCAAGGTGGTGACGTTTTTATAATCGGAGAGAATGGAGCGGAGCGGCTGCGCGATGTCGGTCATGGCGAGGCCACCGGTGGCCACCTGATAGAGCAGCGGCTGGAAGAGATGATGATTCCAGCGGTCCACGAGTGTGACGGCGAAGCGTTCTTCAGGGAATCCTTTGGCACAGGCCAGACCGGCAAACCCACCTCCGAGAATCACGACACGCTGTTGTTTCATATTTCATTAGAGCATACGCCTGCCGGACAGCAACACAGTGGGTTTCTTTCGCAAAGCTGCGGCATCGGGAAGTTGGATGAATTGACGATAATCGCTGCTGCAAGTGGCGTTAGTTACGCACCATGAAATCCGCCCTGTTGTTTGCCCTGATCCTGACCACCGCTCTCCCTGCCGCCGACACTTTCACGATGCCGGGGCTGAAGCAGGACATTGAGTTTGCGAAGGCGGGAGATGTGTCGCTGACGCTGGATGCGTATGTGCCGGAGGGAGAGGGGCCGTTTGCGACGTGTATTCTGGTGCATGGCGGGGGCTTCACGAAGGGTGACAAGCATTCGTTCATCAAGCCGCTGTTTGAGCCGCTGTCGAAAGCGGGCTTCACGTGGTTCACGATCAACTACCGCCTCGCGCCGCAGCATGCGTGGCCGGCGTGTGCGGATGATGTGGCCAGCGCGATCAAGTGGGTGAAGGCGCATGCGGCGGAGTACAAGGTGGATGTGAACCGCATCGCGCTGATTGGTGAATCGGCGGGTGGACATCTCGTTTCATGGGCCGGGGTCACGGGCAAGGGTGACACGCGGGTGGCGGCGGTGGTGCCGTTTTATGCGCCGCATGATCTGGTGGTGCAGGCGGAGCGGCGCAAGGCGCTGGGCGGCCTGGGCGGACTCATTGGCATGGAGGAGCTGAATGATGAGTCGAAGAAGAGGCTGACTGAGATCTCGCCGATCAATCACATTCAGGGCGGGCTGCCGCCGTTTTTGCAAATCCATGGCGACAAGGATGAGACGGTGCCGCTTTCACAGAGTGTGAATTTTGAGGCGAAGACGAAGGCGGCGGGGAACCGCTGTGAGACGATCGTGGTGCCCGGGGGCAGCCATGGCATGGGCGGGTGGGAGAAGCTGGGCTCGGATTATCAGAAGCAGATGATTGAGTGGCTGCGGAAGACGCTGAAGTGAGGGGTCCAACCCACGCGAAAAGTTGATGGTTGGGAGTTGATGGTTGATAGCTCGAACCATGAGCTTGCCGATGCAGCGTCGCAATGGGAGGACGTTCTGAATCCGCTCCCGGAGGGAGGACGGAAATTAGCCGGTGGTGGAGTGAGGCTTGGCGAACGAAAACCACCGGATAGCGCGAAACAAGCATCCAAGATCAAGGAGGCATGCCGAAGGTATGCGAGAGGCATGCGCAGACTCCTCGTGTGCAGTGGGTGGCTGAACGCTTCTCGCATACCTCCGGCATGCGGCTCTGAGCTGGCATGTATACCTGGCAGGGTCCGGTGGTTCTCGCTGCACCACTGCGTGGTTCCGCTTCACCACCGGCTAATTTCTCTGCTCCCTGCCGGGAGCGTATGAGGATTGACCTGCGAAATGGCGGATTCTTCCTGTGAATCCGTCACTCTAATAAGCGAGGCGCAGTCGGAATAGAAAGAGGGTGGCGCAAAACACTGCAAAAAGAGATTCGGGTGAGCGTTCCCCTTCTCACTCTTCCGACCATGATCCGTCCACTCATCTGCCTGCTGACTCTCTTTGTCACTGTCTTCGCTGCTGCTGAAGATGCTCCCCTGCCCGCGAAGGATAAGTTTCATCTTTTTCTGCTGGTGGGGCAGTCTAACATGGCGGGGCGTGGGGTGGTGGAGGCGCAGGATGTGGCGGTGAATCCGCGGGTGCTGATGCTGAGCAAAGAGGGCAAGTGGGTGCCGGCGGTGGACCCGATGCACTTTGACAAGGCGGCTGCGGGTGTGGGCTTGGGCAAGACGTTTGGCCAGATCATCGCCGAGGCGAATCCCGGGGTGACGATTGGTTTGATTCCCTGCGCGGTGGGGGGATCGCCGATCGACACATGGAAGCCGGGGGTGTTTTATCCTGCGACGAAGAGCCACCCGTGGGATGACATGGTGAAGCGTGTGGAGCTGGCGCTGCCTGCGGGGACGCTGAAAGGCATTCTCTGGCATCAAGGCGAGAGCGATTCACTGCCGGAGCTGGCGGAGACGTATGCGGCGAAGCTGAGTGATTTGGTGAAACGCCTGCGTGAGCTGGTGAAAGCGCCGGAGGTGCCGTTCATCGCGGGACAGATGGGCGTGTTTGACGAGGCGCCGTGGTCGCCTGAGAAGGTGCTGGTGGACAAGGCGCACCGGGATCTGCCAAAGGAGATGCCGCACACGGCTTTTGTGACGGCGGAAGGACTGCACCACAAGGGGGACAAGGTGCACTTTGATTCGGCGGCGTATCGTGAGCTGGGGAAGAGGTATGCGGCGGCGTTTTTGAAGATGACGAAGTGATGGGGTGGTGGAGTGGCGGTGCTGAGTTCCAGACCGCACTCGGAGAGTGCGGACCACGCCGCGCGGGGTTTGCTGCATCCTGGTGGTTCTTCACAAGGAGCTGAAGATGGGAGGTCACAAAAGGCGACGAATTGGGCATAATAAGCACCGTACCCAGCGCCGTATTGTCACGCACCATGATGCGCTTCCTCTTCCCGCTGTCCGTTCTGCTGCTTGCAACCTCGCTCCACGCTGAGTTCAAAGCGGGGGCTGCTGTCATCGACATCACACCGCCGAAGCTGCCGGTGCTGGTGAATGGGGGGATGCTGAGCCGCTATGTGGACAAGATCACCAGTCGTGTGCATGCGCGTGCCATCGTGGCGACGGATGGCAAGACGGAGATCGCGCTCGTGGTGGCGGACAGCTGCATGATGAGCCGCGAGGTGCTGGATGATGCGAAGAAGATGGCGGCGGCGAAGACGGGCATTCCGGCGGATCGCATGCTGATTTCCGCCACGCATGCGCATTCCGCCCCGGCTTCCATGGGATGTCTGGGCACGGATCCGGATCCGAACTATGTGCCGTTTTTGAAGGAGAAACTCGTGGAGGCCATCGCAGCGGCGCAGGCGGCGATGGTGCCTGCGCGCATTGGTTTTGCCAAAGCGAATGCGGCGGAGTTCACCGCGCTGCGGCAGTGGATTCGCCGGCCAGACCGCGTGGTGGAAGATCCTTTTGGCAACAAGTCGGTGCGGGCCAACATGCATGCAGGGCGCAACTGGGATGATGTGACGGGTGAGTCCGGCCCGGAAGATCCGGACCTTTCTCTGATCTCGATTCAAACGAAGGACGGCAAACCGCTGGCGGTGCTGGCGAATTTTTCGATGCACTACTTTGGCGACAAGGACATCGGCGCGGACTACTTCGGCCTGTTTGCGGATGGGCTGCAAAAGCGCATCGACCCGCAGGGGAAGATGGTGGGCATGATGTCGCATGGCTGCAGCGGGGACATCTATCGCACGGATTACACGATACCGGAGAAGGACCGGCCGAAGCCGACCATGGATGAGTACGCGAACGGCCTGCTGGACATCGCGATGAAGGCGTATGCGGGGATCAAGTATGACGACAAGGCCACGGTGGCGATGACGGAGACTCGCATGACTTTGAAGTACCGCACGCCGGACAAGCAGCGCCTGGAATGGGCGCAGCGTGTGATGACGGAGGTGGGCGACCGGCTGGCGAAGACACCGACGGAAGTGTATGCGCGGGAGCAGATCCTATTGAATGAGCGGCAGCAGACGGAGATCGTGGTGCAGGGGCTGCGGCTTGGGGACATCGGCATCGCGACGACGCCGAATGAAACGTATGCCATCACGGGATTGAAGATCAAAGCAGCGAGTCCCCTGCCCCACACGATGGTGATCGAACTGGCGAATGGTGGCGATGGCTACATCCCGCCGCCGGAGATGCATGCGTGGGGCGGATACAACACCTGGGCGGCGCGCTCCGCCGGACTGGAAGTGAATGCGGAGCCGAAGATCGCGGGAGCAGCCATCGCGGCGCTGGAACGCGTGGCTGACCAACCGCGCGCCGAATGGAAGCTGAGCGATGGCGCAGCGGCCAAGGCGGTGCTGGCGATGAAACCAGCGGCTTACTGGAGGCTGAACGAGTTCACGGGTCCAGTGGCGGCGGATGCGAGTGCTCATGCGCATGATGCGGTGTATGAGCGTGATGTGGCCTACTACCTTGAAGGGCCCAAGTCCGCGAGTTTTTGCGCCGGTGAGGTGAACCGCGCACCGCATCTGGTCGGCGCACGCATTCGCTCACGCCTCGCTGGGCTGGGGAGCCAGTACTCTGTCTCTTTGTGGTTTTGGAATGGCATGCCGAATGACGGGAGAGATACCAGCGGCTGGCTTTTTTCCCGGGGGCAGGATCATGGGCTCAGCGTGATGGGAGATCACCTCGGCATCGGCGGCAAGAGTGGCCATACGGGCAAGCTGATTTTCTTCAGCGGCACGAACGACAAGAGCCTCGTGGCAGGCAAGACCGAGATCCCGCGCTGGCAGTGGCAGCATGTGGTGCTGGTGCGCAACGAGAACCAAGTGCGTGGCTACCTCAATGGCGCGCTGGAGTTTGAGACGGAGAGGGCGATTGAGGAGGTCAAAGCTCCGCATGAGTGTTTCTTCGGCGGGCGGAGCGACAATGACTCGAACTGGGAGGGGCGGCTGGATGAGATCGCGGTGTTTGACCGGGCGCTGAAGAAGGAGGAGATCGCGAAGCTGGGAGCGCCATGAGTGAATGGCAGGGCTTCGCGCCGTGCGCCCGGAACGAGCTGAAGCTCGTGATTACCTTGTGCATGCAGCTGTTCATACACACAGTCCTGTGCGCCGAACTGTCTCTTGCATCTTTGATCACACTGGCTAACAGCATTGGTCCCTGATTCAAACAGGGCTTCGGGATTGTCCTGAAGATTCCTCATGTCAGAACACAAAAACTCAAACAGTTGGACCCTGGCCCTAGTTGCCTTGGGTGTGGTATTCGGGGACATCGGTACGAGTCCGCTATACGCGCTGCGTGAGTGCCTGACCCATGCGGGTTACGTGCCAGGCCGGGATGGAGTGGACATGATCTACGGGCCGATCTCGCTGATGGTTTGGTCGCTCACGCTGATGGTTTCGATCAAATACCTCGGGCTGCTGAGCCAGGCGACGGCGCAGGGCGAGGGCGGGATGTTTGCGCTGCTGTCCCTGCTGCGCTCCAAAAAGGAGGCCCTGAGCCCCAAGTCCAGCGCCTTTGTGGTGCTGGTGGTGCTGTTTGGCGCGGCGCTGCTGTATGGCGATGGCATGATCACCCCGGCCATCTCGGTGCTTTCTGCGGTGGAAGGGATGAAGCAGATCAGCTCCACCCTGCCCCAGCACGTGATCGTGTACATCTCCGTGGCGATCATCTTTGGCTTGTTCATGGTGCAGAAGCACGGCACGGCACGGATTGGCGTAGCGTTTGGTCCGATCATGATCCTGTGGTTCACGGCACTGGCGTCACTGGGATTCTATCGTTTCATTGAGCATCCGGAGGTCATGGTGGCGCTGTCTCCGCACTGGGGGATTTATTACCTGATGCATCATGGGTATCATGGGATCGTCATCATGGGCATGGTGCTGCTGGCGGTGACGGGGTGTGAGGCGCTGTATGCGGACATCGGCCACTTCGGCGCGAAGCCGCTGAAGCGTGCGTGGTTCATCCTGGTATATCCTTCGCTCATCCTGAACTACCTCGGCCAGGGTGCGCTGGTGATCAGCGATCCGGCGGCGCTGGAGCATCCCTTCTTCAAACTGGTGCCGCAGCCGCTGCTGGTGCCGATGATCATCCTGGCCACGGCGGCGACGATCATCGCCTCGCAGGCGATGATCACGGGTGTGTACTCCCTCACGCAGCAGGCGGTGCAGCTCGGTTATTTGCCGCGTCTGAAG